>DATJUQ010000013.1:0-3471 GCA_035502235.1 Allosphingosinicella sp.
GCCGGCTGCCGCGAAGCGCAAATCGCGCAGCGCGCCTTCGTCGACGTTAAGCCGCAGGATTTTTGCCGAGGCCGTGGCGCTTATTAAAGCGAGGCGTTGGCGCAACGCCCCGGCCGCGGGCGCGTCGCGGCGCAGATGCGCGTCGAGCAGGGCGAGGCTCGCGCCGGCGGCGAACAGGGGATGGCTCTCCCCTGCCCTGCCGCTCGCCCGCGCCCAGCTTGGCGTCGCCGGCGGCGGGAATGGCTGTGGAACCAAAGAGTTGGCGGCGGTCCGTTTCGCTCGCGGACTCTGCCCGAGCGGCGCAGGAATGCGCTCCGCGGCATCGGCGGTGGGGTCGGCGAGCGGGTCCGGAGACGGGGCGAGATCGGCGCGAATCACTTGCGCATGCCAGCATGGCGGCGGCGCTTTGTCGACTGTTCCAGGGAAAAATCCGCCCCGCTTGTCGGGGTGTGGGGATGTCCGATAATGTTGAATTATCGGACATGAGTCGAAACCCGGCCGGAAACGATGCCAAACACCCCAAAATCAGGCCCGGTGGGCTCCTGGACAACTGCTGGGACCGGTCAGAGGGACGCTTCCGAGGCCGCAGAGGCGTCGGGAGCGCCGCGGCCCCCTGCCTTGCCCCGGCCGGCCAGCGGGCTCAGCGGCCGGCTGGTCAGCTTGGCGGAGACCGCCAAGGCCTACGCCCGCTCGGCGCAGGCCGACAACACCCGGCGCGCCTACGAAACCGACTGGAAAATGTTCGCCTCCTGGCTGCGCCGCCAGGGCCTCTCCGAGACGCCGCCCGATCCCGAGGCGGTCGGGCTCTATCTCGCCGCCCAAGTCCAGCGCGGCGGCGCTGAGCTTGCGGTCGCCACCCTCGAGCGGCGGCTGTCCGGAATCGCCTGGCGCTACCGCCAGCTCGGCCAGCCGCTGGATGTCCGCGACCGGCATATCGCCACCGTGCTGGCGGGCATCCGTCGCCGTCACGCTCGCCCTCCCCTGCAGAAAGCCGCGGTCTTCGCCGACGAGCTTCTTGCCATGCTGGCGACGCTGGACATGGACCTGAGGGGCTTGCGGGACCGGGCCATCCTGGCGATCGGCTTCGCCGGCGGCCTGCGCCGATCCGAGATCGTCGGCCTGGACTGCGGGCCGGATGACACCGAGGACGGCTCCGGCTGGGTCGAGATTCTGCCTGAGGGCGCGCTCCTCACCCTCCGCGGCAAGACCGGCTGGCGGGAGGTCGAGATCGGCCGCGGCTCGCGCCCCGACACCTGCCCGGTGGCCTTGCTCGAGACCTGGCTCAGGCTCGGGCGGATCGCCCGCGGCCCCTTGTTCCGGGCCGTGGCGGGAAGGAACGGGGGCGTCGGATCGGAGCGGCTCACGGACAAGCACGTCGTGCGGCTGGTGAAGCGGTGCGCCCTCGCCGCAGGCCTGCGCGGCGACCTCACCGAGGGCGAACGTCGCCTCGCCTTCGGCGGCCATTCGCTGCGCGCCGGTCTCGCCTCTTCCGCCCAAATCGACGAGGCGCATGTGCAAAAGCACCTCGGCCACGCCAGCGCCGAAATGACCCGCCGCTACCAGCGTAAACGCGACCGGTTCAAATTTAACCTCACCAAGGCGGCCGGCCTTTAGGTCTAGAGCAAGAGTAGAAGTTTATTCCAGGCCCAGAGGTGGCGGTATCTTCTGACGATCGATAATGGCAAGTTATCGATAGTCTTGGGCACGCAGGCGTAAATCCGCGATTCTGGTCGCCCAGAACCCGGCGAATCACTTCCCGCCGGCTCTCCGCTCGACAAGGACGCCGCCCCACGCTAGCCCCGTGCCCTTCACCCGCCGAAGCCAAAAGGCCTTGTCTTGCGAAGACGTCGCCATGGCGCCGCGCGCCTACGCCCAGCAGATGCTGGCGACCCTCGGCGTCGACAATACGGTGATTGAAGCCACCTACGCCGCCGCGCCGCGCAAGGCCTTCCTGGGGCACCCGTCTTGGAGGGTATCCTCACCGTTCGGGGGCTACCGCACCCTTGCCGGCGCGGACCCGGTGATTCTCTATCAGGATCTCGTCAGCGCGGCGTCAACAATCGCAGCCCGTCGCTCGACGCCAAGCTCATCGAGGCGCTCGGCCCGACACCGGGCGGGCACATCGTTCATGTCGGCGCGGGCGCCGGCTATTACAGCGCGATCCTGGCCGAGCTGGTCGGGCCATCCGGCCGGGTCACTGCGGTCGAGTTCGACGCCGCCCTGGTCGAGCGGGCTAGGCAGCAATAATGTCCGGATCGTCCACGGCCAGGGCGCCACTGCCGGGAACCCCGGCCGACGGGGTTTCCGTCAATTTCGCAGTGGCGCGTCCAGCCGACCGCCGGATCGAAGGCCCCGTTTCCGGGCAGGCGCCTCGTCTTCCCCCCGGCGTCCCGGGCCGGCACAGCGACCGCGGCGCGGCCCTGAGGATCGACCTGCGCGGCGACGCCCGCGCGGCGCGCCCTCAGCACGGCCTATTTCATCTGCGCCGAGAGAGAATTCGAGGGTGATCCCGAAGAGGTGGAGCGGCTGCGCGTCGCCTTCGACGCAGGCGGCCTCGATACGGTGCCGAGCCTCATCCGGAAGCGCCCTGCCCTGCCCGACCGTTGCGGGTTCGCCGGCAAGGATTGGGCTTTGTCTCGCGACGAAACGCCATCCGGGATGTCGGCCGCGACGCCGCTCATTCCGAGCGCGACACGCGCCGAAGGCGCCCGGCCCGGGCAAACCCAAGAAGCTTCTCCCGCGCCGCCGTGGCGAGTTTCGGCGGCAGCGGGCCGTACCAGATGGACGGCGGTTTGCGGCCCGCGGCCGCGCGCAGGTCTGGTCCCGGCCAGGCGAATACGTTCGCCTCGTTGCAAATGATCCACGAGCGCTGGGCGTCGAGGCCGAGACGCGCCTTGGTCACGGCGGGGATCTCGATCGCGGTCTGCGGATCGGCCGGCGGACTGTGCGTCACCGGAACGACGATCGCGACGATGCGGTCGCCATCCCGTCGGGTCGCGGCGACCAGCGCGCAAGGGCGGTTCTTAACCCCCTCCTCTGCGCCGCGCCGATGATCGTCCGCCCAGAGATAGCTATAAGAGAGCAGCCAGCCGACCCTCGGCTCGAGGGTCATTTCGCCTGGAGTTCGGCGTCGAGATGCTCATATCCAGGGGCCATCTCGCTCGCCTCGAGCGCGGCGAGGTCCTCATCGGTGAGATCCTCGGCCCGTACGGCCCGGCGGTCGCGGTCGCGCAGACGCTCATATTCTTCGTATGAGAGGACGACATTGCGCGGCCGGCCGTGCTTGGTAATGAGCACCGGTTGCTTAAGCGAGCGGTCGAGCGCTTCGCCGACCCGGTCCTGGAATTCGCTGGCGCTGAGCCTGATCGTGGCCATCATAAATCTCCATTTTCTCCAAAATAGCGAAAACTGGGATCGTCTTCAAGCGCCCGTCAGCGCGGCACGAAGGCGAGCGGGTTCATCAAAGGACGC
>DATJUQ010000014.1:0-2265 GCA_035502235.1 Allosphingosinicella sp.
GATTCGGAACAACGAGCTTGACAGACGCAGCCTCCTGCTCGGCAGCGGAGCCGTTCTCGCGGCTCTGCTGCCCGCACCGGGCGAGCGCGCCGGCGCGGCCGGGACGACGCAGCCGCCCAACATCATCTATATCCTCGCCGACGATCTCGGTTGGAAAGATGTCGGCTTCCACGGCTCCGACATCAAGACGCCCAATCTCGACCGGCTCGCCGAGACGGGCGTGGAGCTGGAAACGTTCTATTCGCAGCAGATATGCACGCCAACGCGCGCCGCTCTGATGACCGGCCGCTACCCGCTGCGGTACGGGCTGCAGACCGGCGCCATTCCGTCGGGCGGGCGGTATGGCCTCGCGACCGACGAATGGTTGTTGCCGCAGGCCCTGCGCGATGCCGGCTACGAGACGGCGCTGATCGGCAAATGGCACCTCGGCCATGCCGACGAGAAATACTGGCCGCGCCAGCGCGGGTTTGACCATTTCTACGGGGCCCTGGTGGGCGAGATCGATCATTTCTCCCATACCGCCCACGGCGTGAACGATTGGTGGCGCGACAACACGCAAATCGAAGAAGCCGGCTACGACACGACATTGTTCGGCGACGAGGCGGTACGGCTGATCGGCGGGCACGATCCGAAGAAGCCCTTGTTCATCGACCTCTCGTTCACGGCGCCGCACACCCCGTTCCAGGCACCGGCGGAGTATCTCGACCGCTATCCGCAGATCACCGACCCTGCCCGCCGTGCCTACGCGGCGATGATCACGGCGATGGACGAGCAGATCGGTCGTGTGGTCGCGGCGCTCGACGCCAGACGGATGCGCGACAACACGCTGATCATCTTCCAGAGCGACAACGGCGGGACCCGATCCGCGAAGTTCACCGGCGAATCGGCGGTGATCGGCGAGCTTCCGCCCAACAACGGACCCTATCGCGACGGCAAGGGCACGCTCTACGAGGGCGGCACGCGGGTCGTGGCGATCGCCAATTGGCCGGGCCGGATCAAGCCCGGCAAGGCCGGCGGGATGCTGCACATCGTGGACATGTACCCCACTCTGGTCGGGCTTGCGGGCGGCAAGCTGGGCAAGAACAAGCCGCTCGACGGGATGGATGTCTGGGCCGCCGTCAGCGCCGAGGAAAGCTCGCCCCGCACGGAGGTCGTTTACAACGTGGACCCCTTCCTGGCCGCCATACGCCGGGACGACTGGAAGCTGGTCTGGCACGCGCTGCTCCCGGGTCGCGTCGAGCTCTTCGATCTGCCCGCGGACCCTTCGGAGACGCTTGATCTCGCCGCCAAGAATCCGGAGAAGGTAAAGGAGCTGCAGGGGCGGATCCAGGAGCTCGCCGGGCAAATGGTGCAGCCCTTGGTCCTGGCGGACGCATTGAGCCTCGTGCTGGGGCTGCCGCCGTCGACGCCGCTGGATGCGATCGAATATTCCGGCTGACGACCAGCAGATATCCGCAAGAGGGTCGTTGGCGCTGCCCGCCGCGTAACCCGCGCCCGTCGCCTGGAGGCGGGCCGCCCCGCGCGGCGCCGAGCGCGAGAAATACCGGCGAGCCTCGGGCCACGATCAAGCCGAGCGCCCGCCGCGCGTCATAGTTCGACCCATTTCGCTCCCTGCCGGGAGGAGCGGACTGCCGTTTCGATAAAGGCGAGGCCGGCAATCCCATCTTCGAGGCCCGGGAACGTCACCGCTTCATCCGCCTCGCCCCGAATAGCAGCGGCAACCTCCGAATAGATCGTCGCGAACGCTTCAATGTAACCCTCCGGATGCCCGGCGGGAACGCGTGTCACCCGCCGCCCGGCCGGCCCGACCGCCGCCGTCGCCCGGCCAATGACCTCGCTCGCGCCGCCGAAGCGTGAAAGGCGAAGCACGTTCGGCTGTTCCTGCCGCCACTCGATGCCCGCCTTCGTCCCGTACACCCTGAGCTTGAGGTTGTTCTCATTGCCCGGAGCGACCTGGCTCGCCCACAGCATCCCGCGCGCGCCCGAGGCATAGCGCAGCAGGACATGGACGTTGTCATCGAGCCTCCGGCCGGCAACGAACGTCGTGAGTTCGGCGGCCAGTTCAGCGGGCTGCATACCGCTCACGAAGCCTGCGAGGTGGAAAGCGTGCGTGCCGATATCACCAAGGCAGCCGCCGGCGCCCGCCCGCGCAGGATCGGTGCGCCACGACGCCTGTTTCTGACCGGTGGCCTCCAAATCCTCCGTCAGCCAGTCCTGAGCATACTCCACCTGGACCACTCGGATCTGGCCCAGAACGCCCTCGGC
>DATJUQ010000015.1:0-32750 GCA_035502235.1 Allosphingosinicella sp.
CGGACTGCCGGGTCCGGCCTTCGGCCCTCTCCTATCCAGCCGGCTTCTCCGGCCGATCACGGCTGCCTCCAATGGGGAGTTTGAAGTCTAGTGGCGCGGCGCCCCGTCCAGACCCAGCCCCGGACCCTGGTGGCGGCGCTCGACGTCGGTTCCTCCAAGGTCTGCGCGCTGATCGCCGAGCCGGGCGTGGACGGGAAGCTCCGCATCCTCGGCACCGGCCAGCGCGAGAGCAGGGGGGTGAAGCGCGGCTTCATCGCCGACATGGAGAAGAGCGAGATCGCCATCCGCGAATCCATGGAGCAGGCGGAGCGGATCGCCGGCACCCAGGTCGACCAGGTGTTCATCGGCTTCTCCGCCGGCGGGATGATGAGCGACATGGTCGACGTCGAGGTCGGGATCGGCGGCGGCCGCATCTCGGACGACGATGTGGACAATCTGCTCGCCAAGGGCTGGTCGGCGATCGGGCGGGAGGGGCGGCAATTGCTCCACGCCTTGCCCGCTTTCTACACGATCGACGAGGTGAACGGGGTCAAGCAGCCGCGCGGGCTCCATGCCGAGAAGCTCGGCGTGAACATCCACGTGATCACCGCCGATCCGGCGCCGTGGAAGAACCTCAACCTCTGCGTGCGCTCCGCCCATCTCGGCGTCGAGGCGACGGTCGCCTCGCCGGTGGCGGCGGGCAAGGCCTGCCTGTCGGAGGAGGAGCGCGAGCTCGGCGTCGCGCTCGTCGAACTGGGCGGCGGGGTGACCAACGTCTCGGTCTTCGCCGGCGGGATGCTGGTCGGCCTGAAGTCGCTCGCCATCGGCGGCGGCGACATTACCGACGACATCGCCGCGGCCTTCGGCACCCGCCGGGTCGAGGCCGAACGCATCAAATGCTTCTACGGCTCGGCCATGACCAGCCCGCGCGACAATCACGACATGATCGAACTGGCGCCGATCGCCGGCGGGCAGGAGGGGGTCGAGGCCTCGCGCATCACCCGCGCCCAGCTCGTCTCGGTGATCCGGCAGCGGCTCGAAGGGCTGATGTCGCAGATCGAGGAGGCGCTGAAGGCGCTCGGCTTCGCGGGCGCGATCGGCCGGCAGGTGGTGCTGACCGGCGGCGGCGCGGAGCTGAAGGGGATCGCGGACTATGCCCAGGGCGTTCTGGGCAGGACGGTGCGCATCGGCCGGCCCAATCTGCCGGGCCTGCCCGAGGCGCATAGCGGCCCGGCTTTCTCCACTTTGGCGGGGCTGGCCCAGTTCGCGGCCTCGAGCGAGATCGACTTGCGGACGGGCTTCGGGCCGAAGGACACCGGCGAACGGGGGTCGGGCAACTGGTTGCAGCGCCTGATTGCGGCATTTCGGACTCAGTATTGAGGAAAAGTGGATAAAACTGTGGATAAAATGACGGTTTCGTTAACTTTCCGCTCGCTCCGAAGAATCGCTTCGGGCAAATTCATTCAGGAGGACCGCGCCACGTTTTCGGCGTCATGGGGAGACTGGTTATGAGCATCGATTTCATCCGTCCGGAAGTGGAGGAGCTCCGCCCGCGGATCAGTGTGATCGGGGTCGGCGGCGCCGGCGGCAATGCCATCGCCAACATGATCCAGGCGGACGTCCAGGGGGTCGACTTCATCGTCGCCAATACCGACGCCCAGGCGCTCAACCACAGCCTCGCCGATCGCAAGATCCAGCTCGGCCTGCGCATCACCCAAGGCCTCGGCGCCGGCTCCCGTCCGGAGATCGGCAAGGCCGCCGCGGAAGAGGCGATCCAGGAGATCGAGCAGGCGCTGGAAGGCGCCCATATGTGCCTCATCGCGGCCGGCATGGGCGGCGGCACCGGCACCGGCGCCGCGCCGATCATCGCCAAGGCGGCGCGCGACCGCGGCATCCTCACCGTCGGCGTCGTCACCAAGCCGTTCAGCTTCGAAGGCCTGCGCCGCGGCCGCTCGGCCGATGCCGGGATCGCCGAGCTCCAGCAGCATGTCGACACCCTGATCGTCATCCCGAACCAGAACCTGTTCCGCATCGCCAATCCGAACACGACCTTCAAGGAAGCGTTCATGATGGCGGACGAAGTGCTTCAGCAGGGCGTGCGCGGCATTACCGACCTGATGGTCATGCCCGGCCTGATCAATCTCGACTTCGCCGACGTCCGCTCGGTGATGAGCGAGATGGGCAAGGCGATGATGGGCACGGGCGAGGCGGTCGGCGACAATCGCGCGATCGAGGCGGCCGAGCAGGCGATCGCCAATCCGCTGCTCGACGGCGTGTCGATGAAGGGCGCCAAGGGCGTCATCATCTCGATCACCGGCGGCGAGGACATGCGCCTGATGGAGGTCGACGAGGCCGCCAACCATATCCGCGAGCTGGTCGATCCGGACGCGAACATCATCTGGGGCTCGGCCTTCAACAACGACCTGGACGGCAAGATCCGCGTGTCGGTCGTGGCGACCGGCATCGGCGCCGAAGAGGTGATGCCGATCCCGCAGCCGGCCAAGGTCTTCGCCTTCCCGGCCGCGCGCCAGTCGGCCGATGCATCGGCGGATGAGCCGGTCGCGGATGCCGCCCCCGCGATCACGCTGACTCCGCCCGAGGAGATGACGGCGGAGACGACGGCCGCCGAGCCGGTCGCCGAAGCCGCCGCCGAGCCCGAGGAGATGATGCTCGACGAGTCCATGGCCGAAACCACGGAAGGCCCGTCGGACGAGCTGCTGCTTGGCGGCGAGATGACCGCGGACGACCTGGCCGAGACGCCGCAGCCGGCGACCCGCTCCTGGGTCAGCCAGGAAGAGCCGGCGCCCGCTCCCGAGGCCAAGCCGGAGCCGCCGCGCTCCGCCGGCACCCTGTTCGAGCGCATGTCGAGCATCGCCCGCGGCGCGCAGAAGGCGAACGTGCCAGAGGCCGATGCCGAGGAAACGCCGCGCATGCGCACCGGCACGCGCGATCCGCTGGACATTCCGCGCTTCCTCAACCGGCAGAATAATCAGTGAGTTAGGTCCTCCCCGATCGCGTTCGGGGAGGAGGCCATGCGAACCATGGTGGAGGGGTCGAGGTGGTTACGCCGCTTCGGCCCCTCCGCCTTGTCGCGGCGGGGGTTTTCACCCGTTCGCCGTTTTCCGTTAACGTCTGACCGCAGCGCGCGTCGCAGGTCATTGCCGCTCGGGCCGCGACGCTGTCTACCGGTGTCGTCATGTTTTCATTGAAGATGCGGGGAATGCGCCGCGGCCTGCTGCCGCTGGCGCTGGGGAGTGTCTGGATCGCGCCGGTGGCGCTCGCGCAGGACCGTTCGGGCCTGCCGCCGGGCGCCGTCGTGCAGCCGATCGAGGACGGCGCGGGCGCCGAATTGCGCCGCAACCTGACCACGCTCGCCCAGAATCCGCGCAGCGTCGGCGCGCTCAACGGCGCCGGCGCGGCCGCGCTGGAGACGGGCGACGCCAATGCCGCCCTGAATTTCTACACGCGCGCGGCCGACGCCGATCCGTCCAGCGCGCGGGCCAAGGCCGGCATGGCGCAGGCGCTGGTCCGGCTCGAACGGCCGAGCGAGGCCTTGCCCCTGTTCACCGAGGCGGCGCGGCTGGGCGCGCCCGAGAGCGAACTCGCCGGTGATCGCGGCCTGGCGTGGGACACGCTCGGCTATCCGGCGCGGGCGCAGGCGGATTACGCCTTGTCGCTGCGCCGCGAGGACGATCCCGAGGTGCGCCGCCGGCTGGCGCTGTCGCTCGCCATCACCGGCCAGCGCGCCGAGGCGCTGCGCGTTATCGAGCCGCAATTGCGCGCCAACGACCGGGCCGGCTGGCGCACCCAGGCCTTCATCCTGGCGCTGACCGGCGACGCCGCCGGGGCGGGTCAGACCGCGCGCAACATGATGCCGGGCGCCGCCGAGGCGCTCACGCCCTTCCTGCAGCGGCTGGCCGCGCTCAGCCCCTCGCAAAAGGCGATGGCCGTGCATTTCGGCCATTTCCCGAGCGACGGCCGCGCGCAGAGCTTCGTGCAGGCGGACAGCGTCGCCGATCCGGGCGCGCTCGCCATGGCGCAGGGCAATGTCCCGATGGGGCGGAGCCGGGTCCGGAGCAGCCGGCCCGTCTCGCCGCTCGAGGCCGCCGCGCCCCGCCGCCGCCCGGGCGCCGAGGATATGCGGCTCGCCGCTCAGGTCCGGCCCGCGCCGACGCGCCCGTCCGAGGCCGCGCCGCGCCGCCAATATAGCAGCTCCTCTTATTCCGATATCGGTGCGCAGCCGACCGGCGCCGGCGGCCCGCCGCCGCAGCAATATGCCGCGGTCCAGCCGGGCACCGGCTCCGCGCCGGCCTGGCCGACGCCGGTGCTCGACGAACGGCAGACCCAATATCCGAGCCGGCCGCCGGCGCCGCAGCCGCGCCCCGCGCCCAACGAATATCAGCCGCAGAACACGCCGCAGAGCCCGGGCTTCACGCTCGTGCCGCAGGGCCGCCCGCTCGGCCGCGCGCCCGAGACGGCGCAGCCGCGCCAGCCCGAGCGGCCGCTTGCCGATTTCAGCATCGTCACCTCCGCGGTCGGAGAGCTCGAGGACGAGGCGCCGCGCGAAGCCCCGGTCTTCGCCGAGCCGCCGGCCCGCCAGCCCGCGCGGACGACCCGCGCCGCGGAGACCCGAACCGCGCAGCCCGCGCCGGCGCCCAGCACGCGCCGCAGCCGGCAGACCGCGGCCCAGGCCAATCCGAGCCGGGTCTGGGTGCAGGTGGCGACCGGCAGCGACCGCGCCGGCCTGCTCTTCACCTACGGCCAGTTCCGCAGCCGCGCGCCGGCCCTGCTCAACGGTCGCGCGCCCCATGCGGCCGCCAACCGGCTGCTCGTCGGGCCCTTCCCGAACGAGACGGCCGCGAACGGCTTCGTCCGCCAGCTCAATGCGCGCGGCGTGCGGGGCTATAGCTGGACAAGCGAGGCGGGGCAGCGGATAGACCAGCTGCAGGCCGCCGCATCCAATGACACCCGCTCCACCAACACCCGCACCGCCGCCAACGAGCGCTCCGGCGCCGGGACGCGAAACGCGCGGGGCAATACCGGCAGCCGGAGCGAGCGAACCGGCAGCCGCGGCGAGCGCAATGCCAGCCGAAACGAGCGCAGCGCCGGCGCCGGCGGGACCGGCCGCAACCGGAACGGCAGCGCCGCCGGCAGCCGGAGCGGCAACAGCCGCAACGCCACGGCCAGCAGCCGCGGCGGGCGGAGCGGAGCCGCCAACACCCGCACCGCCAGCAACAGCCGCGACCGCAACGCCGCCAGCCGTTCCGGCACCGGCAGCGGCCGGTCGGGCGCCGCCAACCGCTCCGGCAGCAACAGCCGGAACGCGGCGACCAGCGCCTCCACTCGCGTATCTCGCGGCGGATCCTCTCGCCAGCAGGGGTCGTCGTCACGCCGAGGACGATAGGGCGAGCCGCGGCCCGCGCGACGTTTTCCAGCGCGACCGCGACCGGATCATCCACTCGGTCCCGTTCCGGCGGCTCCGGCACAAGACCCAGGTCTTCGTCTCGCCCGACGGCGATCATTATCGCGTCCGCCTGACCCACAGCCTCGAGGTTGCGCAGATCGGCCGGACCATGGCCCGCGCGCTCGGCCTCAACGAGGACCTGACCGAGGCGCTCTGCCTCGCCCACGATATCGGCCATCCGCCCTTCGGCCATGCCGGCGAGGACGCGCTGACCGCGGCGATGGCGGCCGCGGGCGGCTTCGATCACAATGCCCACACGCTGCGGCTGCTGACCCGGCTCGAAAGCCCCTATCCGCGCTTCGACGGGCTGAACCTCGGCTGGGAGACGCTGGAGGGCCTGGCCAAGCATAACGGCCCGGTGACGGGACCGCTGCCCTGGGCGCTCGCCGAGGCGAATGCGGCGTTCGATCTCGCGCTCGACAGCTGGCCCGGGCTGGAGGCGCAGATCGCGGCGATCGCCGACGACATCGCCTATGACAATCACGACATTGACGACGGCCTGCGCGCCGGCCTGTTCACGCTCGGCGAGCTGCTTGCCGTGCCCCTGGTCGCCGAAGCCTGGGCGGCGGTGAAGGCGCGCTGCCCGGATGTCGCCGAGGCGCGGCTGGTGCCGGAGCTGGTTCGCGACCTGATCGGCCGGATGGTCAACGACGTGCTCGCCGAGACCGAGCGCCGCGCGCGGGATCTCCGCGCCGTCGAGGACGTCCGTGCCGCCGGCCGCCAGCTCGCCGGCTTCTCCCCGGCCATGGCGGCCGCGGAGCGGGCGCTGAAGCGCTTCCTCTATGCGCATATGTACGACTCACCGGAGGTGAAGGCGGTCCGCGTCGAGGCGCAGGCGATCCTCGCGAAATTGTTCGCCGCCTATCGCGACGATCCGGCCTTGCTGCCCGAGGAGTGGCGGCCCGAAGGCAATGAGCCCGTCGCCGCCGCGCGCCGCATCGGCGACTTCATCGCGGGGATGACCGACCGTTATGCGGTGCGCCGCTACGAGGCCCTGTTCGGTCCCTCGGCCCTGCACGAACGCTTCTGACCGCCGTTAAGTCGGCGTTCAGTCGCCGCGCCCGACTTCTGCCCCGACATAGAAGGGGAGGACTGCCATGACTCGTCCGCTTCACCTGCTTGCGCTGTCCGCCGCGTTTTTCGCAATGCCGACGCCGCTCGCTGCCGCGCAGAGCAGCGCGCCTCCCGAACAGGAAGACCAGACTGACGATATGAGCATTGTCGTCACCGGCTCGGTGGCGGTGCGCCAGGGCGGCGCGCAGGACGTCCGCCACTTCCGCTCCGTCGCCGCCGACGTCAGCATGCCGCGGCCGGAATCGCTCACGGTCGAAGGCCTGATGGGGGAGCATGACCTCACCTTGCCCGGGCGACGCTGCGCGCAGCTTTTCTGCCTGGTCGGCGAGGCAATGCCGGCGGCGCTGCCGACGCGGCCGGACGACCGGCTCTTCGTCGGCCTCGGCTTTGCCTCCAATATCGACGCCGCGACCTGGCGCCGCGAGCCGCTGAACCTCGTCGCCGTGATCGACAAGTCCGGCTCGATGGCCGGCAATCCGCTCGATCTCGTCCGCCGCTCGCTCCGCCAGATCGTCGGCCAGATGCGCGACGGCGACCAGCTCTCGATCGTACTCTACGGCGACAGCGCCCATCTCTATCTCGCGCCGACGCCGATCGCCGGCAATCGCGGCGAGATCTTGCGCCAGATCGACCGGATCGAGAACGCCGGCTCCACCTTCATGGAGGCGGGCCTCGAGGTCGGCTATGCCACGGCCGAGGCGAGCGCGCCGGCCTTTCGCGGCAATACCCGCGTGATGCTGTTCACCGACGAGCAGCCCAATGTCGGGCGCACCGACGCGGCCAGCTTCATGGTCCAGGCGGAGGATGCGTCGCGCCGGGGGATCGGCCTCACCACGATCGGCGTCGGAGTCCAGTTCGATGCCACGCTCGCCACACGCGTCGGCAGCGTCCATGGCGGCAATCTCTTCTTCATCTCCAGCCCGGAGGAGGTCGCCTCGGTGTTCGAGCGCAACCTCGACACGATGGTCAGCCAGCTCGCCCATGACGTCCGCATCACCATGCGCCCGCGCGATGGCTATGCCATTTCCGGTGTGTTCGGCGTGCCAGACGGGCTGATGACCGAAGGCGAGGAGGGCGCGGTCACGATCATGGTGCCGACCGCCTTCCTCAGCACCAATGGCGGCGGCATCTTCCTTTCGCTCGCCAAGTCCGGCGCGCGCGATCATCTGCCCGCGGCCGCCGTGGCGCCGGGCTCGCCTTTGCTCGAAGTCTCGCTGACCTATGTCGGCGCGCGGGACAGGGGGCAGGGCATGGACGCGCTGACCGTGCTGGCGCCGGCGTCCGCCGGGGCGAGCGCCCCGCTCCGCACCGCCCACCTGCTGGTCGACGAATATTTCGCGCTGCACGGCGCCACCACCGCCTTCCACCAGCGCAACGATCCGCGCGAGGCCTTTGCCTTGCTGACCGGCCTCTCCAACCGGCTGGAGCATAGCGGCCTCGCCGGGCTCAACGGGGAGCGGCGGCTGGTCGACGACATGCTGCAGCGGGCGAGCTTCTATGCCGGCTATCGCGCCGAGGCGCCGGCTTCGCTCCGCCATATGGGCGTGATCGGCACCTGGCGCGTGCGCCGGGCCGAGGGCTTCGAGGATATCCGCAGCGGCGACACCATGGCCTTCGAGGATGGCGAACTCACCACCGTCCGCGCCAATCCGCGCCGCAACGAGCAGGAAGAGGAGAGCGAGGTCTACCGGATCAATGCCCGGCAGATTTTCCTGACCGATTCCAACCTGGTGTTCGATTACCGGGCCAGCGGCGACCGGATGACCCTGGTCGACGATAGCGGCATGGCGCGCCTCTATCTGACTCGGATCGCCTCGGCCGACTGATCGATCCCCGGTCGATAGCGGCGAAGTATCACGGGCCGCCGTGCCTGCCGCCTGAGCGGCGCGGCTGATCCGAATCGCGCGGCGGCGCGTTATGCTCGTCGGCCGAGGAGGAGCCGCAATGACCCTGTACGAGATCGCCATCCTGCTCGCCGCCCTCGGCAGCGCCTTGATCGGAGGCCTGTTCTTCGCCTTCTCCACCTTCATCATGCGGGCGCTCGCCGCGCGGCCGGCGGGGGAGGGCATGGCGGCGATGGTTGCGATCAACCGGGCGATCCTGCGCTCCCTGTTCATGCCGGTCTTCTTCGGCACCGCCTTGCTCGCCGGCCTGGCCGGCGGCTGGGCGGTGACCCATTGGGGGCCGGAAGGCTGGTATGTCAGCCTCGGCGCGCTCTCCTATCTGGCGGGCAGCATCATCGTGACCATGGCCTGGAACGTGCCGCTCAACAATCTGATCGAACGGGCGCCGGCCGGGGACAATGACGCGCTCTGGGCGCTCTACCTGCGCCGCTGGACCCGCTGGAACCATGTCCGCACGCTCGCCTCGCTGGCCGCCGCGGCCTTGTTCATCCTGGGCCTTTCCCTTTGACGGAGCCTTTGCCGGTGTGACCGTCTATCGCCGGGTGACCTGACCGAAACGGCGGGCCACGCGTGCCTGCCAGAGCAGAAGCAGAGGGACGACGCCCAGCTCGGCGGCGAGCGCGACCAGATGCGCCGCCGAGGGTGCGTCCCCCATCGCCAGCCCCGCGGCCCGGGCAAGGCCGCCGACCAGGATCGCGGCGCAGGCCCAGCGGAAGCGGATGGTGCGGGCCTCGATCCGCCGCACGCAGGAGGCCAGGACAAGGCCGATCCCAAGGAACAGGCCGGACAGGTAGCGATAGTGGCTGAGCAGGTCCGCCGCCGCCTGGCCCGGCTCGACGCCCTCGAGCATCGCCGGTCCCTCGATCATCCCCCGCAGCCCGAACCAGAATGGCGAGAGGCAGCCGAGCGCGACCGCGAGCTGCAGCAGCCGGCGTTCGGTCTCCCGGGTCATGCGGGCCGGGTCAATCCAGCCGGTCCAGCCCGCGCCGATGGCGGATCAGCAGCAGGGCCGCCATGATCCCCATGCCGAGCAGGAGAGGCGCGCCGTAGACCAGGATCTCCGCGCCCGGCTGGCCGGCATGGCTGTTCCCGATGTTCCAGGAGGCGCCGGACACCACGACCAAGGAGATGGCGAAGGTCGACCAGATCGGGCGGGGCCGGCCGGCGGTGGAGGGCGTGAACAGGATCGCGGCGGCGGTCGCCACGAAGATCCCGGCCTGCACGATCAGCATGACGAGAATGATGGTCTTCATCCGGACCTTTCCCCCTTCGATTTGAGGGAGCGTGGCACGAAGAGTCAGGCGCGGCAACGGTTTAGCGTGCGGACTCCGCGACCTGGCCGGGGCCGGCGGCGCGGCCGAAGCCGTCACGCATAAGCCAGCAATGCGTCCCGCTTCGCGAGCAGCGCGTCGAGCCCGGCCGGCGCGGCCTGAAGGGCCATGGCGCGCGCCAGCCGCGCCGCCGCGGCCTCGCCGATCGGGCTCAGCGCGCCTGCCAATATCTCGTTGTCGGCCGCCTCGCCCGAGCAGTGCAGCACGACGTCGCAGCCCGCCGCGAGCGCGGCGCGGGCGCGGTCCGGCAGCGGCGCGGTGAGCGCGCCCATGGCGATGTCGTCGGTCATCAGCAGGCCGTCGAAGCCGATCTCGCCGCGGATCACGTCGCCGACGATCCCGGGCGACAGGCTGGCGGGATGGTCGGCGTCCCAGGCCGGGTAGAGGATGTGCGCGGTCATTCCCATCGGCGCGGCGGCGAGCGCGCGGAAGGGGGCGAGGTCCGCCGCCAGCGCGTCCGGCGGGGCATCGACGACCGGCAGGCTGTGATGGCTGTCGGCGCGGGCGCGGCCATGGCCGGGCATGTGCTTGATCACGCCGGCGACCCCGCCCGCGCGCAGCCCGTCCAGCATTGCCCGGCCCAGAGCGGCGACCTGCATCGGCTCCGTCCCGAAGGCACGGTCCCCGACGACCGCGTCCGCGTCCGGCTGGAGGAGGTCGAGCATCGGCGCGCAGTTCACGTTGATCCCGGCCCCGGCAAGGACGAGCGCGATCGCCTGGGCATTGGCGCGGACCGCCTCGATCGCGCTGATCGGCGCCTTGTCGTAGAGCGCGGCGAAGCGGCCGGCGGCGGGGAAAGCCGGCCAGGCCGGCGGGCGCAGGCGCGCGACCCGGCCGCCCTCCTGGTCGATGAGGATCGGGAGGTCGGCGCGCCCCGAAGCTTCGCGGAGGCCGTCGGTCAGGGCGCGGAGCTGCGCCGGATCGACGACATTGCGGCCGAACAGGATGAAGCCCGCCGGATCGGCGTCGCGGATCAGGGCGCGTTCGGCATCGGTCAGGCGCGGGCCGGAAAGGCCGAGGAAGGCGGGCAGCATGGGGCGAGCCTAGCAGTCGCGAGGGCGATCAGGGAAGGCGGCGCCGGGCCTGGCGATCGTCAGGCGACCGCGGGCTCGAGCATCCGGATCGTTCCCGCGGTCGCGTCGATTTCGGCGCGCACCCCGACGGGTAGGCTGAACTGGTCGGTGACATGGCCGAACAGGGCCCCCTGGAAGGCGGGCACGCCGAGCGGCGCCAGATGCTGGGCGAGCACCTCGGAGAGGGTGAAGCCGCCGAGGTTCGACCCCCGGTTCACGCAGTCGGTGCACTGGCCGAACACCACGCCCGCCACGCGGCCGAGAATGCCGGCGAGGCGAAGCTGGGTCAGCATCCGGTCGATCCGGTACTGGGCCTCGTCCACATCCTCGATGAACAGGATCGCGCCGTCGAAGCTGGGCAGATAGGGCGTGCCGACCAGCGCCGACAATACGGTGAGATTGCCGCCGAGCAGCGGACCGCTGGCGCGTCCGGGATGGAAGGTGCGGATGCCGGCGCGCGGCGCCAGCCGGTCGTCGCCGCCGGCAGGAACGCTCCAGGTCGGCGTCTCGCCCTCGAAGGCGAGGCGGCGGAAGGAGTCCCACGACAGCCGCCCCCAGGCGCTGGCCGCATTCGGGCCGTGGATGGTGGGGCAGTCGGTGCGCGCCGCCAGCGCGAGGTGCAGGGCGGTGATGTCGCTGAAGCCGATGAGCAATTTCGGATTGGCGCGGATCCGGTCGAAATCGAGATGGGGCAGCACGCGCGCCGAGCCCCAGCCCCCGCGCACCGCGAAAATGGCGCGCACCTCGGGATCGCCGAACAGGGCGTTGATCGGGGCGGCCCGCTCCTCGTCCCGGCCGGCGAGATAGCCGTAGCGGGCGAGGATGTTTCCGGCGGGGCGGGGGACGAGACCCATCGCGCGGATCGTCGCCTGGATCGCCTCGAGATCGAAGGCGTCGGCGGTGAAGCCGGCCGGCTCGATCAGGCCGACCACGTCGCCCGGGCGGAGCCGCGGCGCCCGGCGCCGGGCCGGCAGCGGGACCGCTTCGGCGGCGGCGGGAGCGAGCAGGGCGGCGGCGGCCGCGGTCTGAAGCATGGTGCGACGACTGAACATCGGCCCGTCATAACAGGAAAAAGGCGCGTGCCCACTCAGTCCTGATAGGGTCGGCCGCTGGCCCGCGCCGCCTCGCGCACGGCCACGCGGGCGAGGCGGCTGGGCCGGCCGGGATCGGCGGCCGCGGCGGCGGTCTGCCAGCCGAGATGCGGCAGGCTGATCGTGCGGCGGCCGGCCAGATCGACGCGGCTGACGATCAGCCCCGCTTCCTCCATCCGCGACAGCATCAGCCGCGCCCGCCCCAGCGAGCTGGTGCCGTAAAGCGCCGCCAGCTCGGTGTCCGCGGGGCAGGCCTCGTTTTCCCGGGCGCAGCGCGCGATCGCGAGGAAGGGCGCGTGCATCTCCTCGGGCAAGGCGGGCAGCAAGGCGAGCGCACCCTCCCAATCCTCGTCCGGCGCGAGACCGGCCCGCGCCATCGCCAGATCCCTGCGAAACAAGGCGAGATCGCCGGTCGGCGCGGCGCCGCGCATCCGGCAGCGCACCAGATAATCCTGGTAGACGCTGGCGATGGGCTGGCCCTGCGGCGCCTCGGCCGCGACCTCCCGCAGCATCTCCGCGGCGACGCGCGCCGCCTCCTCCGGCGCCAGCACGGGCGGCTCGACGCGCCGCTCGACGGGGCGGTCCGGCGCCTCGGCCGCGGCGATGGGCTGCGGCGGCGCGGGGAAAGCGGGCCGGGGCTCGGTCTCCCCGGCGGCGAACAGGGCCGTCTTGACGTCCGCGCCCTGCGGCGGCAGCGGCACCAGCTTCGGGCTGCCGGTCCGGCCCTGGGTGCGGACCGGCCCGATCCGCACGCTGACCGCGCGCTTGGTCAGCGCCGGGCCCAGCGCCAGGAACTCGCCGCGCGCGAGATCGCGGATCACCTCGGCCTGGCGGCGCTCCATGCCGAGCAGGTCCGCGGCGCGCAGCATGTCGATGTCGAGGAAAGTCCGGCCCATCAGGAAGTTGGAGGCCTCGGCGGCGACATTCTTGGCGAGCTTGGCGAGCCGCTGCGTCGCGACGATGCCGGCAAGGCCGCGCTTGCGGCCGCGGCACATGAGGTTGGTCATCGCGCCGAGCGAGGCGCGGCGGGCCTCCTCGGAGACCTCGCCCGCCACCGCCGGCGCGAAGAGCTGCGCCTCGTCGACCACGACCAGCGCCGGATACCAATGCTCGCGCGGCGACTCGAACAAGGCGGCGAGAAAGGCGGCGGCGCAGCGCATCTGCCCATCAATCTCGAGCCCCTCCAGGTTCAGGATGACGGAGGCCCGATGCTCGCGGATCCTGGCCGCGATCCGGGCGATCTCCTCCAGGCTGTGCTCGGCCGCGTCCAGCGCGATATGGCCGAACGCATCCGCCAGGGTGACGAAATCGCCCTCCGGATCGATGACGATCTGCTGGACCAGGCCGGCGCTCTCCTCGAGCAGCCGGCGCAGCAGATGCGATTTGCCCGAACCGCTATTGCCCTGGACGAGCAGCCGCGTGGCGAGCAGCTCCTCCAGGTCCATCACGGCAATGGTTCCGTCGCCGCCGAATCCGAGCTCGATCTTCGTGGTCATGCCCGGGCTGTGGCCGAACTTTGCGGGGGCAGGCAAGGGCTTGGGGCATGTCGTGACGCGCCCGTGCCGACCCGGAGCCCGGGCTAGAAGATCAGCTTCGTGCAGCCGACGACGACGAGCAGCCCGATCAGGGCCAGGATACCGACAAGCCACGCGATGATCTTCACGTTGATCTCCTTCGCGCGCTGAACGGGCGGTGCCTGGCGCTGTTCCGGCGGTAATGTCGATCGGCGACGGGCCGCGGCGACGACGGTCGACGGCCGGAACGACCTGAATGAACGACGACCGGCCGGCTATATCATGGCCGGGTGAAGCAGGCTCGAGGCCGCAATTGCCTAAGGCCGGCCCGGCTCGAGGTTTCTAACCCGGCTGCCGCCCTCAATTCACGATCGCGCAAGCCTCCCCGGCCGCCTGCAGCCGCCGGCACACATTGGCGCTGTCCGGACCCGAGGCGCGCAGACGGTGCACGGTGCGGCCGCCGGACTGGGCGGCCTGGACGCTGTGGGTGAGCGGGGCGAGGTAGCGGAAGCGGGCGGCGAGGGCGCGCCAGGCGGTGTTCGCGGCGGCGGGCGTCGAGAAGGCGCCGAGCTGGATCGCCGGGCCGCTTGCCGCGGGGGCGGGGCGCTGGGGCTGCTGGGCCGGCTGCTGCGGGGCGGGCGCCGGTCGGGCGGGCTGCTGCGGCTGGGCCGGGCCCTGCGCCTGCTGGCCCGGACGCGCGGGCTGACCCGGCTGCTGGCCCTGGGCCGGCGGTCGGCCGGGCGCGGCCGGCGCCTCGGCGACGCCGTTGACGTCGAGGGTGCCGCGCGGCTGCTGGCCCTCGCTGGCGGCGACGCTGGTATTGCCCTCGCCCGAGAGGTTCATGCCGCCGGGATTTTGCGGCCGCTCCTTATAATCGCCTCTCTCGGCGGTGATGATATCGTTGCCGTCGCCGGCCGGGCCGCGATTGCCGAGCCAGTAGAGGCCGCCGACGATCACGCCGATCGCGATCAGGCCGATGAACAGGGCCGCGACGAGCTTGGCCACGGACGGACCGCCGCGATCGCCGTCTTCCTCGACCGCCTCGAGCCAGGGCAGCCGGTCCTCGTCGGCCGGCGCCGTCTCGCGGTCATTGTCGTTGGCGCGATTGTCGTCGCTCATCTCAAATCCCCTTCGCCGCCCGGCGCGGGACGGCGGCTCACATCTCGGTCGCCGCGGTCACCCCCATGATGCCGAGGCCATTGCGGACAATCTGCCCGATTGCGTTCGCCAAGGCCATACGCGCCCGTGTCAATTCGGGATTCTGTGCCAGGAGGAAACGCTTCGAGGGATCGTCGTTACCGCGGTTCCACCAGGCGTGGAACGCGGCGGCGACATCGTTGAGGTAGAAGGCGATCCGGTGCGGCTCGTGCGCGGCGGCCGCGCCCTCGACCTGACGGGGGAAGGTGGCGGCGAGCTTCACCAGCGCCAGCTCCTCGTCGTCCAGCAGCGCGAGGTCCGCGTCGCCGGACAGGTCGATCCCCTCCTCCTTCGCCCGCTTGCCGAGCGAACTGATCCGGGCATGGGCATATTGGGCGTAGAAGACCGGATTGTCCTTCGACATCTCGACCACCTTGGCGAAGTCGAAATCGAGCGGCGCGTCGGCGCGGCGGGTGAGCATCATGAAGCGCACCACGTCCTTGCCGACCTCGCGGACCACATCGGCGAGGGTGACGAAATTGCCGGCCCGCTTGGACATCTTCACCGGCTCGCCGGCGCGGAACAGGCGCACCATGTTGACCAGCTTCACGTCGAGTTCGACCTTGCCGTCGGTCAGCGCGCTGACCGCGGCCTGGACGCGCTTCACGGTGCCGGCATGGTCGGCGCCCCAGATGTTGATCAGCTGGTCGGATTTCTCGGCCTTCTGCAGATGATAGGCGACGTCGGCGCCGAAATAGGTCCAGCTGCCGTCCGATTTCTTCATCGGCCGGTCCTGGTCGTCGCCATAGTGCGTCGCGCGGAACAGGGTGAGTTCGACCGGCTCCCATTCATCGTGCGGATCGAGGCTCTTCGGCCGCTCCAGCGCGCCCCGATAGACCAGCCCCCTCTGCTCGAGCGCCGCCATCGCCCGGTCGGCGGCGCCGCTCTTCTGCACCTCGTCTTCGGAGGCGAAGAGATCGTGATGGATGCCGAGCAGGCCGAGATCGTCCTTGATCAGTTTGATCATCGCCGCGACCGTCTTCAGCCGGAAGGACTCGAGCCATTCGCTTTCCGGCGCGTCCGCGAAGCGATCGCCATAGTCGCCGGCAAGTTCCTTGCCGATCGGCACCAGATAGTCGCCCGGATAGAGGCCCTCGGGGATCTCGCCGATGTCGTGGCCGAGCGCCTCCCGGTAGCGCAGGTGCGCCGAGCGGGCGAGGACGTCGACCTGGCCGCCGGCGTCGTTCACATAATATTCGCGGGTGACCTTGTGGCCGGCATATTCGAGCAGCGAGGCCAGCGCGTCGCCGACCACCGCGCCGCGGCAATGGCCCATGTGCATCGGCCCGGTCGGATTGGCGGAGACATATTCGACATTGACCGTCTGGCCGCTGCCCATGTCGGAGCGGCCATAGGCCTCGCCCGCGGCCAGGATCGCGCGCAACTCCTCCTCCCAGACGGCCCGGTCCAGGCGGATGTTGATGAAGCCGGGCCCGGCGATCTCCGCGGCCGTCACCTCGTCGAGCGCGGCGAGGCGGGGGGCGATCAGTTCGGCGAGGGCGCGCGGATTGGTTCCCGCCGGCTTGGCCAGCACCATCGCGGCGTTGGTCGCGAGATCGCCATGCGTCGGATCGCGCGGCGGCTCCACCGCCACGGCCTTGCGCGGCAGGCCGGCCGGCAGCTGGCCCTCGCTCTCGAGAGCGTCGAGCAGGGTGTCGAGATGCGCGGCGAAGCGGGCGTAGAGCGTCACGTCTGGTTCCAGTGCAGAAAGGAAGGCGAGGCCCTAGACGATGGCGGCGCGGATTTGAAGCATGGGCGCGACGGGAAGCGTCCTTCGGGGAAGCGGCGCCGAAGCGCCGAAACGGCCGGTCAGCGTGGGCAATAGTCGGCCAGGATCTTCTCGTTCGGCGATCCGGGCGTGACCGGACGCTCGCGGGCCGCGGCGCCGCGCGCGGGCCGGTCCTCGAGCGTGCCGCCATTGGCGTCGACATAATGGACGTGCAGGGTGAGGAAGGTCCGCGTCGCGCAGAAGTAGCGGTTGCGGGTGATCCCCCGCGCCATGCCGCTGCGCTGGACCCCGGTGAAGATGATGCGGACCAGGATTTCGAACGTGTCGCGGTCGCGCCGCAGGGAGGCGGTGTCGACGAAGACCTCGCCACCCGGGGCGCGTTCGATGGAGCGCCATTGCGGCGCGGGCATGGGCGTTCCCTGGGCCAACGCCGTCGCGATCATCAGGCCGAGCATAGCTTTCTCCCGTCCCCGGCGAGGCGGCCGGCGTTGCCGATGAGCCTAACGCAACCGCGCCGACCGGCAATGGCCGTCATGGCTTGAAGCGCGCGCAGCCGAGAGAAATGCTCCAAATCGGATGCAATCCGGAGCCGTAATGAATTGACTCACATTAGGGTTAGCATAGCCTTCGTTCGTTCGGGGTGGCGGCCACCACCCTGATTCGTGGCGTATCGATGGCCTGTTGACGGGGACGACACGCCGCGGGCTCCGCCCGGCAAGAGGCGACGCGTTCATGTCGCCCAAGGGTGGGGGATGTGCTGATGGCACGCGGCAAGACTGGTGCGCGCAAACCGACTGAGATCAATCCGGCGATCGAGAGCAGGCCGAATGGCGGCGACGCGCATTTCCTGGCCGGATCGCCGGGGGCGCTGCCGGTGAACGAGGGGGCGGGCGGCCAAGGGTTCGTGACGAGCATCTCGCTTGCCAACGCGACCGCTTACACCCAGAATTTCAACAGCCTGGCGAATACCGGCACTAGCAGCGCGCTCCCGACAGGCTGGTTCATCGCGGAAAGCGGGACTGGTTCGAACGCGACCTATACCGCCGGAACCGGAAGTGGCTCCACGGCTGACACGTACAGTTTCGGAGCCGCGGGAGACACGGAGCGCGCGCTCGGCACGCTTCGCAGCAACGCGTTGAACCTCTCATTCGGAACGAGTTTCACCAACAATATCGGCGCGACCATCACGTCTTTCTTGGTCAGCTATAAAGGGGAGCAATGGCGGCGCGGAGACAATACCGTCGCAGACCGCCTCGACTTCCAATACAGCCTAGATGCGACGAGCATCACAACGGGCAACTGGTTCAGCGTCGATACCCTGGATTTCAACTCCGTCACCCTAACCGGTGGCGCGGGAGCGCGGGACGGCAATACCATCTTTTCCAATGTTTCCGGGTCGATCGGCAGCCTGATGCTCGCAAGTGGCGCGACAATCTGGATCCGCTGGGTGGATTTCAATGTGGCGGGCAATGACGACGGTCTGGCCGTCGACGATTTCTCGATCACGCCCACGATAGCGCCCCCCGAGCCCATTATCGACCTCAACGGCTCCGGCGCCGGCACCGGCTACGCCAGCACCTATACCGAGGATGTCGGGGGCGGCGGCGCCGGCGCGCGGATCGGCGCGCCGGACATGACGATCACAGATGATCTGAACACGATCGACCATGTCACCTTGACCATCGCCAACGGCCGCAACGGCGACCGCATCTATATCGACAGCGGCAGCGTCCCCGGCTGGATGCAGCTCGACGAAACCGGCGCCTATACCTGGACGTTGACCTCGTCTTTCGGCGGGCCCTGGACGCCGGCCGAGTGGGCCGAGGCTCTCTCCCACCTGCGCTATTTCAACGTCGGGGTGAATCCGGACAGCAACGGCAACCGGCCGGTGGTGACGATCAGCGTCGTCGCGAGCGATGGCACCAACAGTAGCGCCGCCGCGACCGCCAGCATCACCGTCGTCCCGCACAATGACGAGCCGGATTTCCTCAACTATATTACCGGGGACGTGACCGAGGATCTGTCTACCACGTTCGGCGGCAAGCTGGACGTGAACGATCCTGACGGCCCGGACACGGCAGTGCCGATGACCGACTACGCGGCCGCCTACGGCAGCTTCACGATCGACGCGCCAGGCAACTGGGTCTACACGCTCGACAACGACCATCCGACCGTCGCTTCCCTGAGCGACGGCCAGACGCTGATCGATACGATCACCGTCTACGCCACCGACGACACGCCGTTCGACATCGTGATCACCATCCACGGCCATACCGACAATGCGCCAGCGACCGTCGACTTGAACGGGGGAGCGGCTGGCGAGAATTACGCCGCCACCTACATCACCGAAAGTGCCGGCGTCCTGATCGCCTCCGCCGCGGCGTCGATCGAGGACGATTCCGATTCCATCGCAATCGTCCGCGTGAGGATCGCGGACGGACAGGTGGGCGACAATCTCTATTATTTGAGTGGCGACTTTCCCGCCGGGCTCGGCATCGCATGGGATCCGGACACGTTCACCCTTGAGATTCTCGCCATCGGCGGGAGTGCCGCACGGGCGGAGATGGCCGCGGCACTGGCCACCATCGGATTCTGGAACGAGACGCCGGACCCCGATAATGGGGGTGCCAACCCAACCCGCACCATCCAAGTGTCGGCGCACGACGGCAACGTCTACGGGCCCGCCTCCGTCACCTTGATTACGCTTGCGGACACGATTGACACGCCACCCGTGCTCGACCTCAACGGCGGCGCAACCGCCGGCATCGACTTCGCCGCCAGCTTCGCGGAGGGGGGCGATCCGGTGCTACTCTCCGCGCCCAGCCTTATCATATCCGACGACCAAGACCATATCGTCAGCGCCTCGATCATCATCACCAATCCGGAGGCCGGCGACGACCTGATCTACGGCGATCTCCCACCCGGCATCACGGCCACGTTCGACGCTGGTGGCACGGTCCTGTTCTTCGACGCACCCGGCGGCTCGGTCACCGCAGCGGAGATGGCGGCCGCGTTGCGGACTGTTGGCTTTTGGAACGAAGCGGATGAGCCGGTACCCGGCACTCGCTCTATCCTGATTGTCGTCAATGACGGGGTCACCGACAGCGCTCACGCCTTCGCCACGGTCACGGTCAATGCCGTCAACGACGCCCCCGTGGTGACCGGCCTCGCCGACGACCATGTGACAGGCGCCACCGGCAGCCTGCAGCTGCTGGACCTGGGCGGCGACGCCGTCGTCACCGATGTCGACAGCGCCAATTTCGCGGGCGGCTCGCTCACCGTCTCGGTGGTCAACGGCGCGCAGTCCGGCGACGCCATCCTGTTCGCCATGTCGGCCGAGCTCCTCGTGGACGGCAACGTCATCTACGTGAACGGTGTCCGCATCGGGACCTACGGCGCCGGACCGGAGCCGGTGAGCCGGTCCTTCTCCTTCGAGGCTGGCGCGACCCCGGCGGCCGTGCAGGTGCTGGTCCGCGCGGTCGGCCTCTACCATAACGGCACGACCGGCGGCCTGCGCGACATCGAATGGCGGCTGGCCGACGGCGACGGCGACGCGACCACTTTCTATTCGCAGATCACGCTGCAGGCGCCGCCCGCCGTCACCGTCGATCTCGACGGCGGCGCGGCCGGCTATGATTATGCCGGCGCCTTCACCGAAAACGGCGCCGGCGTGCCGATCGGCAGCAATATCGCCATCGTCGCGCCGGGCGGCACCATCGCCGGCGCGGTGATCCAGCTCACCGACGGCAGCGTCGGCGACCAGCTCACCTATGATCCGCTGACCATTCCGGGCGGCCTGAACGTCACCGCCAGCGCGACCCAGATCCAGATCAGCGGCATCGCCACCATCGCCCAATATGAAGCGATCCTCGCCGCCATCCGCTACGTCAACACCAGCGACAATCCGACCCTGAACGGCAACACCGACCGCGTCGTCTCCGTCTATGTCAGCGACCATGTCAGCGCGTCGAACAGCCCGCTCGCCTATGCGACCATCGCCGTCACCGCGACCAACGACACCGCGATCATCGGCGGCAATGCGGCGGGCGAGATTTACGAGGACGCGACCGCCAGCGACAACGGCCTGCTGACGATCAACGATCCCGACAGCGGCGAGAACCGCTTCCAGGCGTACAGCGCGTCCGGCAATTACGGCAATTTCCAGGTCACCGAGAGCGGCTTCTGGCAATATTTCGCCAACGACAACCAGTTCATGCGGGGCGGCCACACCTATGTGGACACGTTCCGGGTCTATTCGAACGACGGCCAGAGCCATGTCGACGTCGTCGTCACCTCCTACGGCAATAACGATCAGGCGCAGATCCACATCGCCGGCGGCAACACGGTCGGCTATGTCTACGAGGACACGCCCGGCGGCGACACGACGGACGCGTTCGTCGCGATCCTCGACCGGGACCAGGGAGAAAGCGGCTGGGTCGCCGGCGATTTCGTCACCGCCTACGGCACCTTCCACATCGAGACGAACGGCGCCTGGAGCTACACGCTGAACAACAGCGCGCCGGCGCTGCTCGGCCTCGATTCCGGCGAGCACGTCACCGACACCCATTTGATGACCTCGCTGGGCGGCGACCAGATCACGCTCCAGGTCCAGGTCAACGGCGCCACCGACGCACCCTCCGCGCCGCCGGTGCTGAACACGCCGATTCCGGACCAGATGTTCGACGAGGATACGGCCGTCAGCTTCCAGGTGCCGGCCGGCACCTTCACCGATCCGGACAGCGCCCTCAATTATACGGCGACGCTGGCGGACGGCTCGCCCTTGCCGTTATGGCTCACCTTCACCGCGGCGACGCAGAGCTTCGCCGGCACGCCGCCGGCCAATTATCACGGCACGCTCTCCATCCGCGTCACCGCGGACGACTACCAGTCCCAGGTGTCGGACGAGTTCGACCTGGTCATCACCAGCGTGCTCGACGCGCCGACGATCGACAATCTCGATGGCGACACGATCACCATCGTCGAAGGCGCGGGCGAGACGCGCCTCGACCTCGGCCAGGATGCGCTCTTCGGCGATGTCGACAATGCGCATTTCGACGGCGGATCGCTGACCATCTCCATCGACGGCCGGCAGCCGGAGGAGCATATCAGCTTCGCTCTGGGCGGCCGGATCGAGCGGATCGACGCCGACATTCGGGTCGATGGCCTGTATATCGCGCAATATTCGGTCGGCCCGGCCGGCCAGCTTGTCATCGGCTTCTATTCCAGCGATGCCACGGCGGACCGGGTTCAGGAGGTGATCCGTGCCATCACCTATTTCAACGCCAACGCGCTGAGTCCCGTCGCCGGTCCGCGCGAGGTCAATTTCGCCTTCGAGGCGGCCGATGGCACCTCCACGAGCGCGACCGTCATGGTCGAGATTACCCAGGTGAATGACGCGCCGTCGGGCACCGACACGACCCGCACCATCCTGGAGGACGGCAGCTACCATTTCTCCGCCGTCGATTTCGGCTTCAGCGACCCGGCCGAGAGCGATGCCCTGCTGTCCGTGTTCATTGTCACCCTGCCGGCGGACGGCACGCTGACCCTGGCCGGCGATCCAGTGGTCGCGGGGGCGGAAATCGCCGCCGCGGATCTTGCCAGCCTCGTCTTCACGCCCGCGCCGAACGCCAACGGCACGCTGTTCTTCACCTTCCGGGTGCGCGATAACGGCGGCACCGCGAATGGCGGCAGCGACACCGATGCCGTCGCGCGCGAATTCGCGTTCGACGTCGTGGCGGTCAACGACGCGCCGGTCATTTCCGGGCTCGACGGGGACTCCGTGACCTATACCGAGGAGGACCCGGCGGTCCTGCTCGACCTTGGCGGCGACGCGCTGGTCAGCGATCCCGATGTCTCGAGCAACGGCGTCGGCGGCGGCACGCTCACCGTCGCGATCGGCGCCGGCGGGGTCCCGTCGGAGGATCGGCTCTCCATCGTCGAGGGCAATGGCGTCACCCTGTTCGGCAGCAACATCCGCATCGACGGCTCGATCTATGCCGGCTTCAGCGGCGGCACGAACGGCACGCCGCTCGTCATCACGCTGAACGGCGACATGACCTCGGAGCGGCTGGAGCGGCTGCTGCGCCAGATCGGCTATGACAACAGCAACGCGGTCGATCCATCGGAGGCGCAGCGCACGATCACCTGGACGCTGAACGACGGCGACGGCACCGCCGATGGCGGCGCCAGCACCACGAGCGTGACCACCTATGTCAACGTCGTCGGGACGCCCGAGGTCACCCGCGCGGTGGACGACGTGCTGAACGCCGTGGAGGACACGCCGATCACCTTCGCCGCGGCGGACCTGCTCGGCAACGATAGCGGCGAGGATCTCGAGATCGTCTCGGTCACCGCGGTCAGCGGCGGCACGGTGGTGCTCAACGGCGACGGCAGCGTCACCTTCACGCCGACTCCGAATTTCTTCGGCGCGGCTGTGTTCGACTATGAGGTCAGCGGCCCGCTCGGCACCGATACCGGACGCGCGACCGTGAACGTCGCCTCGGTCAACGACGTGCCGAGCCTGAACGGACTGGCGCCGAGCCTGACCGCGCTCGAGAATGACGGGCCGATCCTGATCGACGGCGACGTCATCCTGTCGGACGTCGAGGGCAATTGGGACGACGGCACGATCATTGTCGGCGGCCTGCTCGCCGAGGACGTGGCGGGCATCCGCAACCAGGGAACGGGCGCGGGCCAGATCGGCGTGTCGGGCAGCGACGTCAGCTATGAGGGCGTGGTGATCGGCAGCTTCGCCGGCGGCAGCGGCGCCTCCCTGGTGATCACGCTGAACGGGGCCGCGACGACCATCGCGGTGGACGCTTTGCTGCAGAACCTCACCTACGACAATGTCAGCGACACGCCGACGGCGAGCCGCAACCTGACGATCAGCATCGTCGACGGCGCCGGCGCCGCGGTCGCGGGGGCGCCGCTCTTCACGCCGATCTCCGGCGCCGGGACTCCGCTGAACGGCCTCGACGCCGGCACTTACGCGACCCCGGAATTCTTCGACATGGACGGCGACGGCGATCTCGATCTGATCGTCGGAAGCAACGACACGACCATCAAGGCCTTCCGCAACGATGGCGGCGGCAGCTTCGTGCAGGTCACCGGCGGCGCCAATCCGTTCACCGGCCTCAGCACCGGACCCGCGTCCGGCGTGAACTCGATGGGCAACATGGCCTTCGTCGATCTCGACGGCGACGGCGATCTCGACATGGTCACCGGCAACGGGTCCGGCTCGCTCCTGTCCTTCCGCAACAACGGCGTCGGCAATGCCTTCACCGCGCTGACCGGCACGGACAATCCGTTCAACGGGCTCACCACCGGGATCTTCTCGCATCCGAGCTTCTTCGACATTGACGGCGACGGCGATCTCGACGCGCTGGTCGGCCAGCAGCCGGGCGCGGGGGGCATCCGCGCTTTCCAGAATAACGGCCCCGGCAACGCCTTCACCGCGCTCAGCGGCGCGGCCAATCCGTTCAACGGCATCAATGTCGGCTATCGTTCCAACCTGACCTATATGGATCTGGACGGCGACGGCGATCTCGACGTGATCGCGGCCAATTTCAACAGCCCGCTGCAGGCCTTCCGCAACAACGGCCCGGGCGCCGCCTTCACCGCGATGACCGGCGCGGCCAATCCGCTGGCCGGCATCAACGTCGGTTCGATGACCAGCCCCGACGTCGCGGACGTCGATGGCGACGGCGATCTGGACATCGTCGTCGGCCGCGCCGACGGCACCTTCCTCGTGCTGCAGAATGACGGCTTCGCGCCGCCGACGATCAGCGTGAACGTCACCGCGCAGAACGACCGGCCGGTGATCGCCAATGGCGGCAGCGAGACCACGACCTATGTCGAGAATGGCGCGCCCGTCGTGATCGCGCCCGCCTTCACCGTGACCGACGCGGACAGCCCCAGCCTGCAATGGCTCGTCGTCACCATCGGCGGCACCTCCACCGTCGACGACCGGCTGTCCTTCACCAACGACAATGCCGCGCTCTACGGCAATATCTCCGGCACCTACGACGTCGGCACGCGGCAGATCTTGCTGACTTCCGCGGGCAATACGGCGACCGTCGCCCAATTCGAGGCGGCCGCCCGTGCGATCGTCTTCTACAACGATTCCGACACGCCCGTCATGGGCACGCGCAACCTCACCATTCTGGTGCGGGATTCCAACGGCCTGAATGCGCTGGCGTCCGTGCTTCGTCCGCTCGTGATCACCCCGGTCAACGATGCGCCTTCGGGCGGGAGCAGGATCATCACCATCGATGAGGATACGCCCTTCGTCTTCACCGTCGCCGATTTCGGCTTCAGCGATCCGGAGGGCCATGCGTTCGTCGCGGTGACCATCACCAATCCGCCGACTGCGGCCGCGCTCACGCTGGACGGCGTCGCCGTGACCCACGGCCAGTCGATCTCGGTCGCGGACATCATCGCCGGCCGGCTCGTCCTCACCCCCGCTCCGAACGCGCATGGCGGGGGCCATGCATTCCTGAACTTCCGGGTGCAGGACAATGGCGGCACCGCCAATGGCGGGGTCGAACTCGACTCGAGTCCCAACTTTTTCGTCTTCGACGTGCGGGCGATCAACGACCCGCCGGTCGCGGACGACACCTCGGCGCAGGCGCCCGAGGATTGGCTGTTCGGCACCGTCACGCTGGCCGCCGCCGACGTCGACGATCCCGACGGCAGCGGCCCGCCGCCGAGCTTCACGATCGACACACTGCCGCCGCACCTCACGCTCATCAACCAGTTGGGCGAAACGATCGAGGCGGGCGTCGCCTATCAGGCCGACTATTATGACAGTTCGGAAGGCCGCTGGGTCCTCGTCCTGAACTACCTGCCGGACGCGAACTGGAGCGGCGAGACCGGCTTCGACTATGTCGCCGCCGATGCCGCGGGCGCCGAGTCCGCGCCGGCCACCGCGACCGTCACCGTCAACGCCGTCGCCGACGCGCCGATCGTCGATCCCGGCGTGGGCGGCCCCCCGGACGCGACGGGCCCGGCGATCAATCTCACCGGCACGGGCGGGTTCGAGGACAGCCCCTCGGTCGTCGCTCTGCCCGACGGGCGCAGCCTTGTCGTCTGGCAGGCAGGCTTCGGCTCGGTCCGCGCCCGCTATCTCGATGCCGACGGCCAGCCCGAGGGCGCGGCGTTCGACGTCTCGACGCCCGGCGGTCAGGCCGAGGTCCTGCCCGCGGTCGCCGCACAGCCGGACGGCCGCTTCGCCATCGCCTGGTTCGAGGACGGGGCGACCCTGACCACCGACATGGTCCGCATCGCCTTCTACGCCGCGGGCGCGACCACGCCGACGACGGTCACCGCCTATCCGCCGAGCGAGGCCTATTATGAGGCCGATCCGGTGCTGACCGCCGGGCCGGACGGCTATATGCTGACCTGGGCCCGCGAGGGCGGCGGCGGGGCGGAGATCATCGCCCAATATTTCGGCTTCGACGGCCAGCCCTCCAGCCTGCCGCAGCTGATCATGAGCGACGCCTATGCCGGCACCAACAGCGGCCAGTTCTTCGATCCGCCGAACCACCGCGTGGCGGGGATCGGCGATGGCCGCTTCGTCCTGGTGGCCGAGCAGGCCAATGGCGACGTCGTCGCCAGCATCTTCACCGGCCTGGGCCTGCGGGACGTGCTGCCGGTCGTCGGCAATGGCGAGGGCGCGACCGTCGCGGCGCTGGACGGCGGCAATTTCGTCGTCGTCTGGTCTGACGCCGGCGAGCTGAGGACCGAGCTGTTCACGTCCGCGGGCGACTCGCTCGGCGAGGTCGGCTTCGGCTCGGCCGGCGGCGGCCTGTTCTTCGCGCCCGAAGTGGCGGCTTTGCCCGGCGGCGGCTTCGTCCTGGCCTGGATTTCCAATGACGGCGTGGCGGGCAGCTACGACATCTTCGCCCAGACCTACGATGCCGCCGGCGCGCCCACGGGCGGACCGCTCAACGTCACCAATACCGGCCTCAACGGCTCCGGCATGCCGATCAACGAGGTCCAGCCGACGATCAGCGTGTCGAGCGACGGCCTGGTCACGATCGGCTGGCTGCAGCCCTTCGCCACCGGCAACCCCTTCGACGTCTTCCTGCGCAGCTTCACCGTCCCGCCGACCGGCCTCCATATGAATGCGGGCGGCCACGTCCTGCTTCCGGCCGTGTTCGGCCTCGCCGACACGGACGGCTCCGAGATCCTCGTCCAGATCCGGATCGGCGGCATGCCCGAGGGCTTCTTCTTCCCGCTCGGCTATCGCGAATATGGCGAGCCCGACGGCGACTGGATCTTCGACCGCTCGACGCCGGAAATGGCGGCCCTGCTCGACGATCTCGCCCTCGGCGTCACCGACATCCTGCCGCTGAACGCGCCCGCCGGCTATGAGGGCGATCCGGTCCTCCAGATCGCGGCGACCACCCGGGAGCCGAGCAACGGCAGCCAGACGACCGGCGCCCCGGTCCCGCTGCAGCTGCACGTCAACCTGGTGCCGACCGCGGTGGACGACACGCTGACCGCGACCGAGGACCAGCCCAAGACCTTCACCGCCGCCGAGCTGGTCGGCAACGACACCGACGCGCCGGGCGCGACCCTGACCGTGGCGAGCGTCACCGCAATCAGCGGCGGCACCGTCGTCCTCAATCCCGACGGCACGATCACCTTCACGCCGGACCCGAATTTCAGCGGCCCGGCGCTGTTCGACTATGTCGTCAGCGACGGCAAGGGCGGCACCGACACCGGCCGCGCGACCGTCAACGTCGCCGCGGTGGACGACGCGCCGGCCATCGCCAATCTCGACGGCGACATCGTCACCTTCGTCGAGGACGGGCCGGAGGTGCGCCTCGACCTGGGCCAGGACGCGCTCTTCATCGACCCCGATACCGGCAATTTCGGCGGCGCGACCCTGGTCGTCTCGATCGACGGGCGATTGCCCGAGGAGTTTCTGAGCTTCGCCCTCGGCGGTCGGATCCAGCGGGTCGACGCCTACATCCTCATTGACGCCCAAATCGTCGCCGAATTTTCGGTCGGCGGGGACGCCCAGCTGAGCCTCGTCTTCACTGACCAGACGACGCCGGACGAGATCCAGACGCTGCTGCGCGCCTTCACCTATGTCAACGCCAACACGCTCGCCCCGGTCGAAAGTCCGCGCGAGGTCGTCTTCACCTTCACCCAGTCTGGCGGAACGCCGATCACGGCGACCGTCACCGTCAACGTCGAGACCAGCAGCGACGCGCCGGCCGGGACGGACCGGGCGATCTCGATCCAGGAGGACCAGAGCCACGTCCTCACCGTGGCGGATTTCGGCTTCCTCGACCTGGAGGGCGACGCGTTCGCCGGCGTGATCGTCACCGAGGCGCCGACTGGCGGCACGCTCACGCTCGACGGGGTGGCGCTCACGACCTTCCCGAGCGCCCTGGTCTCGGCGGCGGACATCGCCGCGGGCAAATTGGTCTTCGTCGCCACGCCGGACTTCGACGGCGCCGGCACCGTCCGCTTCGCCGTCCAGGACGACGGCGCGCCGGGCGCGAATGGCGACCCGTCGCCGAACACGCTCACCATCGACATCCTGCCGGTGAACGACGCGCCGGTGCTGAGCGGCGGCAACACCGCGACCTATGTCGAAAATTCGGCGCCGGTCGTCGTCAATCCGAACATCGTCGTCACCGACATCGACGACACCAGCCTGGTGAGCGCGACCGTCGCGATCAGCGACAATTGGAAAGGCGCGCAGGACCGGCTCGCCTTCGACAACGACAATGCGGCGCTCTACGGCGACATTTCCGCCACCTACAATGCGGCCAGCGGCACCCTGTCGCTGAGCTCGGCCAGCGGCACCGCGACTCTCGCGCAATGGCAGGCGGCGCTCCGCGCGGTCACCTATGAGAACCTCTCCGATGCGCCGGATACGGCGCCGCGCGGCATCGACTTCCAGGTCGATGACGGCGACGCCGACAGCCAATATCAGTTCGCGGAGGTCAACGTCGCGTCGGTGAACGACGCGCCGGTCATCACCGGCCTCGACGGCGACAGCGCGACCTTCGTGGAAGGCGGCGGCGAGGTGTCGATCGACGTCGGCATGAATGCGGACCTGAGCGACGTCGACAGTCCGGATTTCGCGGGCGGGGCGATGACGGTCGCGGTCGCCGGCGCGCTGCCCGAGGAATTCATCAGTTTCACCGTCGGCGGGCGGGTTCAGCTCGTCGGTCCGGCCGTCGCCGTCGACGGCACGACCATCGCCATCTTTACCGGGGGCGGGAACGGAACGCTCGCCTTCACCTTCCTGGCCGGAGCGACGGCGGATCGGGTCGAGGTGCTGCTTCACAGCCTCACCTATTTCAACGGCAATACGGCCGATCCTGTCGCCGGTCCGCGCGAGATCACCGTCACGCTCAGCGATGGCGACGGTGGCGCCGGCACCGTCGTCGCCACCTCGATCGTCAACGTCATCGCGGTGAACGACGCGCCGTCGGGCGCGGATGCCGGCGCGACGATCCTCGAGGATTCGGGGGCCTATGTCTTCGGCGTGGCCGATTTCCCTTATTCGGATCCCGACGGCCCCGGCTTCGGCGGGGTGACCTTCACCAGCCTGCCCACGGGCGGCACGCTCTATTACGACGTCGATGGGCCCGGCGGCTCCGATCCGATCGCCTTCTCGCCCGGCTCCAGCTTCGCGGCGAGCGAGCTGGCCGCGGGGAAAATCTGGTACGTCCCCACTGCCGACGCGACCGGCAGCCACAGCTTCAGCTTCGTCGTGTTCGAATCCGGCGGCGGGCTCTCGGACCCCACCCCGAACAGCTTCACCTTCGACATCACGCCGGTGAACGACGCGCCGACCGTGACGATCGCGCCGACCGGGCTCGTCCCAAGCGGCGACGAGCAAAGGGTCAACACTGCGGCGGGCGGCGACCAGTCGGCGCCCGGCATCGCGACCCTGGCGGGAGGCGGCTACGTGGTCGTCTACCAGGGCGAGGGTCCGGGCGATACCGACGGCGTCTTCATGCGCCGCTACGATTCGTCCGGCGCGGCGCAGGGCGGCGAAATCCTGATCAACCTGGTCACGGCGGGCGCGCAGGATCAGCCGGCGGTCGCGGCGCTGACCGGCGGCGGCTATGTCGTGGTCTGGGCGGGCGCGGACGCCGACGGCGGCGGCATCTTCGCGCGGCGTTATGACGGCAATGGCGTCGTCCTGGACGCCGGCGAGGTGCAGATCAACAACATGACGGCCGGCAGTCAGACGCTGCCGTCGATCGCGGCGCTCGGCAATGGCGGCTATGTGGTTTCCTGGGAGGCGCCGGACGGCAACGGCACCGGCATCTATGCGCGGCTCTACAATGCCAACGGGAGCCCGGCGACCAACGAGTTCCTGGTCAACAGCGTCGTCGCCAACGACCAGTCCGACGCGTCCGTGATCGGGCTGCCTGGCGGCGATTTCGTCGTCACCTGGACGAGCCAGGCCGAGGACGGGGACGGCAATGGCATCTATGCGCGGCGCTTCGATCCGACCGGCGCGCCCATCGGGGCCGCCTTCCGCGTCAGCCAGACTCAGGTGGGCGACCAGTTCGACAGCGCCAGCGCGACACTGACCGGCGGCAGCTTCGTCATCGCCTGGAGCAGCGCGGACGGCAGCGACACCGGCATCTTCGTGCGGCGCTACAGCAGCACCGGCGTCGCGCTGGGCGGCGAGGCGCCGGTCAACACGACGGTCGCGGGCAAGCAGTCCGACGCGCAGGTAACGGCGCTGGCCGACGGCGGCTATCTCGTCACCTGGACGTCGGACGGGCAGGACGGCGACGGGGCCGGCATCTATGCGCAGCGCTACACGGCCGGCGGCGTGCCGGTGGACGGCGAGATGCTGGTCAACGGCACCACGGAGGGTGGCCAGCAGGGCGCCGTGGCGACCGCGCTGGGCGACGGCTATGTCGTGGCCTGGAGCGGCAATGGCGACGGCGATACGGCGGGGATCTTCACGCGGCAGGCCGCGCCCGGCTTCGCGGCGGTCGAGGGCGCCGCCATCGATCTCAAGGGCACGATCTCGGTCGCCGACGTCGACGCGGGCTCCTCGATCCTCACCGTCACCCTGTCGGTCGGCTATGGCCGTCTCGACGTCGCTATGGGCGGCAGCGGCGCGAGCGTGACCGGCGGCAACGGCACCTCCTCGGTGACGGTCAGCGGCACGCTCGCCCAGCTCGAGGCCCTGCTGAACACGGACGGCACGAGCCAGGTCTCGTTCACCGCCGACACCGATGCGCCGCCGGCCGCGACCACGCTCACGGTCACGGTCGACGATGGCGGCGCCACCGGCTCGGGCGGGCCGCTGACCGGCAGCGCCAGCGTCGCCATCCTGATCACCGGCGTCAACGACGCACCGTCGGGCGCCGACAAGACGATCGTGATGGCGGAGGACGGTACCTATGTCCTCACCGTCGCCGATTTCGGCTTCACCGACGCGGACGGCAACGCGCTGCTCGAGGTGGTGCTCAGCACGACGCCGACCGGCGGCACCCTCTATCTCGATCCGGACGGGCCGGGCGGCACCGCGCCGACGATCCTCGGCGCGACGTCGATCGTCAGCGCGGCGGCGATCGCCGCGGGCCAAGTCTATTTCGTGCCGACGGCGGATGCGAACGGGGCCGGCCTCGGCGGCTTCCAGTTCCAGGTCCGCGACAATGGCGGGACCGCTTATGGCGGCAGCGACATCGACATCACGCCGAACACGCTGACCTTCGACGTCACCGCGGTCAACGACGCGCCGACGGTGACGATCGTGGTGCCGCCGGTCGCGCAAGGCGAAGTGCGGGTCAACAATGCGGCGGGCGGCGGCCAGTCCGCGCCCGGCATCGCGACCCTGGCGGGCGGCGGCTATGTAATCGTCTACCAGGGAGAGGGTCCGGGCGATACCGACGGCGTCTTCATGCGCCGCTACGATTCGTCCGGCGCGGCGCAGGGCGGCGAAATCCTGGTCAACCTGGTCACGGCGGGCGTGCAGGGCCAGCCAGGGGTCGCGGCGCTCAACGGCGGCGATTATGTCGTGGTCTGGGCGGGCACGGACGCCAGCGGCGCGGGCATCTTCGCGCGGCGCTACGACGGCAATGGCGTCGCCCTGGACGCCGGCGACGTGCAGATCAACAACACGACGGCCGGCAATCAGACGCTCCCGTCGATCGCGGCGCTCGGCAATGGCGGCTATGTGGTCAGCTGGGAGGCCGCGGACGGTAACGGCACCGGCATCTACGCCCGGCTCTACAATGCCAACGGGAGTCCGGCGACCAACGAGTTCCTGGTCAACAGCGTCGTCGCCAACGACCAGTCCGACGCGTCCGTGATCGGGCTGCCTGGCGGCAATTTCGTCGTCACCTGGACGAGCCAGGCACAGGACGGGGACGGCAATGGCGTCTATGCGCGGCGCTTCGATCCGACCGGCGCGCCCATCGGCTCCGTCTTCCGCGTCAGCGGGACGCAGGTGGGCGATCAGCAGGACAGCGCGGGCGCGGCCCTGACCGGCGGCGGCTTCGTGATCGTCTGGAGCAGCGCGGACGGCGACGACAGCGGCATCTTCGTGCAGCGCTACAGCAGTTCCGGCGTCGCGCTGGGCGGCGAGGCGCCGGTCAACACGACCGTCGCGGGCCGGCAGTCCGACGCGCAGGTGACGGCGCTGGCCGACGGCGGCTATCTCGTGACCTGGACGTCGGCCGGGCAGGACGGCGACGGCGCCGGCATCTATGCGCAGCGTTACAATGCCGGCGGCGTGCCGCAGGGCGGCGAGTTTTTGGTCAACGCCACCACGAACGGGAGCCAGCAGGGTGCTGCGGCGACCGCGCTGGGCGACGGCTATGTCCTGGCGTGGAGCGGTGCCGGTACCGGCGACGGGGCGGGCATCTTCGCCCAGGGCTTCCAGCCCGGCTACGGCGCGGTCGAACAGATTGCCGCCAGCCTGAAGGATACCATCGCCATCGACGACCCGGATGCGGGCTCCTCGATCCTCACCGTCACCCTGTCGGTCGGCTATGGCCGGCTCGACGTCGCGGTCGGCACCAGCGGCGCGAACATCGTCGGCGGCAACGGCACGGACGCGGTGACGGTCAGCGGTACCCTCGCGCAGCTCAACGCCTTGCTGAATTCCGACGCCACCAGCCTCGTCACCTTCACCGCGGACACGGACGCGCCGCCGGCCACGGCCACCCTCAACGTCATCGTCGACGATGGCGGCGCGACCGGCGCGGGCGGCGCGCTGACCGGCAGCGGCAGCGCGACGATCGCCATTGCCTCGGTGAACGACGCGCCGTCTGGGACGGATGGTTCGGTGTCGGTGAGCGAGAATGATGCCTATCCGTTCACGCAGGCGGACTTCGGGTTCAGCGACGTGGCCGAGGGCCATGGCTTCTTCGGGGTTCGGATCACGACGCTGC
>DATJUQ010000016.1:0-72839 GCA_035502235.1 Allosphingosinicella sp.
CACGCGGCATTGCTGGATCAGGCTTTCGCCCATTGTCCAATATTCCCCACTGCTGCCTCCCGTAGGAGTCTGGGCCGTGTCTCAGTCCCAGTGTGGCTGATCATCCTCTCAGACCAGCTAAGGATCGTCGCCTTGGTGAGCTTTTACCTCACCAACAAGCTAATCCTACGCGGGCTCATCCCTGGGCGATAAATCTTTGGTCCGAAGACATCATCCGGTATTAGCAGTCATTTCTAACTGTTATTCCGAACCCAAGGGTAGATTCCCACGCGTTACGCACCCGTGCGCCACTAGACCCGAAGGTCTCGTTCGACTTGCATGTGTTAGGCATGCCGCCAGCGTTCGTTCTGAGCCAGAATCAAACTCTCAAGTTTATGTCCGACCCGATCGCCCCGAGGGAATACCCGGAGCAGTAGGGCCGGCTTTCAAGGAGCCGTTCCTGCACAAATACATATTACTGTGGATATGTAAGAGGACATTTGGAACGGCTTGGTTTGTCCGATCCTCCAGCGCCTTGAAGCCGCTGGCGACCGGGGCCGCCGCCCACATGTCCCTTCATCTAAACCGACAATGTCAAAGAGCCGACGCGTTTCCCTCCCCGGTGAGAACCGGGTAACCGGTAGTCGGTAAAGAGAGACGCAAGCGGGTCTGGGCAAACGCCGTGCCCCGCTCGGTGAAGGGCCATATATGGACCAGTTTCTGGCCCGTCAATGGCTTTTTTCGAAAGTTTTCCGGGAGGCCGGGCCGGACCGTTAAGGTCCCTTCCGCTCCGCGGACGAGGCGATGCGCCGGCGGCGAACACCAGGTTCGTGCCGGCCCGATGCCTCGAGCCTTTCGAAAACGAAGCCGGCGAACCGGCTCCTTCACCGGGCCCACGGATCGGCAGATTGCCGGCCGGAGGCCCTACTCGGTTTGAATTTTCAAAGAATTCCAATGACTTGTCCCGAAGGCCGCGTCGTTGGAGGGCGCCATATGGTCGGATCGCGCCGACCCGTCAACCCCGGGACTCGGAGAAAAATGCGCCGCCCGCGATTTTTTCGCCGCGGCATCCTCAATGGGGGCTTAACGCTTTGCCTCTAGACCCCGCGCGGATGGACGCCCTCCCCCCTCAGCCTTCGGACATGGCCGAGCCCCTGCCCGGCGGGGCGGACGGGAAGACCGGCGGGAGCGACTCCGCGACGGGCGGCGGGACGGGCTTCGCCGAGAAGGTGAAGGCCGGCGTGATCTGGCGCTCGGGCAGCCAGCTGATCGGCCAGCTCATCGCCTGGACCTCCACCTTCCTCGTCATCCGGATGCTGGACCCGAGCGATTACGGGCTGCTGGCGATGACCGGCGTCATCCTGACCTTCCTCGATCTGTTCAACGGCTGGGGATTCGCCAGCGCGCTGGTCCGCGAGGACCGCACCGACAAGCATCGGATCGGCCAGGCCTATGCGATGCTGCTGATGATGAACGGCGGCCTGGCCGCGCTCCAGATCGCGCTCGCGCCGCTCGCCGCCGACTATTTCAACCAGCCGATGGTCGCCCACCTGCTCTATGTGCAGGCGCTGTTCTACATCGCCAATCCGTTCAACTCGCTCGGCCATGCCCTCCTGGTCCGCCGGCTCGAGTTCAAGCGGCATGCGCGAATCAACCTGACCGCGGCGGTGCTGAGCGCGTTCACCGCTCTGGGCTGCGCGCTCGCCGGGGCCGGGGTGTGGACCCTGGTCGCGGCGCCGGGGATGCTCTGGTTCGCGCGGGCGGCGGGCTACATCCACGCCACCCGCCTGTGGGAGATCAGGCCGCGATTCGCGCTGAAGGGCGCGGGCACGATGCTGCGCTACGGCGTCGCGATGATCGCGGTGCAGGCGTGCTGGTTCGTGCAGAGCCAGGCCGACGTGTTCATCGCCGGCGGCGTGCTCGACGCCCACACGCTCGGCATCTACACGACCGCGCTCTTCCTGACCCAGATCCTCGCCTCGAAATTCGTGCCGGCGCTGAACGAGGTGGCGTTCGCGGCCTATTCGCGGATCCAGGGCCAGCAGGACATGATCGCCTCCTCCTTCCTCAAGTCGATCCGGCTGATCATGCTGGTCTCCATGCCCTTCTATTTCGGGCTGGCCACGACCGCGGGGCCGCTGGTCGAGACCTTCCTCGGCGAGAAATGGCTGGATACCGCGGCCCTGGTGCCGATCCTGTGCGGGGCGATGCCGTTGCTGACCCTGCAGATCCTGTTCGCGCCGGCGACCAACGCGCTCGGCCGGCCGGGGCTGGCGGTGCGCACCGGGCTGGCGGGCGCGATCTTCATGACCATCGCCTTCGCGATCGGCATCAACTGGGGCACCGAGGGCCTGGCCTGGGCCTGGCTCGCGGGCATGGCGGGCCTGCTCGCGGTGACGGTGGAGCTCTCCCGGCCGATCATCGGCGTGACCCGCGCCCAGCTCTTCCTCGCGGTCGCGCCGGGCCTCGGCGCCGCGGCGGCCATGGCGGGCGTGGTGGTGGGCGTGGACTGGCTGATCGCCGACCTCGGCACGGCGAAGCGGCTGGCGCTGCTCGTCGCGGTCGGCGCGGCGGCCTATTTCGCCTGCCTGTTCGCCTTCGCCAGGCCGATCGTGAACGAGGTGCTGGGGCTGCTCCGCCCGAATCGGGACGCCGCTACCGCCGCCGCCTGAGCCGGCCTAGACGCTCTGGATATAGTTGAGCATCGCCTCGGCCTCGGCCTCGATCTTGTCCATGCGGAACTTGACCAGGTCGCCGATCGAGACGAGCCCGACCAGCGCCGCGCCGTCCACCACCGGCAGATGGCGGATCCGCCGCCGGGTCATCAGCGAGAGCGCGCCCAATATCTCGGTTGCCGGCGTCACCGTGATCGCCGGCGCGGTCATGATCTTCTCGACCGGCCAGTCCAGCACCGTCGCGCCGTCGCTCTTCAGGCAGTAGATGATGTCGCGCTCCGACATGATGCCGGCGACCTGGCCGGCGCGGAGCACGGGCACGGCGCCGATCTTGCGCTCGGCGAGCAGGGTGACCGCATCCCTGACCGGGGTCGCGCAGTCGACGGTCAGGACCTCGTGGCCCTTGCCCTGGAGAATCGCGGCGATGGTCATCGTGCCTCTCCCTTCTCGGTGTCCCAACGCGACTCGGGCCTTGATGATCCCATGAGGCGCCGCCAAATGGAAGCCATGCCCCGCCACGACCCCGTCCCGCCGAAGCGCCCCGGCGCGCGCCCGTCGGACGAGGCGCGCGCGGCCGAGGCCTGGGCGCGCTACAAGCAGACGATGCGCTGGATGGCGCTGGCGGCGGTGGTGACCGTGCTGCTCGCCCTGATCTACCTCAAGAGCTTCGGCGAGCCCGTCTCGATCCACATGACGATCGCCACCATCCTGGGCGTCGGCCTCAGCGTCCTGGTCGGCACCGGGCTGATGGGGCTGATCTTCCTCTCCAGCCGTTCCGGCGCGGACGAGGAAGCGGGGCGGCCCGCCGACGAAGACGAACAGGAAGAGAAGAGATGACGGAAGAACGCGGCGCCCCGATCCTGAGGGTCGTCCCCCAGCCGGGCGACATCAACTCCAACGGCCACATTTTCGGCGGCTGGGTGCTCAGCCAGATGGACATCGCCGCCGGCATCGTCGCCGCGCGCGAGGCGGACGGGCCGGTCGCGACCGTGGCGATCGAGGCGATGACCTTCATCGCCCCCATCCTCCTGCACGACCTGATCTCCGTCTACGCCCGGGTCGAGCGGATCGGCCGCACCTCGATCGCGATCCGCATCGAAGTGGTCGCGAGCCGCGACCGCGGCCGCCAGGAGGTGAAGGTGACCAGCGGCCTGTTCACCTTCGTGGCGCTGGACGAGAATCACCAGCCGCGGCCGGTGCGGCGCTGACCCGGCCGCCGCGCACGCCGCAACTCACCGGGGCCTGGACCGGGACGTTGGACCGATCGTCGCCGGCCAGGCTCGCGCTGAAACAAAGCACCGCGCGGCCATTGGCGGGCACGGACACGCGCCAGAGCGGCCGGCCGTTGCGCCTCTCCAGGCGGGTATCGGCCCTGACCTGATCGAAATGCAGCTCTCCCTCGAAGGCGGCGGGGCTCGGCCGGTCGTTGCTGACCACCAGTTCGAAGCGGCCGCGGCCCCGCCGCCGCTCGAGCGTGCGCAGGACGCTGGTCAGGCCCGGCGACGGCCCGAACGGCAGTTCGACCTCGTCGCCCACCGCCCGGTCGGCCAGCGACGCCTCGCCGAGCAGGAACGACCCGTCCGGCCCCGCGCCGAGCAGGATCACGCGGCCGCCGGGCAGAGGTTCGCCGAGCCCCTCGCTCTCCCGGTTCCGGGTGAGCAGGAAGCCCGTCGGCTGCTCCACGCCGCCCGAATAGAGCGAGACGTCCTGCCGGTAGGCGAAGCGCACCTGGACGCGCGGCTGCGCCAGGAAGGCGACCTGTTTCTGGCTGTTCGCCGCCACGGTCACCGGCATCGGGATCCGGTAGAGCTTCAGGTCGCCGAGATTCTCGCGGCTCGCGATCTGATCGGCGGAGATGCTGGTGATCGGCACATTGGATTCCAGATTGGCGAGGCGCATCCGGCTGCCGGTGACCACGATCTCCTCGCCGCCCCCGGGCAGCGCCTGGCCCCGGCCCATCGCCATGCGCTGGAACTGCTCGAGCGGGATGTCGCTGGTCGTCGCCGCCGGCCAGCAGCGCAGCTGCAGCGGGCCGCCTTCCGGCTCCTGCACCTCCACCGGCTCGCGATTGGCCGCGCCCGCGACCGCCTGGGCACTCGCATCGACGAAGCTGGTCTCGTCATTGCTGCCCAGGGTCAGCCAGGCGAACAATTGGACATGGCCGCCATCCTCGCTGAGCGTCGCGACATAATTGGCCTGCCAGTCGAAGCCGGACGCCAGATAGGCGAGGCGCACGGTCGCGGTGACCGGCTGGCTGGCCCGCGCCCTGACCGAAAGGGTCGGCCGGGCCGAGAGGCCGGGCGGCTGCGCGGGATGGATCAGCGTCTCCGCCGCGCCCGCGCAGCGCAGGCTTTCGACGCCCGCGGCGGTCTGCACCACCACGCCGCCGTCCGCGCCGCTCCGGATCACCGCCTCGGTCTCGGTCACCGCGCCGGTGGCGAGCGAGGTGCGGCGGAGCGCCACCCGCCGGCCGAGCGCGGCGTCGATCAACGTCGCCGGCGAGAGCAGATAGGCGTCGCGGTTGCGCTCGACGATGCCCTGCGGAAAGCCGGCGACGATCGCGCTCTGCGGGATGATGCCGCCCGCCACGCCTTCGAAGCGGATTTCCGATTCGCCGGCCGGGATGGCGATCCGCCGGGTCTCGCTGACCAGGGCGTAGCCGTTCAGCATCTGCAGATCGAACGGCTGGCCGGGGTCGCGGGAGGGATCGCGATAGACGGTGACCTCGACCCGGTCCGGGCCGGACGAAGTGACGACCGCCTGGCCGAAGGCGGGCGCGGCGACACCGAACAGGCAGCAGGCGAGCAGGCGAAGGCGCCCCGCCTTCATGGCCGGACGGTGCGATAGCGCAGGGTCGCGCTGCCATTGGCGGGGACGGTCACGGTCCACAGGGTCATGCCGTTGCGGCGGCCGAGCCGGGTCTCGCTCCGCACCTGCGCGGGCTGCAGCGCGATCTCCAGCTCATAGGCGATCGGCCAGGGCCGGTCGTTGGTCACCACCACCTCATAATCGCGCTGGCCGTCGGCGGTGCGCGCGAGCGGCGTCTGCACGCCATGGATGCCCGGCACCGCGCCGAAATCGATCTCGACGTCCTCGTTCAGCGCGAAATCGCGGATCACCGCCTGGCCGACCAGCACCTGGCGGCCGTCCTGCTGGTCGAACAGGCTCAGCCGGCCCGCGGGCAGCGGCAGGCCGAGCCCCTCGTCGCGGCGATTGCGGGTGATGAAGAAGCGGCTGGGGACGCCCTGCACCTGCTGGTCGAGCGGATAGAAACGCTGGCGGTAGACGGTGCGGACCTGGACTCGCGGCTGCTGCAGCAGAGCGACCTGCTTCTGGCTGCGCGCGGCGACGGTGACCGGCTCCGGGATGCGGTAGAGCTTGAGGTCGCCAAGCTCCTCCTGCACCGCCTGCTGCGCGATCATCGGCGACGCCGGCGGCGGCGGGGCCGGCATCGCCATGCCGCGCGCCGCGGCGAAGCGGCCGCCGGTGACGACGATATCCTCGGCGTCCTGGGAACGGTCCAGCTCCATCCGCTCGAACTCCTCGAGCGGGATGTCGCTGGTCGTCTCTTGCGGCCAGCAGCTGATATTGAGCGGCCCGCCCTCGGAGGGCTGGCGGGGCACGTCTTGGCGGCGGATGCGGCCCGCCACCGCCTGGGTGTCGGCATTGGCGAAGCCGGTCTCGTCGCTGTTCGCGAGGGTCAGCCAGGCGAACAGGCCGATCTCGCCGTCCGCGCCGACGGTCGCGACATAATCGGCCTGCCAGTCGAAGCCCGAGGCGAGATAGGAAAGGGTGATCGTGGCGGTGACCGGCCGGGTGGCGCGGGCGCGTACTGACAAGGTCGGGCGCGCCGAAAGGCCCGGCGGCACTTCGTCATAGACCAGCCGTTCGGCGAGGCCGGTGCAGCGCAACGCCTCGAACCCGCCTTCCGTCTCCACCACCACCGCGCCCGCGGCGCCGGAGCGGATGACCGCCTCCTGCTCGCGCACCTGGCCGGTCGCGCGCGAGGTGCGCCGCAGATGGACCCGGCGGCCGAGCGAGCGGTCGAGCAAGGTGGCCGGCGAGAGCAGATAGGCGTCGCGGTTGCGCTCGATGAAGCCTTCGGGGAGGCCGGTGACGATCGCGCTCTGCGGGATGATGCCGCCCGCCACGCCCTCGAAGCGGATGTCGGTGGTGCCGGCGGGGATGGTGACCCGCCGGGTCTCGCTGATCAGGGCGACGCCGTTCAGCCACTGGATGTTCGGCGCCTGCGCGGCCGGCCGGTTCGGATCGCGATAGACGGTCACCGCGACCCGGTCCGGCCGCGCCGAGGTGGCGATGCCCTGCGCCATGACCGGGGAGGGCGCGACGAGCAGCAGGAGGAGGGCGGCAAGGCGACGCATGGCTCAGTCCCCGTCCCGTCCGACGACCCGGTAGCGCAGTTCGGCGCGGCCGTTGGCCGGCACGGTCACCGCCCAGAGCGGCTTGCCATTGCGCCGGGCCAGCCGGGCGCCGCGCGGGCGGATCTGGTCGCCGTCTATGGGCTGGAATTCCATTTCGTAGCGGATCGGCACCGGCCGGTCGTTGGTCACGCTGAGGATATAATGGTCGTCCTCGTCGGCATCGCCGTCCCGCTGGATGCCGGCGCGAACGCCCGGCGCCTCGCCCAGCCGGATTTCCACGTCCTCGCCCACCGCGCCGTCGCGGACGGCGCCCTCGCCGACCAGGATCGGACGGCCTTCGCCCTCCGTGAAGAGCTGGATGCCGCCCGCCGGCAACGGAATGCCCAGTCCTTCCTGCGTGCGATTGCGGGTGATCAGGTAGCGCGAGGCCTCCCTGGGTTCGGTGGTGTTGAAGGGGTTCTCGCGAGTCCGGTAGACGAACGAGACCTGCACGTTCGGCTGCTGCAGGAAGGCGACCTGCTTCTGGCTGCGCGCGGCAACGGTGACCGGTTCCGGAATTCGGTAGAGCTTGAGGTCGCCCAGGTCCTCCTGCACGGCGCGCTGCGCGGTGACGACAATGCTCTCGGCTTCGCTGGCCGGCAATGCGTTGAGAAGATCGCTACTGTCCGCGAGCCCGCCCAACCGGAGCATGGGCGACCCGGCGACGACGTTCTGCTGCTCGACCGGGAGTTCGTGCGTGCGGCCCGCCGGCCAGCAGGTCAGCGTGAGCGGCGCGGCCTCGGGCGCCTCGAGCTCCACCTCCTCGCGGTTGATCCGCCCGGCCACCGCTTGCGTGCTGGCATTGGCGAAACTGGTTTCGTCGCCATTGGCGAGCGTGACCCAGGCAAAGAGGTCGACATGGCTGCCGTCCGCCGAGAGATTGGCGACATAATTGGCCTGCCAGTCGAAGCCGTTGGCGAGATAGGCGAGCGTCACGGTGGCGGTCACCGGCTCGGTGGAACGCGCGCGGACCGAAAGGGTCGGGCGGGCGGACAGGCCCGCGGGCACGCTCTCATAGACCGGCATTTCCGGCAGGCCGGTGCAGCGCAGCGCCTCGAAGCCGTCGCCCGTCTGCAGCACGACGGCGCCGTCCGCGCCGCTGCGCACCACCGCCTCCTGCTCGGTCACCGCGCCGGTGGCGCGCGACGTCCGGCGCAAGTGGACGCGGCGGCCGAGCGAACGGTCCAGCAGGCTTTCGGGCGAGAGCAGATAGGCGTCACGGTTCCGCTCGACGAGGCCATGGGGAAGGCCGCGGACGATCGCGCTTTGCGGCAGGATCCCGCCGGCCACCCCTTCGAAGCGGATGTCCGCTTCGCCAGCGGGCAGGCTGATGCGCCGCGTCTCGGTGATCAGCGCATAGCCGCCCAGCCATTCGAGATCAGGTCGGTCGTCCGGGTCGCGATTGGGCTCGCGATAAACGGTGACGGCGACAGCATCCGGCGCGGCGGAGGTCACGACCTGCTGCGCCCCGGCCGGCGTCGCCGCCAGCAGGAGGAGCAGGAACGGATTCCGGGCGCGCGGACGGCGCATCACCGTCTCCTTTCGAACGGCCTAGAAGCGCGTGTCGAACGTGGCGGTGACGACGGTCTCGCCGTTTGCGGGCACCTGCACCCGCCAGAGCGCGTCGTCGGCCGAGCGGCGCTCGCTCGTCTGGCTTTCCTCGACGATCCGGGTGTCGCCCCAGAGGCCCGACTGCATCAGATCGACGGTGACCGCGTTCGGGCGGGCATTGGTGACGACGTAGCGCATGGTCGTGCGCCAGCGGGCCGAGTTGATCCGCTCGCGCCGCTCCACGGTCGGCTTCACCTTGACGTCGAAGGCCTGGCCGGTGGTGAGGCCGAGCTCGGAGCCCATCGGCGTGTGGCCGATCGCGCTCTCGCCGACGAATTGCGGATTGCCGCGCGCGTCGCGCTGATAGACGCGGACCGTGCCGGACGGCAGCGCGTCGCCGAGCCCCTGATCGCGCGACGTGGAGAAGCGAAGCACCGTATTGGCGCTCTGCGGCTGCTCGGCCGTGCCCAGCCAGGCGTTGCGATATTCATAGGCGCGCGCCGCCGGCGTGTTGGACACGTCGAGGAAGCTGACCTGCTTGGTCTGGCGGTTGGCGATCGTGGTCCGCTCCGGCAGCGGGTAGAGATAGAAGTCGCCGAGCCGCTCGCGGCCCGCGCTCTCCGTCCCCGCCTGGCGCAGCGGCCCCTGCGGACGGCCGTAAGAGGGGCCCTGCGCGCCCGGCCCGACCCCGCCCGCGACGAGCAGGGTGTTGGCGTTGACGTAAGGCGTGCCGCTATTGTTGGTGAGCGTGATCCAGCCCTGCACGTCCATCCGCCCGTTCGCCTCGTCGAACAAGGCGACATAATCGGCGGACCAGGCGAGGCCCGGAGTGAGATAGGTGAGCGTCACCGGCCGGCGGCCGCCGCGCTCGCTCTGCACGGTCACCGACAGGGTCGGGCGGGCGCGGAGATTCTCGGGCACCCGGTCGAAGATGACGCGGACCGGCAGGCCGTCGTCGCGCAGCACCTCGATCCTGGGCCCGATCTGCAGGACGACGCCGCCATTGGCGGCGAGGACTCGGGCGCGCTCGCGGGTCTCCTGGCCGTTGGCGGGATTGGTGCGGACCAGGGTCACGGTCTCGCCGACGGCCTTCTGCATCAGCGCCTGGGGCGAGAGCAGGTCGAAGTCGAAATTCTGCTCGACGATGCCGATCCCCTGGCCGGTCAGGGTCACCGTCTCGGGCCGGATCTGGGCGGAGACGTCGGGGAATTCCTGGCGCGAGCGATTGGCCGGAATGTCCAGCTGCCGCACATCCTGCACGAGCGCCAGATTGTTGTTGTAGATGGTGACCGAGACCTGGCCCTGCGCGGTCTGCGAGGGCGGCGGGATTTCCGCGCTGATCTGGGCAAGCGCCGGCACGGCCAGGGCCGAAACGACGAGGCAGGAGGCGGCGAGCAGCAGTCCACGCATGAGGCATCCCCTTCTTATGCGGGGCGACCGTCACACAGGATTGCTGTCTGATCAATGAACGAATGATATTTTGTTACATTCGGGTGACGCGGACAAGCGGGCGGCACGCCAAAGCGTCACCCTGAACTTGTTTCAGGGTCCAGGATGGCAGCGGCACCGAGCCTGCCGACAGCCACCAAAGCTGGCTCACCCCTGGACCCTGAAACGAGTTCAGGGTGACCGGCGGACAAATGAAAAACGCCGCCCCCGCATCGCGGGAACGGCGCTCTTCAAACCGTCGCGAAACCGCTCAGGCGGCCGGCGCGATATCCTCTTCGGTCGCGCGCGGACGGCGGGTGCGGCGCGGACGGGCCGGCTTTGCCTCCTCCACGACGCTGTCCTCGTTCGCCGCGGAGATGGCGGGCGGGAGCACGTCGAGCGAGATGCGCTCGCTCTGGCCCTCGTCCTCGCCGGCCTCGGCTTCCGCGCGGCGCGTGCGCGGCCGGCGCTGGGCGCGATATTCGCCGTTGCGCTCGCCGCGGGTCTCGGCGCCGCGCTCGGCCCGGCCCTCGCTCCGCTCCGGGCGATCCTCATTGCCGCGCTCGGGACGCTCCTCGCGCTCCTCGCGGCGGGCGACCGGCTCGCGGCGGGGCTGGCGCGGCTCGTCGTAGCGCGGCTCGTCGCGGCGATGATCCTCGCGGACGTCGGTCTCGTCGCCCTCATAATCCTCGCCGTCGCCCTCATCCTCATAATCGTCGCGCTGCCGGCGCTGCTCCTCGAAGCGCGCGCGGTTCTCGTTGAGGACGCGGAAATAATGGTCCGCATATTGGAGATAGGTCTCGGTCAGCACGCGGTCGCCCTGCATCTGGGCGTCGCGGGCCAGGCCCTTATACTTTTCCAGAAGCTGGGCGGCATTGCCGCGCTGCCTGTTGTCCTGGCGATTGCCCGGACCCGGATTGTTGCTGCGCTGCGGCCCACCGCCGCCGCCGCCGCCGCGACCGCGCCTGCGGCCGCCGCCCTGACGATTGTTGATCAAACGAAAATCCTCACCAAGGGTGGTTACTCTGCCCCTACCCGGCCGGGCCCTTCCCGGCCTCCTTTACCTGCACGACCCGGCTGGCATGGCATCGCGGAAACCGCGACTCCTGCCACCGCTCCAACGCTCCTTCGCAAGCGATAAGCAATCGGGGGTCGGCGACGTCAGGCCCTCACGCATCCTCTGCTGTGGTCGGCCCCGTCCCTGACCCCCTATGTAGTCAGACAGAAAGGCAAATCCAAGCGAAAAAGCACTCGCCTCGATCAACGCGTCAGCACGAGGCACCGCGCTATCCCTCTGAGGTCCCTTCGTGACTCTATCGTGAAATGTTCACGGGCAAACAAATCGGCGACCGCTTTTTCCTGCCCGGCGCCCATCTCCAGGCAGGTCACGCCGCCCGGCGCGAGCAGGCGGGCGAGCTGCGGCGCGAGCGCCCGGTAGGCGTCGAGCCCGTCGGCGCCGGCATAGAGCGCCGACGCCGGCTCGAAGCGGGAGACGTCGGGCGGCAGATCGGCGCCGGCCTCGACATAAGGCGGATTGCAGAGGATCAGCTCGAACGGCCCCTCTATCCCGTCCGCCCAATTCCCGCGCCGCCAGTCCGCCCGGTCCGCGAGATCGAGCCGCGCCGCATTGCCCCGGGCCCAGGCAAGCGCGTCTTCCGACGCGTCGATGCCCAGCCCCCGCGCTTCGGGCCATTGGTCGAGCGCGGCGAGCAGCAAAGTGCCGGGGCCGGTGCCGAGATCGAGGATCCGCGCGGGCGCGCGCTCTCCGAAATGGGCGACCGCCGCATCGATCAGGCTTTCCGTGTCCGCGCGGGGAATGAGCGCGCCGGGGCCGACGTCCAGGTCGATCGTCCAGAAGCCGACCCGGCCGACCACATAGCCCATCGGCTCGCGCGTCAGCCGCCGCCGCACCAGTTCCTCGAACCGCGCCGGGGCATAGGTGTCGAGGTAGGAGAGCAGCATCTGCGCCATCGGCATGTCGAGCGCGGCGGCCATCAGGATCGCGGCGTCGTGCCGGGGGGAGCCCGGAATGGCGGCCAGCCGTTTCTCCGCGTCCGCCAGGGCGCGGCGGACCGTGTCAGCCTTGCTCATCGAGGCTCGCCAGCCGTTCGGCCTCGTCCTCGGAGATGAGCGCGCCGACCAGCTCGTCCAGCTGGCCCTCGAGGATTTCGGGCAGGCGGTGCAGGGTCAGGTTGATGCGGTGGTCGGTCACCCGCCCCTGCGGGAAATTATAGGTACGGATCCGCTCGGAGCGGTCGCCCGAGCCGACCATCGACTTGCGCGCCCCGGCCCGCTCCGAGGCGAGCCGCTCGCGCTCCAGCTCGTAGAGCCGCGTGCGCAGCACCTTCAGCGCCTTGGCCTTGTTCTTGTGCTGCGACTTCTCGTCCTGCTGGATGACGACGAGGCCGGTCGGAATATGGGTGATGCGCACCGCGCTGTCGGTGGTGTTGACCGATTGCCCGCCGGGGCCGGACGAGCGGTAGACGTCGATGCGCAGGTCCTTGTCCTCGATGACGACGTCGACCTCCTCGGCCTCGGGCAGCACCGCCACCGTCGCCGCCGACGTATGGATGCGGCCGCCGCTTTCCGTCGCGGGCACGCGCTGGACCCGGTGGACGCCGCTCTCGAACTTGAGGCGGGCGAACACGCCCTGCCCCGTCACCGAGGCGATCGCCTCCTTGTAGCCGCCGATCTCCGATGCGTTCGCGGAGATCAGCTCGAACCGCCAGCCCTTGGCCTCGGCATAGCGCTGGTACATGCGCAGCAGATCGCCACCGAACAGGGCCGCCTCGTCGCCACCGGTCCCGGCGCGGATTTCCAGCATCGCGGCGCGCTCGTCGGCGGCATCGCGCGGAAGCAGCTTCAGCGCGAGCGCCCGTTCCGCTTCCGCCAGCGCGGCCTGGTTTTCGCCAAGCTCTTCGACGGCCATCTGGCGCAATTCCTCGTCCGCCTCATGCGTCATCTGCTCCAGCGAGGCGATCTCGTCGCGCAGCCGCCTTACCTCTTTCGCGGCCGCGGCGACCGGCTCGATCTCGGCATAATCCTTGGAGAGCTTCACGAACTGCTCGGGCGCGAGCTCGCCGGCGCTCATCGCCTGCTGCAATTCCTCGCGCCGCGCCTCGATGGCGGCGATCCGCTCGGCGGAAATTTTGGTCATGCGGGTGTCAAACGTTCGGCGAGCGAAGGCGGCTGTTCGCCACGATCCTCGTAGCCGTCATCTTCGAAGAGAAGATCGAACATGCCTATCGGAATCCAGCTAAGCGGCATCGGTGCCTGCTCGCCGGTCTTCAGAGATTTCACGACAATCTCATCTTTCGCGAGTTCGTCGTCACCGAGGATCAGAACATAGCGTGCGCCGAGCGCATCCGCCCTCTGCATCCGCTTCTTGACGTTCCCCCGGAAGCCCAGCTCGACGCTGACACCCTGCCTGCGCAAGCTTGCGGCAATGCCTTGAGCGCGCAAAGTTGCAGCGTCGCCCATCGGAACGATCACCGTATCGAACGACGATATCTCAGGCGCCGCGATCATCATCGCCAGCCGTTCGATCCCGGCCGCCCAGCCGATCGCCGGCGTGTGCGGGCCGCCCAGGCTTTCGATCAGGCCGTCATAGCGCCCGCCCGCCAGCACCGTGCCCTGGGCACCGAGCCGGTCGGTGACGAATTCGAAGGCGGTGTGGCGGTAATAATCGAGGCCGCGGACGAGCCGGTCGTTGCGCGTCCAGGCGACGCCGGCCGCCTCTATCCCGGCGATCACCGCCTCGAACCGCGACCCCGCCTCGGCGGTCAGGAAGGCGTCGATGCCCGGCGCCGCATCGGCGATCGGTCGGTCGCGCGGGTCCTTGCTGTCGAGGATGCGCAGCGGATTCTTGTCGAGCCGGACGAGGCTGTCCTCTGACAGCGCGCCGCGATGCGCCTCGAAATGGGCGACCAACGCCGTGCGCCAGGCATCGCGCGTCTCCGCGTCGCCCAGCGTGTTCAGCTGCAGCGTGGTCCCCTCGGAGATGCCGAGTTCGTGCAGCAGCTGGTGCGCCAGCGTGAGCAGCTCGACATCCGCCGCCGGCGCGTCGGAACCGATGATCTCCGCGTCGAGCTGATGGAACTGGCGGAAGCGGCCCTTTTGGGGGCGCTCGTAGCGGAAGGCCGGGCCGTGCGTGGCGAGCTTGATCGGCGCGTGCTGCTGCCAGCCCTCGCTCAGATAGGCGCGGCAGAGGCCGGCGGTGAATTCGGGCCGGAGCGTGATCGAATCCCCGCCGCGATCCTCGAACGTGTACATCTCCTTGGAGACGACATCGGTGGTCTCGCCGATCGAGCGGGAGAAGACCTCGGTCGCCTCGAAGATCGGGATCTCCACGCGCTGGAAGCCGTAGAGCCGGCGCACGCGGTCGAACGTCTCCACCACCTTGTGGAAACGGTCGACGTCCTCGCCCCAGATATCCTGGGTGCCCCTGATCCGTTGCGGTCCCTTGCCCATAGGCGGCGCCCCTTAGGGATTTTTGCGCGGCGGTGGAAGAGCGTGAACGTGGTCCGGCCCTTCGACTGCCTGCAAGGCAGGCGCTCAGGATAGACTTCAGCCAAAGGCTGAAGGCCGGACCGTTGCGAGACCCCGCACCTTTTCCGCGCAACGCTCCGGCCTCCGCCGGAGCACGGGCAGTTCGGGCCGTCGTCAGCCCTGCCCGCGCAGCCACGCCTCCTTGTCGGCCACCGCATGGGCGTTGGTGATCACCCGCTCGGCGATATGGCCGACCTGCCAGGAGAGGCCATGGTCGACATAGACCTTCACCCCAGCCTCGGTCAGCTCGCGGAAGAAGGAGACGTCCTCGCCCATCCGCGCGGTCGTGCCCGGGAAGAGCTTGCGGTCGAACGGCGCCCAATGCGCCCAGCCGACGCCCGTCTCCACATGCGCCTTCACCTGATGGAGCAATTGCATGTCCATCAGGCAGAGCGCCAGGCCGACATGCCAGACCTCCTCGACGGTGCCCGCCTTCGCCAGCTCTTCCGTGGTCCAGACATGCTCCATCTCGCCCTTGTCGTTGCGCCGCACGGCGACGGGACCGGTCGGCTCGCTGCGCCGGGGCTGGTTGCAGCCGACGACGGGCAGGCGGTGCTTGAGCAGCCGAAACAGGGTGTCGGGCGGGAAGACGTGATCGCTGTCCAGCCAGAGCAGATAGCGCGCCTGCCACTGGATCGCCTTCATCAGCAGACGCGTGCGGCTTTCCGGCAGGTCCGAGGAGCTGATCGAAAAGATCTCGATCTCCAGCCGCTCGCCGCCGGGGGCCGGGCGGCTCAGCGAGAAGGAGATCATCCGCGCCAGGCTGATCGTGAAATCGCCGCGCGTGTCGCCGTGGCGGGGAATGCAGATCGCGATCTTCATCCGCGCCTCATGCACCGGACAAAGCGTGACTCGCAACCGGAGCAGGTCTATGGGCGCGCCCCATCATGAACATCGATCTCATTCCCGTGGGCGACGATCCGCCCGAATCCGTCAATGTCATCATCGAGGTGCCCGTCGGCGGCGAGCCGGTGAAGTACGAATTCGACAAGAAGTCGGGCGCCCTCTTCGTCGACCGCATCCTGCACACGCCGATGCGCTATCCGGCCAATTACGGCTTCGTGCCGCACACCTTGTCGCCGGACGGCGATCCGCTCGACGCCTTGGTGATCGCGCGCTCGTCCTTCGTGCCCGGCTGCGTGGTGCGCGCCCGGCCGATCGGGGTGCTGAAGCTGGAGGACGAGGCGGGCGGCGACGAGAAGCTGATCTGCGTCCCCGTGGACACCACCTTCCCTTATTATTCGGACATTGGCGAGCGTCAGGATCTGCCCTCGATCGTGCTCCAGCAGATCGAGCATTTCTTCAAGCACTACAAGGATCTGGAAGAGAAGAAGTGGGTCCGGATCGGCCAGTGGGGCGACGCCGCCGAGGCGCGGACGATCCTGCTGGAGGCGATCGAAGCGGCGAAGGCGACGAAAGAGGCCTGATCCCGGCTCGCGTCGGGGCAACGGGGGACACGTACCTTTTGCCGGCAAAAGGTACGTGTCCCACTGGACGGATGCACCCGTTCCGCTACCGTCCGCGCCATGATCCGGCATCTCATCCTCGGCTCGGCGCTCGCGCTGAGCGCCACGGCCGCTGTCTCGCAACAGGGGGAACGCCGCATGCAGACCGCGGAAGAACGCACCCGCGCGGCGCTCGCCAGGATCGAGGACATGAATCCCCGGCTGAACGCGGTGATCGCGGTCGATCCGACCGCGCTCGCCCAGGCCCGGACCCTCGACCGGCGGCGCTACCGGGTGGCGCCGCCGCTCTTCGGCATGCCGATCCTCATCAAGGACAATATCGAGACGGCGGGGTCGCTGCCGACCACGGCCGGCAGCCTCGCCCTCGCGGACAATGTCACCAACCGGGACGCGCCTTTGGTGGCGCGGCTGCGCGGGGCGGGAGCGGTGATCCTCGGCAAGGCCAATCTCAGCGAATGGGCGAACATCCGCTCGTCCGACTCCATCTCCGGCTGGAGCGCGGTCGGCGGGCAGGTGCGCAATCCCTATGCGCTGAACCGCAATCCCTGCGGCTCCTCCTCGGGCAGCGCGGTGGCGGTGGCCTCGGGCATGGTGCCGGCGGCGATCGGCACGGAGACGGACGGCTCGATCACCTGCCCGGCCGCGATCAACGGCATTGTCGGCTTCAAGCCCACCGTCGGCTTCGTCAGCCGCACCCATGTCGTGCCGATCAGCCACAGCCAGGACACGCCGGGGCCGATGACGCTGACCGTCCGCGACGCGGCCCTGGTCATGAACGCGATCGCCCATACCGACCCCGCCGATCCCGCCACCGCCGAGGCGGACCGGCGGCGGACGGATTTCGCCGCGGGCCTGCGCGCCGACGCGCTGCGCGGGGTCCGGATCGGGGTGCTGCGCTTCGCCGGCGCGCCGGGCACCGACGCGGCCTTCGAGGAGGCGCTTGCCGTGTTGCGCGCGCGCGGCGCGACCCTGGTCGACATCGCCGAGTTCGGCGGCGACCGCGCGGCGATCGGCCGCAACGAGTTCGCGGTCCTGCTCGCCGAGCTGAAGGTGGACCTCAACGCCTATCTGGCGACCCTGCCCGCGGCGGTGCGGACGCGGACGCTGGCGGACGTCATCGCTTTCAACCGCCGGCATGCGGACCGGGAGATGCCCCTGTTCGCGCAGGAGGTGTTCGAGCAGGCGGAGGCGACGAACGGCTATGACGCGGCCTATCGCACGGCGCGCGAAACCTCGCTTCGGCTCGCCGGGCCGGAGGGGATCGACCGGCTGCTGCGCGACAACGATGTCGTCGCCCTGGTCGCGCCGACGCGGCCGGCCGCCTGGCTGATCGACGCGGTCCATGGCGACACCAGCCCTGGCGGCGGCGCGGCGGGCGGCCTCGCGGCGGTGGCCGGCTATCCGCATCTCACGGTGCCCATGGGGCAGGTGCGCGGCCTGCCGGTCGGGCTCAGCTTCCTCGGCGCGCAATGGGACGACGCGCGCATCCTCGCGCTGGGCTATGCCTATGAGCAGGCGAGCAACAAGCGGTTCGCGCCGCGCCTGCTGCCGTCGATCGAGGAGGGACCGGACGTGGCCCCGCACCTCAGGCCGGCGGCGCGCTAGCTTTCCGGGCTCGGGGTTTCTTCGGCCGTTTCTTCGCCGCGCCCCTGAGCCCCGCTTCCACCGCCAGCGCGGCCCAGCGCTGCATCGCCTCGGCATCGTCATAGACGTCGCTCGGCGCGCGGCGATAGTTCATCGTCTGCACGGTCCCGTCCTTCTCGGTGAAGGTGAAATGGTCGCAGCCCTCCGCGTCCCAGACCGGCTTGCTCTCCGCATCCGCCTTGAACCAGAGCTCGTCCTCGACGACGGCGAAGATGGTCCCGTCCAGATAGAGGACGCAGGCGCCCATCATCTTGCGCAGAGTCACCGTGCCGAGCGGCGCCAGCGCCTCCCGCGTCCATTCGACCAGGCCATGATCATAGGCCATCGGCGCGCATCCCCTCGCCGGCTCACCCCCGACAGCCAGCCTGCCTCCCGAGCCAAGCCTTCGCCGCCTCGAGGGGCGCATCGCCGCCGCCCGGAGCATGGCGCACGACGGAATCGGGGGCAAGGCCCCGCGGATAGAGCCGGCCCCGCCGGTCGGCCACGCTGGAGGTGGCGATGACCAGATTCGCGCCGTCCGGGAGCGGGAAGCCCTCGGTGGAGGTCGAGGCGCCGTAAGTGGGCGTCCCGAAGAACCGGGTCCGCGCGCGGCCGACGAACATGATCGGCACGATTTCGCCGGAACTGGCCGAGCCGCCGTCGATCAAGATGGCGAGCGCGGCCGCGCGCAGCGAAGGGTTGGGCCGCCAGCCGGCGATCGCGTGGATCACCTGTTCCGTGCCGCCCGTGCGCGTGCCCACGGCGCCGTCGCGCTGGAAGATGACGTCGCGCTGGCGCGCCACGAAGGCGCCGAGTTCGCCATTGGCCAGGAGCGGGCTGAGGCCGGCGAGCATCGGCCACATATTGCCGCCGCCATTGCCGCGGAAATCGAGCACATAGCCGCAGCGCGCCGGCGCTGCGGTGATATGGCCGTACAGCGTGCGCGCATAGCTGTCGCCCGCGGCCCGGTTGCCCATGAAGCTGGGCACGACGAGCCAGCGCGCGCTGTGCCGCCCGATCGGCAGCTCGGCGGCGCCGATCTCCCGGCGGCCGCTAAACTGGCGCTCGGCGATCGGCGGATGGCCCGCCTGGCTTCGGAACGGCTGCCCCCTGGCGGCCCGATAGGCGGCGGCGCGCTCGCCGCTCAGCTGCAGGAAGCTGTGCTGGTCGCCGAGCCGGTCGAGCAGATAGACCAGAGCCGGATAGAGATCGAAGGCGTCGCGCGCCGCGCTCGCCCGGCGATGCAGCTCCGCCGTCACCGCCGGCCAGTCCACATGCCCGGCGGCGAGCGCGTTGCTCCGCGCCAGGTCGATCGCCCGGTCGACATAGGCCCGGCCGTCGAAAGGCGGCGCGGGCTGCGCGCTGGCGGCGAGGGCCGGCGTCAGGACGAGGACGGCACAGGCGGCGAGCGTGCGGATCAAGTTCATGGTCCGATACTTTAGTACGAAGCGAACTATTGTCCAGCCAGCGTCGCGAGCGCGGCGCCGTCGACGCGGTTCACGGTCCACTCGTCCATCGCCCGCGCGCCGAGCGATTCGTAGAAGGCGATCGCCGGCGCGTTCCAGTCCAGCACCGCCCATTCGAGCCGGGCGCAGCCGCGCTCCAGCGCCAGCGCCGCCAGCCGCGACAGCAAAGCCTTGCCGGCGCCGCGCCCGCGCGCCTCCGGGGTCACGAACAGATCCTCGAGATAGAGGCCGGGCCGCCCTTCGAAGGTCGAGAAATTGTGAAAGAAGAGCGCGAAGCCGATCGCCGCGCCGTCCGCCTCGGCGATCAGCACCTCGGCCATCGGCCGCGCGCCGAACAGGTGCCGGCCGAGCGCCGCTCTGTCGGCGCGGACCTCGTGGCGCAATTTCTCATAATCGGCGAGCGCCAGGATGAAGCCGTGAATCAGCTCCAGGTCCGCCGGCACCGCGCCGCGGATCGACAGGCCGGCCGCGGGCGCCGCCGCCTCTTCCCCCTCGATCACCGCGAGGATGCCGGAGGCCTCGCAAAGCGCAAGGAAATCGCCGAGCGCGGCCCCCTCCTCCAGCGGGGCGGCGATCGGCGCGGCGAGCTCGGCGCGCGGATCGTACAGATCGTACATCGCCAGCATCGCCTCGCTGCCGCTCAGCAGCGACACCTCGCTCAGCGCCCTGGCGAAGACGGCCGGATTGCCCTCCGGCGTCCGCGCGCGGCTCAGGCGCAGGACCCGGCCCATCAATGCGCCACCAGCTTGAGGCCGACGATGCAGAAGATCAGGCCGAGCAGGAGGAGCAGGCGGAGCGCGCCGAGGCTCTCGCCGAAGAAGCAGATGCCCACGATCACCGTGCCGGCCGCGCCGATCCCGCCCCAGACCGCATAGGCCGTGCCCATCGGGATGGAGCGCGACGCATGTTCGAGCAGGCCCATGGACAAGGTGACGCTGGCCAGGAAGGCGAGCGTCCAGCCGATGTTCCGAAAGCCGTCGACGAAGCGCAGCGAAGTGGTGAAGCCGACCTCGAACAGACCGCCGATGAAGAGCCAGACCCATGCCATGGATCATGCCCTAGCGCCGGCTTGCGCGCCGGGCTAGCGTCGGCGCCATGGCCAGGACCCTCGGCAACAGCATCGCGCCCGCCAAATTCGTCGCCTTCATGGCGATGCTGGTCCTCGCCGCGCCCGCGGCCTGGGCGCTGCATCTTCACGCCGCCGATCCCTGGCCCGAGGCCGCGGCCAAGGGCTTCCTGGTCGCCTTCGATCTGGCCGCCGTCCTGTTCCTGCTCGCCAGCCTGAAGCTGCTCGGGGTCCACGACCAGGCGATTATGAAGCGGCATGCGGCGGAGAATGACGCGAACCGCACCATGCTGCTCGTCCTGACCGCGATCGTCTCGCTCGCGGTGCTGGTCGCCGTCGAGGTGATGGTCGACGCGGCGCCCGGCTGGAAGACGAAGGCGCTGATCGTCTCGACCCTGCTCATCGCCTGGCTCTTCGCCAATTCCATCTACGCGCTTCATTATGCGCATCTCTACGCGAAGCGGCAGCGCGGGATCGAGTTTCCGGGCGGCGAACCGCCGGGCTATGCCGATTTCGTCTATTTCTCCTTCACGCTCGGCATGACCTTCCAGACCAGCGACGTAAGCATCACCGACCGCGGCATCCGCAACGTCGTGACCGCCCACTGCCTCGCCGCCTTCATCTTCAACCTCGGCATCCTCGCCTTCACGATCAACGTGCTGGGCGGCTAGGGTCCGCGCTCAATCAGACTTGAGCCGGATCGGGAAAAATTAGTCATCCCGGCGAAGGCCGGGACCCATGCACACGGGAAAACGAGGGACATACGGTTGCGTCGGTCGCCCTTTTGTCGACCAATAATGTGCATGGGTCCCGGCCCTCAGCTTGCGGCTGAAGTTCATCCTGAGCGCCTGCCTGCAGGCAGTCGAAGGGCCGGGATCACTATGAAAGCACACGCAAATCAGCTTTGGCTAGGTTGTATCGACATTCAGCTTTCTTTCCCTCTCCCCGGCGGGGAGAGGGGGCTGATCCTGTCCCTGCTGAATGTCGATACGCTCTAATCGAGCTCGGACCCTAAAGCGCCGCCTCCACGTCCGCGACCGGCGCCGGCCGCCGGCGCGCCGCGAACAGGCAGGCGGCGACGATCATCGCCGCGCCGACGATGGTCAGCGGCCGCACCGGCTCGGCGAAGACCAGGAAGCCGAGCAAAACCGCCCAGATGAAGGCGGTATATTCGACCGGGGCCAGATATTGCGCCTCGGCCCGGGCATAGGCCCATGAGAGCAGCATCAGCGAGGCGAAGGCGAGCGCCGCCGCCCCGAACACCGCGCCCAGCTCCTCCGTCGGCGGCAGCACGGCGAGGAAGGGCGCGAAGACGAGGAAGCAGGCCGAGACGATCGCGCTCTGGAAGAAGGCGATCTCCAGCGGCCCCGCCACCTGCGCCTGCTGGCGCATCAGGATGATGTTATAGGCGTAGAAGCCGGCCGAGCAGAGGATCGCGATCGCGCCCTGCAGCGCCTCCGGGCCCATCTCCGCCTCGGCCTGCGCGGCGAGGATGACGAGCACGCCGGCGAAGCCGAACAGGGAGGCGAAGATGGCGCGCCGCGCGATCTGCTCCTTGAGGATGATCGCGGCCAGATAGAGCGCGATCAACGGCGCGACGAAGGCGAGCGCGACGCCCTGCGCCAGCGGCACGCGCGCCAACCCCCAGAAGAAGAGGATCGCCATGATCGCGGAGAGCACGCCGCGGATCAGGTGCAGCCGCATCACCGCCCAGGCCGGCCAGCGCCCGCCCGCTCCCATGAAGGCCGCTCCGCCGAACACCGCGCCGGCCAGGGTCCGCCAGAGCATCGCATTATAGGCGCCGATCGCCAGCGTCAGATGCTTCATCACCGCGTCCATGCCCGAAAACAGGGCGATGCCCGCCGCCGCGACGGCGAAGGGAACGGCGATGGAAGGATGGGCGGACGGGCGGTTCATGCCGGGGGGTCATAAGCGGCGGTGGCATGGCTGGGCAACACACCATCCCCACACCCACCCGTCCTGCCGAACGCGTGTCAGCATCCGGCGACGATGCGATCCAATGCCCGCGGGGAAGCGCGGCGGGTCGCGCACCAGCGTCCGGAGTCAATCGGACTTGGGGTGGATCGCTCAAGGAGTCATCCCGGCGAAGGCCGGGACCCATGCACACGGAAAAACGAAGGAAAGGCGGTCGTGTCGGTCGCCCCTTTGTTCGGCCGATAATATGCATGGGGTCACGGCCTTCAGCTGCGGCTGAAGTTCATCCTGAGCGCCATGCCAGCGGGAAGCAGCGTGGCGGTGAGTAGACGGTCGAAGCGGTCATTTTCCTTTGTCAATCATGGTCTCCGGTCGATCAGGCCAGACAGCTTCTATCTCTTCCTTATTGAAATGGAGGTCGCGGTATTCGATGCCGTTCGAGTATGGGCCGGGCACAAAGAGGACGTTTCTAACGTGATCGAATATGCCGACACCCCAATCATATTCGCCAATGGGCTCTAATGCGCGATCACCGAGCCGAGCCCAAACGTGAAGTCTATTCAGCTTTACGGTGTCCGCTATGCGCAGGTTGACCGCGCGCAGGAAGTTGGTGCGCGCCTTTCCGCCCTTTGGAATCGATCCAATTGCGAAGCGAAAGCTAGCATAGACGCGGATCAAGAGGCCGCTCAGGGGCAGATCGGGATGAATGTTCATCTGGCCGGTAGACGAGGGCTCGGGAGAATGGCGTCCCCCGGCGTCTCCGCCATCCAGTACGATTGTCCCGTCATCGCTAACCGGGAACGGTGAATTGTAGTAATTATAAATGTCGCGTCCTGCCGCCATTGCCGGGGAGCCATCGCCAGCAGTCGTTGCCGCTTGGCCTTCGGGGCTAGTGGTAACTGTCTTTGCGGGCGGCTTTAGCAGCCATAACGCGGCGAAATAGATCGCCGCAATCGCCAGGGCGACAATCGCAGCAATTCGGATGCTTTCGGCGTTCATGCCGCTTGCAAGCAAAATTCTGGCCCATTCCGGCCAGACGCTCCCCACAAAGCCAGCTACTCCAAAAATCGTCGCGCTGATTTTGATCGGCGCGCGCAGCATTGCCCGATAGATGACTTCCCGCATCCCCAAACCCTGCTCATCGACTCGCCCCCGCGAGCCTTCCGGATATTCCACGAGTACAAGATTTAGAGCTACTTGCCCAAAGGGGATAAGCGCCAACCAAGTTCAGGGTGACGGCCTGCATTTCTCCCTTGCCGCGCATCCATCCAGCCGGAAAAATGCGCGCCATGGCGTGCCTCGATCTCTCGCCGCTCTTCCGGCCGCTGCGGCTCGGGCCGGTCACCCTGCGCAACCGCTTCGTGCTGCCGGCGATGCAGATCGGCTTCACCGAGCATTGCGGGCCGTCGGCGCGGATGATCGCCTATCTGAAGGCGCGGGCCGAGGGCGGGGCCGGGCTGGTCTTCTCCGAATCCTGCGCGCCGGATCACCCCTCCTCCTACTGGCAGCCGGTCTTCTGCGTGCTCAACCGGGAGACGGAGCCGGGCTGGGCGCGCGTGATCGACGGGGTGAAGAGCGCCGGCGCGGCGTTCATCCTGCAGCTCTGGCATCCCGGCGGGCAGCGCGTGCCGCGGGCCGGCTTCGTCCATGCGGAGGCGGCGTCGCTGAGCCCCTCCGGTCTGATCCAGGCGGGGCGGACGAACGGCCGGGCGATGACCGCCGGCGAGCTGGACGACCTCAAGGCGGCCTATATCCACGCCGCCGAGGCCGCGAAGAGGCTGGGCGCGGACGGGATCGAGCTTCATGCCGCGCACGGCTATCTGCTCGACCAGTTCCTCTGGGCGGAGACGAACCGGCGCGACGACGGCTATGGCGGGCCGCTGCTCGCCGACCGCGCCCGCTTCCCGCTGGAGCTGGCCGAGGCGATCCGCGCCGCGGCCGGGCCGGACTTCCTGGTCTCGCTGCGCTTCTCGCAGTTCAAGGAGGTGGATTATGGCGCGCGGGTCTTCCCGACGCCGGAGGAGCTTGCCGAATTCGGCCTGCGCGCGCGGCTCGCCGGCCTCGATCTGCTCAACGTCTCCTCGCGCCGCTTCACCAAGCCCGAATGGCCGGAGCGCGATCTCACCCTCGGCATTGCGGGCTGGACGAAAAAACTGTCGGGCCTGCCCGTCATCACCACCGGCAGCGTCGGGCTGGACACGGACATGTTCGCGGACCTGTTCGACGGCCAGGATCCGGCGTTGCGGCTCGCCGCCGATCTCGAGGAGCTGGTCCGCCGCTTCGCGGCCGGCGAGTTCGATCTGGTCGGAATCGGCCGGATGCAGATCGCCAATCCCGATTTCGTGAACAAGCTGGCCGATCGCCGGTTGGACGGGCTGCGGCTCTACAACAAGCAGGTCGACCTCGGCCAACTGTTCGCGCAGATCGAGCCCGGAATGATGGAGGAAAGCCGCACGATCGCGGATGTCTGAAGCGGAGAATGACGATGAAGATGTTGCTTGCCGGCCTTGCCCTCGTTCTGACCGTCGACGGCGCCGCCGCGCGGACGCCCCCGCCCGCGCCCGGCGAACGCACCATCGTCAACGACCGCACCGCGCTGAACCGGCTCCGGCGCAACAGCGGCCTCACTTTGCAATGGCTCGGCTTCGAGACCGCGCGGCGCGGCCATGTCGTCGCGCAGATGAACGGCGGTCTGCTCCATCTGTCCGGCCTGCAGCGCGCCCGCGGCGGTAGCGGGCGGGTGACGCTCGACGGCGACGTGCTGCGGATCAACCCGCGCAGCTTCACCTTCCGGGGCCGGATCGTGATCACCGACGCGCCGGACCCCGGCCGCAATTGCGTGCGCGACGGCATCTTCGAATTCCGCGCGACGGGCCAGCGCCGCTACTGGCGGCTGCAGCAGATGGAGCAGTGCGACGGGCTGACGGACTATGTCGACATCTATTTCTGAGGCGGAGCGCGTTCCGAAGCGGCGTGCGGATCCGCTCTCCGTCACCCTGAACGTGTTTCAGGGTCCAGGGCGGTGCCGTCCGCCTGCGCCCGTCGTCCGGCTCGGCGCCTCCGCCATGCCGGACCCCGAACCGCGTTCAGGATGACGGGCGCGATTCGTCTTCGGGATGCGCGTCGAGGCGGGTGACGCGGCCGATTTCCAGCTCGTCGATGCGCAGCTTGCGGATCCGGGCATTGCCGATCCAGAGCCGGCCGACGGCGAGCGCGCCCAAAGCCAGCGCCCCGAAGGCGAGCGCGCCGACCGCGACCGCGCCAAGGCTCGAAAAGCCGGTGGTGGAAGCGCCGGTGGCCGAGGCGCCGGTGGCGACGGCGCCGCGCTTCTCGTCCGGGCCGAGGGCGATGTCGTGATGATGCTTGTGCTTCATTCGGCGGCCTGCCGGGCGGCCTCGTCCGCCGCCTCGATCTCGGCGGCCTTGGCCTCGACCAGCCGGACGATATGATCGACCATGTCCGCGTCCTGGACATGATGATCGGTCACTCCGCTCAGATAGACCATATGCTTGCCGTTGCCGCCGCCGGTAATGCCGATATCGGTCTCGCGCGCCTCGCCCGGCCCGTTGACGACGCAGCCGAGCACGGAGAGCGAGAGCGGCGTGCGGATATGGCTGAGCCTTTCCTCCAGTTTCTCGACCGTGCGGATCACGTCGAAGCCCTGGCGCGCGCAGCTCGGGCAGGAGACGACGCGGACGCCGCGGTTGCGGATGCCGAGCGCCTTGAGGATCTCGAAGCCGACGCGGACCTCCTCCTCCGGCTCGGCCGAGAGGGAGACGCGGATCGTGTCGCCGATCCCGTACCAGAGCAGGGAGCCGATCCCGATCGCGCTCTTCACCGTGCCGCCGACGAAGCCGCCCGCCTCGGTGATGCCGAGATGCAGCGGGCAATCCACCGCTTCGGCGAGCTGCTGATAGGCGGCGACGGCGAGGAAGACGTCCGACGCCTTCACCGCGACCTTATAGTCGCGAAAGCCATGGTCCTCGAGAATGCGGATATGGTCGAGCGCGGATTCGACCAGGGCCTCCGGACAGGGCTCGCCATATTTCTCCAGCAGGTCCTTCTCGAGGCTGCCGGCATTGACGCCGATCCGCATCGAGCAGCCGTTCGCCCGGGCCGCGTTGACCACCTCGCGCACCCGTTCGGCCGAGCCGATATTGCCCGGATTGATGCGCAGGCAGGCGGCGCCGGCATCGGCGGCCTCGAGCGCGCGCTTGTAGTGGAAATGGATGTCGGCGACGATCGGCACGCGCGCGGCGCGGACAATCTGCTTCAGCGCCGCCGTGCTCTCGGCATCGGGACAGGAGACGCGGATGATGTCCGCGCCCGCTTCCTCGCAGCGCCGGATCTGGTCGATCGTCGCCCGCACGTCGGCGGTGAGCGTGTTCGTCATGGTCTGCACGGTGACGGGCGCGTCCCCGCCGACGGGGACGTTCCCGACCATGATCTGCCGCGACGAACGGCGGTGAATGTCTCTCCAGGGCCTGACGGACATGGCCGCGCATATAGGCGCATGCCCCGCCGAGGGAAAGTCAAAGGCCCGTGCGGATCAGATGAGCACGTCGTCCAGGCGGTTGAACCAGCGTGTCTTGCGCGTCGATTCGAGGCTGCCCTGCGCGTCGAACGGCCTGAGCGCCGCGAAATCGAGCCCGGTCAGCCCCTCGACCACCTCGATCGTGGTCTGGATCTTGCGGGAGCGCAGCTCGTCCACCGTATAGGGCCGGAGCCCCGAAAAGACCTTCGCCTCGTAGAGCGCCTGCACATATTCGGTCTGGCCGATCAGGAAGGCGGCCGCGGCGATCTGGTCGTCGGTCTTCTGCAGGACGGCGATCTTCCAGAAGGACAGAGGGATCTGCCAGGGCCCGCCCTTGCGGGTGCGGCCGTAGACCGGGTCGTCCTCCCGGTAGACCGGGCCGGTGAAGACGCTGATCCGCCGCTCGCTGGTCTGCGCCTTGTCGAGCACATAATCCTCGAGATTGCCCCAATCCTCATCATTATAGGCCTGCACCTGCGGCGCGGCGTTGGTGAAGTGGAAGCTGTCCTCCATGCCGCGCCTGGCATCGGCCTCCCGTCCCGCCTGGGTGGTGGCCTCGCTCCAGCAGGGATCGAGCAGCCGGACGAGATGGCCGCGGCTGAAATAGACCTTCTCCTGCGCCTTGGTGCGCACGTAGAATTCGTCGTCCGGCTGATATTTGCCGGCGATCCGCGCATCCTGCCGCCAGGTGTCCTTGCGCTTGCCCGGATGGCAGAGCCGGCGCCCGTCGATATTGACCGCGGTCATCAGCGCGAAATGCCGATGCTCGCTCATCACGGCGGAATAATGGAAATATTTGAGCTCGTGGCCGCTGCCGCCGGCCAGGGGCGCGACCTCCCCGGCCTCGGCCAGCGGGCGGTAGATCGGCGCGAGCGGGATCGTCTCGGTCAGGAAGGCCTCGTCATAGCCGAGCCCCGGCTCCGCCCAGTGGGCGGCGGCGAGCGGCTTGAACTGCTCGGTCGGCGGCAGCGCGGCCGAGGCCGGCAGGGTCGGCCCGTCGAGCGGCGGGAAGCCGATCGCCCGCCCGATCCGGTCGAGCGCCCGGCGGGCATGTTCGTCCTCGAAGCGGTTATGCTCGAGCAGCCCGAAGATCGCGCTGACCCGGACGCCTTCATTGGCCAGCCATTCGATCGGCGCGTCGGGCGGCGCGCCGGCCGACGCCGGAGCCGGCACCGCCTTGTGGTGAAGCGCGACCACCTGCCACTGGTCGTTCAGCACCGGCGAGCCCGACGAGCCCGGCTCGGTGTCGGTCGAATAATGGATGAAACTGGCGAGGTTGAGCGACACCCGCGCCGGATCGAGCTTCATGATCTGGCTGGCGTGGATGGCGATCTGCTTGGGCTGGCCGGCCGGATGCTGGATGATCGACACCCATTCGCCGTCCAGCACCTTGCCGGTCACCGGGATGAGCGGCAGCCAGCCGAACCGGTCGACCGGCACGCCGCCTTCCGAAATGGGCGCGACCGCGACCAGGGTGACGTCGAGCTCGGCCGAGGTGAAGAAGAGCTGGTTGGGATCGAGGTTGAACTGGATCGGCGCCTTCAGCACGCCGTCGATATCGTGCTCATAGGCGAATTCGGCCTCGGCCTGCGCCGCCTCGGCCGCGCTGGCGAGCACGTGATTGTTGGTCATCAGCAGGCGCGGGCCGACCAGGAAGCCGGTGCCGTAGGCATGGCCGCCGTCCATCGGCAGCTTGATCCGGCAGACCGCTTCGGCGGAGCGGCGGCCGCGGTCGAGGAAGTTGATCGACATGAGATCGCTCTCGCCGAGGATCCGCTCGAAGCCGTTGGGATCGCTCTGCCGGTCCTCGATCATCCGGCGGCGGCGGGCGAAGACGGGGTCGCTCTCGGCCCGCTTGCGGCGATCCTCCCGGTCGGTCGGCGGCACCATCGCCTTGCGGTGGCCGAGCACGTTCGCGACCTCTTCGATCAGCGTCTCGTTCTTGGTGGCCGGCGCGTTTTTCGGATCCTGGATCATGGCGTCCCCCTGTCCCCCGACTCATGACTTGCCTGATACTCGACCAGCATAGTCGAACCGCGCGCGGACCGCCACGCGACTTGGCGATCGCGAAGAAGAAGCATGCCGTTTTACGGCCCGGCAGGCATGGCGATTGACTCGGCCGGGCGCCGCCGACAGGCTGAAGCCGGGCTCGAGGAGGTAAGATGCTCGACAGGCGTTCGGTCCTGCTCGGCGGCGCGGCCCTGCTCGCCGCCGGCCCCGCTTCCGCCCAGGCCCAGGACGATCCCCGCCCGGTGAACCTCGACCGGATCCGCGCGGCGCGCGCCGGCGGCCGCGTGCGTCAGCCGCTCCATATCCTGCTGCTCGGCGGAACGGTGTTCGTCGGGCCGGCCGTGGTGAAGGCGGCGCTGGCGCGGGGACATCGCGTCACCCTGTTCAACCGGGGGCGCAGCAATCCCGGCCTGTTCCCGCGCCTGGCGCGGCTGCGCGGCGACCGGCTGGCGGGCGCGGACGGGCTCGCGGCGCTGCGGGGGCGGCGCTTCGACGCGGTCGTCGACACCTGGGCGGACGCGCCGGCGGCGGTGGAGACGGCCGCGCGGCTGCTCGCCGGGCAGACGGAGCATTTCTCTACATGTCCTCCATCTCGGCCTACGATCCGGCCGCTTGGCGGAGCATGACCCGGCTGACGGAGGATGCGCCGCGCATCCCCGTGCCCGAGGGCTTCGATCCTGCCGACCCGAATGCCCGCTACGGCATCCGCAAGCGGGTAGCGGAGGATGCGGTGACGGCCGCGTTCGGGGATCGCGCGACGATCGTCCGGGCCCACCAGATCCTCGGCTGGCACATCGCGCGGGACTCGGCGGGGCAGCGTTACTGGCCGATGCGCTTCGCCCATGGCGGCGAGATCCTGCTGCCGGGCGACGGCGAGGACCGGACCCAGTTCATCGACGTCGGCGATCTCGGCGCGTTCATCGTGCACCTGCTCGAGACGCGGGCGACCGGCGCCTATCATGCGATGCGCGGCCTCGCCTGGCGCGACTTCGCCGCCGAGCTGACGGCGCTGGCGCCGCGGGGGACGCGGACGCGCTGGATCGACGAGACCCGGCTGGCGGCGGCCGCGGTGCGGCCGATGGCGGACCTGCCCATGTGGGTGCCGCGCCAGCGCGGGCCCGGCTTCATGGGCCACGATCCCGCCCGGGCCGAGGCGGCGGGCCTCGTCCACCGCCCGTCCGCCCTGCTCTGGCGCGATATCGCCGACGGCACGCGGGCCGCCTTCCCCGGCGGCTTCGCCTTTCAGACCTCGGCGGCGGAGCGGCCGCTGTCGCTCGCGCGCGAGCGGGAACTGCTTGCCGGCTTCGCCTGAGGATCAGACGCCGCGCGGGGTGAACAGGTCCGGCCGGTAATGCCGGATCGCCGCGAGCACGCCCTCATGGCCTCCGGACAGGTTGGTCGCCGCGATCCCGAGCTCGCCGACGGTGGCGCGGTTGAGGCCCGCGGTCGCGCGGGTGAAGGCGCTCTTCGCCGGATAGGCCTCGGGATTCTTGAGGTTCAGGCCGACGATCCGCTGATTGTAGACCTTCGTGATCTGCCAGGAGACGATCTGGTCCCAGGGGATGATCGCGTCGGAATAGCGCGGATAATGGATGCCGTCCGGATCGATGCGCAAATGCGGCTTGTTGTCCATCGCCCGGATCACGAAGAAGGCGGCCATGGCGAAGCAGCAGGCGACGATGATCCAGCCGGTCACCGGATAGGCGCCGTGATTGGTGGTGCTCGCGGTCGGGATCACGCCGGCGGCGATGAAGCCGAGCGCCGACAAGGCGACGCAGAGGCCGGCGCAGACCAGGAAGAATTTCTTCGCCACGGTGGCTTCGTAGACCATCGGCACGTCTCCTGGCGCCTGACCCAATGGGATCGAACCACGCTCCGTTCGCCCTGAGCCTGTCGAAGGGCCTTCCTTCTTGCAACCGAAAGGAAGGAGAGGACTTTGACAGGCCCGGCCCGAACGGCTGCGAGATCCGGACCCGGTGAATTCGACCCTAGAGCCTGATCGTTGACGGTGGAAGCGCTGCGCGCCGCCGCCGGACGCGTGAATCAGGCTCTGTTCAATGGTCGAGACGTCGACCCAGGCTTCAGGTTGAGTCGGCCTGACACGATCAAGGTCAGGTCGTGTCGACATTCAGGGTCCCTCGTCATTCCCGCGAAAGCGGGAATCCAGCGTCCTTCAAAGGCTTGGGAACACAGGAAGGCTGGACCCCCGCTTTCGCGGGGGTGACGAGAGACGAGAAATCCAGGGCAGAAAGAATGACCGACCCTGAAGGGCGATTCGGCCTTGGAGCGTATCGACATTCAGCAGGGACAGCATCAGCCCCCTCTCCCCTGGGGGGAGAGGGTTGGGGTGAGGGGGCTCTGCGGCCGAGGTCGGCTCCGGAGGCCGAGCCCCCTCTCCCTACCCTCTCCCCGCCGGGGAGAGGGAAAGAAAGCCGAATGTCGATACAACCCTAGTCGAAGGGGCGGTCCAGGGAGGGCGGCGGCGTGGTGAACCAGCGGGGGCCGCGCGCGGTCATGTAGAAGCAATCCTCGAGCCTGATCCCGAACTTGCCGGGCAGGTAGAGGCCGGGCTCGTCGGAGAAGCACATCCCCTCGGCGAGCGGGGTGGCCTCGCCATGGACGAGGTTCACCGGCTCGTGCCCGTCCATGCCGATGCCGTGGCCGGTGCGGTGGGAAAGGCCGGGCAGGCGGTAGCCGGGGCCGTAGCCCCAGCGCTCGTAGAGCCGGCGCACCGCATCGTCGACCGCGCCGCAGGGCGTGCCGAGCCGGGCGGTGCGGAAGGCCAAAGCCTGGCCCTGGTGCATCTGGTCCCAGACCCGGCGCTGTTCGGCGGTGGGCGTGCCGAAGACGAAGGTGCGGCTGATGTCGGACTGATAGCCCTGCACGGTACAGCCGCAGTCCATCAGCACGACCTCGCCGCCGCGCACCTGCTGCGGCTGGCCGGAGCCGTGCGGATAGGCGCTCGCCTCGCCGAGCAGGACCAGGGCGAATTCGGGATTGCCGCCGAGCGCCGAGGTCGCGCCGTTCATGATCGCGCCGATCTGCGCGGGCGTCATGCCCTGCTCGATGCGCGGATAGGTATGGCGATAGGCGGCAAGGGTGATGTCCGACGCCTTCTGCATCAGCGCGAGCTCGGTCGGCGACTTGATCATCCGGCAGCCGCGCACGACCGGATTGGCCGGCCGGATCTCGACGCCCGGCATGGCGCGGCGCAGGCCGTCCACGGCGAAGAAGCGCACCGTCTCCTCGATGCCCACCGGCGCGGTCACGCGGCGGTCGCGCAGGATGCCGGCGACCAAGGCGAGCGGATCCTCATGCTCGTTCCAGACGCGGATTTCGGCCGGGATCTTGAGGCTCTCGCGGACCGAGGGCTCCTCGAAATGCGGGGTGACGATCACCGCCTCGCCGTCGCGCGGGATGACCACCGCGGTGAGCCGTTCGCTCCGCCACCAGCGGACGCCGGTGAAATAGGTGAGCGAGGCGCCCGGCTCGATCAGCACCGCGCCGAGATTATGCGCGGCCATCAGTCGCCGCGCCTTGTCGATCCGCGCCTGATATTCCTCGCGCGCGATCGGTACGACGTCGCCGGTCATCGGCCGCAGCGTCTGCGCCGCCTCCTGCGCGAAGAGTTTGAGCGGGCCGAGCGCGGCGGCCGCCGTGCCCGCCGCCAGAAAGGTGCGCCTGTTCGTCAGCATGGGGATGAGACTGGACCCACCGGGCGCGGCTGTCCAGACGCGGGACGGCGGGGCGCGGGTTAACCAGTCGAGCCCCTTCCACCGCCCGGCCGGGCGGGCGTAGCGGCGGAGCGTGTCCTGCCTCAGCCCTTCCGTCTTCGCGTCCACGCCCGGCCGGCGCCATTACGGGCTCGACTGGCTGCGCATCGGCGCCTTCGCTCTGCTCATGCTCTACCATGTCGCCATGGCCTTCGTGACCGGCGACTGGCTGGTGAAGCTCGCCGCGATCGAATGGCTGTCCTACCCGATGCTGTTCCTCTCGCCCTGGCGGCTGGCGATCCTGTTCATCGTCGCGGGCTATGCGAGCCGGGCCTTGCTCGCGAAGCTGGAGCAGCCGGGCGCCTTCGCGCGGGAGCGGACGAAAAGGCTGCTCATCCCGCTGCTCTTCGCCATGGCGCTGATCGTCCCGCCGCAGAGCTGGGTGCGGCTCGTCGTCGACCATGGCTATGCCCATGACTATCTCCATTTCCTGGCGCATGACGCCTTCCGCTTCGGGCGGCTGGACGGGGTGACGCTGCCGGGCTGGGAGCATCTCTGGTTCGTCGCCTATCTCTGGGCCTTCACCATGGCGCTCGCCGTCGCGCTGGCCCGGCTCGCGCCCATGGCCAGGGTGAAGGCCGCCTTGCGGTTCGAGACGCTCGGCGGCGGGCGGCGCCTGCTCTGGCTGCCCTTGCTCTATTTCGTGCCCGTCCGCGTCGCGATCACCTTCACGACCGGCGAATCGCACGGCCTGTTCGACGACTGGCTGAGCGACCTCATCTATCTGCCCTGCTTCCTGTTCGGCTTCGGCCTGGCGGGGAGCCGGACGCTCTGGCCGGCGATCGCGCGGCTGTGGAAGCCGGCGCTCGCGCTGGCGCTGCTCGGCTATGCGGCTTTGGTCGCGATCGAGCTCGCTTATCCGGCCGAGGCGCACAAGCCGCATTGGGTGATGGCGGCGGACCGGGCGGCGCTGGCGGTGATGCTCTGGTCGATGCCTCTGGTCATGCTGCGCCTGGCCGACACCCTGCTCAACCGCGACCATCCCTGGCGGGCGCGGCTGAGCGAGGCGATCTTCCCCTGCTACATCCTCCACCAGACGGCGATCGTGCTCGTCGCCTTCTGGCTGCTGCCGGCCGGGCTGCCGGCGCCCCTCGCCTTCGCGATCGTCCTGGCGGCGACGGCCCTGTCTTGCTGGGCCTTCTACCGGCTCGGCCGCGAAATCCCCGTCCTGCGCCGGCTGATCGGGCTGAGCATCGCGACGCCGAAGCTCGGGCGGCGGGCGAAGGCGATCCTTCGCGTCCGCCCGAGCTGAGGGTCCCGCGCCCGGCCGCCGCGGTCAGAGGATGAAGTCGGTCGCCGTCAGGACCAGCACGCCGGTCAGCGCGATCTCGAAATCCGCCATGCCGTCGCCATTGGTGTCCGCCTGGACCCAGGTGTCGGTGCCGTCGTCCTGATAGCGAAGCTCGCCGGCCGTCCCGGAGAAGGCGGCGGTGCCGATGAAGGCGAAGGCCTGGTTGCCGCCGACGCCGCTGTTCGCGTCCACCGCGCCGAGGTCGATCAGGTCCGTGCCCGGCGCGAAATCGGTGATCCGGTCGGCATTCGCGCCCAGGCCCGATTCGAACTGGGTGGCGAGGCGGAAGGTGTCGGCCCCGCCGCCGCCCGTGCTGGTGTCCGCGCCGGTGCCGCCGACGAGCAGGTCGTCGCCGTCGCCGCCGAGCAGGAGGTCGGCGCCGGTCTGGCCCCACAAAGCGTCGTCGCCGTCGAGGCCGCTCAGCGTGTCGGTGCCGCCGCCGCCGGTGATCTCGTTGTCGAGCGCGTTGCCGGTGCCGGCGAAATTGCCGGTGATCAGATTGTAGCTGAGCTTCTCCACGTCCGCGCCGAGCGTGTAGCTGGCGAGGCCGGCATAGACGAAGTCGATGCCCTCCCCGGTCAGCTCGACGACGACGTCGCCCGCATCGTCGACCAGATAGACGTCGTCGCCGTCATTGCCCTCGAGCTGGTCGGCGCCGGCGCCGCCGTCGAGCGTGTCGCCGTCCGCGCCGCCGTAGAGCGCGTCGCTGCCGCCCCGGCCGAGCAGATAGTCCCAGCCGTCGCCGCCGGAGAGGATGTCGGCCGAGCCGCCGCCTTCGAGCTCGTTGTTGAGCGCATTGCCGGTGCCGGTGAAGCCGCCGCTGCCGATGAAGCGGAGCTTCTCGACATTGGCGCCCAGCGCATAGCTGGCCAGCGTGGTGCGGACCTGGTCATTGCCCTCGCCCGCCGCCTCAATGACAACATCCCCGACATCGTCGACGACATAGACATCATTCCCAACCCCCCCGCTCATCGTGTCGGCGCCGGTGCCGCCGTCGAGCTGGTCGCTGCCGCCATTGCCGAAGAGGATGTCGTTGCCGCCGAAGCCGAAGATCTGATCGGCGGAGCTGGTGCCGTTGAGCGTGTCGTCAGCGGCGGTACCGTTGATAATTGCCATTTCGACTCTCCTCTTTCCGCTCTCAAATCTATCATTACTTTAACTTGACTCCCAGCAGATTCATTTCGCTTCCGACTTTTCTTCGCTTTTCGCGGACTATCCAAAAAGCGATGCGGAATTGTTGAATCCGTTATTTTCAGACGTCTTTATCAGGCTGCCCCGCCGCCAGCGGCGCCGAGAGTGTCTTGTCGGACTAAGACGGCGAGACTAGGCTTCGGCGATGATCCTGCGCGCGTTCCTGTTTGTCCTGCTCGCCGTTCCCGCCGCCGCGAACGCTCAGGCGCCGGCGGCGCAGCAGCAGCCCGAAGCGCCCCGGCGGCCGATGGCCCTCTATGTGGCCGGCGCGGGCGCGGCGGCGCCCGGCGGCAGCGCGGAGGGCGAGGCGGCGCCCGGCGTACCGCTGACCGTGAACACGCCGTTGCGTATCGCCAGCAACACCAAGACCTTCGTCGCGGCGACCCTGCTGCGGCTGTGGGAGCAGGGGCGGATCGATCTCGACGCGCCGATCGGACCGCTGCTGACGCCGGCGCTCGACGCGCTGCTCCGCGCCGACGGCTACGACACCGGCCGGATCACCATCCGCCAGGTCATGAGCCACAGCGCCGGCTTCTACGACCATGGCAGCGATCCGCGCTTCGTCGAACGGATCACCACCGATCCCGCCCATGTCTGGACCCGCGAGGAGCAGGTCCGCATGTCCATGGTCTGGGCCGATCCGCAGAGCCCGCCCGGCACCGAATTCCGTTATTCGGACACGGGGTACATCCTGCTCGGCGACATCATCGAACGGCGGACGGGCAAGCCGCTCGCCCAAGCGGTGCGCGACGAACTCAGGCTCGACCGGCTCGGCCTGACCGCGACCTGGTGGGAACGGGCCGAGCCGCCGCCGCCCGGCGCGCCGGCGCGGGCGCGGCAATGGCTCGGCGCGTTGGACGCGACCGGCGTCGACCCGAGCATGGATCTCTTCGGCGGCGGCGGGCAGCTCATGTCGGCGCGCGACCTCGCCACATTGTTCGCGGCCCTGTTCGAGGGGCGCATTTTCGATCGGCCGGAGACCTTGCGCGAAATGCTGTGGCAGGGGCCGCACCGGGGCGCTGAGCGCTATCGGCTCGGCGTCTTCGTGACCCGCGTCGGCGACGAGGATTTCTACTCGCACAGCGGCTTCTGGGGCACTTTGGTCTATTATTCGCCGCGGCGGCGGCTGGCGGTGGCCGGGGTCACGACCAACCAGGACGGCTTCCGCCGCATGCGCGCCGCCGTCGAGCAACGCGTCGGGGCGCGGCCGAACTAGACCTGTTCACCCCAGCGCCAGCGCCAGCCGCCCCGCGTCTTGCGCGCGGCGATGACGAGGAAGACGGCCGTCGCGACCAGGGTCAGGGCGAGGAAGGCGAGGATCCGGTCCGGAAGGAACAGGAACCCCGCCCCCGCCAGCAGCCCGAAATAAGCGAGCATGACCGCCCAGCCCTGCCAGGCAATGGGCAGATTGGCGCCGTAGCCGTAGCGCTTGGGCGCCCACCAGGCCCTCGGCGCGGTCTCTCGGCCATATGTTTCGGGGCGATGCTTGCGTGCCATGTTCATTCCTCCTCTTTCTTCGGTCGGCCGCGCTTGCGCTCCTCGGGCGGGGCGACGCGGACGCCGCGCCGGCCCAGGGCTTCGCGCAGCAGCACCTCGATCTGCGCGTTGACGCTGCGGAAGTCGGCCGCCGCGCAGCGCTCGAGCGCGCCCCAGAGGGCCGGCTCGATGCGCAGCGGGTAGGCCTTCTTCGGATTGGCGTCGGGCACCGGTCTCGTTCCTACTGGTAGAGCGAGCCCGTATTCACGATCGGCTGCGTGTCGCGCTCCGAGCAGAGCACGACCATCAGGTTCGAGACCATCGCCGCCTTGCGCTCGTCGTCCAGGTCGACGACCTCCTTCTCCGACAGGAGCTGGATCGCGTTCTCGACCATCGAGACGGCGCCGATCACGATCTTCTGCCGCGCCGCGATCACCGCCTCGGCCTGCTGCCGCCGGAGCATCGCCTGGGCGATTTCGGGGGCGTAAGCGAGGTGAGTGAGGCGGCATTCGTCGATGGTGATGCCGGCCCGGGCGACCCGGTCCTGAAGCTCGCTCTCGAGCTGCTCGCTCACCACCTCGGCATCGCCGCGCAGGGTGATCTCCTTGTGCTCGAGATCGTCATAGGGATATTTGCCGGCGATGGCCCGCACCGCGCTCTCGATCTGGATCTCGAGGAATTCGTTGTAATTGGCGACGTCGAACATGGCCTGGGCGGTGTCGGTGACGCGCCAGACGACGTTCGAGGCGATCTCGATCGGATTGCCGCGCTGGTCGTTCACCTTCACTCGGTCCGAGGTGATGTTGTGGATGCGCGTCGAAATCTTGGGCCGCATATACCAGGGCAGCACCCAGCGCAGGCCGGTCGTCCGGTCCGTGCCCTTATAGTCGCCGAAGAGCAGGATCGTCGCCGCCTGGTTCGGCTGCAGCAGGTAGAAGCCGCAGAGCACGAACAGGAAGACGAGCCCGCCGCCCGCGATGAGGATGGCGCCGAGGATCTCGGCGGCATTGTCCTGGGTGAGCTCGTAAATGCCGAAGCCGATCGCCCCCAAAGCGAGAAGCATGACGAGCAGCATCGCATAGCCGCTCGACGTATGAGCCGGCCGCTCGTGCGAATGGCTGAGCGCCTGCGCGGAAACCGGATTGGTGTTCATCGTCATTTTCCCTCCAAGAATGATGATATCATATTTATATCCTTTCCGAGTCGCAAGCGGAATCGTTGCGGGTCCGTACGCGTCTGTTTCGGACGGCTGGAAAAGGGGCGGCGTTGGGCGTAACGGTCCGTCGATCGAAGGAGGGGGACAGATGCGTTTCCTGTCGCTGCTGCTGGGAGTTTTGCTGATGACCGCCACGAGCGAGGCCGCCTCGGCCCAGATGGGACAGGATGGCGAACGGCCCGAATGGCGACTCGTCATCCATGGCGGCGCCGGCGTGATCGAGCGGGCGCGGATGACCCCAGCGGAGGATGCGGCGATTCGCGCCGCCCTCGATCGGGCGCTGGAGGCAGGCTCGGCGATTCTCGCGCGTGGCGGATCCTCGCTCGACGCGGTCGAGGCGGCGGTGCGGGTGCTGGAGGACGATCCCCATTTCAACGCGGGGCGCGGCTCGGTCTTCACCTATGACGGCCGGATCGAGATGGACGCCTCGATCATGGACGGCCGCAACCGCAATGCCGGCGCCGTCACCGGCGTCACCGCGACGCGCAATCCGATCAGCCTCGCCCGCCGGGTGATGGAGCAAAGCCCGCACGTCTTCCTCAGCCGCGAGGGCGCCGACCAGTTCAGCCGCGAGCAGGGCCTGCCGCAGGAGCCGCCCGCATATTTCCAGACGCCGGAACGCCGCCGCCAGCTCGAGGAATTGCGCTCCCGCCCGAGCGCCGAGCATTTCGACGTGCACCTGAAATATGGCACGGTCGGCGCGGTGGCGCTGGACCAGGAAGGCCATGTCGCCGCCGCCACCTCGACCGGCGGCCTGACCGGCAAGCGCTGGGGCCGGATCGGCGACTCGCCGATCGTCGGCGCGGGCACCTATGCGGACGACCGGGGCTGCGCGGTCTCGGCGACCGGGGCCGGCGAATATTTCATCCGCGTCGGCGTCGCCCACGAAATCTGCGCGCAGATCCGCCAGCGCTTCCGGGCGACGATCGAGGAGGCGCAGCGCTCGGTGCCCAACGACGCGGAGGGCAATCCGACCTTCATGGTCCATGCCAGCGAGATGGATTTCCCGGCGGGCGCCGCGCAGGAGATCGCAGACGGGGTGATGGACGAGGTGCGGGAACTCGGCGGCTCCGGCGGAGTGATCGTGGTCACGCCTTGGGGCGACGGCGTCTATTCCTTCAATACGCCCGGAATGTATCGCGGCCAGGCGAGCCCCGCGGGGCGCTCGGTGGCGATTTACGGCGACGAGAGGCAGGCACAGTGATCAAGCGCATCGTCTTCCGGCTCGCCTTGCTCCTGGCGCTGCTGCTGCCCGCGACGCCGGCCATGGCCTGGTGGGAATACGGCCATGGCGCGGTCGGGCGGATCGCCTACATGAACGTCAATCCGCACACGCGCGCGCAGCTCGACCGGATGCTGCGCCAGGGCCGGCTGCTCGACACGCCGACCTGCTCGATCGCGACGATCGAGCTCGCCGCTTACTGGCCGGACTGCATCAAGACCCTCGGCGAGCGGTTCAGCTACGCCTCGCCCTGGCATTATCAGAATGTCGACATCTGCCGCCCGTTCGATCTCAGCGGACCCTGCGCCGACGGCAATTGCGTCTCAGCGCAGATCGAGCGCAACGTCCGCATCCTCGCCGACCGGCGGATCCCGGAGCGCGAGCGGGTGATGGCGCTCGCCTTCCTGATCCATTTCGTCGGCGACCTGCACCAGCCCATGCATGCGGGCGATCACAATGATCTCGGCGGCAACCGGGTGGCGGTGAACTGGGGCCTGATCGGCGGACGGACCAACCTGCATCTCGTCTGGGACGGCTATTTCGCCGACCGCGGCATCTCGGCGGCGCCGGGCGAGCCGGCCGGCATCCTTTCCCAGCTGACGGCGGAGGACCGCGCGACCATGAAGCAGGGCACGATCCTCGACTGGTCGCGGGAGAATTGGGAGATCAGCCGCGACGAGGCCTATGGCGGGATCTTCGCGGACCCCTGCGCCGAGCGGCCGCGCGACGCGCCGCGGCCGGTGATCACCGAGGCGATGATCGAGCGGGCGATCCCGGTGGTGCGCCGCCAGGTGGCGCGCGGCGGGCTCAGGCTGGCGCGGCTGCTGGACGAAGCCTTCGCGCCGGATTCGGTCTGGCTGCGGCCGCGCGAGCGGCGCCGGACTTCGAGCTGGTAAATCCTCCCCGGGACGGGGAGGGGGACCGCCCGAAGAATGGTGGAGGGGGCCCCGAGCCAGATGGCAAGCCCCCTCCGTCAGCGCTCCGCGCTGCCACCTCCCCGTACCGGGGAGGAGTTTACCCTTATTGCGGCACCACCGTCACGGCGCGGCGATTCTGGGCCCAGGCTTCCTCGTTGGAGGCCGGGTTCTGCGGCCGTTCCTTGCCCCAGCTGATCACCGTCATCCGGTCCGGGCTGACGCCGCGCGACTGCAGATAGTCGCGCGCCGCATTGGCGCGGCGGTCGCCGAGGCCGAGATTATATTCGCGGGTGCCGCGCTCGTCGGCATGGCCCTCGATGGTGACGCGGACGTTCGGGTAGCGCTGCAGCCAGGCCGCCTGCGCGTCGAGCGTCGCGCGATCCTCGCCGTCGATCGAATAGGAATCGAGCTCGAAGAACACCCGGTCGGCCGGCACGCTGCGCAGGAAATCGGCGCGCGAGCCCGGCCCGCCTTCCTGGCTGCCGTCATTGCCGAGCCCGTCATTGGGCGTGACCTCGGTCTCCGTCGGCGGATCGATCGGCCGTTCCGCGCGCCGCGTGGCGCAGCCCGCGGTCAGCGAAAGCGCCAGGGCGATCGCCGCGATGCTCGTCATGCGCATCTTCATCTCTGTCTCCTCATGCTCGGTTCCGTCATTTGGCGTGGTTGGTCCATCGGGGTTGTCCGGGAGGCGGCGCGGCGCCCGCCCCGGAAGAAACTCAGTTGCTGCGTAACGGCGACCAGGCCGGATCCGATCCGCCGAGCGGCGTCTGGACGCGGCGCAGCGCGCCCGAGGCGACGTCGACATACCAGAGCTGGCCCTGGCTGGCGCCGCGGGTGAACATCACGGCGCGGCCATTGGGTGCCCAGCTCGGGCCCTCCGCATAGACGCCGCGGGTCAGGATGCGCGTGCCCGAGCCTTCCGGGCTCATCACGCCGATCTGGAAGGAGCCGGTGCGGGTGAAGGCGATGAGATCGCCGCGCGGGCTCCACACCGGGGTCGCATAGCCGCCGCCGCCGAAGCTGATCCGACGCTGGTTGGAGCCGTCCGCGTTCATCACATAGAGCTGCTGGTTGCCGCTGCGATCGCTCTCGAACACGATCCGGCGGCCGTCGGGCGAGAAGGAGCCGCCCGTGTCGATGCCCGCCGTATTGGTCAGCCGGGTCGGCGTGCCGCCGCCGACGGGGATGGTGTAGATGTCGGTATTGCCGTTGATCGCCATGGAGAAGATGATCCGGCTGCTGTCCGGCGAGTAACGCGGCGCGAAGGTCATGTGCGGCTGCTCGACCAGCGGCCGGACCCGGCCGGTCTCGACCTCGTAGACCATGACCCGCGGCTGGCGGTTCCCCTGATAGGTCATGAAGACGATGGTGCGCTGGTCCGGGGCGAAGCGCGGGGTGAGCACCGTATATTGGCCGTTGGTCAGGAAGCGATGATTGGCGCCGTCATAATCCATGATGGCCAGCCGCTTGACCCGCCGCCGCGCCGGCCCCGTCTCCGAGACGTAGACGATGCGCGTGTCGAAATAGGCGCCCTCGCCGGTCAGGCGGGAATAGATGGAATCGGCGCAGCGATGCGCCGCCCGCCGCCAGTCGCGCGGCTGCACGACATAGCCGGCGCGGGTCAGCTGGTTCTGCGCGGCGACGTCGTAGAGATAGCAGCCGACGGTCAGCGAGCCGTTGGGATTGGCCTGGACGAAGCCCTGGACGAGATTCTGCGCGCCGGTCGAGGAGAAGGCGCCGTAATTGGGCGCCTGCACCTGATCGAAGGAGACATTGGGCAGGCCGCCCGGCCCGATCGGCGTGAACAGCCCGCTATTGCCGAGATCGGTGGCGACGATCTGCGCCACCTGCCGCCCGAGCGCCTCGGTGCCGCCGGCCGCGGTGTCGGTCGCGGCGGGCGTCGGCATATAGGGGACGGCGATGGGCAGCGCCGCCCGCTGCCCGCCAGTGACATCGACGACCAGCTGGCCGTCCTCGCTCTCTTGGGGTTGGGCCGGGGCCGGGGTCTGGGCGATGGACGCCGAACCGACCGTCAGGCTGACGGCCGCGGCGGCGATGATCCGAAAGGTGGGCACGATTCTCATCCTCATGCTGGCAGACGATAGTTCATGGTGAAATTGCTCCAGCCGCGCGGCACGTCATAGAGCTCGGCGGGCAGGCCGCGCAGCGGCGCGCAGGAGACGAAGGCGTTGACGGCGAGATCGGCGACGCGCTGCGCATAGCGACGATTTTCATCATCCACGCCGCGCTGCGCCCCGACGCGAGGCCGCCCCGCGAGCGACCCATCCGGATTGAGGCGCAGGATGACGGGGGTCACGATGCGCTCGGCCCCCGGGCCCGGATAGACCTGGCGGTTGGCGCAGGGCTGAATCTGCCGCGTGATCGCCTGGGCGATGTTGGCCGCCGCCTGACCGGTCATCTGCGCCGGCGGATTGTTGGAGCGGGAGGCGGGATCCCGGCCGATGCCGCGCAGCAGGTCCGGCCCGAGCAGCGAACCGGTGTTGCGCTGCCGGGCGCCGGCCGATTGCTGCCGTGTGGGCGCCGGCACGGCCTGGCGCGGCTGCGGCGGCGCGGCGCGCGGGCTCGGCGCTGGACGGGGCGGCGCCGGGCGCGGCTGGGGCGGGGCGGGGGCAGGCTGGGGTTCGGGCGTCGGCGCGGCCTCCTCGGGCGGCGCGACTTCCGGCGCCTGCGCGGCGGCGGCGGGCGCGGTGCTCGGGCTCGGCGCGGCCGAGGTCAGCCCGACCTCGTCGACATAGGAGACCTCGAAAGCGGAGGGCTGCGGGCGGGGATCGGGCCGGCCGAGCGTCAGGAACCAGGCGATCGCCACGATGGCGACATGCCCGAAGACCGAGACGCCGAAGCCTGCCGCCTCCGCCCGGTCCATCTCACTCCTCCCCCTGGGCCGAATTGCTGACCAGGGAAAGCTTGCGGATGCCGGCGGCGTTGATCTCGCCCATCACCCGATTGACGGCGCCATAATCGAGCGCCCGGTCGGCGCGCAGGAACAGGCGCGGCCCGCCTTCCTCGCGCGACGCGGCGACGCGCTGGCGGAGCAGCGCGCCCAGCCGGGCCGGATCGACCTGCACGTCGTCGAGGAAGATTTGGCCCTGCCGGTTCATCGACAGGTTGAGCGGCGCGGCCTCCTGCTGGAGCGGCGCGGCCTTGCTCTCGGGCACGTCGACCTGGACTCCGCTGGCGAGCAAGGGCGCGGCGACCATGAAGATGATCAGCAGCACCAGCATCACGTCCACCATCGGCGTGACGTTGATCTCCGCCATCGGCGTCCGCCGCCCGCGCCGGCCGGAGCCGAGAATAGGGCCCATCGCCATCTAGCCCTCCAGCTCCAGCTCGCGGCTGAGCGTGCCGTGGAAGCCGTCGGCGAAGCGCTGCAGCTTCGCCTCCAGCCGGTTGATGCCGTAAGAGAAGCGGTTGTAGGCGATCACCGCCGGAATGGCCGCGAACAGGCCGATGGCGGTGGCGAACAGGGCCTCGGCGATGCCCGGCGCGACGACGTCGAGGCTGGTGCTCTTCTCCTCGGCGATCTTCGAGAAGCTGAACATGATGCCGAGCACGGTGCCGAACAGGCCGACGAAGGGCGCGACCGAGCCGACCGTGGCGAGGATGTTGAGCTTGGTGGCGAGCTTGTCGGTCTCCACCGCCACCGCGCTCTGCATGGCGACGGCGAGGCGGGCGCGGGTCCCGTCGCGGTCCAGCGCCCGGCCGTTGGTCGAGCGCCGCCATTCGGCGATGCCGGCGGCGAGGATCTTGGCGGAGGGCAGATCGCTCTTGCCGCGCGTCTCGTAGAAGGTGTCGATATCCTCGGCCTTCCAGAAGTCGCGCTCGAAGCGGTCATTCTCGCGGTTGATCCGGCTCATCCGCGCCCAGTGGGTCGCGATGATCGCCCAGGTCCAGACCGAGGCGAGCAGGAGCAGCACCATGACGATCTGGACGGGCAGGTTCGCGTCCCGGAACAGGCCGACCAGCCACATCAGGCCGTTTTCGCTTGCGGCAAATGAATTCACTCAGTCCCCTTCCTCTGCAACGCCGAAAAAATCTCCACCCAGGCGCGCGGCTGACGTTTCGGACGACCGTCCGCGACGAAGGCGGCGGTCACTCTGGCTTCGGCCAGAACATCCTGTCCCCGGATGACTCGTTGATGAATGGCGCAGCTCGCGGCGCGGACCTCCTCCACCTCGCTCAGCACCAGCAGGTCATCGTCCAGCCTCGCGGAGGCGCGATATTTGATCGCGATGTCGGCGACGACATAGACGCCCTCGCCGCTCTCGATGGCGCCGCGCTGGTCGATCCCGGCCGCGCGCAGCATGTCCGAGCGCGCCCGCTCCATGAAGCGCAGGTAATTGGCGTGGTAGACGACGCCGGAGACGTCCGTATCCTCGAAATAGACGCGAAGCGCGAAATGGTGGACGCGGCCCAGGAAGGCGCCCTGATACGGCCTGTCGACGGCTCCGCTCATGGGGAGGGCACCTAACGGAGCGGGACTCGCCCGCAAACCGCAAAAGACGAGACGAGCCGAATTTGCGTTAACTTTGCCCGTCTCGACGGCGGCGGGCGACCGTGGCAGACGCGCGCCATGAGCGACGCAGCGTTGGAAATCAGGGGCCTTTCGAAAAGCTTCGACAAGAAGGTGGTCGACGACCTCGACCTCCGGGTCGCGCCGGGCGAGCTCTATGCCCTGCTCGGCCCGAACGGCGCGGGCAAGACGACGACCTTGCGCATGGCCGTCGGCCTGACCCGGCCCGACGCGGGCGCGATCCGCATCTTCGGCGTCGACGCGCTCGCCGATCCGCTCGCGGCGAAGCGGCTGACCGCCTGGCTGCCGGACGAGCCAATGCTCTACGACAAGCTCAGCCCGGCCGAATATCTCGGCTTCGTCGCTGGCCTCTGGCGGATCGCGCCGGCCGAGGCCGCGCCGGAGGCGGAGCGGCTGCTGAAATGGCTGGAGCTGTGGGAGCAGCGCGACACGCCCTGCGAGGGCTTCTCGCGCGGCATGAAGCAGAAGGTGGCGCTGGCCGGCGCGCTCATCCACCGGCCGCGCCTGCTGATCCTCGACGAGCCGCTGACCGGGCTCGACGCCAATATGGCGCGGGCCGTGAAGGACGCCTTGCGCGCCGCGGTCGAGGCGGGCGCGGGGGTGGTCGTCACCACCCACATCCTCGAGGTCGCCGAGCGGCTGGCCGACCGGATCGGGATCATCGCGCACGGCAAATTGCTCGCCGAGGGCACGCTCGCCGACCTGCGCGCGCAGGCCGGATCGGACGCGCTGACCCTGGAAGACGCCTTCATCCGGCTGACCAGCGCCCCGCAATGACTTGGCTGATGCGGCGCCTGACCCCGGGCGGGTTCCTGTGGCTCATGGTCAACGAGATCCGCCTCGCCACCCGCGCCGCGCGCCAGCGGCGGGGCGGCAACATCATCTGGGGGCTGCTGATCACCGTCTATACGGCGATGGGCTTCTGGCTGGCGAGCAACCTGGCCCAGATCCCCATCTATCCCTCGGCGCTCGCCCTCAACCTCGTCCTCGCGGTCGCGGTGCTGGCGATGAGCTTCATGACGACGCAGGCGATGCTGCGCAGCCAGGACACGCTCTACCAGTCGGGCGATCTCGACCTGCTGCTCACCGCGCCGCTCTCCCCGCGCCGGGTGCTGCTCGCCAAATTGTGCGGGATCGTCGCCAACATCATGATGGTGTTCGCGGCCTTCACCCTGCCGATCGCCCTGCCCGTCGCCTTGCTCGGCCATCCCGGCCTGTTCGGCATTCCCCTGGTGCTGCTCGCGCTGGCGATGCTCAGCGCCTGCATGGGCCTCGCCATCACGCTCGCCATCGTCCGCGTGGCCAGCCCGCGCACCGCCCGGACGATCGGCCAGATCGTCGGCGCGTTTCTCGCCGCCGGCGTCTTCCTCGCCTCGCAACTGCTCTCGCAGGGGCCGGGCCGCGAATCGGCGGGCCGGACCCTGCTCGACTGGCTGATGCGCCACGATTACGGAAGCCAGGGCCCCGCCTCCCTGCTCGGCCTCGCCGCCTTCGGCCATTTCGCCGCTTTGGTGGCGGTGCTCGGCGGCGCGCTCATCGCCTTCCTCGGCGCCGGCGCCCTGCTCGGCCGGGTCTTCCTGGTCTCCTACCAGAATGCGCCGACCCGGCTGACCCGCAGCCGCGGCAAGGCGAAGGGCGGCATCGCCCGGCATTTCCGGCAAGGCCTGTTCGCGACCATGCTGGCCAAGGAGGCGCGGCTGCTGCGCCGGGATCCGCAGCTCGCCTTCACCATCGTGCTTCGCCTGATCTACCTGCTGCCCATCGCCCTGCCCGCCTTCACCCACGGCCGCGGGCCGCCCCTGCTGCCGGCGCTGGCCTTCTTCGGCATCCTGCTCGCCGGCCAGCTCGCCGGCAGCCTCGCCTGGCTGACCGTCTCGGCCGAGGACAGCCCGGACCTGATCGCGGTCGCGCCGGTGGAGAAGAAGGCGGCCGGGCGGGCGAAGCTGACCGCGGCCCTGCTGATCGCCGCGCCCTTCGCCCTGGTGCTGCCGCTGGCGGTGGCGACGGTGAGCCCGCGCGCCGCGATCATTATGCTGGCGATGACCGGCGCCAGCGCCCTCGCCGCCGGGCTGGTCGAGCTCAACTTCCAGCGGCCGGCGCCGCGCAAGCAGTTCGGCCGTCGGCGGGAAGGCTCCTTCCTCGTCGGCGTGCTGACCTTCCTGATGACGGGCGTGCTCGCTTTGCTGGGCGGCTATCTGGTCTGGCTGAGCGGCTGAGGCGCGGCGGCCGCGGCCAGCCGGTCATGATTGCGCTGCCAGGCGGCGCTCTGGGTGGCGACCATGCGGATGAGGTCGCCCTGCGGCGCGTTCATGTCGGCGAGGTGCATCCCCCAGCCGTCGAACGTGTAGCGCCAGAAGAAGATCTCGCCCGGAATGTCGTCGGCCCGCGCATCGTCCGGATCGGCGTTCACGCCGAGCGAGAGATAGCCCATCGTGCCGCGGTTGACGCAGGCGGCATTGGCTAGGCCGGACGTGTGCACGAAGCGGGTCGGCGGCCTTCCGGTGCTGGACCAGACCACCCGGCTCGGCATGCTCTCGTTGCTGCCGGTGAAGAAATAGGAATCGAGCGGCACGCGGGCACTGCTGCCGAGCGCGGCCGGATTGGTGCAGGCGATCGTCCAGTCCGGCCGGGAGGCATGGCCGAACATCGCGTCCGCGGGCGGATCCTGGCCCTCGCGGAAGGACACGTAGCTGACCACGCAGCCGGTCTGGCCGGCCCGGGTGCAGAGCGGCAGGCTGCGGAAGGTGCCGCCGGCCACCCGGCCCTGCGGGACCTCGACCGTGAAGCCCGGAATGATCGCTGAGACGAGCTGGCGCTCGAGCGGCCGCCCCTCGAATTCGCGCTTCAGCAATTCGATGGCGTAGATCGAGCCCTGGCTGTGCGCGATGATCACCACCGGCCGGCCATTGTTGTAATGCCGCAGATAATGGCGCCAGGCGGCCTCGACGTCGCCATAAGCGCGGGCGAAGATCGGATCGGGATTGAGCCCGTCGAGCACGCTGCGCACCGCATGGACGGTGCCGGAGCGGTAGACCGGCACGAACGGCCGGCAGACGCTGCTGTAGCGCGCGAACTGGATGGCGACGGCCATCCGTTCCTCCATCCCCGCCGACAGATCGGAGTTGAAGCCCGGATCGCGCGAGACGGTGGGATAGAGGTAGAAACAGTCGGCGGGCGGATCGGCGGCCGCGCGGGTCACCACCGGCGCTCCATAGCCGTTCGGGCCGAGTTCGACGGTATCGGGGGACGCGCACGCGTCGGCGCGGCCGGGGAGACAGAGCCAATTGTCTCCCTTCGCATAATCGGCAGGGCCCACCGGGCCATCCGAAGCCGGATCTGCGGGTGCGGCGGCGATGGTCGCCACCAGCAACAGCAGAGTGAATTTCCTCATAGGTCCCCCCAAATGCACGAATTGCGCGCGGCCCCGCGCAATCCGGCCTTCGGCCGTCGACCCATAAGCCACAAATCGGGCTTAACTTCAATCACTTCTTGTTTTTGTCAGGATTCCGTAACGGAAGAATGCGATGCTCCCCGTTCATTTTCCATCGAAAAGCCCCGTCTGCCCGCCGGGCTGGGGAAGCCCGAGATGGCTCCAGGCCGGACCGTTCAGGCAGCGGCCGCGGGCGGTCCGCGCGATCAGGCCGAGCTGGATCAGATAGGGCTCGATCACCTCCTCGATCGTGTCGCGCGGCTCGCTGAGGCCGGCGGCGAGCGTCTCCACGCCGACCGGGCCGCCGCGATAAATGTCCGCGATCATCAGCAGATAGCGCCGGTCCATGGCGTCGAGGCCGAGCTGGTCGACCTCCATCCGGGTGAGCGCCGAATCGGCCACCTTGGCGTCCACCTCGGCATCGCCGGCCGCCTGGGCGAAGTCCCGCACCCGGCGCAGCAGCCGCCCGGCGATTCGCGGCGTCCCCCGCGAGCGCCGCGCCACCTCCGCCGCGCCGTCCGGCGTGAGGTCCAGGCCGAGCAGCCGCGCCGCGCGGCGCACGACCTGCTCGAGCTCGTCCACCGTGTAGAAATTGAGCCGCACCGGAATGCCGAACCGGTCGCGCAACGGCGTCGTGATCAGCCCCTGCCGGGTGGTCGCGCCAACGAGCGTGAATTTCGGCAGGTCGATGCGGACCGAGCGGGCCGAGGGGCCCTCGCCGATCATCAGGTCCAGCACCCGATCCTCCATCGCCGGGTAGAGGATCTCCTCCACCGCGGGCGCGAGCCGGTGGATCTCGTCGATGAAGAGGACGTCGCCATCCTCGAGATTGGTGAGCAAGGCAGCGAGGTCGCCCGATTTGGCGATCACCGGCCCGGAGGTGGCGCGGAAGCCGACGCCGAGCTCCCGCGCGATGATCTGCGCCAGCGTCGTCTTGCCGAGCCCCGGCGGGCCGAAGAAGAGGACATGGTCCAGCGCATCGCCCCGGCCCTTCGCCGCGCCGATGAACACCCGCAGATTCTCCCGCGCCGCCTTCTGCCCGACGAACTCGTCCAGCGTCTTCGGCCGCAGCGCGGCGTCGAGATCCTCCGGACGGCGCTCGGGCGTGGTGAGGCGGTCAGGATCGGTCATCGCATCCCTCAAGGCTGAGGGCCGGCGGCCCGCTCGCGCGCAAGAATTTTCGTCCCGTCCCGTCCGCCATTGGCGCCTTAGAAGCCATTAGCCGCGCTTCCGCAACCGCCTCTCCCCCGCTGCCCGATTGACTTGGCAATATCCCCGGATCAGGCTCGACCGAGGGGGGAATGACATCATGGGCATCTGGTTCAAGGACGTCGAGGATTACGACAACGCCGAGACGGCGACGCGCAGCGGCGTCTGGGGTTCGGTGGGCTATGCGGTCTGGATGGCGATCAGCAGCGCGATCGAGTTTGCGCGCAGCGACATCAGTCTCCAGTTCCAGCTGATGACACCGCTCGGGCAGTCCATCATCATCGCTTTCGTCGCGGTGCCGATTTGCGTTTCCCTGGTCGCGGCCTGGCGCTTCAGGCTCGGCAAGGGCCTGATCGCCGGCTCCCTCACCCTGGTCGTCCTGGTCGCGCAAATCGGCCTCGCCATCGCGAACGGCTATTTCATGGGCATCTTGGGCTACGCGATCGCGTTCGGCATCCTGATGTCGCTGATCAACGGCCTGCGCGGCGCTTGGGCGCTGCGCGCGATGCACCGGCCGGAAGAGGTTGTCCAAGCGTTCGAATAGGCTCTGCAAGGGGCCTCACTTCGCCGCTTTCTTGAGCGCCGTCCGCACCAGCAGGTCGAAGCCCGCCTCCGGGCCCACCTCCGCCTCGGCCTTGGCCACCGCCGCCGCCGCGTCCGCGGGGCGGAAGCCGAGATTGACGAGGGCGGAGATGGCGTCCTGGCTGAGACTGCCCTTCGGCGCGGCCACCCCGCCGGCGCCGAGGGCGATGCCGCCGGCCTTGTCCTTCAGCTCGTTGACGATGCGCTGGGCCAGCTTCGGGCCGACGCCCTGGGCGCGGGCGACCATCGCATGGTCGCCGCTCGCCACGGCGCGATGCACCTCGTCGGCCGAGAGCGCGGAGAGGATGGCGAGGGCGACGCGGGCGCCGACCCCCTGCACCGAGGTGAGCAGGCGGAACCAGTCGCGCTCATTGGCGGTGGTGAAGCCGACCAGGCGGATGAAGTCCTCGGCCACCAGCATTTCGGTATGGAGCGTGACCTCCTCGCCGAGCGCGCCGAGCGCGGAGAGGGTGCGGCTGGAGGCGGCGACGAGATAGCCGACGCCGTTGACGTCGATCACCGCATTGTCGGCGGTGGACTCGGCCAAGGTCCCCCGTAGCCGCGCGATCATGCGCCCGGCCGTCGATAAGGTGACAAAGGTGCCGGTACGTCAGCGCGAAACTGCGGTGAAACGTTGGCGGCCGAGCCACCCGCGGTCCGCGCACGATCGAAAATGCCTCGGCTCATGCCCGGTACATAAGCGGAACGACCCCCCGTAGGAAAGGCAAAGTTCAGGCCACCCGCCGCGCGCTCGCCAGATGATGGGCGTGGGTGATGGCGACGGCGAGCGCGTCCGCCGCGTCGGCGCCGGCGATCTTCGCCGACGGCAGCAGGCGCTGGACCATGGCATGGACCTGCGCCTTCTCCGCCGCGCCGGTGCCGACCAGGGCCTTCTTCACCAGCCGGGCCGCATATTCGCCGATTTCGAGCCCGCGCCGCGCCGCCGCCAGCAGGACGACGCCGCGCGCCTGGCCGAGCTTCAGCGTGGATTGCGGATTGTCGTTAAGGAAGACCTCCTCACAGGCCGCCGTCGCCGGCCCGTGCGCCGCGATGACCCGGCCGAGCTCCTCCTCCAGCCGGACCAGGCGCGCGGGCAGCGCCTGTTTCGCATCGGTGCGGACCTGGCCGTTGGCGATGTGGGACAGCCGGTTGCCCTCGGCCGCGATCACGCCCCAGCCGGTGCAGGCCAGCCCGGGATCGAGGCCGATGATGATCATCGCGCCAGATCCCCCCCGGAACGGGGAGGGGAACCGTCCGCAGGACGGTGGAGGGGTCGAGAGGCCGGGACCGACCCCTCCACCACGTCGCTTCGCGCCGCGGTCCCCCTCCCCGTGCCGGGGAGGATCATTATCCCAATTTCTCCAGGACCGCGTCGGACACTTCGTAATTGCCCCAGACGGTCTGGACGTCGTCATCCTCTTCGAGCGTGTCGACCAGCTTCAGCAGCTGTGCCGCATCCTCCTCGCCCACCTCGACATTGGTCTGCGGCCGCCAGGCGAGCTTGACGCCCTCCGGTTCGCCGAGCGCGCTCTCGAGCGCGCGGGCGACGCCGTGCAGATCGTCGATGCTGGTCCAGATGCGGTGGCCGTCCTCGTCCGATTCGACATCGTCGGCGCCCGCCTCGATCGCGGCCTCGAACACCTTGTCGGCATCGCCGGCCGCGGCCGCATATTCGACCAGGCCGAGCCGGTCGAACCCGTGGGTCACCGCGCCCGAGGCGCCGAGATTGCCGCCATTCTTGGAGAAAGCGGTGCGCACGTTGGTGGCGGTGCGGTTGCGGTTGTCGGTCAGCGCCTCGACGACGAGGCTGACGCCGCCGGGCCCGAAGCCCTCGTAGCGGATCTCCTCGTAATTCTCGCCGTCCGAGGCGGACGCCTTGTCGATCGAGCGCTGGATATTGTCCTTGGGCATGGACTGCGCCTTGGCCGCGTTGACCGCGGCGCGCAGGCGCGCGTTCATGTCCGGATCGGGCAGGCCGGACTTGGCCGCCACGGTGATCTCGCGCGAGAGCTTGGAGAACATCGCCGAGCGCTTCTTGTCCTGCGCGCCCTTGCGGTACATGATATTCTTGAACTTGCTATGGCCTGCCATGCGTCATCCCTGTCGGTGAAAGGGCCGGCGGCTCAGAGCCGGACGGCGGTGCCGGAGACGGTCACCATCAGCATCGAGCCGCCGGAGCCGAGCACCTCATAATCGATGTCGATCCCGATCACCGCGTCGGCGCCGAGCGCGCGGGCTTCCTCCTCCGCTTCGGCGAAGGCCTGCTGGCGCGCCTCGCGCAGCGAGCTTTCATAGGCGCCCGAGCGGCCGCCGACGATGTCGCGGACGCCGGCGAACAGATCCTTGAAGATGTTCGCGCCGACGATCACCTCGCCGGTGACGACGCCGAGATACTGGCTGACGGGACGGCCGTCGAGCGTGCTGGTCGTGGTGAGAATCATCCGTTCCTCCCCTGATCAGGCGAGCCCGAGCGCCGCCTTGTAGGTTTCCAGAATCGCCTCCGCCTCCTGGCGGGCGTTGGTTTCCATCTTCCGCAGGCGAACCACGGCGCGCATCGCCTTGGCGTCGTAGCCCCGCGCCTTCGCCTCGGCATAGACGTCGCGAATGTCGTCGGCCATCGCCTTCTTCTCTTCCTCGAGCCGCTCGATCCGCTCGATCAGCAGCCTCAGTTCGTCGGCCGCGATGCTTCCTTCCGCCAATTCAGTCTCCATGGATTCGGGTTGTCGGGAGGCTCTAGTGCGTCGGGGCGCCGGATGGAAGCGGCCCTCGGCCATGCCGTGGCTTGCACTGTCATGATCAGCCTTTATTGCCGCTTTCCATGTCCAAGGAGAGCGCTCCCAGCCGGTTCGTGCCGCGCAGCCGCAAGGTCCGCATTCTCGCGACCCTGGGCCCGGCCTCCGACAGCCCGGCGATGATCCGCCGCCTGGTCGAGGCGGGCGCCGACGCCTTCCGGATCAACATGAGCCACGGCACCCACGCCGATCATGCGAAGCGCATCGCCGCGATCCGCGCGCTGGAGGGCGAGCTGGAGCGGCCGACGACGATCCTCGCCGACCTGCAGGGGCCGAAATTGCGCGTCGGCAAGTTCAAGGGCGACAAGGCCGAGCTGAAGACCGGCCAGGCCTATGTCTTCGACCGCGGCCGCGAGCCGGGCGACGCCGCCCGCGCCATCCTGCCGCACCGGGAGATTTTCGAGGCGCTGACGCCGGGCACGCGGCTGCTGGTGGACGACGGCAAATTGGTCTTCCGCGTCGTCGACGTCTCGGCGGACCGGATCGAGGCCAGGGTCGAGGTCGGCGGCACGATCTCCAACAACAAGGGCCTGAACGTCCCCGACGTGGTGCTGCCGCTGGCGGCGCTGACCGAGAAGGACCGGGCCGATCTCGCCTTCGCGCTCGACCAGCATGTCGACTGGATCGCGCTCAGCTTCGTGCAGCGGCCCGAGGACGTGGCCGAGGCGCGGCGGCTGATCGGCGGCAAGGCGAACCTGCTCGCCAAGATCGAGAAGCCGGCGGCGATCGAGCGGCTGGACGGCATACTGGAGCTGGCCGACGCGGTGATGGTCGCGCGCGGCGATCTCGGCGTCGAGCTGCCGCCCGAGGAGGTGCCGCCGCTGCAGAAGCGGATCGTCGAGGCGGCGCGGCGCATGGGCCGGCCGGTGGTGGTGGCGACGCAGATGCTCGAATCCATGGTGGGCTCGCCCTCCCCGACCCGGGCCGAGGTCTCCGACGTCGCGACCGCGGTCTATGACGGCGCCGACGCGATCATGCTCTCGGCGGAGAGCGCGTCCGGCGCCTTCCCGATCGAGGCGGTGGCGATGATGAACCGGATCGCGACCAAGGTGGAGGCCGACCCCAGCCATTATGCGCGCGTCCACTTCACCGAAACCTTGCCCGACGCGACCACCAACGACGCCATCGCCCGGGCGGCGAGCGACATCGTGCGCACCGTCGGCGCCGCCTCCATCGTCTGCTTCACCGTCTCGGGCTCGACCGCGCGGCGGGTGGCGCGCGAGCGGCCGACCGTGCCGCTGCTCGTGCTGACGCCCTCGCTGCGGACCGCGCGCCAGCTCGGCCTGCTCTGGGGCGCCCATGCGGTGCGCACCCGCGACGTCGGCAGCTTCGAGGAGATGGTCGGCAAATCGAAGCGCATGGCGCTGCGTCACGGCCTCGCCTCGAGCGGCGACCGGATCATCGTCACCGCCGGCGTGCCCTTCGGCGTGCCGGGCTCGACCAACGTCGTCCACGTCGCCCGCCTGATCGGCGACGAGCTGGACCGGCATTCGAAGAGCTAGGCGAACGGGGGCTAGGCCGCGACCGAGGCGAGCAGCGCGGGGATGCGGCCGGGCAGTTCGTCGGCGAGGAAGCCGACCCGGCCGATCTCGTCGGTCAGCACGCGGCCCGCCTCGCCGTGCAGCCACACCCCCCAGAGCACGGCGGTGAGGATATCGGCGCCGCGCGCGGCGATGCCGGCGACGATGCCGGCCAGCACGTCGCCCGAGCCGGAGGTCGCGAGGCCGATGCCGCCGCCCTCGAAGCGGAAGGTCTGGCCGTCGGGCGCGGCGATGAAGCTGAAGCGGCCCTTGACCAGGGTCACGGCGCCATAAGCCGCGGCGGCCCGCTCGGCGGCGTGGAGCGGATCGATCTCCACCTCCTCGGGCGCGCAGTCCAGCATCCGCGCCATCTCCCGGCTGTGCGGCAGCAGGGCGATGCCGCCGGCCCAGCCCCGAATCCTCTCCTCGCGGCCGGCGAGGCAATCGAGCGCGGCCGCGTCGAGGATCAGAGGCATCTCGCCGCCGGCTTCCAGGATCGCCGCGACCAGTCTGTCCACCGACTTGCCCGGATCCATGCCGCAGCCGATCACCACCGCGCCGGACTGGCCGACATGGGTGACGCAATCGTCGAAGCCGGCGATGACCCGCGCCCCGGTGACGGCGACCCCGACCGGGATGGCGACGTCCGCATGGGTGACGATCTGGAGCTTGCCGGAGCCGGCCCGCTGCGCCGCGATCCCGGTCAGCACCGCCGCGCCCGGCACCTCGCGCCCGCCGGCGATGACCAGCACCCGGCCGCGATCCTCCTTGTCGCCATCCTCCGGCAGAGCGGGCAGGGGGAAGGCCGCGAGCAGGTCGCGGTCGAGCGTCCTCGGTTCGGCCGGCTTCGGCGCGGTCATCGCGCGGCGACCATCGCGTCCGGCTCGGAGGTGACCGGCGCGGCCTCCTCGATCAGCGGCGCGGCGAAATTGTAGCGGACCAGCTTCGGCACGCACGCCTTGGCGTCGTCCGGCTCGAAATCATATTCGCAGACGCCGCAATTCACCACCTCGCCCTCCTTGTCGATCGAGAGGATCCGCGCCTCGTCCAGCTCCTCCAGGATGTAGCGCAGGCAAAGCACGACGACCTGGTGGCAGACGATCAGCACGCGCCGGTCGGCATGGTGGAGGCTGATCGTGTCGAGCGCGCTCCGGAGGCGCAGGATCACGTCCGCCCAGCTCTCGCCGCCCGGCGCGCGATAATAGAATTTGCCGATCAGCTCGCGATGTTCGGCCAGTTCGGGATGCTTCTGGCGGATGCCGCTGGTGGTCAGCCGGTCGAAAATGCCGAACTCGCGCTCGCGCAGGCGCTCGTCGACCACCGGCTGCCGCGCCGATGCCATGACCCCGCCCGCCTCGCAGATCGCCCGGGCCGTCTGCCGGGCCCGGACATAGGGCGAGGCGAGCACGACCTCGGGCTTCTCCGCCTCGGGCCTGGCCGCGAACCAGCGGCCGAGCGCGGTGGCCTGCTGCTGGCCGAGCTCGGAGAGGGGGACGTCGACGTCGCGCAGGGCGATGTCGATCATGTCGAGCCCGGCCGCGTGCGCCGCATCGCGCGCGACATTGCCGGCGCTCTGCCCGTGGCGGACGATCCAGAGCTTTTCGGGCCATCTTTGCCGCATGGCCGAGACAAAGCCCGGACGGGCTCGCGGTTCCGTCAGGCGGAAAGCAGGCCCTCGGCGACCAGGCGCGCGCGCAGATCCGCCGCGTCCACGAAGAGATGGGCCTTCATGCCCACGGCCTCGGCGCCGGCGACGTTGATCTGGCGGTCGTCGACGAACAGGGCGTCGGCGGCGCGCAGGCGGAAGCGGTCAAGCGCGCGATAATAAATGGCCGGATCCGGCTTCAGCAATTTCTCCTCGCCCGAGACGACGATGTCGCGGAAGCGGGCGAAGAAGGCTTGCTCCCTGGCGCGGAAGGGCGGCCAGAAATCGGCGGAGAAATTGGTGATGCCGAACAACGGGACGGCGCGTTCGTCGAGTTCGGCGACGATCTCGTGGACGCCGGGCACGGGCCCGGAAATGGTCTCGCCGAAGCGGTCGCTCCAGGCCGCGATCAGCGCGGCATATTCGGGAAATTTCTCGCTGAGCTCGGCCGCGGCCTCGGCATAGGGCCGCCCCCCGTCCAGGGTCTCGTGCCAGCCGTAGAGATCGACCTCCTCGATCAGGCGCAGGCGCGCGTCATCGTCGGCGACCTGCCGGACGAGGAAGGCATCGGGATCCCAGCCGTAGAGGACGTTGCCGACGTCGAAGACGACGGCTTTCACCGCCACGGGCGCGTCAGCCCTGGCGCGCCTTGAACCGGCGGTTCGTCTTGTTGATGACGTAGGTGCGGCCCCGGCGGCGGATCACGCGGCAGTCGCGGTGACGCGACTTGAGGGACTTCAAGGAGTTGCGGATCTTCATGGCTCGGGACGCCTGCCTGTCTCTATATCGATGCTGATTGCCGAAAAAGCGAAGGCGCCAACTAGTCGGAGAGGCCGGCGAAGTCAACCACCGCCACAGAGAGCGGGGCGCCGGGAGGGCTTGCGCCGATCTTGGAAGAAACTATCATCCGCGCCGGCCAAAACGGCATATCGCCGCAATATTCTTCCAAAACGGGGCGCAATGGACAGGACCGATATCAAGATCCTCGGCATCTTGCAGGAGGACAGCTCGCTCCCGGTCGCCGAGGTGGCGAGCCGGGTCAATCTCTCGCAGACGCCCTGCTGGCGCCGAATCCAGAAACTGGAGGCGCAGGGCGTGATCGAGCGCCGCGTGGCGATCCTCGATCCCGATTCGATCGGGCTCGGCATCTCCGTCTTCGTCGAGATCGAGGCGGCGGACCACAGCCCGGAATGGCTGAACGCCTTCGCCGGCGCGGTTGCGGCCATGCCCGAGGTGATGGAGGTCTACCGCATGGCCGGCGACGTCGACTATCTGCTGCGCGTCGCGGTCGGCTCGATGTCCGACTATGACGATTTCTACCGCCGGCTGATCGGCGAGGTGCCGCTGAAGAACGTCACCTCCCGCTTCGCCATGGAGCGGGTGAAGCACACCACGGCCTATCCCCTGGCCGCGGCCTGATCCGGCGCGGCACCGGCCCGCTTCCTGCCCCGGCGAAGGCCGGAGCGCCGGCCGTCCGAACCGCATCCTCGCACCGCTCCCGCCTTCGCAGGCGCACGGCCGTGGGGTGGCCGTACAGCGAAAAGGGCCCCCGGACATGCGTCCAGGGGCCCAGTCGACCGCTTCAACCTAGGGAGACCTCAGCGGCAGTAAGTCGCCTAGAGCGCGTTGCCCGTGCTGTTGGTCGCATTGGCGTCGACCGGCGCGGGCGCGTTGAGATCGGTGGGCGCGGGCGTGTTCAGATCGACCGGCGCGTTCAGGTCGACCGGGGTGTTCAGGTCGACGGGCGCTTCGGCGGTGTTGTTCGCCGCGCTGTTGTTGGCGGCGCCCCCGCCGCAGGCGGCGAGCGAGACGAGGCCGGCGGCCAGAAGAGCGGTGGAGATGATTTTCATAGCTTAGTTCCCCCTGGTTTTCGAATCATGGGCGCGCTGAGAAAGACCAAAAGCGGCCGCGCGGTTCAACGCCGGATCGCCGAAACGCGAAACTTTGCATGGTTACGCCCCCGCAAGGACCTGCGGCGGCAACAAGTTTCCACGCACGCGCCGCGGATTGGCAAACTTTTCCGCGCATGACCGCTCCCGGGCCGAACGGCTCAGAGAAGCGCGGGCTCGGGCCGCAGCTCTTCCAGCGCCTCGCGGAATTTCCGCAGCCTGAACGGGACGGTGAAGCCATGGGCCAGGAACGCCTCGGACAGCGCGGCGCGCGCCGCGTCGTCCGGGGGAGCCGTTCGCGCGATCGCCCTGGCCAGCCTGCGCGCGACCTCCGAGGCGCCGTCGGGGCCGATGTCCTTCGACCTCAGGTTTGCGCCCTGCCGCAGCTCGGGCGGGAGAGCGACGAGTTCGATCGCGCTCGCCAGGACCGCGCTGCCGCTGAAGCGGTCCTTGAGCTCTCTATAGCCGGGAGTGGAATCGGTCCCGATATAGGGGACGCCGGACGCCAAAGCTTCCAGCAGCACGAGCGGCTGGACCTCGCTCAGCGACGGGCTGATGACAAGATCGGCGAAGCGGACCGGCCTGGCGGTGCCCCCTTGGTCCAGGTCCTCGAAAAAGACCACATCGGGATGTCTGGACAGCCTCTGGCAAACGTCCTGGTAGGACTGGAACAGCACTTTCTTCTCGCGCACATTCTCCGAGGCCGGATACTGGACCATGACCGTGAAAGCCCTGTCCGGGGCGGCGCACAGCTGTTCCAATATCGTGATGCCCTTGGCCGCCTCGAGCCGGCCGGTGAACAGGACGAGCTTGCTCCCATCGGGGACCTCTTGTTCGCGACGCCACGCCTCGCGCTCGGCCCGTGTGCTCGGATGGAAGAGCCGGGTATCGATGCACCCGTCCAGCGTCTTCCACCGCGAAACCTTCGGGAACATTCGCCGGAGCATGTCGGCGGAGAAACGCGCGGGGGTGATCCCCATGGCGGCGGTCTCCATCGCCTGTGCAATGTTCGCTTTCTGGCGCTCGTCATAATAATCCCACTGGCAGTGGACGAAGACGGCGGTGTTGTTCGTCCTGCCGAGCCGGTTCAGAGCGCGCGATTCTTCGGCATCGTCCGAATTCTGACCGACGACGATATCGTCGGCCTCGACGGCATCGATCGGATAGACGCCATTCTCCTTGAAGAGCGTGTCGAAGCCGTCCACCGCGAACAGATGGTCGCCCAGAAAGTCCTGGCCATAGGCTCTTGCCGACCGGGGTTGCAGCAGGACGATCATGCCGGGATCCGACGCCACAATGCTCCTCGCTTTCGGGCCCTGGGCCGCTGAACAAGCAGGAATATAGTTAACCGAGCTGAACACAGCCCGATCCATGCGTCAACTTGCGCCCGTCCAGCCGTGCGGACGGTCAGTTCCGCGCGCGGCCCGAAGGCGGTGCTTTATCGACTTGAGACTTGCGGTTCGGGACTGGAGGCACGCGCCGCCGGCGGCGTACCTTCGGCCAGTCGCCGCTCCCAGGCGAGCGCGTCGGCGACGATCGTATCGAGATCGTCGCGGTCAGGCCGCCAGTCGAGCGTGGCGAGGATCCGCCGGTTATTGGCCACCAGCGCCGGCGGGTCGCCGGCCCGGCGCTGCGCCAGCCGCCGCTCGATCCGGCAATTGGCGACCCGGTCGACGCTGTCGAGCACCTCGCGCACCGAATAGCCCCGGCCATAGCCGCAATTGAGCAGCAGATTCTCCGCCGGCTCCGCGATCAGCCGTTCGAGCGCGCGGACATGGGCGGCGGCGAGGTCGCTCACATGGATATAATCGCGCACGCCGGTGCCGTCGGGCGTGACGAAATCGGTGCCGTAAATGGCGACGTGGTCGCGCTTGCCGGTCGCCGCCTCGACCGCGACCTTGATCAGATGGGTTGCGCCCGCGGTCGACTGCCCCGTCCGCCCCAGCGGATCGGCGCCGGCGACGTTGAAATAGCGCAGGATGCCGACGTTGAGCGGATGCGCGGCGGCGGTGTCGGCGAGCATCTGCTCGGTCATCAGCTTCGACCAGCCATAAGGATTGATCGGCCGGGTCGGCGCGGTCTCGCGGACCGGCACCCGGGCCGGGATGCCGTAGGTCGCGGCGGTCGAGGAGAAGATGAAGTGACTCACGCCGCCGGCGACCGCGCTTTCGATCAGCGTCCGGCTCTTCGCCGTGTTGTTGTCGTAATAAGCGAGCGGCCGCACCACCGAGTCCGGCACCACGACGGAGCCCGCGAAATGCATGATCGCGACGATGCCGTGCTCGGCGATCAGGCCGGTGACGAGGTCGCGGTCGGCGATGTCGCCCTCGACGAAGACCGCGTCTTCGGCCACCGCCCAGGCGAAGCCGGTCGCGAGATTGTCCAGCACGACGACGCGATAGCCGGACTCGAGCAAGGCGAGGACCGCATGGCTGCCGATATAGCCGGCGCCGCCGGTGACGAGCACGGCGGGGGCCTGCGGCGAGATGGCCTTGTGAAACATGGGCTCCCATGCGCAGAAACCGGTGGAGATTGGGTTAACCCTGCCCCCCGATCGGCCCCTCGGCGCGGGCTCAGGCGGGCTCGCCGATGGCGTGCAGCGACCGGTGCCACTTCCAGGCCGAGCCCAGGATGGCATGGAGATCGCGCGTGGGCCGCCAGCCCAGCTCGGCCATCAGCCGCGCCGGCTCCGCCACCAGCGCCGCCGCATCCCCGTCCCGCCGCTCGGCGAGCCGCACCGGGCAGGCGCGGCCGGTCACCGCCTCCACCGCCGCGATGAGCTCGCGGACCGTCGTCCCGCGGCCGGTGCCGACATTATAGGACCGGCTCGCACCGCCGCCGAGCAGATGCCGCAAAGCAAGGACATGGGCCTCGGCCAGATCCTCGACATGCACATAATCGCGCTCCGCGGTGCCGTCGCGCGTCGGATAGTCGCTGCCGAAGATCGCGAAGCCCGGCCGCCGGCCGGCCACGGCGTCGAGGATCAGCGGGATCGCATGGGTCTCGGGCTCATGGTCCTCGCCGATCAGGCCCGCCGCCGAGGCGCCGGCCGCATTGAAATAACGCAGGAGCACCGAGCGCATCTCGTCCGCGCCGGCCATGTCCCGCAACATGGTCTCGACCATCAGCTTGCTGTGCCCATAGGGATTGAGCGGCGCCTGGACATGGCTTTCGTCCATCGGCAGGCGCTGCGGCGTGCCATAGGTCGCGCAGGTCGACGAGAAGACGAACTTGTCGATGCCGGCGCGCCGGGCGGCCGCAAGCACCGTCGCCGCGCCGCCGACATTCACCTCGTAGAAGCGCTCCGGGAATCTGACCGATTCCCCGACCTCGATCAACGCGGCGAAGTGGATGATCGCGCACGGGCGATACTGTTCGAGCACGGCGCGGACGCGGTCGCCGTCCCGGATGTCGCCCTCCTCGAAGGGCCCCCAGCGGACGAAGTCGCGATGGCCGTTGCTCAGATTGTCGAAGACGATCGGCTGAAAACCGGTCTCGGCCAGCCGCATGGCGGTGTGGCTGCCGATATAGCCGGCACCCCCCGTCACCAGCACCGGCGGCATCGTCGTGCCCGTCATTCCGTCTCCATGCTGTCCGATGCAGCAAAATGGCGCTAAACTCGTTACTCTCCCTATACGGTCTGTCCGGCTGGGGAAGAGGCCGGAATGGAGGGAAGCGATGAAGCGATTCGCATCTTGCCTGGGCGCCCTGTCGGGGCTCGCCTTGCTGTCGGGCTGCATGACGGACACGGGGCCGACGCCGCCGTCCGTGACCCGCTTCCACCTCGGGCAGCCGATCGCCCGCGGCATCATCTCGGTCGAGCCCGCCGATCCGGCCGACGCGAACAGCCTCGAATTCGACGCGGTGGCGGACGCCGTCGGCCGCGAGCTGACCCGGCTCGGCTGGACGGTGGAGAAGCGCAACCCGCGCTCCGAGCAGGTCGCGGTGGTGACCGTGCAGCAGGAAACCCGCCTGGCGCCGCGCCGCTCGGGCTTCTCGATCGGGGTCGGCGGCGGCACGGGCAGCTATGGCCGTGGCGGCGGCGTCGGGGTGGGCGGCGGCGTCACCGTGCCGGTCGGCCGGCGCACGGACGAACTGGTCGGCACCCAGCTCGCCGTCCGCATCCAGCGCCGGTCCGACGCCACCGTCGCCTGGGAGGGACGCGCCGATTACGAGGCCCGCGCCGGCACGCCCCCGGCCAGCCGCGCCGAGGCGGCCAACCGTCTCGCCGCCGCCCTGTTTCGGGACTTCCCTGGGGAGTCGGGCCGCACTATCAGGGTCCGCTGACGACATTTTCTGACTTCCCAAGGATAAGATGACCCTTTCCGTTTCGAGCGCCTTCGACGGCGGCAATATCCGTGTGGTCGCCATCGCCGGCGACGTGGTGGACCTGGAGATCGTCAGGGACCACCAGTCCGATTTCTACCAATGGTTCTATTTCCGCCTGACCGGCGGCGGCGGCCGCGCGCTGATCCTGCGCATCACCAATTGCGGCGGCGCCGCTTATCCGGACGGCTGGCCCGATTATCGCGCCTGCCTCAGCCAGGACCGTGAGGACTGGACGCGGGCCGACAGCGCTTATGCCGACGGCGTGCTGACGATCAGCCTGACGCCCTCCACCGACAGCCTCTGGATCGCCTATTTCGCGCCCTACACGATGGAGCGGCATCACGATCTGGTCGCCTCGGTCGCGGCCGCGCCCGGCGTCGAATATCGCTCGCTCGGCCAGACGCTCGACGGGCGCGAGCTGGATTATTTCCGGCTGCCCGGCGGCCCCCTGCAGGTCTGGCTCTACGCCCGCCAGCATCCCGGCGAGACCATGGCCGAATGGTGGATGGAGGGCGCGCTCGAGCGGCTGCTCGACGAGGCCGACCCGGTCGTCCGCCGGCTGCGCGCCAAGGCGACCTTCCACGTCGTCCCGAACATGAACCCGGACGGGAGCTTCCGCGGCCATCTGCGCACCAACGCGGTCGGCGTGAACCTCAACCGCGAATGGCACGCGCCGAGCGCCGAGCGCAGCCCCGAAGTGCTTTACGTCCGCGACGAAATGGACCGGACCGGGGTCGATTTCGCGATGGACATCCATGGCGACGAGGCGATCGCCGCCAATTTCCTCGCCGGCTTCGAGGGCATTCCCTCGCTCAAGCCGGAGCAGCAGGCCCTGTTCGACGCGTTCAGCGACGCCCTGGTCGCGACCACGCCCGATTTCCAGACCCAGAAGGGCTATGAGATCCCGCCCGCGGGCCAGGCGAACCTCTCCATGTCCACCGCCCAGCTGGCCGAGCGCTACGGCGCCGTGTCGATGACGCTGGAAATGCCGTTCAAGGACAATGCCGACCTGCCGGACCCGCTCTACGGCTGGTCCCCGGACCGGTCGCGGCTGCTCGCCCGCGCCTGCCTCGACGCGCTCCACGCGGTGCTGCCGAGGCTGGAAGCCTATCGGCGGTGAACCGGGCGGCCGCGATCGTGCCGCTGCTGGTCGCCGCGGGCTGCGCGTCGCCGGCGGAAGCGGCCTATCGCGAGGCAGTCGAGTGCCTGTCCCAATATCCGGAAGGCGAAATGCGGCCCGGCCCGCCGGGCTCGGAAATGCCGGGGCGCACGGTCGCGGTCGTCACCGCCGAGCGCGACGCCTTCCGCGCCAGGGCGCTCGAACATGGCCGCGCCATCGGCAAGAGCCCCGCCGACGTGGCCGCCGATGCGCGCGCTTTTCATGACGAGATTCTCGGCCCTGACGCGCATGGCACCGAGGAGCGGATGGAGGCGCTGGGCGCCACCTGCCGGCGGCGGCTGGCCGGCTGACATGGAGATAAGGGCGGACGATCTCACCGCGCCGGCGGTGCTGAACCTGCTGCGGCTGCATCTGGCCGGGATGCAGGACGAATCGCCGCCGGAGAGCGTGCACGCGCTGGGCGCCGAGGCGCTCAGGGGGGCGGATGTCAGCTTCTGGTGCGCCTGGGACGGCGAAAAGCTGCTCGGCTTCGGCGCGCTGAAGGCGCTCGACGCCGGCCATGGCGAGATCAAGTCGATGCGCACCGCGCCCGGGGCGCTGCGCCGGGGCGTCGGCGCGGCGATGCTCGCCCATATCGTCGCCGAGGCGCGGGCGCGCGGCTACCGGCGGCTCAGCCTGGAGACCGGATCGACCCCCGCCTTCGACGCCGCGATCGCCCTCTACGCCCGCTTCGGCTTCGCGCCCTGCGGCGCCTTCGCCGATTATCGCGACGACGATCCGTTCAGCCGCTTCATGACGCGCGCTTTGTAGGCTAGGAGCCCGGCCATGCCCCAACTCGTCCTGATCCGCCACGGCCAGTCGGCCTGGAACCTCGAGAACCGCTTCACCGGCTGGTGGGACGTGAACCTCACCCCCCAGGGCGAGGAGGAGGCCAAGCAGGCCGGCGAATTGCTCGCCGCCAAGGGCTTCGATTTCGACCTCTGCTTCACCTCGCTGCAGACCCGCGCGATCAAGACGCTGAACATCGCGCTGGAGGCGATGGGCCGGCTCTGGCTGCCGGTCGAGAAGCACTGGCGGCTGAACGAGCGCCATTATGGGGGCCTGACCGGTCTCAACAAGGCGGAGACCACGACGAAGCATGGCGAAGAGCAGGTGAAGATCTGGCGCCGCTCGTTCGACATCCCGCCGCCCGCCGGCGAACCGGGCGGCGAGTTCGATCTGACCAACGACCGCCGCTATGCGGGCGTCGCCATTCCGACCCATGAGAGCCTGAAGGACACGATCGCGCGAGTCCTGCCCTATTGGGAGGAGCGGATCGCGCCGGCGCTGAAGGACGGCAAGAGGGTCATCATCTCCGCCCACGGCAATTCGCTGCGGGCCCTGGTCAAGCATCTCTCGGCCATCGCCGACGACGAGATTGTCGCGCTGGAAATCCCCACCGGCCAGCCGATCGTCTACGATCTCGACGCGGATCTGGTGGCGGTGGAGCGCTATTTCCTGAAGGACCGCTGATGCGCCTGCTGGCCGCGCTCGCCCTTGCTTTGGCGGCGGCGCCCGCCGCGGCGCAGCCGGACCGGGTCATCAATTTCCCGCCGGGCGCCAATGCCTCGCGGGACGGCTTCGTCGCCGCGATCGTGACGACCGGAAGCCTGGATCAATTCGCGGAAGCCTGGATCGCCGGCCGGCCGCAATCGGCCATCACCCGGATCGCGGTCCGCGGCCGGGAGCTGAAGGCCGTCGTCCTGCTCAGCGGCTGCCGCGCGGGCCCCGAAGGCAAGTGCGACGTCTCCGGCCGCTTCACCTACACCGTCCCCGGCGGCGGCCGCTACGGCGTGATCGACGACGACGCGCTGTTCAACGAAACCGCCCGGGCGGGCGACGGCGTCCTGGTGGCGCTCGGCCCGACCCTGATCGTCGATCCGCCGGATCCGATGGGCGAATGGACGCTCCAGGCCGAGATCAGGGACAATGTGCGCGGGACCACGATCATCGTGCGCACGCCGATCCTGGTCGAATCACCGCCGACGGGCTCGAACGGCTAGAATTCCTTCACGCGCTCGCGGTTGCGGGCGGCGCGGCGGAGCACCTCCTCGACGCTGTCGCCGGGCAGGATGGTGGCGACGCTGACCGTCACCGCCAGCTTGACCTGGGTGTGGCCGATGTCCAGCGGATGGCCGGCCACGCAGCGGGCGATGCGCTCAGCGGTGTCGAGCGCGCTGTCCGCGTCGAGATGGTCGAGCAGCAGGGAGAAGGCGCCGCCGCCGTTGCGCGCGGCGACGTCGCTGGAGCGGATCAGGCTCTTCAGCAGACGGGCGACATGGCGCAGCGCGGCATCGCCGGCGACCCGGCCATGGCCCTCGTTCACCGCCTTGAGATCGTCGACGTCGACCGAGATCAAGGCGGCGGGAATCTTGTGGCGGCCGGCCTGGCTGACCACGCGCTCCAGCTCGCTGCGGAAGGTGCGGGCATCGGCGAGCGCGGTCAGCGGATCGCGGCCCGCATTCTCCTCCGCCTCGCCGATCTGGGTGCGGGCATCCGCGAGCGCCGCGCGGAGCAGCGCATTTTCGTCGGTCAGCCGCTGCAGCGCCTCGCGTGCCTCCTGGGCGTGCGGATCGCTCTCGGCGCTCTCGTCATTTCGCCGTGCCATGGCCCAAGTCTAGAATGAGAAGGTTAATGGTCTTTTAGCGGCGCCGCGCCGATTGCCCCGGCGCCGCCGCTTGGCTAGGGAGTGGCGCTTCCAGGGGCCTTGGGGACCGTCATGCCGGGCGAAGCACCTTTGATCGGGATCATCATGGGCAGCCGCTCCGACTGGGAGACGATGCGCCACGCCGCCGACACGCTGGACGCGCTCGGCGTGCCCTATGAGACCAAAGTGGTCTCCGCCCACCGCACGCCCGAGCGGCTCTACGATTATGCGAAAGGCGCGGCCGGGCGCGGCCTGAAGGCGATCGTCGCCGGCGCCGGCGGCGCCGCGCATCTGCCCGGCATGGCCGCCTCGATGACGATCTTGCCGGTGCTCGGCGTGCCGGTGGAGAGCCAGGCGCTCTCCGGCCTCGACAGCCTCCTCTCCATCGTCCAGATGCCCGCCGGCGTACCAGTGGGGACGCTGGCGATCGGCAAGGCGGGCGCGGTCAATGCCGGGCTGCTGGCGGCGTCGATCCTGGCCACGAGCGACGCCGCGCTGGCGGAGCGGATCGCGCAATGGCGGCAGGCGCAGACCGACGCGGTGGCCGAAGCGCCGGAATGACGATCCCGCCCGGCTCCACCATCGGCATCCTGGGCGGCGGCCAGCTGGGGCGGATGCTGGCGATCGCCGCGGCGCAGCTCGGCTATCGCGCCCACATCTACGCCCCCGATGCCGGCGGCCCGGCGGCCGATGTCACCGCGCACTGGACCCAGGGCGAATATGAGGATGTCGCGGCGCTCCAGGCCTTCGCGGCCGGGGTGGACGCCCTCACCTTCGAATTCGAGAACATCCCCACCGCGCCGCTCGCAACGCTAAATGGGCTGCGGCCGCCGCTGAGGGCGCTGGAGATCGCGCAGGACCGGCTGGAGGAGAAGAGGTTCGTCACGGGCCTCGGCGGCCGCCCGGCGCCGTTCGCGGCGGTGGACGACCGGGCCGGGCTGGACGCGGCGCTGGCGGAGATCGGCGCGCCGGCGGTGCTGAAGACCCGCCGCTTCGGCTATGACGGCAAGGGCCAGGCCCGGATCATGGCGCCGGATGACGCGGATGCGGCCTGGGACGCCGTGCGCGGCGCGCCCTGCGTGCTCGAAGGCTTCGTGCGCTTCGACGCCGAGTTCTCCGTCCTGCTCTGCCGGGGCGCGGACGGCGAGATCGCCTTGTGGGACTCGCCGCGCAACGTCCACAAGGACGGGATTCTCGACACCTCCATCGTGCCGGCCGGGCCGGAGCTGGACGGTGCCGTCGCGAAAGGCCGCGCGCTGGCACAGGCCATTGCCGCGGCGCTGGACTATGTCGGCGTGCTGGCGGTCGAGTTCTTCGCGCTGGGCGAAGAGGCGATCTTCAACGAGATGGCGCCGCGCGTGCACAATAGCGGCCACTGGACCATCGAGGGCGCGACCGCCTCGCAATTCGAGAATCACATCCGCGCCGTCTGCGGCCTGCCGCTCGGCGACACCGGCCTGGTGACGGCCGGCGCCGAGATGACCAACCTGATCGGCGCCGATGCCGATCGCTGGGCCGCCCTGCTCGCCGAGCCCGGCGCCCATCTCCACCTCTACGGCAAGGGCGAAGCGCGCCCCGGCCGCAAGATGGGCCACGTCATCCGCCTTAGACTTTGATCATTTGAAGGGAGCCGAAAAGACTGAGCCCCCGCCGGTCTCCCGGCGAGGGCCCGATCTTCAGCTTCGCAGGCTCCGGCTTATTGGGCCGGACGGGCCGGCGCCGGCGCGCCCTGCGGCTGGACGACCTCGACCGGCAGGCCGAGCGCATCCAGCTGCGGGCGGACCCGCTCCGCGTCGCCCACGACAACCCAGACGAAATTGTTCGGGTTGATGTAGCGCCGCGCGGTGGTGTCCAAGGTCGCCTTGTTCATGCCGCGATAGCGGTCCGCGATCATCGACCAGTAATTGTCCGGCCGGCGATAGAGGGCGTTGCTGCGCAGCGCCCCGAGCACCGCGCCCGACGTCTCGAACTGGCCCGGCAGCTGACGGGTGTTGCCGAGGATGATCCGGTTCATCTCCTCGTCGGTCACGCCCTGATTGGTCAGGAAGCCGGTCACCATCTCCCGCGCCGCGGCGATGGAGGGGCCGGTCTGGTTCTGCTGGACGGGCGCCTGGATGATGTAGGGGATCTGGTGCTCGACCATGTTCGCGCCGCCGCGGGCCCCGTAGGACCAGCCGCGCCGCTCGCGCAGCTCCATGTTGATGCGCGACAGGAAGCTCCCGCCCAGCGCCTCGTTGGCGGCGGTGAGGTTGAGCAGGTCCTGCGTGCCCTCGGCCGGGATGATCTGGCCGCCCAGGATCACCGACTGCGGCGACTGCGGACGGTTGATCAGGACGATCCGCGGGCGCGGCGCCGGGACGGGCGCGTTGAACGCCTTCACGCCGCGGGCCACGCCGGCCGCCGGCCGCCAGGTGCCGAACCGCGCCTGCAGGAGCGGACGCAGCTGGGCGAGCGGCAGGTCGCTGACCACGAAGATCGTGGCATTGTCCGGCCGGATCCAGGTCTGGTGGAAGCGGACCAGCTCGTCGCGGGTCAGCGACTGCACCACCGCGGCGTCGCCCGAGCCGGTGAACGGCTTACCATAAGGATGGGCGGTGCCGTAGATCAGCCCGGGCAGCGCGCGCAGCGCCAGGCCCTGCGGCTGGGTCAGCTCGGCGGCGATGCCGGCGAGCTGCTGCTGACGGATGCGCTCCACCTCCGCCGGGGCGAAGGCCGGGTTGCGGATCACGTCGGCGAGCAGGTCGAGCGAGGCCGCGAGCTGGGTGCTGAGCGCGGTCAGCGAGACCGTGGTGCGGTCCAGGCTGGCGCCGGTGCCGATGGTCGCGCCGATCCGCTCCTGCGCCTCGGCGAGCTGGATGGAGTTGAGCCGGGTGGTGCCCTCCTCCAGCATGTTCAGCATCATCGCCTGGGTGCCGAGCCGGTTGGCCGGATCGGCGGCGATGCCCGCGTTGAACTCGACGGCGATGCGGGTCACCGGCACGGCGGCGCGGCGCGCATAGACGATGTTGACGCCGTTGGTCAGGCGGGCGCGCTCGGTCGCCGGGAACTGGACCGGCAGCGTGCCGGTCACGCCGGGCATGGGCTCGCGGGTGCCGGTCCGCGCCGGAGCCGGCTGGGCCGCCGCCGCGGGCTGGGCGGCCTGGACCTCGTCGGTCCCGCCGCCACCGCCGCCGCCGGAACCGCCGGCGACGAAGTTGGAGCGGCTGCCCTGGCCGGGCGCCTCGTCATAGGCCTCGCGCTCGCCCGGGGAGACGGTGATGGCGAGGACCGGACGGGAGAGCCAGCGCTGCATCGCCGCGCGGACCTGGGCCGGAGTCACCGCCGCCATCTGCTCGAGCCGGGTGCGGTAGAAGTTCGGATCGTTGGCGTAGAGCATGCCCTCGGCCAGCGCGACGGCCTTGCCGCCGAAGCCGCCGACCTGCTCGAGGCCCTGCACGCGGCCCGACAGCGCGCGCATCACGGCGCGGCGGACCTCGTCCTGGGTCGGCCCGGTGCGGAGATATTCGGCGACGATCTCGTCGAGCCGGCGCGACACCGCGGCCGCATCCTGGCCCGGCTTCACGTCGACCTGGATCTCGAACATCGAGAGGCGCTGGAAGGGCAGGACGAAGGTGGCGACGCGGACCGCGCTCTGCTCGCCGCGCACCAGCTGGTTGTCGAGCCGCGAGCTGGCGAGGCCGCCGAGGATGGCGGCGCCGATCTGCAGCGGCACCTGGTCCGCGTCGGTCAGGCCGGGCACCGCCCAGTTGCGGTAGAGCCGGGTGTTGGCGACGCGGTCGTGCATCTGCCGGTCGACCCGGGCCGCCAGCGTCGGCACCGCGGCGGCCGCCGGCGTGTTCACCGGGCCGCGCGCGATCGGGCCGAAATAGCGCTCGACCAGCGGCCGCGCCTCGGCGGCGTTGAGATCGCCGGCGAGGACCAGGACGGCGTTGTTCGGGCCGTATTTGCTGCGGAACCAGTCGCGGACGGTGTCGAGCGTCGCGGCGCTGAGGTCCGCCATCGAGCCGATCGTCGAATGGTGATAGGGGTGGCCCTGCGGGAACAGGCCCTCGAGCTGGGCATATTCGACCATGCCGTAGGGCTCGTTGTCGCCCTGGCGCTTCTCGTTCTGGACGACGCCGATCTGGTTGGTCAGATTCTCCTGGGTGACGGCGCCGAGCAGGAAGCCCATGCGGTCGCTCTCCAGATAGAGGGCGCGCTCCAGCGCATTGCGCGGGACGGTCTGGAAATAATTGGTGCGGTCGAACCAGGTCGTGCCGTTGAAATCGGTCGCGCCGATCTCGCGCAGCGGGGCGAAATAGTCGCCCGGCGCGTTCTCGGAGCCGTTGAACATCAGGTGCTCGAACAGATGCGCGAAGCCCGTGCGCCCGGCCGGCTCGTCCTTGGAGCCGACATTGTACCAGACGCTGACCGCGACCACGGGCGCCTTGCGGTCCTCATGCACGACGACGCGCAGGCCGTTGGCGAGGGTGAAGGTCTCGAACGGGATGTTGACCCGCTGGACCAGGGCCTGGACCGGATCGGCGGCGCCGCGACGCGCGCCCTGTTCGGTGCTGGCGGTCGAAGCGACGGTGGAAGCGGAAGCGGTGGCGGTCGCAATAAGCGATACCCCCGCGGCGAACGCGAAAGCAGAAAGCAGTTTGCGCATGTGATTCCCCATGAGTGCAGGGGGCGGACACTACAGCGGTGTACGAACTATGCAATACGGCCCCGGCGATAAGTATCGGCAAAATTGCGGATTGTGCCGGACGCCTTGTGTTGCCCCAGGGCCACACCATATCGCCTGCAACCGAAGAGGGGCGTAACGACCTATGAATCTCGAAAAGTTCACCGACCGGGCCCGCGGCTTCCTGCAATCGGCGCAGACCGTCGCCAGCCGCATGAATCATCAGCAGATCGCGCCGATCCACGTGCTGAAGGCCTTGCTCGAGGACGAGCAGGGCATGGCCGCGGGGCTGATCGCGCGCGCCGGCGGCAGCGCCGAGGCGGCGCGGCGCGAGACGGACGAGGCGCTGGCCAGGGTGCCGGTCGTCTCCGGCAGCGGCGCCAGCGCGGCGCCGAGCCTCAACGGCGACACGATCCGCGTGCTCGACCAGGCCGAGGAGATCGCGCAGAAAGCCGGCGATTCCTATGTCGCGGTCGAGCGGCTGCTGACCGCTCTGGCCATCTCCCAGACCGATGCCGGCAAGGCCCTGCGCGACGCGGGCGTGAAGCCCGAGGCGCTGAACGAGGCGATCAACCAGCTGCGCGGCGGCCGCACCGCCGACACGGCGGGCGCCGAGGACCGTTATGACGCGCTGAAGAAATTCGCCCGGGACCTCACCGAGGCCGCGCGCGCGGGCAAGCTCGATCCGGTGATCGGCCGCGACGAGGAGATTCGCCGCACCGTCCAGATCCTCGCCCGGCGCACCAAGAACAACCCGGTGCTGATCGGCGAGCCCGGCGTCGGCAAGACCGCGATCGCGGAAGGGCTGGCGCTGCGCATCGCCAATGGCGACGTGCCGGACAGCCTGAAGGGCCGCAGCCTGATGTCGCTCGACATGGGCTCGCTCATCGCGGGCGCGAAATATCGCGGCGAGTTCGAGGAACGGCTGAAGGGCGTGCTCGACGAGGTGAAGGGCGCCGAGGGCGACATCATCCTGTTCATCGACGAGATGCACACCCTGATCGGCGCCGGCAAATCGGAAGGCGCGATGGACGCCTCCAACCTGCTCAAGCCGGCGCTCGCCCGCGGCGAGCTGCACTGTATCGGCGCGACCACGCTCGACGAATATCGCAAGCATGTCGAGAAGGACCCGGCGCTGCAGCGGCGCTTCCAGCCGGTCTTCGTCGGCGAGCCGACGGTCGAGGACACGATCTCGATCCTGCGCGGGCTCAAGGAGAAATACGAGCTTCACCATGGCGTGCGCATCACCGACGCCGCCCTGGTCTCCGCGGCGACGCTCTCCAACCGCTACATCACCGACCGCTTCCTGCCCGACAAGGCGATCGACCTGATGGACGAGGCCGCCTCGCGCATCCGCATGGAGGTGGAGTCCAAGCCCGAGGAGATCGAGACGCTCGACCGGCGGATCATCCAGCTGAAGATCGAGCGCGAGGCGCTGAAGAAGGAGAAGGACGCCGCCTCCAAGGAACGGCTGAAGGCGCTCGAGGGCGAGCTGGCCGGACTTGAGGAGCAGTCCGCCGCGCTCACCACGCGCTGGCAGGCGGAGAAGGAGAAGATCGCCGGCGAGGCCAAAGTCAAGGAGCAGCTCGACATTGCCAGGATCGAGCTCGACCAGGCGCAGCGCCATGGCGACCTCGCCAAGGCGGGCGAGCTTCAATACGGCCGCATCCCCGCGCTCGAGAAGCAGCTCGAGGAGGCCGCCGCCGCCTCGGGCAGCGCGATGCTCCGCGAGGAGGTGACCAGCGAGGACATCGCCGCCGTGGTCGCCCGCTGGACCGGCATTCCGGTCGAGCGGATGCTGGAGGGCGAGCGCGAGAAATTGCTGAACATGGAAGAGGCGATCGGCAAGCGCGTGATCGGCCAGCAGGAGGCGGTGCAGGCGGTCAGCAAGGCCGTCCGCCGCGCCCGCGCCGGCCTGCAGGATCCGAACCGGCCGCTCGGCTCCTTCCTGTTCCTCGGCCCGACCGGCGTCGGCAAGACCGAGCTGACCCGCGCGCTCGCCGAATTCCTGTTCGACGATCCGCACGCCATGGTCCGCATCGACATGTCGGAGTTCATGGAGAAGCACAGCGTCGCCCGCTTGATCGGCGCCCCTCCCGGCTATGTCGGCTATGAAGAAGGCGGCGTGCTGACCGAGGCGGTCCGGCGCCGGCCCTATCAGGTCGTCCTGTTCGACGAGGTCGAGAAGGCGCATGGCGACGTCTTCAACATCCTGCTGCAGGTGCTGGACGACGGCCGGCTGACCGACGGCCAGGGCCGCACGGTCGATTTCACCAACACGATCATCATCCTGACCTCGAATCTGGGCAGCCAGTTCCTGACCAGCCTCGCCGACGGCCAGAGCGTCGACGATGTCGAGCCGCAGGTGATGGAGATCGTCCGCGCCCATTTCCGGCCGGAATTCCTGAACCGCCTGGACGAGATCATCCTGTTCCACCGGCTCGCCGCCGACCATATGGGCCCGATCGTCGACATCCAGGTCGCCCGCGTCCAGCACTTGCTCAAGGACCGCAAGATCGTCCTGGACCTCACCGCCGGCGCCCGCGCCTGGCTCGGTCGGGTCGGCTACGATCCGGTCTACGGCGCGAGACCCTTGAAGAGAGCCGTGCAGAAATATCTGCAGGACCCGCT
>DATJUQ010000017.1:0-49557 GCA_035502235.1 Allosphingosinicella sp.
CTTCGTCGCTGAAAGCCGCGCTCGTCGAACCATCCGCCACGATTGTCGCACCGCCGCTGCACGCTGCGCAGAGGGCGGCTAGAGCCCTTCCAACGGCGCCGTTGGGGCGCTGTTTTCATTCAGGAGTGAGACAATGACCGCCGACACGTTCCGCACCGTTTCCAGCTGCTTCGCCGCGATGTTCGTGAGCGTCCTGCTGGTCGCCGCCAGCACCTCCAGCGCCTTCGTCGCTTAACGTGGTGCCGCAACACCGGAGGCCGGGGATCGGCAACTTCGCGTCCTGAACGGGGACGCTCCAGCCGCCCCGGTCATCCGCGCCTTCGACGAAATCTATTGTTCCAGGCCGAGCGCTCCCTTGGTCGCCGCCACATAGGAAGGTCCCACCTGGACTTCCGCCCCGCCGGCCAGCACCAGCGCCAGCGACCGACCGTCCCGCTTCACTTCCTCCACCTTGTCCGGCCGAACGAAGGCCGAGCGGTGCACGCGCACGAGCTGCGAGCCCGCGAGCCGCTCTTCCAGCGCCGCCATGGTGATCCGCAGCAAATGGCTCCTGAGATCGGTGTGCAGCAGCACATAGTCGCGCGCGGCCTCGATCCAGTTGATCGCCTCCAGCGGCACCCGGCGCTGGCCGTGGCGCTCCGGGATCCAGAAGCCGTCGTCCGTCGCGGCCGGGGCGGCGCCGCCCGCCTTCGCGGCCTCCAGCTCCGCCTCGAGCTCCGCGGCGCGGTCCTCGGAGGCGCGCAGGGAACGGCGGCGGCGCGCCCGCTCCACCGCCTGGCGCAGCCGGTCGAAGCGGACCGGCTTCAGCAGATAGTCGGCCGCGTCCACCTCGAAGGCGTCGGGCGCATAATGTTCGTGGGCGGTGACGAAGACCAGCTCCGGGCGCGGCTCCACGTCGATGTCGGCGGCGGCGCGCAGGCCGGTGCGGCCCGGCATCTGGATGTCCATGATCACCAGGTCCGGCAGCAGCTCGCGGATCTTCTCCAGCGCCATATTGCCGTCCGTGGCGCGGCCGATCACCTCGACCCCCTCGATATCGCCGAAGAAGCTCGTCAGGCGGTCCAGCGCCAGGGCCTCGTCGTCAACCAGCAATACGCGCATGTCGTCCCCGCTCGTTTGAGCGGCTGCTTTCCGTCAGGAGGGCGCGCGAGTCAATAAAACCTCCCCGCGCAAGCCAGGCTTTTCAGGGGGCGAGGGTCACTTTGGGGATGGAGATGGTGGCGACGAAGCGGTCGCCGACCGGACCGGCGGTGAGCGAGGCGCGCTTGCCGAACACCGCATGCAGGCGGTGGCGGACATTGTCGATGCCGACGCCGGCGCCTTCCGAATCCGGCAGATCGTCCGGCTCGTGCTCGGCGATGTCGTTGGAGACGGTGATGCGCAGCGCGTCGCCCACGAGCTGCGCGTCGATGCCGATCTCGATCGGCTTGGTGGAGCGGGCGACGCCGTGCTTCACCGCATTCTCCACGAGCGGCTGGACGAGGAAGCTGGGCACGAGCGCATGGCAGGCGTCGTCCGCGCAATGCACGTCGACGCCGAGCCGGTCGCCGAAGCGCACGCTTTCGATGTTCAGATATTCCTCGGTGAGCGAGAGCTCCTCGTCGAGCGGGATGAGCTCGGACGGCTCGGCGTTGAGCGAGGAGCGCAGGAAGGAGGAAAGCTTCTCGGTCATCTCCTCGGCATCGTCGTTGCGCTTGGTGACGATCAAAGCGGAGATGGAGTTGAGCGCGTTGAACAGGAAATGCGGGTTGAGCTGGTAGCGGAGCGCCGCGAGCTGGGCCTGCTGGGCGGCGAGCTGGGCCTCGGCGAGCTGGCGCTCCTGCTGCACGGCGGCGCGGCGCGCATAGTTTACGTGGAAGAGGATCATGTTCACGCCGTAGACCAGCACGTAGTTCAGCATGGAATTGTAGGCGCGGGTGAAATCGGTCGGCAAATTCTGCCAGGTCTGGTCGATATTGTCCGCGATCCAGCCCTGGTAGAGCAGGTCCAGCACGGTGTTGAACGCCGCGAAGAACAGGACCGACATCGCCCTGAGCGGCAGGCGCAGCCAGTGCGGCATGCCGATCGTCGCCTTGGAGCTCAGGAACATCACCAGCGCGAGGCCGATCGAGATGAACACGGTCACGCAGTCGAGGACGATGCTCGACCAGCCCTCATTGGCGTGGCGCTGGATGATCCGCGGCATGAAGACGAACAGCACGAACAGCCACAAGGCGACCGTCGAGCGGATCGCGTCGGACCAATAGGCGTGGCTCCTGGACGACGGCACCTTGCGCTTGACCCCCCGGGCGGCAGGGCGCCCTTCCTGCCGCAAGAACGGCAGGGTGTCACGAGCGATGTTCGCAGGCGCCAGCATGTTCACAGAGAGTCCCACCATCCCATCAGGAGATGGCTGCCCATGCCACCCGATTCGACCAAGGGCGGCGTGACGAAGCCGACCTGCCGAGCGACGAACGTGCAGGAAATGCATTCGTTTCGGGGCGGGCGCGGCGCCCTCCCGGCGGCGCGGCCCGCGTGCATTCCCCGCATCCCTGGGATCAGGTTTTGCAACCTCGGGGAGGGGGTGACTTTTCCGGCGCCCGCGCTAGGAGGCCTCAGGCAAAAGGAGCTGGGGCGAAATGCCCGATCCCGACGGCACAGCATTGATCCTGGCGCGCGCGCAATTCGCGTTCACCGTCTCGTTCCACTTCATCTTCCCGGCCTTCTCGATCGGCCTCGCCTCCTTCCTCGCGGTGCTCGAGGCTTTGTGGCTGAAGACGGGGCAGGAAAAGTATCTCAACCTCTTCAAATATTGGCTGAAGATCTTCGCTCTGGCCTTCGCCATGGGCGTCGTCTCGGGGATCGTGCTCTCCTACCAGTTCGGCACCAACTGGTCGGTCTTCTCGGACCGGGCGGGGCCGATCATCGGGCCGCTCATGGCCTATGAGGTGCTGACCGCCTTCTTCCTGGAGGCGGGCTTCCTCGGCGTCATGCTGTTCGGCATGGGCCGGGTGGGCAGGAAGCTCCACTTCGCGGCCACCCTGATGGTCGCGGTCGGTACCTTCATCTCCGCCTTCTGGATCCTCTCGGTGAACAGCTGGATGCAGACGCCGACCGGCTATGCGATCAACGAGGCGGGGCAGTTCGTCCCGGCCGGATCCTGGCTGGCGATCATCTTCAACCCGAGCTTCCCCTACCGCCTCGTCCACACTGTGCTCGCCGCCTATCTGACCACCGCGCTCGTCGTGGGCGGGGTGGCGGCCTGGCATCATCTGCGCGGCCGCAAGACGCCCGAGGTCAGGACGATGTTCTCCATGGCGATGTGGATGGCCGCCCTGGTCGCGCCCGTGCAGATCTTCGTCGGCGACCAGCACGGGCTCAACACCTACGAGCACCAGCCGGTGAAGATCATGGCGATGGAGGGCCATTTCCACAGCCATCCGGAGGGCGCGCCGCTCTATCTGTTCGGCTGGCCGGACCAGGCGGCGCAGGAGGTCCGCTTTCCGATCGCCATCCCGAATCTCGGCTCGCTGCTGCTGGAGCACGATCTGAACGCGCCCATGCGCGGGCTGGACACGGTGCCCATCGAGGACCAGCCGCCGGTGGCGATCGTCTTCTGGTCGTTCCGGATCATGGTCGGGATCGGCTTCCTGATGCTCGGCCTCGGCCTCTGGAGCCTGGTCGCGCGCTGGCGCAAGAAACTGCACGACTGGACCTGGCTGCACCGCTTCGCGATGGTGATGGGGCCGTCCGGCTTCGTCGCGGTGATCGCCGGCTGGGTGACCACCGAGGTCGGGCGCCAGCCCTGGGTGATCTACGGCCTGCTGCGCACCCGCGACGCCGTCTCGCCGATCGCGGCGCCGGGCGTCACCGGCTCGCTCATCGCCTTCGTCATCGTCTATTTCGCGGTCTTCGCGGCCGGCACGGTCTACATCCTCAAGCTGATGCGCCACGCCCCCGCCGCCGGCGAGACGCCGCCGTCCGACGCCCCGATCCGCAGCGCCGGCATCACCCCGGCCGCGGCGGTGGTGGAGAAGAGCGGGGAGGAGGAGAGATGATGGTCTTTCTACATCCTCCCCGGAACGGGGAGGGGGACCGCACGCAGTGCGGTGGAGGGGCCGCCGCACCGCGGCGGTGTCCGCCGCGGCCCCTCCACCATGCTTCGCATGGTCCCCCTCCCCCGTTGGGGGAGGATTTCTGATGGACCTCACCGTGGTCTGGGCCGTCATCATCGCCTTCGCGGTCGCGATGTACGTCGTCATGGACGGGTTCGATCTCGGCATCGGCATCCTCTTCCCGCGCGTGCCCGTGGGCCCGGACCGCGACCAGGCGATGAACTCGATCGCGCCGGTCTGGGACGGCAACGAGACCTGGCTGGTGCTCGGCGGCGGCGGCCTGCTCGCCGCCTTTCCTTTGGCCTACGCGATCATCCTGCCCGCGCTCTACGCGCCGCTCATCGCCATGCTGCTCGGCCTCGTCTTCCGCGGCGTCGCCTTCGAGTTCCGCTGGCGCGACCCGGGCCACCGCAAGTTCTGGGACGCGAGCTTCTGCCTGGGCTCGCTGGTCGCGACCTTCGCGCAGGGCATCACGCTCGGCGCGCTGCTGCAGGGGATCGAGGTCCAGGGCCGCGCTTATGCCGGCGGCTGGTGGGACTGGCTGACTCCGTTCAGCCTGCTGACCGGCGCCAGCCTCGTCGTCGCCTACGCCTTGCTCGGTGCGACCTGGCTGATCTGGAAGACGGAGGGCGAACTCAACGCGCTGGCGCGCCGCTACGCCCAGTGGCTGCTGCCCGCCTTCCTGCTCATGGTCGGCGCGGTCAGCCTGGCGACGCCCTGGCTCGAAGGCCAATATTACCAGCGCTGGTTCATGTGGCCGGGCGTGCTGTTCACCGGGATCATGCCGATGGCGTTCGGCGGCATCGCCCTGATCTGCTGGGAGGGTATCCGCCGCGGCCGGGACTGGCTGCCCTTCGCCACCGCGCTCGGCCTGTTCGCCCTGACCCTGGTCGGCCTCGGCATCTCGATCTGGCCCTATGTGATCCCGGGCCAGGTCACGATCTGGCAGGCGGCGGCGCCCCATTCGAGCCAGCTCTTCATGCTGGTCGGCGCGGCCGTGCTGGTGCCGCTCATCCTCGCCTACACCGCCTGGTCCTATTGGGTGTTCCGCGGCAAGGTCGGCGAGCATGGCTATCATTGATCAGCCGCGCCACCGGTCCAGCAGCAGCAGCGCCCCGACGCCGGCCGTGCCCAGGCTCGCCAGCAGCACCGCGCCGGCGGCCGCGTCCTTGGCATGGCCGATCTCCGCATGCCGCTCCGGATGCAGCCGGTCGAGCGCATATTCGAGCGCCGCGTTCATCGCCTCCAGCGCGACCACCATGAAGATGCCGAGGCTGACGAGCGCCCACCAGAGCGGCCCGGCGCGCAGCCATGCGCAGGCGGCGAAGGCGGCGAGGGCGAACAGGCCTTGGGTGCGGAACGTCTTCTCGCGCCGCCATACGATGCGGATGCCGGCCCAGGCATTGCCGACGCGGGTGCGGAAGGACGCGTGCTTCACGCCTCCTCCTAGGCGGCCGGCCGCCGCGGCGGCCAATGGAGGAACCAAGGAGAATGCGGCCAGCCCCGGTGCACGAACGCGGGGGCCGCGCGCATGAACGAGGACGCGCGGGGGCCGCTCTGGAAGAAATGGGCCTGGTTCGTCGGGCTCTGGGCGGCCGGCGTGCTGGTCGTGGGCAGCCTCGGCTATCTCCTGCGCTGGTGGCTGCATCCCTGAAGGCCTGCCTATGCGCGCCTCGATCCCCGCAACCGCCTGTGGATGATGTCCCGGACCGGGAAGGAGTTCAGCCGCTTGCCCCTGTCGACTTATCCACAGGTCCGTGCTAACAGTTCGGGAAGCACAATCATTAGCTTTGCTAATCCGGGGGGATGGGCATGGGAGACGGCCAGACTCGGGACGTTGCGGCGCGGCTGCACTCGGCCTCGATCAGACTTTTGCGGACGCTCCGGCGCGAGGATGACGGCAGCGGCCTCAGCGCCCCGCGCCTCTCCGCTTTGTCCTGCATCACGCTGGAAGGGCCGGTCTCGCTGGCCGAGCTGGCCGAGGCCGAGCAGGTCCGCCCGCCGACGATGAGCCGGATCGTCGACGCCCTGGTCGAGCGCGGCCTGGTCGACCGGATCGCCGATCCGCGCGACCGCCGGTCGGTGCGGATCATGGCCACCGACGAAGGCGCGCGGCTGCTGACCGGCGGCGGCGAGGCGCGGGTCCACGCTCTGGTCGGCCGTCTCCACAAGCTCGCCGATTCCGAGAAGCGCGCGCTCGCCCGCGGCGTCGAGATCCTCGAGCGGGTGGCGCGCTGACCCTCGGCCGCCGCCTTCCAATCCTGCTGCTGCCGCTCGCGGCGGCGTTCGCCTGCGCTCCGCCCGCGCCCGAGCCCGGCAATGCGCAGCCCGCGCCGCCCGCCGCCAGGGCCTCCCCGCCCGCGCCGGCGCAGAGCCTCGAGGAGGCGCTCGCCGGCATCCCCAATGTCGAGATCGCCTATTACGACATCAGCGGCGACAGCCTGTTCGAGATCCGCCGCGCCCTGAACCAGGCCGGCCCGCGCGATCCCAATGACGGCCAGCGCGTCGACGCGCTCGCCAGCTGGTATATCGAATGGCGCTGGCCGGAGGGGCCGAACGGCACGTGCGACCTCAGCCGGGCCGAACTGCGCTTCTCCGGCCGGGTGCGCATGCCCCGCTTGGTCGTCCGCCCGACCACGCCCGAGGCGGTCCGCGTCCGCTGGCAGCGCTACGTGAACGTGCTCGCCCGGCACGAGGCCAATCATGTCCGCCGCGCCTTCGAGAACCGGGGGAGCGTGCTCGCCGCGTTGCGCGCCAGCAGCTGCGCCGATGCCACGCGCGACGGCCAGGCCGCGATCCGCCGGCTGGGCCAGCACGACCGCGACTATGACCGCACCACCCGCCACGGCTTCACCGAAGGCGCGCATTTTCCCTGATTTCCCCGGCCTCCGCGCCGCTTCCGCCCTTGTTGCATCGCAGCAAAGTCGCTATGTGCGCGGCGACCTTTCTCCCAATCGAGAGTTATCCGAAGATGAGCCTTCGCAACGTGGCGATCATCGCCCACGTCGATCACGGCAAGACGACCCTTGTCGACCAGCTGTTCCGCCAGTCCGGGACCTTCCGCGAGAATCAGCGCGTGGAGGAGCGCGCGATGGATTCCAACGACCTGGAGAAGGAGCGGGGGATCACCATCCTGGCCAAGTGCACCAGCGTCGAGTGGGAGCATGGCGGCGAGACCACGCGGATCAACATCGTCGACACGCCCGGCCACGCCGATTTCGGCGCCGAGGTGGAGCGCATCCTCTCCATGGTCGACGGCGTCATCCTGCTCGTCGACGCCGCGGAAGGCCCGATGCCGCAGACCAAGTTCGTCACCGGCAAGGCGCTCGCTTTGGGCCTGAAGCCGATCGTCGTGGTCAACAAGATCGATCGCCCGGACGCCCGCCCGGCCGAGGTGCTCGACGAATGTTTCGAGCTCTTCCTGACCCTCGACGCCAATGACGAGCAGCTCGATTTCCCGGCGCTCTACGCCTCGGGCCGCGCCGGCTATGCGGGGCGGACCGACGACGTGCGCGAGGGCGACCTGACCCCGCTCTTCGAGACCATCGTCGCCCACGTCCCGGCCCCGGGCCTTGACCCCAAGGGTCCGTTCAAGATGCTGGCGACCCTGCTCGACCGCGATCCCTTCCTCGGCCGCATCCTCACCGGCCGGGTGGAGAGCGGCACGCTCGACATGAACGCCCCGATCCGCGCGCTCGACGTCGACGGCAATGTCGTCGAGGACGGCCGCGCCACCAAGGTCTTCGCCTTTCGCGGCCTGGAGCGCGTGCCTGTGGACAAGGCCGAGGCGGGCGACATCATCGCCATTGCCGGCCTCACCAAGGCGACCGTCTCCAACACCATCGCCGAGCCGGGCCTGACCCAGCCGCTGCGCGCCCGCCCGATCGACCCGCCGACGCTGGCGATGAGCTTCGCCGTGAACGACAGCCCCTATGCGGGCCGCGACGGCGACAAGGTGCAGAGCCGCGTCATCCGCGACCGGCTGGAGCGCGAGGCCGAGGGCAATGTCGCGATCCGCATCACCACCGCGCACGACAATGACAGTTTCGAGGTCGCCGGCCGCGGCGAGCTGCAGCTCGGCGTGCTCATCGAGACGATGCGCCGCGAGGGCTTCGAGCTCTCCATCTCCCGTCCCCGAGTCCTCTTCCGCGAGGGCAAGGACAGCGAGTCCGGCGGCCGCGAGGAGCCCTATGAGACGGTCGTCGTCGACGTGGACGACGAACATGCCGGCACGGTCGTCGAGAAGATGGCGCAGCGCAAGGGCGAGATGACCGACATGCGCCCCTCGGGCGGCGGCAAGACCCGGCTGACCTTCACCGCGCCGAGCCGCGGCCTGATCGGCTATCATGGCGAGTTCCTCTCGGACACGCGCGGCACCGGCATCATGAACCGGCTGTTCGACAGATACGGCCCCTATAAGGGCCCGATCCAGGGCCGGCAGAACGGCGTCCTGATCTCGATGGAGACCGGCGCCGCCGTCGGCTACGCGCTCAACGCGCTGGAGGAGCGCGGCGTGCTGTTCATCTCGCCCGGCGACATGCTCTACGAGGGCATGGTGATCGGCGAGAATGCCAAGCCGCAGGACCTGGAGGTCAACCCGCTCAAGTCCAAGCAGCTCACCAACTTCCGCGCCTCCGGCGGCAAGGACGACGCCATCCGCCTCACCCCGCCCCGGCGGATGACGCTGGAACAGGCGATCGCCTACATCCAGGACGACGAACTGGTCGAGGTGACGCCGAAGGTGGTGCGGATTCGCAAGCGCCACTTAGACCCCCACGAGCGCAAACGCGCGTCGCGGAAGGCCGAGGCCGCCTAACACCCCCTGTTAGTCATCCCGGACTTGATCCGGGACCCACCTTCTTCCTGACGCCGGCCAGCCTGCGCCCGCAGGGCGACAGGACTGACGTCACGGATTTGCTCCGGGACGGCCCCCTTTTCTTGGTCACCCCGGACTTGATCCGGGGTCCATCTTCTTGTTTCGCGCGGAGTCGCAGAGGCACGAAGGAGATGGATGCCGGATTAGGTCCGGCATGACGGCTTCTTCTTCCTCGTCATCCCGACTTGATCTGGGTTGCCTTTGTCACCGACCCTTGGTCGGTCACGCGACTGGGGGAGCGCCCGAAGCATTAGAACCAGCTTCCGGCTACCCGTTCGAAGAACTCAGCTGCCGCTTCTGCAGTCTTTTTGGCCGTATCGGGTGAGCCCCCGAAGAGGCCTGCCTTCAACTCCGATGAATCCGGCTTCAGCTGCTGAACTCGCTCTATTCGTTCTCTCCAAGAGCCGCCCTCGCGCCGCCACAAGAAGCGCCCGGAGGGCACCCAGAACCATCCCCGTTCTTGGACTAAGCGATGGTATCCCGCTTCCATCGCTATCATGAATTCTGCATCATCCCATGCCCGGTCAGCTTCCGCGGGAGCTACAACGATATCTCTCGCCTCTTCACCGAAAATCTGGCCGAAATAATCGCTGTGAGGCGTATGCTTGCGTTCGTACCCCTCGAGAATTTTCCATTCAACGGTATCGAGCGATATAAGCGGAAGTGCTACGACTGCTTGGATATTTTTCTCATCGCCCGTCCTAACTATGAGGTTGGCAAGCCGCGATGCTCTGGAAGGATCTTCGCGCAAAAGCGCAGCACCTATGGCCCAATGGAAGCACATACTGGCACCCAGCATGCGGAGTGAGATTAGATAAGTGAAGCCGCCGCGGCTCATTTCGGGAAAGGTCAGCGCAGAAATTGCTTGGAGGGTGACGCGGAACGCATCCTCGGTTCCCCATCTCACTCCAACCAAAACGAGTCGGCGAAGAGTCTCGGATCTAGCGACGAACTTGCGAACCAACTCATTGATTGAAGTGGCGGTAGGCGCGTCAGCCGAATGATAATCGTCCCCTCGCACGAACCCAGACAACCGCTCCACTTCCCTCGAAAGGAGGTCGGACCACTCGGCCGTGGCATTGTTATCCCTGCAGAGCCGGCGTCCCTCGGCGACAGTCAGCGCAACGGATTCGGGATGAGCCCGGTCCAACGTCCCCAGTGCTTCTACTTTACTTAGTAATTGCTGGAAGAAACTGTCCGCGTCTGTGATTTGGATGTCTCGCCCGGCCTTGTGTCGCAGCAAATCCTGGCCAAGCTCAGACAGGGGGCCGCGAGCCGCCCAATAAAAGGGATAGCGACGGCTGGCAGACCGTAAAATTGCATTGCGAAGCGCTGTGTCCCAGTCGCCGGACCAGCCGGCAACGATCAAACCATATTCATCGAAAATCCGATCCAGCAGAGAGTCCATGTCCGGCGAGTAGCGCTCCAACTCGTCGGCGGTGTTCCTAATTCTCGCGTCCAGATAATCACCATGTAGCTTAATCACAGTGCATTGGGCGTGCACCAGCGGAGTGGCGCCCGCGAGGGCATCGTCCGAGGCAATCACAGTTGGCTCTACACCCACGTCACGCAAGGCGCTTTCAAGCAGGCGGTCGAAGTTCGTGGTGAGTATGACTTTGATCGCGCCCGAATGGACTAAGCGGGCTATCGCGTTGTGGGCCTTCGTAGGTCGCCGAATGTCCTCGACATCCTTGGCCTCGATATAGCTGTGGATAATGGATCGGCGTTCCGCAGGAGCGCTCGCCACCGCATCCAATATCTCCGAGTAACTGGGGTCAGTATCGTAAGCGGCTCGATACCATGCAGCCCAATCGCTCTCGTCGGACACACTTTGCACATTGGCGAGCCTCCGAATAAGGTCCAGAGTGATTTCCCAACCGGTTGGCACTCCTGCGGCCCGCGAAATACCGCTCCCAACCAGCAGAGCCTGCACCCCGGGAGAATGATGCAACGTAAGCGCTAGCGCTTCGATGGGTTCAAGTTTGATCATAATTCCCAGCGGTCACGAAGTGAGGGATTTGGTCTGAAGGACACCGTTCACGAGCAGGCGGCTGAGCAACGCAGTCTTTTCCGTTCATGCGTCAACCTCCTTCCGCATCTTCGTAACCGTCCGCTGAAGATATGAGAGAGCAGCGTTGTAGATTGAGAATGCGTTTCTCACGGGATCAGCGTCGCCCTGAAGCAAATGTACAACGTGGCTGGATAGAGTCTCGCCCTGAGCACTCACTCGATCTGTATAGCGGCGAACCGGCTCGTGGATTCCGGCGATGGCTTTTCCAAAGTCGGTCATTTCGAGGCCCATGATTGCGAGCATGTGCTCGTGCGCGTTGACGAAGTTATGATATTCCTTCGCCACGAGAAGCGCCCGCTCCTGCAAAGCAGGTAGCGTAGGAAGGTTCTTCTCATAGTCATCCTGCGATCCGTGCATCCAGCGGGCACTCTCAAACAGAGTCCACCACCTATCGCGGATCGTATCGGCTAGGCTGACCAAGATTTCTCTCGCTTGATCTTTCTCTTTCGCTGTGAGGGCGACCTTGGGAGTGCTGATTGGCGTCAGTACCCGCGTAGACTCCAGAGATGCCATGGGTCCAGCCGCCGTGTTCCGTCGTACGTACTCAAAGAGCGCGTAGAAAAGGATGGCCTGCAAAACGAGGAGCCAGCCCCACCAAGGAAGAAGCGACCCATTCACTTTCCCAACCAACGTGCCGATGGTCGGCAAGTTAAATTGGCTGCAAAGTGTGTCGTAACTGGCGAAGAGCAGCCACGCCAAAGCGCCGAGCTTGACAACCTTGGGAGCAAACAGCGCTTCCAGAAATGTAAGTCGCTTCTCGGTCATGCCTATTATCTTGCCGCCACCGGTTCCGCTTGTGGAGTCAGCACGTGTATCAAGCGCCGTATCAGAAGGGTGCAGTGGCCCGTTCTCCTACGTTTTCGCGCGAGCCCTGAAGGTGATATTCGGCTTGGGTTAAACAGGCTTAGCGTTGTCTCGCGACGTCAGTCCCGTCCTTCGCTTGGCTCCGACGCAGGCTGGCGGGCTCGCGCGGCTCCGGCGGCGTTGCACGCCAGCGTCTCTCCGCTCGGTTGTACAGCGCGAACAAATCCAGAACGAAACATTTTCCTACACCCCATTTCCTACATCATAAGCTGGCCGGTTGGCCCCAGCCCGCCGCCCCGAGTCGCAGTCCGGGGCAGGCCTAGCGGGGCGTGAACGGAAGACCGTGGGATGCAGAAGAACGGCGCCGCCCTCAGGGCGGTTCAGGAGAATGATGTAACGATGCCGGCGCCCTGTCCGGGGGAGTCGGATTCCACGCCGTCAGTGTCCGCCCCGATACCCCCATGGCCAGTGCGAACATTGGGAACATTTGCGCCCCGTGCCCCGAAGGTTTTTCTCCTCATGGGAAGCGGAAACTTTGAAACTTCCGCCGCCCATGGCGGGCTCGCGGCGAGCAATGGTAATGCCGTCCCCACTGACCGCCGGAGAGTCTCCCCATGCGCAAATCCATCCCCGTCTTCGCCGCCCTGATCGGTGCCGCCTGCTTCGCCACGCCCGCCGCCGCCGCGAGCTTCGATTGTTCCCTGGCCCGCAGGGCGGACGAAGCGACCGTCTGCCGCACGCCGGCGCTCTCCGCGCTCGACAGCGAGATGGGCGGGCTCTGGTACGCTTATTCGCGGGTGCCGATGTTCATGGGCGGCAATGGTGCGCGCATGGACGCGGCCGAGGCTTTCCTGGCGCGGCGGCGCGCCTGCGGGCGGAATGTCGGCTGTCTGACCGGCATCTATCGCGCGCGGATCGTGGCGCTGCGCCGCGGGCTGGACGCGGCGATGGAGGATTATCGGCGGCTGCAGAACGGCTGAGCCGCCGCAACTCAGCCCTCGCCCGCCATCGCCAAGACCTTCGCCCACTCCTCCGCCCGCACCGGGCTGACCGACAGCCGCGATTGCCGGACCAGTTCCATCGGCGCCAGGCTCGGCTCGGCCTTGATCGCCTTCAGCGTCACCGGCCGCGCGAGCTTGCGCAGCGGCGCGACGGGCACCTTCACCCAGGCGCCGTCCTCGCCGTCCGGCTTGCCCGGGCCGGCGATCGTCATGATCCCGACCACGGCCTTGTCCTCGTTGCTGTGGTAGAAGAAGGCCTCGTCGCCGGGCCGCATGGCCCTGAGGTGAAGGCGGGCGGCATTGTTGCGGACGCCGTCCCAGTCCGTGCCGCCGTCGCGGACGAGATCGTCCCAGCTGTAGACGTGCGGCTCCGATTTCATCAGCCAATAGGCCATGGCGATTTCCCTTCGCCCGCCGCGCTAGCCCGGCGCATCGCGTTCCGCAACTCGTCCCGTCGACGGCCCGGGCCGCCGCTGAAACGGCGCCGCGTTGTTGATTCGTCAATCGGGGCTGCGCAGGTTGCGGCCATCGAGTTTGAACGAGCGGGCGCCGCTCCCCGGGGTTTGAGGGAGCGGCCGGCGCAAGACGGCGAGGCCCTGGTCTCACCGCCAGTTAGCGACCTGATTTCAAGATGATCCGATCTTTCCGCGCGACGGCTGTCGCCGCGCTTGCCTTCGTTTCGATCGCCGCCGCCGCGGCCCCGGCCGCCGCCCAGAGCGGCAGCATTTTCGACCATGGCGCGGTGAATACCGGCGTCAGCCCGCTCGGCCTCAACGACGCCGCGCCGCTCGCCCGGCCCGTTGCTCCGGCCGCCGCCCAGCCCGCCGCGCCGCTCGCCCCGGCCCAGCAGGCCAGCGTCGGCGCCTTCCAGCACATGGTCGGCCTCGCTACCGCGACGCCGCCGGCCACGCCCTCGCTCGACGCCGACGTCGCCCGCCTCTCCGCCGTCGAGACCCAGGGCGCCGAGGAGGATTGCCTCGCCAATGCCGTCTATTTCGAGGCGCGCGGGGAATCGCTCGAAGGCCAGCTCGCGGTCGCCGAAGTGGTGATGAACCGGGCGCGGTCCGGCCGCTATCCGACCACCTGGTGCGGCGTCGTCGTGCAGCGCGCGCAATTCTCCTTCGTCCGCGCCGGCATCATCCCGGCGGCCGATCGCGACTCGCAGGCCTGGCGCCGCGCCGTCGCCATCGCCCGCATCGCCCAGGCCGGCACCACCCGGATGCTGGCGCCGAACGTGCTCTGGTATCACGCCAATTACGTCTCCCCCGCCTGGGGCCGCCGGCTCGCCCGCTCCTCCGTGATCGGGGCGCACATCTTCTACCGCTAGGGGCTATTTCCGCAGCGTTCTGAAGGTGATGGCGTAGCGGAGCGCGGCGACCGGGGCGAGGCTGTGCTGCCACTCGGTCCGCGCCGGCCCGCGCAGCAGATAGGCCGAGCGCGGCGCCGCCTCGAGCGTGAAGCGCTCCCATCTCTCCCTTTGCCTGCGGCGGAAGCGCAGCGGCGCCGCCGAGAGCAGCGAGAGCCCGACCACGTCGCCGAACACCGGCCGGTCGCGGTGTGAGCCGAGGCCCGCGCCCTCGGCATAGCGGATCAGCAGGGCCTGGACGAGCGCCTCGGGTTCGAGCCCGGCAAAGGCGGCGGCGCGGGCGCGGGCGGGGCGCAGCCAGTCCGGGATCGCTTCCGCCTCGGCGAGGCCGCTGCCGTCGAAGCGGTAGGACCAGCCGAACGAGATCGTCTCGCGCTTGCCGAGGAAGCCCTGATATTCGAACGGCTGGAAGGGAAGCGCGGCGATCAGGCCAAGCAGCGCCCGCTCCTCGTCCGCCGACAGCAGGTCCGCCGCATAGCGCAGCCCCTCGGGCATCGGCGCGGCGTCGAGGAAGCTCAATTGGGCCATGCTCCGCCAACGCGCGGGGCGGGGCGAGGGTGTCGTGCGGGGAACTTGTTGCAGTGCGGCATCGTTCTTTCGGCGAGCCCGGAGGAGATGTAGACTTGCGTATCGCCCAGATCGCGCCGCTCGCGGAAGCGGTGCCCCCCAAGCTTTACGGCGGCACCGAGCGGGTCATCTGGTGGCTGACCGAGGCGCTCGTCGAGCTCGGCCATGACGTGACGCTCTACGCCAGCGGCGATTCCCGGACGTCGGCGCGGCTCATCCCCGGCGCGGAGACGGGGCTGCGCCTGGCGGGGATCAACGACCATACTGCCAGCCTGCTCGCCATGCTGGAGCGGGTGCGGCAGGATGCGGACCGCTACGACGTGCTCCATTTCCATGTCGACTTCCTGCACTTCCCGACCTTCCGGCAGCTGGCCGGCAAATGCCTCACTACCCTGCATGGGCGACAGGACCTGCCGGACTTCCAGCCCGCGTTCCGCGCCTTCCGCGAGATGCAGCTCGTCTCCATCTCGGACGATCAGCGCAAGCCCCTGCCCGAGGCGCATTTCGCGGGCACGGTCCATCACGGCCTGCCGCGCGACCTGATCCCCTTCGCCGCGGAGGGCGGCGACTATCTCGCCTTCATCGGCCGGATCTCGCCCGAGAAGCGTCCCGACCGGGCGATCGAGATCGCCAGGCGCGCGGGCATGAGGCTGAAGATCGCGGCCAAGGTCGACCATGCCGACCGCGCCTATTTCGCGGCCGAGATCGAGCCCTTGCTCGGCGATCCGAACATCGAGTTCATCGGCGAGATCGGCGATGCCGAGAAGCCCGCCTTCCTCGGCGGCGCGCGCGCCCTGCTCTTCCCGATCGACTGGCCGGAGCCGTTCGGCCTGGTGATGATCGAGGCCATGGCCGCGGGCACGCCGGTCATCGCCTGGCCCTGCGGCTCGACCGCCGAGGTGATCGAGCATGGCCGCTCCGGCTTCATCGTCGATTCGATCGACGAGGCGGTGGCCGCGGTCGAGGCGGCGGCGCGGATGCCGCGCGACGGGGTGCGCGCCGCGTTCGACGCGCGCTTCACCGCGCGGCGCATGGCCGAGGATTATGTCCGCCTCTATGAGCGGCTGCTGGGGGCGGAGAAGACCTCCCTGTTCGGGAAGACGATGGTCGTCGCCGGTTGAGAGGCCCATGAACGAGTTCGCGCAAGGCAAGGACTGGCCGCAGCAGGAGCCCGCCTCCGCTCCCGAAAGCTATCATATCGAGGCGACCAAGTCGCTCGTCGACAGGACGCTGCGGACGCTCAAGCATGACGATCTGTTCGGCGTGTTCGACAAGCAGGGCGATTGCCAGGCCGCGATGGGCGCGCCGGACGGGCTCTATTACCAGGATACCCGCTTCCTTTCGGGGCTGAGCCTGCGGATCGGCGGCATGGATCCCCTGCTGCTCGGCTCGGTGCTGCTCGACGACAATGGCGCGATGGTCGTCGATCTCGCCAATGCGGATTTCCACGATGCGGAGGGCAAGGTCTGGCTGCAGCGTGACGCCATCCACGCCAGCCGGGTCAAGTTCCTCTGCGGCACCACCTGCTACGAGCGGATCAGGGTGCGCGGCTTCGGGCCGGTGGGGCGGACGATCCCGCTCGATCTCGCCTTCGCCGCCGACTTCGCCGACCTGTTCGAGGTGCGCGGCGACAAAAGGCCGAAGCGCGGACGGCTGCGGGCGGAGGTGGCGGACGCGCGGACGGTGCGCTTCACCTATCTCGGCCTCGACGCGGTGGAACGGACGACGACGCTCCAGTTCGATCCGGCGCCGGACGAGCTGACCGAACATCATGCCCGCTGGGCGATGGACCTGGATTCGGCCGAGCGGTTCGTTCTCGTCGTGACGGCGGCGTGCGCGCTCGACGGCGGCGCGGCGGAGCCGCCGCATATCCTCAGCGCCTACCGCAAGGTCCGGCGGGCGCAGCGCGACCGCGTCCACCAGCGGACCGCCGTCACCAGCGCGAACGAATTGTTCAACACGGTGATCGACCGCGCCGCGTCCGACATCGACATGCTGCTGACCGAGACGCCCTGGGGGCTTTATCCCTATGCCGGCATTCCCTGGTACAGCACCATCTTCGGCCGCGACGGCATCATCACCGCGATGGAATTGCTCTGGGCGGCGCCGGAGATCGCCAGGGGCGTGCTGAACACGCTCGCCGCCACCCAGGCGACCGGCACGGACGAGGCCGCCGACGCCCAGCCCGGCAAGATATTGCACGAGACCCGCGGCGGCGAAATGGCGCGGCTGAAGGAAGTGCCGTTCCGCCTCTATTACGGCACCGTCGACGCGACGCCGCTCTTCGTGATGCTCGCGGGCATGTATCTGAAGCGCTCGGGCGACCTCGCGACGATCCGGGCGATCTGGCCGAACGTGAAGGCGGCTCTGGGCTGGATGGACGGGCCGGGCGATCCGGACGGCGACGGCTTCGTCGAATATGCGCGGGCGACGGAGAAGGGCCTGCAGAATCAGGGCTGGAAGGACAGTTTCGATTCCATCTTCCATGCGGACGGCTCGGCGGCCGAGGGGCCGATCGCGCTTTGCGAGGTGCAGGCCTATGTCTTCGCGGCCAAGCAGGCGGCGGCGGAGATGGCGCGGGCGCTGGGCGAACCCTGGGAGGATTACGGGCGGCAGGCGGAGACCTTGCGGCAGAAGTTCGAGGACCGCTTCTGGCTCGACGATCTCGGCTGCTACGCGCTGGCGCTGGACGGCAGGAAGCAGCCTTGCCGGGTGCTGTCCTCCAATGCCGGCCATGCCCTGTTCGCCGGCATCGCCAGCCCGGAGCGGGCGGCGCGGCTGGCCGGATTGTTCACCGGCAAGCGCTTCTTCTCGGGCTGGGGCGTGCGGACGATCGCGGCGGGCGAGGCGCGCTACAATCCGATGTCCTATCATAACGGCTCGGTCTGGCCGCACGACAATGCGCTGATCGCCATGGGGCTGGCGCGCTACGGGCACCGGCGGGAGGTGCTGACCATCTTCCAGGGGCTGGCCGAGGCGGCGCTCTACGACGAGTTCCGGCGGCTGCCGGAATTGTTCTGCGGCTTCTCGCGGCGGCGCAAGCGCGGGCCGACCAACTATCCCGTGGCCTGCTCGCCCCAGGCCTGGGCGGCGGCGGCCCCCTTCGCCCTGGTCGCGGCGGCGACCGGGCTCGAACTCGACCATGAGACGGGGAGCGTGCGCCTCGCCGACCCCGCGCTGCCGGACTTCCTCAGCGACCTGGTGTTGCGCGACGTCAGCGTCGCGGGCGCGCGGCTGGACCTGCATCTGTCCCGTGCCGGCGGAGACGTGACCACCGCGGTGACGCGGCGGGAAGGGAAAGCCGGGCTGACCATCGTGAAATAGTATGTGCTCCGGCGAAGGCCGGAGCGATGGCTGCAGCGCGGCGGCGGTGGACAGCACGCGCAACGCTCCGGCCTGCGCCGGAGCACAGCGGTGTGAGCGGCTCGGCCGATTTGTTTCACCACGCTGTAACTTAGTGGTTGACGCGGCGGCTTGGAATCGGGATGCTTGGGCCGTGATGACGCAGCCCGCGCCCCAGCTCCAAGCCCTGACCGCCCGTCCGGCGGCAGTGGCTTTCGCGTGGCGCTGGTGGGCCGACGGCCCCGCGGCGGCGCGCCTGCATCGATGGTGAAGATCGACTGATCGAAACCAGACGACAAGCAAGCCCGCCGCAACCCGGCGGGCTTTTTCATTGTGCCATCACCGCAGGATCACTCTCATGTACATGACCAATCTGGCCCCCGCCGCGCCTATCCACCAGGCCGCCGACCCGATCGCCGAGGCCTTGGGTCGGCTCTATCTGGGCGAGCATCTCTCCGGCGCCGAGACCGAGACCCTGTTCACCGCGCTGGTCGAGGGGCGGCTGGACGATCCCGCCATCGCCGCCATGCTGATCGCGCTGCGGATCAAGGGCGAGACGAAGGAGGAACTGATCGGCGCCGCCCGGGCGCTGCGGGCCGCCGACATGGACTTTGATCGACCGGATTATCTGTTCGCCGACAGCTGCGGCACCGGGGGCGACGGCTCGGGCACGATCAACCTCTCCACCGCGGTCGCTTTCGTCGCGGCCGCCGCCGGGCTCCCGGTCGCCAAGCACGGCAACCGCTCGGTCACCTCGCGCTGTGGGTCGGCGGACGTGCTCGAGCATCTCGGCGTGAAGCTCGATGTCAATGCCGCGACCTCGCGCAGGGCGCTGGACGAGACCGGGCTCTGCTTCCTGTTCGCGCCGGCTTATCATCCGGGGCTGAAACATGCCGGGCCGGTGCGCCGGGCGCTGAAGGTCCGGACGATCATGAACATCCTCGGCCCCTGCGTGAACCCGGCCGAGCCGCCGGTGCAGCTGCTGGGCGTCGCCGAGCCGCGGCTGCTGGAGCCGGTGGCGGCGGTGCTCGATGCGCTGGGCGTCCGGCGGGCGATGGTCGTCCATGGCGGCGGGCTGGACGAGATCGCGCTGCACGACGCGACCGAGGCCGTGCGGCTCACCGACGGGCGAATCGAGCATGTGACCATCACTCCCGAGCAGGTCGGGCTGGAGCGCGCGCCGCTCGGCACGATCCGCGGCGGTGGGCCGGAGGAGAATGCGGAGCGGCTCAAGGCCCTGCTCATGGGGCAAGGGACCGCCGCCGAGCGCGATGCGGTGGCGCTGAACGCCGGCGCGCTGCTGGCGACGGCGGGCGAGGTGGCGAACCTTCGGCAGGGCGTGACGCTCGCGCTGGACACCCTGCTGTCCGGCCGGGCGATGCGGACCCTGCGCGGCCTGGTCGAGATCACCAATGGCTGAACCGGGCGGCGTGCTCGGCGAGATCGTCGCGCGCAAGCGCGTGGACGTGGCCGCGCGCCTGGCCGGCGGGGCGCCCGCGGCCGCGCCGACCGGGCGGAGCCTGCGCGCGGCGCTGGCCAGGCCCGGCGCCCGCTTCATCATGGAGGTGAAGAAGTCGTCCCCCTCCGAGGGCGCGATCCGCGCGGGCGCCGACCCGGCGCAGCAGGCGCTTGCCTATCGGGGCGCCGCGGACGCGATCAGCGTGCTGACCGACACGCCCTTTTTCGGCGGGACCCTGGACGATCTGGCGGTGGTGCGCGCCGTCTTCGACGGCCCGATCCTGGCCAAGGATTTCGTCGTCGATCCCCGGCAGGTGGCCGAGGCGCGGGTCTATGGCGCGGACGCGGTGCTGTGCATGCTCTCCGTGCTGGCGGATGACGCGGCGCGCGCCGTGCTGGCCGCGGCCGAAGCGCTGAACATGGACGTGCTGGTCGAGGCGCATGACGAGGCGGAGCTGCGCCGCGCGGTGGCGCTGGGCGCGCCCTTGATCGGGATCAACAACCGGGATCTGAAGACCCTTACGGTCGACCTCGCGACCACCGAGCGGCTGTCGGGCCTGGTGCCTGCGGACCGGATCCTGGTCGCCGAATCCGGCATCGCCACGCGCGCCGACGTGGCGCGGCTCGCGCCTTATGCCGACGCGTTCCTGGTGGGCACCGCCCTGATGCGCGCGCCGCGTCCGGCCGAGGCCGCGCGGGCGCTCGCCTACGGCAGGGTGAAGGTCTGCGGCATCACCAACCGGGCCGATGCCGACGCGGCGGTGGCGGCGGGCGCCTCCTATCTGGGCTTCGTCATGGTTCCCGGCACGCCGCGCGCGGTGACCCGCGAGCAAGTCGCCGGCATCGGCGGCATGCCGACCGTCGCCGTCTTCCGCAACGAGAAGATGATGGAGGTGGCGATCGCCGCGCGGGAGCTCCGACTGGCCGCCGTCCAGCTCCATGGCGACGAGGATGCGGCCTATCTTCGCGGCCTGCGCCCCTTGCTGCCCGAGGGGACCGAAATCTGGGCGACCGGCGCGGTCGGCGGCGATGTGCCGGAGCCCCGGCTCGGCGCGGACCGCATCCTGTTCGACACAATGGTGGATGGTCGCACCGGCGGCACCGGCAAGGCGTTCGACTGGGATCGGATCAGGGGCCGGCCGGAGCTGGGCGACGCGGTGCTCGCCGGCGGGCTCAACCCCGCCAACGCCCGTGCCGCCGCCCGTGTCGGGGCCTGGGCGCTCGACGTCTGCTCGGGCGTCGAAGCCGCGCCGGGGCGGAAGGACCATGCGAAGCTCGGCGCCTTCTTCGACGCCCTCCGGCCGGAGGTGCGGGCATGCGGCTGAACGGCCGCTTCGGCACGTTCGGGGGCGCCTACGTCCCCGAAATCCTGATGCCCGTGCTCGAGCAGCTCGAGGCGGCCTTCCTCGACGCGCAGGAGGATCCGGCTTTCCATGTCGAGTTGGAGGAATTGCTCAGCAAATATGCGGGCCGGCCGACGCCGCTCACCCGTTGCCGGAATCTCGCCGCGGGCAAGGCGCGCCTCTATCTGAAGCGCGAAGATCTGCTCCACGGCGGTGCGCACAAGACCAACCAGGTGCTGGCCCAGGGCCTGCTCGCCAAACGGATGGACAAGACCCGGCTGATCGCCGAAACGGGCGCGGGCCAGCATGGCGTGGCGACCGCTCTGGCCGGCGCCTTGTTCGGCCTGCCGACCCGCATCTACATGGGCGCGCACGACGTGAAGCGGCAGGCGCTCAACGTATTCCGGATGCGGCTGATGGGCGCCGAGGTGATCCCGGTGACCTCGGGCGACCAGGGGCTGAAGGACGCGATCAACGAGGCGCTGCGCGACTGGACGGCGAGCTTCGCCGACACCCATTATCTGCTCGGCACCGCCGCCGGGCCGCATCCTTTCCCGACCATGGTCCGCGATTTCCAGCGGGTGATCGGGCGCGAGGCGCGGGACCAGATCCTGCACGACGAGGGGCGGTTGCCCGATGCGGTGGTGGCCTGCGTCGGCGGCGGTTCGAACGCGATCGGCCTGTTCGCGGACTTCGTGCCGGACGAGGACGTGAAATTGATCGGGGTCGAGCCGGCCGGGAAGGGGCTGGACAGCGACGCGCATGGCGCGACTTTGCTGCGCGGCCGCCCAGGCATCCTCCACGGCGCGGAAACCTATGTGCTCCAGAATCAGGATGGGCAGATTTCGGAGAGCTGGTCGGTCTCGGCCGGGCTCGACTATCCCGCCGTGGGCCCGGAGCATGCCTTCCTCAAGGACAGCGGCCGGGCGACCTATGTGGGCGCGACCGACCGCGAGGCGCTGGACGCCTTCGCCCTGCTGGCCCGCAGCGAGGGGATCATCTGCGCCTTCGAATCCGCCCATGCGCTGGCGCATGCGCTGAAGCTGGCGGAGGCGGGCGAAGCGGAGGTGATCCTGGTCGGCCTGTCCGGGCGCGGCGACAAGGATATGGAGCAGGCGCGGCGGTTGCTGGAGCTGCCCGAATGAGCCGCTACGACGCCATGTTCCGCCGCAGCGGCAATGCGGGCGTGTTCGGCGCCTTCGTCATGCTCGGCGACCCGGACCTGGAAGGCTGCGCCGCGATCCTCGACCAACTGGTCGCGGGCGGGGCGGACATGATCGAGGTCGGCATTCCTTTCTCCGACCCGATCGCCGACGGGCCGGTGATCCAGGCGGCGGCGGTGCGGGCCCTTGCGAACGGGACGACGGTGGCGGACTGTTTCGCCTTGCTGAAGGCCTTCCGCGCGCGCCACCCTGACGTGCCGGTCGGCATCCTGACCTATGCCAATCTCGTCATCGCGCGGGGGCGGGACGACTTCTATCGCCGCGCCGCCGAGGCGGGTGTGGACAGCGTGCTCGTCGCCGACGTGCCCTTGCTCGAGGCCGCGCCTTATGCGGCGGCTGCGCGCGCCCATGGCGTGGACCCGGTGCTGATCGCCGCCGCGAACACGCCACCGCACCGCCTCGCGGCGATTGCCAGGCTCGGTGGCGGCTATACCTATTGCGTCGCCCGCGCTGGCGTGACGGGCGCGGACGACGCGGTGGCGTTCGATCATCGGGCGATGCTGGAGGCGCTGGGCGAGGCCGGGGCGCCGCCGCCCGTCTTCGGCTTCGGCATCTCGCGTCCGGACCATGTCCGCGCGGCGCTGGCGGCCGGCGCGGCCGGCGCGATCTCCGGTTCCGCGATCGTCGACCGGGTGGCGCGCGGGGAGGATGTCACGGCCTTCGTCCGGAAGATGAAGGCGGCCACGCTTTGATGTGAGCGGCGGGATCGGCTAGACCTGCCCCATGTCCACCTACACGATCGACACCGCCACCAGCCGGGCCACGCCCACGCCCGCGCCGGGGAAAAGGCTGACCGCGCCCGCCATCCTCGCCCGCAAGGGCGGCGAGCCGATCGTCTGCCTCACCGCCTACACGATGCGCATGGCGCAATTGCTGGACCCGCATTGCGACCTGCTGCTGGTCGGCGATTCCCTCGGCCAGGTCATTTACGGCCTGCCGTCGACCATCCCGGTCAGCCTGGAGATGATGTGCGCGCACGGCGCGGCGGTGGTGCGCGGCTCCTGGCACGCCATGGTCGCGGTCGACATGCCGTTCGGCTCCTACGAGGAGAGCCCGGAACAGGCTTTTCGCAGCGCGGCGCGGGTGCTCAAGGAGACCGGCGCGGCGGCGGTGAAGCTGGAGGGCGGCGAGGCGATGGCGGGGACGATCGCCTTCCTCGTGAAGCGCGGCATTCCCGTGATCGGCCATGTCGGGCTGACCCCGCAGGCGGTGAACGCGCTCGGCGGCTATCGCGCGCGCGGCCGCGACGATGCCGAGGCGGCCAAGGTGGTCGCCGACGCCCGCGCGGTGGCGGAGGCGGGCAGCTTCGCCATCGTCATCGAAGGCGTGCTGGAGGAGATCGCGGCGCAAGCGACCAGGGAGGTGGCCTGCCCGACCATCGGTATCGGCGCCTCGGCCGCCTGCGACGGCCAGATCCTGGTCACCGAGGACATGATGGGCCTGTTCGAGCGGACGCCGCGCTTCGTGAAGCGGTTCGGCGACCTCGCCTCCGAGATCAGCGCGGCGGCGGCGGGCTATGCCGCGGACGTGAAGAGCCGCGCCTTTCCGACCGACGAGCAGATCTACCGGGGAAAGAACTAGTATTCCGTTTCCACCTTACCGTGGGTAAGGAGTGGCGGGGCGCGCGCCCGCGCGAATGCGCTGCGGGCCGGAGAGGTGTGTTTTGTGGGCGGCCCCAGCCTTTGTGCGAGGCTCCCCCGAATTGGAGAATTGAAGTTGGCGCTCAAGCCGAACGACGGTGAGACTTTCCTGAAAGAAGTGGATGACGAGCTTCGCAAGGAGCAGATCAACACCTTCTTCACGCGCTATGGCTGGTGGGTCATCGGCGCCGTCGTGCTGATCCTCGCCGGGGTCGCCGGCGGGCTCTGGTGGTCCAGCCGGCAGGCCTCGCACAGCGAGGGCGCCGGCGAGAATCTGGTGGCGATCATGGACCAGATGCAGGCCGGCAACCAGGGCATGACCGCCGCCCAGGGCGAGATCAACACGCTCGCCGGCAGCGATATCGAGGGCTACCGCGCCGCCGCCCTGTTCTCGCGCGCGACCACGCAAGCCGAGACCGGCAACGTCGCCGCCGCCGTCGCGACCTTGCGCGCGATCGGCGACGACCAGAGCCTCGACCAGGTCTATCGCGACGCCGCGCTGGTCCGCCGGACGCAGCTCGAGTTCGACAACCTGCAGCCGCAAGAGGTCATCCGCCGGCTCGGGACGATGGCCAATGGCGACGGCGCCTGGATCGGTTTCGCCGGCGAGATGGTCGGCACCGCCCATCTGCGGATGAACCGCCCCGATCTCGCCGGGCCGATCTTCGTGCGCATTTCGCAGAACGAGACCGTGCCCGAATCGCTTCGGCAGCGCGCCTCGCTGATGGCGGGCTCGCTCGGCTTCGACGCCAGCCCCGACGCGCCCCGTACCGCCGCGCCGGCCCGTCCGGTCTCACCCGCTCCCGCGCCCGCGGCGAATGCCGCCGCGCCTGCCCCCGCAACGAGGGAAAAAGCCCAATGAAGCGTATCGTAGCCGCCCTGGCCTGTGTCACCTTTCTCGCCGGCTGCGGCGTGCTCGGCGGCCGGAGTAACCGGAACAACACTCCCACCGTCGGCCAGCGCATCCCGGTGCTCGGCAGCGAGGGCACGGTCGAGGCCGATCCCCTGCTCGCCGCCATCCCGGTCACCGTGCCGGCCCCGACCGCCAACACCGACTGGGCCCAGTCGGGCGGCAACGCCGCCAAATCGGTGGGCCATGTCGCCCTGGCCGAGACTCCGACGCAGGCGTGGAGCGTCTCGATCGGCAACGGCAACAGCTTCCGCACCCGCCTGGTCTCCGAGCCGGTGGTCGCCGACGGCCGCGTCTACACGATCGACACGCTCGCCCGGGTCCGCGCCTTCAACATCGAGAACGGCCAGGAAATCTGGTCGCACCAGGTGCGCGGCGAGAACAGCCCGCCGGAAGCCCTGTTCGGCGGCGGCGTCACCTACGACGGCGGCCGCATCTACGCCGCCAACGGCGCCGGCGACGTCGCCGCGCTGGATGCCGCGACGGGCAACCGGCTCTGGATGGTGAAGCCCGGCGGCCCGCTGCGCGGCGCGCCCACGGTGGCCAACGACACCGTCTACACGCTCAGCCAGGACAGCCAGCTCTTCGCGCTGAACACCTCCGACGGCGCGAACCGCTGGGCGGGCGCGGGCTCGTTCGAGCTGGCCGGCGTGTTCGGCAGCGCCGCCCCCGCTTTCGCCCAGTCGACGCTGGTCGCGGGCTTCGCCTCGGGCGAGCTCACCGCCTATCGCTACGAGAACGGCCAGGTGGTCTGGCAGGACGCGCTCGCGCGCACCGGCATCTCCACCCAGGTCGGCCAGCTGTCCGACATCGACGCCGATCCGGTGATCGACAATGGCCGGGTCTTCGCGATCGGCCAGGGCGGCCGCATGGTCGCCGTCGAACTGATCACCGGCCAGCGCGCCTGGGAGGTCAATATCGGCGGTCTCTCCACCCCCTGGGTCGCCGGCGACTGGATCTTCGTGGTCACGGACCGGGCGCAATTGCTCGCGGTCGCCCGCTCGTCGGGCCGCATCCGCTGGATCTCCCAGCTGCCGCGCTACCGCGACGCCGAGGACCGGACCGGTCCGATCTACTGGCGCGGCCCGATCCTCGCGGGCAACCGGCTGATCCTGACCGGCTCGAATGGCGACATCATCTTCGCCTCGCCGACCGACGGCTCGGTGGTGAACACGGTGCGCCACCGCACGCCGATGTCGCTCTCCCCGATCGTGGCCAACAACACGCTGATCGTCCTGGACAATGACGGGCGGTTGACCGCCTGGAGGTAAAGAGGCAGGGCAGAAGCGACCCCTTCTTATGGCCAAGCTGCCCACCGTCGCGATCGTCGGACGCCCGAACGTCGGCAAGTCCACCTTGTTCAACCGCTTGGTTGGCAAGAAGCTGGCGCTCGTCGACGACCGGCCCGGCGTGACCCGCGACCGGCGGGAAGGGGAGGCGACCCTGCTCGGCCTCGACTTCCGGGTGATCGACACGGCCGGTTACGAAGACGAGGATCCCGACACGCTCCCGGGACGGATGCGCGCGCAGACCGAGGCGGCGGTGCGGGAGGCCGATGTCGCCCTGTTCCTGATCGACGGGCGGGCCGGAGTGACGCCGCTCGACGAGGAGATCGCCCGCTGGCTGCGCGGGGAAAGCACGCCGGTCGTGCTCGCCGCCAACAAAGCCGAGGGCAAAGCGGGCGAAGCGGGCATCCTCGAGGCCTGGGGCCTCGGCTTCGGCGAGGCGATCGCGATGAGCGCCGAGCATGGCGAAGGCACGGTCGACCTGTTCGAGCATTTGCGGCCCTTCATCGAGCGTGACGAGGACGAGTCGGCCGAGGAAGACCCCGAGGCCGATCCGACGCTCAAGCTCGCCATCGTCGGCCGCCCCAATGCGGGCAAGTCGACGCTCATCAACCGCATCCTCTCGGAGGACCGGCTGATCACCGGGCCCGAGGCGGGGATCACCCGCGATTCCATCGCCATCGACTGGGAATGGCGGGCGCCCGACGGCGAGCGGCGCCCGGTGCGGCTGATCGACACGGCCGGGATGCGCAAGAAGGCCAAGGTCGAGGACAAGCTCGAGAAGCTCTCGGTCGCCGACGCGCGCCGCGCGGTCGACTTCGCCGAGGTCGTCGTGCTGCTGCTCGACGGTACGCGCGGGCTGGAGGCGCAGGATCTGCGCATCGCGGACAACGTCCTGCAGGAGGGCCGCGCGCTCGTCATCGCGGTCAACAAATGGGACGTGGCGGAGAATGCCTCCAGCCTGTTCAACGGCATCAAGGCCGCACTCGAGGAAGGGTTGAGCCAGGCGCGCGGCGTGCCCTTGCTCACCGTCTCCGGCAAGACCGGCAAGGGCATCGACCAGTTGCTCGGCGCCGCCTTCGAGGTCCGGGACATCTGGTCGAAGCGCGTCTCGACCGGCCAGCTCAACCGCTGGTTCGAGGATGCGGTGGAGAAGAACCCGCCGCCGGCGCCGGGCGGGAAGCGCATCAAGCTGCGCTACATCACCCAGGTGAACACGCGCCCGCCGAGCTTCGTCCTGTTCGGCACGCGCACCGACCTGCTGCCCGATTCCTATCTGCGCTATCTGATCAATGGCATCCGCCGCGAGCTCGGCTTCGGCGCGGTCCCGGTTCGCCTGCAAGTCCGCGTCTCGCGCAATCCTTTCGGCGACAAAACGAACAACTAGCCGATTTCTTGCGAACGGCCTTCTTCTCTGTGACGCTACGGGGTTTCGGGCCCCGCAGCGTCAATATCCTGTTTACGGCTCGGGCGTAAAATCGCCGGACCGGAAAAACGCTGAGGGGAACAGGCGGTGGACGAGCTGGTCGACTGGACCACATTTTCGCGCATGCGCACGCAGCTCGGCGCGAGCTTCGTGCGGATTCTCGGCTATTTCCGCGAGGATGGCGAGAAAGCGGTCGGCCGGATCGAGGAGGCGATGCACCGCCAGGACGCCGCCGGGCTGGTCCTCCCCGCGCATACGCTGAAGGCCGAGGCGCGCCAGTTCGGCGCCGAGCCGGTCGCGGACCTGGCCGAGGAGATCGAGAATGCCGGCCGCCGCGCGGTCGAGGGCGGCTTCTTTCCCGACAATATCCTGCCGCAGGTCGCGCAGCTGCGCTCGCTCTACCTGCGCACCGTCGAGGCGCTGGAGGCGGAGACCAATCCGCTCGCCGTCCGCCGCCAGGGCTTCGGCCGCGGCCCGTCCAACCAGGAATTCGGACGGCTCTGACAAAGCCTGGTTTCCGTTCCGTCCCGGCTGGCCTAGGTTGATGCCGCCGGAGGTCCGTCATGCGTAACATCCTGAGCCTGTTGCTCGCGTCTCTCGTCCTGCTCGCCCCCGCCGCAGCGCCCGCCCAGCCCGATCTCGGCAATCCGGAGGGCGGCTTCGCCGACCTCCAGGCCATGGTCGAGAATCTCCGCACGCTCTATTATACCCCAGGGGAGCAGGTCCCCGGCTGGGACCAAGGCGGGGCAGATCCGGACGCGGACCTGCGCGCCGCCGGCGCCGACCGCCATTATTTCGCGGTCGAGGGCGACAGCGGCCGCAGCATCGGCATCCTCACCCAGCGGCCGCTCACCGCCTTCGCGCCGGCCGGCTGGCGGGTGGTCGACACGTTCGGCGCCTCGGCGACGCGGCTCGACAATCCGAGCCTGCTCTTCCAGATGCTCTCCAACCGCTATGCGATCGGGATCAGGGCGAACGGCCGCCGGGTCCGCGACGCGGACTGTATCGATCCGATCGCCAATGCGACGCTTTACGAGATACCGGGCGCGGCGCCGACGGAAGGCGACGACATGATGCCGATCCTGTTCCGGGTCATCATCCTGGCCGGGGACGGGCAAGTCGTCTGCGGGCGCTCGGAGGGCGATGCCCGCCGCGGCTGGCGGATCCGCTCCTTCACGCCGGACGGGCACCGCCTGCCCGAGCTGGACGATGCGGACGAGCGGATGACGATCGTTCCCGCCGGGCCGATCGAGCGGCTGGTCACCTTCACGCCGACGACGCGGAGCTAACGCCCTTTCTCATCGGCTCGAGCCGCCCGCGCGACAGCGAACGCCAGAGCCATTCGAACGGGCCGTAGCGGAAGCGGTCGAGCCAGGGCTTGGACCAGAGCAGCATCACGACCCACATGGCGAGCACGGGCAGCCAGAGCTGGATCCGGCTGAGCGAGCCGAAGAGGCCGAGGCCGTAGCCGTAGAAGAGCGTCGTCATCACCAGCGAGGTGCCGAGATAATTGGTGAAGGCGGCTCGTCCCGTGGCGGCGATCCGCGCCACGAACGGGCCGCCCTTGCGGGTCAGCAGGATGATCGCGGCGGCGATGCCGAGCACCATCACCGGCCGGAACGGCGTCGGCGCCGCCAGCACCAGGGTGAACACCATCGGCACCGAGAAGTCGCTGCGGATCAGCAGCCAGGCGAACAGGGTGTAGGCCGGGATCGCGATGAGGAGGCAGACAAACAGCCATCTGCGGTAGCGCGCGGGCGCCCATTCGCCGCGGAAGAAGCCCGATTTCAGCGCGGCCATGCCGAACAGCATGTAGGCGAGCGTCTCCCAGAAGAAGAACGTCAACCCGAGGAACGGCTCGAAGGTCCGGTCGACCAGCCGGTCATGGACCAGGCCGTTCCACGGGCCGAGGAAGAGGGCCAGCTTGCTGGTCAGCGCCTCGCCCTGCAGCGGTGCGAAGCCCTCGGCGAACGCGCGATAGTCAGCGACCAGCGCGGGATCCGCGTTCGGCAAGGCCGCCGCCGCGGCGAGCCGGTTGATCTCCCACGCCCCGCCGCCCATCAGCATGCTCTGCACGATGACCAGAGCCACGCCCCAGGTGATCAGGGCGCGCACCGAGAGGTTGCGGAAGAAGAACAGGACCAGCCCGGTGAGCGCATAGGCGGTGAGGATGTCGCCGAACCAGATGAAGTAGAAATGGGCGAGGCCGAAGACGAGCAGCCAGAGCATGCGCGCATAATGGACCTTGGCCGGGCTCTGCCCTGAGGCGCGCGCCCGCTCGATCACCAGCAAGGTGCTTGCGCCGAACAGGAAGGAGAAGAGCCCGCGCATCTTGCCGTCGATGAAGATGTAGCTGAACAGCCAGGAGCCCAGATCCGCCTGGCCTTCGAGGCCGAAGGCGGTCGGGTTCATATAGGCTTCGAAGGGCATGGCGAAGGCGATGATGTTCATCGCCAGGATGCCCATGACGGCGACGCCGCGAAGGATGTCGAGCGTGGCGATGCGGGCGGCCGGGTTCAGGCCGGGCCGGTCCTGGCGGTCGTCGGGTTCGGCGAGATCGAACATCGGGGCCCCTTCCCGAATGGTGAGCGAAGGATAAACCATTCGCATTCACTATCAATTCCTATTCCGGCGCTAGGACGGCGCCGTTATGAACGGACCCATGCACGATTGGCTTGTCGTTGGACTGACTTTCGCCGGCGCCCCCGCGCTGGCGCTTTCAGGCCGCTGGGAAGAGGTGGAGGCGGGCGAGACCCTGCCGCGCGCCTGCGGTCCCCGCCCGGCGCCGCGGCCGCGGGCCGAGCCCGAAGCGGCCGCCCCGGCGCCCGAACCGGTCCGCGCGCCGGCGCCCGCTTATCTGCGTCTCGGCCGTACCGACGAGGGCATGGACGCCGAGCGCCGCCGCCGCCGCTGCCAGGGCATGGTGCGCGCCACCTACTGAGCGCGCCGCCCTCAATCCTCCGCGGGAGGGCGCGAGTTCAGCTGGATGTAATTGGGCAGGCCCATGCGGTCGATCATCTCGAACTGGGTTTCGAGGAAGTCGATATGCTCCTCCTCGCTCTCCAGGATCCGCTCGAAAATCTCGCGGCTGATATAGTCGCGCACGGATTCGCAATGGGCGATAGCGCCGCGCAGCTGCTCGCGGGCCTCATATTCGAGGTCCAGATCGGCCTGCAGCACCTCCTCAACGGTCTCGCCGATGCGCAGCCGGCCGAGCATCTGGAAATTGGGCAGGCCGTTCAGGAAGAGGATCCGCTCGGCGAGCGTGTCCGCATGCTTCATCTCGTCGATCGATTCATGGCGCTCGTAATCGGCGAGCCGCTTCACGCCCCAATTGTCGAGCATGCGGTAATGCAGCCAATACTGGTTGATCGCCGTCAGCTCGTTCTTCAGCGTCTCGTTGAGCAGCTGGATAACCTGTTCGTCGCCCTTCATCGCGGCAGCCTTTCAATGTCCGAATGTTGCCGTGCCTATAACGCGGAATGGCGCAAAAGGGGATCAAAAAATGGCGGAAAACTGCGAAAAATTTGGCTGAGACTGCGAGTGAATCGCAGGGCGTTTTGCCCGGATCGTCACGAATGAAACGCAATTGAATCGGGGGAGATGAGCGCCCTCATTCGTGCTCCGGCGAAGGCCGGAGCGCTGGGCCGCTTTTGTCGCAGAGGCTCTCGCGCTTGATCCAGCGCTCCGGCGTTTGCCGGAGCACAGCCTGCGCAAAGCGCGGAAAATCAGCCGGCCGCCAGTTCCTTGGCGATGATCTCGCGCGCGAAGGAGAAGCACTGGCCGCAGCGCGGCTTGCAGCCGCGGGCGCGATAGGCGCTGGTGGGACAGGATGCGCCGTTGCGCGCCGCGGCGCGGACGTCGCCTTCCCGAATCGCATTACAGACGCAAACGATCATGGAGATCGGAATAACCGATAATGCGACACGTTCGCAATATCATTTATGCGGAACGCCGTCCGCACCGGCGCATGGGCGTCGAGTCGCTGCTCTCGAAGGCCCCTAGGAAGCGCCCTGCACGCCAGGGCCCTCGCCGCGCAATTCCTTGCGGATCACCAGCTTGAGGCCCGACCAGGTCTCGTCCACCGCGCAGACCTTGATGTCGACCAGGCCCCTGGGCAGCGCGACCTCGCGGATCACGTCCTCGGTGATGTCGGTCGGCACCCGCGCGGCCTGCTTGGGCCAGGACACCCAGATGAAGCCGTTCGCCGCCAGATGCGGCAGGATACGCTTGATATCCGCTTCCATGTCCGCCCGATCGGTCACGAAGATATGGGCGGCGTCGATCGGCGGCTCCGGCCAGAGCAGGTGGGTGAGGGCGAGGCGCGAGCGTTCGATCTCGGCGCGGACGCTGGCGGGCATCTCGTCCCACCAGGTACGCATGCCGTCCTTCAGCGACAGCTTCTTCGCCAGCGGCGTCCCCGAATAACCGGACAGCGCCATGGTCCCTCTCCCCGCATTATTACGGTAAAATTATCGCAACGCGAAGAAAGTGCAACAAGAACAAGAACCTGTCAGACAGCAGCGCCGCGGCTCCGAAAATGCTTCGCCGCGACGAGGGCGATCGGGATGCCGACCAGGACGATGTGGCAGAAGAGCTGGGTCGCGACGGAGACCGCCGAAGGGGGAAAGGCGGTGGGCCAGCGCAGCGGCACGACCACGAGATTCATCACCACATAGGTGCCGAGCCCGTAGAGAAAGCCCCAGAGCAGCGGCTTTTCCGACAAAGCGCGAAGCCGCGCCGCGGCGAGGACGAAGACCGTCACCATGACCGCCATCAGCGCGAAGTGGACGGCGAGGCCGAGCGCCGCGCCGGCGCCGCCCCAGCCGGTCGCGTCGGGGAACGGACCGGAGGCGACGGTGCGCAGCATCCCCTCCGGCGCGCGGCCGTTGAGTAGGGCGATGGCCGTCGCCGCGAGGATGTCGAGCGTGCCGGCGATCAGGGTGGCGACGAGGATCGGGCGAAAGATCGAAGCGGGCATGGGCAGTCTCCTTGCCGAGAGAATGGCCCGAGCCCTGGGCTATGCCGCCTTGCTATCACCGCTCATCAGCTTGGGGAAGAAGCCTTCATGCGCCGCGCGCAGATCGGCGAGCGCGACCGCGCTGCCCGCCACCTTGACGGCGTCGCCGCCGGTCGTGCCGACCCTGGCCGCGAAAATGTTCGCCGCCGTGGCCTTTTCGATGACTCCCGCGGGATCGCGCGTCGCGACGAGCATCCGGCTCTGATCTTCGCCGAACAGGATCGCGGCGGGATTGGGCACGCTCGGCAGGGTCGTCTCGACACCCATGCCGCCGGCCAGCGCCATTTCGGCGATGGCGACGAGCGCGCCGCCGTCGGCGATATCGTGGACCGCGTCGACGGCGCCGCTTTCGATCAGTCCGCGAACCAGCTCGCCCAGGCGGCGCTCGACGGCGAGATCGACCGGCGGCGGCGGCCCGTCCTCACGGCCGTGCACCTCGCGCAGCCAGAGCGACTGTCCGACATGGCCGGTCGTATGACCCAGCAGGACCAGCGCCGCGCCTTCGCTCTTGAAGCCGATCCCTACCGCCTTGCGCCAATCCTCCATCAGCCCGACGCCGCCGATCGCCGGCGTGGGGAGGATGGCGCTGCCGCCGCCGGTCGCCTTGCTCTCGTTGTAGAGGCTGACATTGCCCGACACGATCGGGAAATCGAGCGCGCGGCAGGCCTCGCTCATCCCTTCAAGGGCATGGACGATCTGCGCCATGATCTCAGGCCGCTGCGGATTGGCGAAGTTCAGGCAGTTGGTGACGGCGAGGGGCAGGGCACCGACCGCCGAGAGGTTGCGATAGGCCTCGGCGATGGCCTGCTTGCCGCCCTCATAGGGGTCGGCATAGCAATAACGCGGCGTGCAGTCGGTGGTCATGGCGAGCGCCTTGTCGGTGCCGTGGACGCGGACCACGGCCGCGTCGCCGCCCGGCGCCTGGACGGTGTCGCCGCCGACCTTCTGATCATATTGCTCGTAGATCCAGCGACGGCTGGCGATGTCGGGCGAGGCCATCAGCTTGAGCAGGTCCGCGGCGATGTCCGTGCTTTCCGGCGCGTCGCCGAGCGGCGTCACCCGCGCCCAGGCCCGATAGTCCTCGCGCGACAGATAGGGGCGCTCGTAGAGGGGCGCCTCGTCGGCGAGGGGAGCGAGCGGGATGTCGGCGGCGATCTCGCCATTCCACATCAGCACCATATGGCCGGTGTCGGTGACTCGTCCGATCACCGCGAAATCCAGCTCCCACTTGCGGAAGATCGCCTCGGCCTCGGCCTCGCGGCCCGGCTCCAGCACCATCAGCATCCGCTCCTGGCTCTCCGAGAGCATCATCTCATAGGGCGTCATGCCGGTCTCGCGGCAGGGGACCTCGTTCATGTCGAGCTCGATGCCGACCCCGCCCTTGCTCGCCATCTCGACCGAGGAGGAGGTGAGCCCGGCCGCGCCCATGTCCTGGATGGCCACGATCGCGTCCGAGGCCATCAGCTCGAGGCAGGCCTCGATCAGCAATTTCTCGGTGAAGGGATCGCCGACCTGGACGGTGGGACGCTTCTCCTCGCTGTCCTCGGAGAAATCGGCGCTCGCCATGGTCGCGCCGTGAATGCCATCGCGGCCGGTCTTGGAGCCGACATAGACGATCGGATTGCCGACGCCGGACGCGGCCGAATAGAAGATCTTCTCGGTCTCGGCGACGCCCACGGTCATCGCGTTGACGAGGATGTTGCCGTCATAGGCCGGGTGGAAATTGACCTCGCCGCCGACGGTGGGGACGCCGACGCAATTGCCGTAGCCACCGATCCCCGCGACCACGCCGGCGATCAGGTGCCGCATCTTGGGATGGTCCGGCCGCCCGAAGCGCAGCGCGTTGAGGTTCGCCACCGGGCGCGCGCCCATGGTGAAGACGTCGCGCAAGATGCCGCCCACGCCCGTCGCGGCGCCCTGATAGGGCTCGATGTAGCTCGGGTGGTTGTGGCTCTCCATCTTGAAGATGCAGGCCAGAGCGGTGCCGTCCGGCTTCTCGCCGATATCGATCACGCCGGCATTCTCGCCCGGCCCCTGGATCACCCAGGGCGCCTTCGTGGGCAGCTTCTTCAGGTGCACGCGCGAGCTCTTGTAGGAGCAATGCTCCGACCACATGACCGAGAAGATGCCGAGCTCGGTGAGGTTCGGCACGCGGCCCAGCGCGTGCAGGACGCGCTCATATTCCTCGGGGCTGAGGCCGTGCTCCGCAACGACCTCCGGCGTGATCGGAGATTCGGTCATGGCCGGTCCCCTAGCGGGGAGAAACCGGCGCGCCTAGCCTGCTCCGGCCGCGAAGCCGTTCGGCGTCGCGCTCACGCGACCTTGCGGTGCGCCGCGGGCTCCGTCACCAGCGCGCGGGCCGCGTCGAGCGGAACCGGGCGGCCGAGCAGATAGCCCTGCACCTTCTCCATGCCGAGCGCGCGCAGCATCGCCAGCTCCGCCTCCGTCTCGACGCCCTCCGCGATCAGCCGGCTGCCGGTTTCGCGGGCGAACATGGTGAGCGCGGCGGCGAGCGCACGGCGACCCGGATCGTCGCCGATCCCCTCGATCAGCGAGCGGTCCAGCTTGATCAGGTCGGGACGCATCTTCAGGATCTGCTGCAGCCCGCTATGGCCGGCGCCGGCATCGTCCACCGCGACTCTCAGGCCGCGCGCGCGAAGCGGCGCGATCGCCCCCTCCAGCGCCTCGAAATCGTCGATACAATCATGCTCGGTGATCTCCAGCACGATCCGGTCGAGCGGCTGGCCGTCCAGCATTTCGGCGAGCAACGGGCTCAGCACCGTTTCCGACGCGGCATTGACCGAGACGTAGACGTCCCGCGGGAAGGCGGAGAGGTTGGCCAGCGCATGGCGGATGGCCAGCAGCTCCAGCTCGACGCCGCGCCCGATCTCGGCCGCTTCGCCGAACCATTGGTCGGGCGGACGGATGGGCTGAGCGGTGAACCGGGACAGGCTCTCGAAGCCGATCGGCCGGTTCTCCGCAAGGCTCCAGATCGGCTGGTAGACGATGCCAAGCTCGGCGCCGTCGACCACGGCCTGGATCCGCGCTTCCTTCTCCCGGCGCAGGCGCTGGGCCTTGCGTTCGCGGTCGATCTCGAAGGCGGTGATGTCGGCGAAGGCGCGCATCATGCCGAGATCGCGATTGTTGAGCGACTTGTCGGCGAACGGGCCGAGGCAGCAGAACATGCCGTAGATCTCGCCGTCCGACATGCGCAGCGGCACGCTCACATGCGTCCCGATCGGGACCTCGTGAGTGATCGGCAGGGCCATGGCCATGGGCACCTCCGCCGTATCCGCGATCAGCTCGGGCATGCGCCCGGCCAGGATATGGCGACAATAGACGTCGTCGAGCGAGCGGGAATCGCCGGGCTTGATCAGATGCTCGAGCCCGGGCGCGTCGACGTGGCGGAACACGGTGTCGTTGTCGACGAATTCGGAGACATAGGCGACCTGCAGCCCCAGATGGGTGCGGACCGCCTCGATGGCGCGCTGCACGACCCGGTCGCCCGCGGCGGCGGCGCCATTGGGACCGATCACGTCCTGCAGGCGCGTCGCGCCGTCATTCTGCTCGCTCATATGGCTTCAGCCTCCCCTGGTCGGGGACCGCTTTAGGTGGAAGGGATGAAGAAGTGCTTTCGGCGCGTCCGACGATCGGCTCGGGGGCGGCTAGGGCCGCTCGACCAGCGTCCAGGCTTGGCCGGGCGCGCGCTCGATCGGTTGCCGGCACAGCACGCAGCGATTGGTAAGGTGCCCGCCCCGCCGGCGGGTGCGCAGCGGCGTGGGCTGGTGGCCGAGCAGGCCGCAGATCAACTGCATATGGCGGGGTTTCCGGCGGCCGGGCGCGGCCCGGCTTCGGCCCTCGCGTCCGCCGCCGGTTCGGGCTGGCGGGCGTGGCGCGTGGCCCAGATCAGGAAGCGGGCGGTGACGGCGAGCAGGGGGCAATTGTCGCCGCCACGGGCCCGGCCGCCGGAAGGGATGCGTCTCGCCATGTCCGGGAGGCTATGCGGTCCGGCTGGCCGGGCGATGGCGCGTAGATTTGATTTCGGCCATCATAAGGGTTGGGGTTCAAGTCGCGCGCGGCGCCTGCCAGAGGGAGAGGATGCACGTCCTGCTGATCGAGGATGACGCGCGCGTCGCGGCCTATGTCGCCAAGGCGCTGCGCGAGGAAGGCCATCTGGTCGACCATCGCGCGGACGGCCGCGCGGGGCTGCTCCAGGCGTCGAGCGAGCGCTACGATCTGATCATCCTCGACCGGATGCTGCCGCAGGTGGACGGGATGAAGATTCTCCAGACCCTGCGCGCGACCGGCGACCGGACGCCCGTCCTGATCCTCTCCGCGCTCGGGGACACGGACGAGAGGGTGAAGGGGCTGCGCGCGGGCGGCGACGATTACCTGCCCAAGCCTTTCGCCGTCTCCGAGCTGATCGCCCGGGTCGAGGTGCTCGGCCGGCGCGGGCCGGGGCCGGAGGAGGCGGCGCGGATCGCGATCGGCGATTTCACGCTCGATTCCATCGGCCGGGTCGCGACCCGCGGCGGCAAGAGGATCGAGCTCACCAATCGCGAGTTCCGGATCATCGAATATCTGGTCCGCAATGCCGGCCGGGTGGTGACCCGCTCGATGCTGCTCGAGCAGGTCTGGGACTATCATTTCGATCCGCAGACCAACATCATCGACCAGCATGTCAGCCGGCTTCGGCAGAAGCTCGACAAGGGGTTCGACACGCCCTTGATCGAGACGGTGCGCGGCGCCGGCTATTCGATCAGGCGCGGCGCGTGAGGCTGCTGCAGAGCCTCTCCTTCCGGCTCGCTCTGTTCTACGCGGTGCTGTTCACGGTGTCGGTCAGCCTGCTGCTCGGCGTCTATTACTGGTCCGCCATCCACCGGCCGATGGAGGGCGTGCGCGAAGGCCTGCGCCAGGAGAGCGCCCAGCTCGCCGCCCTGTATCGGCAGCGGGGCGCCGACGCGGTGATCGCATCACTGACGCGCCGCGCGGGCGCGACCGGAGGGCGGCCGGCCTACCATGCGCTGATGACCCGGGACGGGCACGTCCTCGCCACCAACCTGCCGAGCTGGCCGGACGGCACCAACACGCCGGCCTGGTCCGATCCGACCGAGCAACGCTGGCTGAGGATCGAGGCGGACATCTATCGCGACGGCGACGAGGACGATCACGAGGCCCTGGTGCTCGACCAGAGGCTGCCCGACGGCGCCCGGCTGATGGTCGGCCGCGACATCAACGATCTCGACGATGTCGAGGAGACGATCCTCGACGCGGCCGTCTGGCTGCCGCCGCTCATCCTTCTGCTCGTCATCGGCGGCGGCGCCCTGATGAGCCGGGCGATCGGCCGGCGGATCGAGGCGGTGAGCGGGGCCGCGCGCCAAGTCATGGCCGGCGACCTTTCGAAGCGGATCGCGGTGCGCGGCACGCGCGACGATTTCGACCGGCTGGGCGAGACCTTGAACCTGATGTTGGGGCGGATCGAGGCGTCGCTCAAGTCAGTGCACCGTGTCTCGGATAGTGTCGTTCACGAGCTGCGGACCCCGCTCGCGCGGCTGCAGGCGACCCTGCGCGAGCTGGAGGCGGATCCGGCGCGCAACGAGGCGATGCTCGGCGATGCGGTGGCGGAGGCGGACCGGCTGCAGACGATCTTCGAGGCGGTGCTGCGCATCTCGCGGATCGAGGCGGCGCGCTATGCCGGCGAGACCTCGGCCGTGGACCTTTCGGCCCTGCTCGCGGACGCCGCCGAATATTATCAGCCGGAGGCGGAGGAACGCGGCCAAATCCTCGCGACCGACGTCGCCGCCGGCCTCTGCATCCGCGGCGACCGCGACCTGCTGTTCCAGGCGGTGCTGAACCTGATCGACAATGCGGTGAAATATGCCCCGCGCGGCGGACGGATCCTGGTCGCGGCCACGGAGCGGGACGGCGAGGTGCTGGTCACGGTCACCGACAACGGCCCCGGGATCGCCCCGGACCTGCGGGAAAAGGTGACGGAGCGCTTCTTCCGCGCCCCCGAAATGGCGGCCGAGCCCGGGCTCGGGCTCGGTCTCGCGCTGGTCTCGGCGGTCGTCGCCTATCACGAGTCCAGGCTGGACTTCGCCGATGCGGGGCCCGGGCTGCGCGTGGAATGGCGCCTTGCCCGGGCCTCGCCCGAGGCCTGAACTAGCCGGCCGGGCCGAGCTGGCCGCGAATGGCGCCGTTCGGATATTCGGTGGTGGCGACGCTCGCATAGAAAGCCGACGGGTTGGACTGGATCTCCTGCGCGAGGTCCGCGCCGATCTCCTTGCAGTCGAAGCTGTCGTCGTCGCGCGGGCGCTCCAGCCTGGCGACCGGCTCGCCGACCTCGCCCTCGCGGCCGCGATAGATCTGGGCGGAGGTCACCTCGGCGATCGAGCGGATCTCGAGGTCGGCGCAAAGCCGGTTGGTGTTGCGGTCCATGATCTCGATCCTAAGGCCGCCCCAGCCGTCGCGGTCGCCGCCGCCCGGCACGTTGCCGCCCGTCAAAGTCGCCCGGAAATCGGTGCCGGCGAGCGCGGTGCCGGTGGTCCCCGCGCCGGCCAGCATGAGCACGCCCCCGAAGGCCGCCAGCACGCGGCGGCCGAGACTGTTCTTCAGCATGGTCATTTCCTTTCCCTGAAACCCGCGCCGGCGGTGGCCGCGGCGCGATCCGGGGGGACAAGGCGGGCAAGGTGCGCTGGTTCCTCTGGCCACGACGAAGCGAGCCGTCCGGCCGTCCGGCGGTTCGCTTCGAGGGCCGGACGCGTTACGATCTGCGGGCAGGCAGGGAGGGCGGCATGGGCCAGGGCCAGGATCGGCCGGCTCAGCCGTTCTTCCGCTTTGGTCGGGCGGCGCGCCTGGCCTGGGCGTCGCGCATCGCGGCGAGGCGGGCCTCGATCGCATCGTCGCGGCGCAGCGCGTCGATCTCCGCCTCCTGGACATCGGCCCGTCCGGCCGCCACGCCGCCGGACGCGGCCATGACCCGGTCGAACGTCTCCTGGGCGCGGTCGACCTTCTCCTGGAGCTTGCGGTCGCGCTGCGCCGCGGCGCTGCCGGGTGCGCCGGCCTGCTCGGCAGCCTCGAAGGCGGTGACCTCGCGCTCCATCTGCGCCTTGCGCTGGGCGAGCGCCGCCGCGCATTCGTCCAGCTTGACGGCCCGCTCGGCGGCTTCGGCCTGCATCCGGTCGAGCCGGGCCAGCTCGGCGTCGAGATCGAGTTGCTTCGAGACCGCCGCGCCGGCGAGATCGTCGCGCTCCCGGCCAAGGGCATAACGCGCCTTCTCGTCCAGCTCCGCGATGCGCGCGCGGACTTTGTCCTGCGCGCGCCGGGCCTCGACGATGCTGTCGGCCGCGGCCTGCTGTTCGGCGCGGACCTCGTCGGCGGCGCGGGCAACCTGCCGAATCGTCTCGCGCAGCAGGCTGGCGCCGCTGGCGCGCTCGAGCGCCGCCACCGCGTCCTCGACGCTCGCCGCCAGCACCCTCTGCACGCGGGCGAAAATGGATTCCGGCACTGTGCGCTCTCCCGTCGGTATTTGCTCCGGCAAAAGATTAGGGGGCGGGAGGTTAAAGTCGAGTCAAGGCGACGGCCTCGTCATGACTCCATTTGCGCCCGGCGCTGGATGGGGATACGCAATTCTTCATTAGGAAGACGCGTTCATTGTGACTGCCGACACCGTCCAGGGAGGACCGCGTGATCGTAGCGCATATTGTGGTCGACGGGGCCCCGGACCCCGAGGACAACACGGTCTGGGGACAATATAGTTTCGTCGCCTTGCCGCGGCCCGGCGAGCGGATCGAGGTGCCGCATGACGGCTTCATGGAGCGCCTCAGGATCGAATCCATCCAGCACCGCCCGGCGCCGCATCCGCTTCCGCAGGACCAGACCCTGCTGCGGACCGAGGCGCAGGCCTTCGTCTATGCGCGCTGGGAAGCCTGACCCACGGCGCACCGTTCCAGTCACGCAGAAATGAAAAGGCCGGCCCAGGGGGTCTGGACCGGCCTTTTCGAATGAGCGCGGTGCCGGTCAGGCGCGGCAGGACTGTCCGTTGATGGTGACGTTGTTGCCGTTGCCGCTGAGGGTCGCGCCCTCGCCCTCGAACGGGCCGGTCGGCGAGGTGCCGGTCAGCATCTTCGGCGTGGCGTTGCGGTCGCCCTGGCGGAGCGCGGCGCGGTTGTCGCTGTAGAATTCGACGTAGAAGAGCGCGTTGCTCGGATAGGAGCAGCGATAGGTCTTGCTCGCCGTGATCGACGGCGGCAGCTCCGAGGCGTTCAGCGTCGTGGTCGGCGCATTGCTGTCCGCTTCGACGGTGTTGATTTCCACCGGGTCGCTGTTGCAACCCGCGAGTGCGAGGAGAGCCGCGCTGGCCGCAGCGGCGAGGTAAGGTGTGTTGCGCATACCATAATCCTTCGCGGGTGCAGCAAATGGCGTCAAGATTGAAAATTGTGCCAGCCCATTCATTTCGGGCCGGTGGAATTCGATCAAACGTGGCCAAGGTTCGACAAACGCCGGGCTTTGGGTTAATTTGCGCGCAGTGGACAGTGCGAGGCAAAAGGCTGGCATACAGCGGGTGCGGATCGGCTTGACCGGTCTCGCCTCGGTCTTCCTCGCCGTGCTGCTCGCCGCCGTCTTCACCGGACGGACGCACGAGGAAGCGCCGATCGGCCCCAATACGGTCACCCCGAGCGGCCCCGGCGCGGCCACCCAGCCCATCCCGCCGGCCCAGTCGCCGCCCGAGGAGCCGCTGGCGACGCTCGGCCTGACCCCGTCCAATCCCGACTCGAACGGCGCCGCGGCGCCCGCGCCGAACGCTCCGCCCGCCGGCCGGCGCTGACATGCGCCGCAAGCAAATAAAATTCACCTACTTATCCACAGGAGGCTCGCCGCCCTGAACAGAGGGGCGCGGGCGCAACAAACCAAGAACATCCCTTCTGGTGTCCGCAAAACCCACGAAATCCCATTAAATCCCTTTTAATCCCATGCCTGCTTTGTTATCCACGGCATTGGATTTTTAAGGGGCGTATCCTGTTGGGCCGCGCTTGCGACGCGCGCCGCATCGCAAGGACCCATGAACAGGGGAGCCTCGGTCTGTGGAGCGGACTGAGGGCGTGGAATCGGAGATTTTCCAGGGCAATGCGCTGAGCGCGGTGGACGGCAAATCCCGCCTGTCCATCCCCGCGTTCATTCGCAATGCGCTGATCCCGGCCGAGCCGCGCGGCATCTATCTGGGCGTGCACGGCCGCTCGCCCTGCCTCACCGTCTATGGCGAGACCTATTCCGCCTTCCTCGTCGCCGAGCAGGAGCGCCTGCGCCTGAAGGGCGAGGACAATGGCGCCGACCCCGATCTGTTCGAGGATCTGGACCGCGGCCTCTGGGGCATGGGCGAGAAGGTGAATTGCGACGCCGGCGGGCGCATCGTGCTCGGTGGCCTGCTGCGCGAGGAGGGCCGGATCGAGGACATGGCCCTGTTCGTCGGCCGCGGCCGCTATGCCGAGATCTGGAACCCGAAGGTCGCGGTCGAGATCGGCGGCGAGCGCCTGCAGAAGATCGCCTCCTTCTATCTCCGGCAGAAGGGAGCCAAGGCATGACCGCTCCCGCCGCCGCGCCCCACATCCCCGTCCTGCTCGACGAGGTCGTCGCCGCGCTCGCCCCCGCCCCGGGCGAAACGCATGTCGACGGCACGTTCGGCGCGGGCGGCTACACCAAGGCGATTCTCTCAAAGGGAGTGGCCCGCGTCTTCGCTTTCGATCGCGATCCCGAGGCGATCCAGTGTGGCGAAACGCTGGCCGCTTCGAGCGGGGGGCGCCTGACGCTTGTTCCGGAGCGTTTTTCCCGGATGCGTCAGGCGCTTGCCGCCCGCGGCGTCGATCGGGTGGACGGCGTCACGCTCGACATCGGCGTCTCCTCCATGCAGCTCGACCAGCCGGAGCGCGGCTTCTCCTTCCAGGGCGACGGCCCCGTCGACATGCGCATGTCGAAGGAGGGGGTGAGCGCCGCCGACTTCCTCAATCAGGCGGACGAGGACGAGATCGCGGACGTGCTCTTCCATTATGGCGAGGAGCCGAAATCGCGCCGGGTCGCCCGGGCGATCGTCGCCGCGCGGCCGATCGAGCGGACCGGCCAGCTCGCGGACGTCGTCCGCAAGGCGCTCGGTCATCATCCCGGCATGAAGAAGGACCCGGCGACGCGGACCTTCCAGGCCATCCGCATTCACGTGAACGAGGAGCTCAGGGAGCTCGAGGGCGGGCTGGCGGCCGCCGAGCGGGTGCTCCCGCCCGGCGGTCGCCTAGCCGTCGTCACCTTTCACAGCCTCGAGGACCGGATCGTGAAGCGCTTCCTGAAGAGCCGGAGCGGCGGGACGCCTGCGGGCTCGCGCCATCGCCCGGCCGCCAACGAAGCCGGCCCGGCGCCGACGTTCGAGGCGGTCGGCAAGGCCGTCCGCCCCGGCACGGCGGAGCTCGCGGCCAATCCCAGGGCCCGGTCCGCGACGCTCAGGGCCGCGCGGCGCACCGCCGCGCCCGCCTGGGACCATGATGTTGAAGAAGGAGCCGTGCGATGATCGCCAGGGGTTTCAGGCCGGTCGTCTGGGTGTTCATGATCGGCGCCGCCGTGCTCGGTTGCTACATGCTCAACCTGCGTGTCGCCGCGGAGCGGGCCGAGCTCGCCAAGCTCGACCGGCGGATCATCAGCACCCAGCAGAGCATCCGCACCCTGCAGACCGAGGTCGGCACGCGCAGCCGCATCCCGCAGCTCGAGGAATGGAACAATGACGTGCTCGCGCTCGCCGCGCCGGCGTCGGGCCAGTATCTCCAGCAGAATGTGAGCCTTGCCCGCTTCGACGCGCGCCAGCCGCAGGTTTCCGACCAGGCGGAGGTCCGCATGGCCTCGGCCGAGACCGGAGAGGCCGCGCGGTCCGGCGAGGCGCCGTCCGCCACGCCCGCGCCGCAGCGCGCCGTCGCCGCGCCCTCCGCGGCGGCCCGGCCCGAGGTCCGCCGCGCCAGCCTGTCCATTCCCGCCGCCACGCCCGCGCCGCGGCCGCGCGACGCGGGCGCGCCGGCCCGCCGCGAGCCCGAGCGGGTGATCCGCGCCGCCGCCCGCGACGAGGTCCGCCCCGGCCCGCGCGAGGAGCGCGTCCGGACCGCGTCGCGCGACGAGCGGGCCCGTCCCGTCGCCCGCGAGGAGCGTCGCCCCGCGCCCGTCCGCACCGCGGCGCGCACCGAAACGCGCCCGGGGCCGGCCCGCCCCGCCGCCCGCGACGAGCGCCGCCCGGTCTCGGCCCGGCCGACCACCCGCGCCGCCGCCGCGCCCGTCCGGGCGCCCGCCGGCCGCGTTCTCGCCAACCAGCGGCCGGCGCGCGAGCTGCGCAAGGACGAGCGGCCCCAGCGCCGCGGGAGCAATCGCGACTGATGGCAACGCTCGCTGCGGAGGTCAGACGCTCACGCGCGCCGGTCGAGCAGCCGCAGCAGGGGCTCGCCCTGACCTATCACCGGCTGATGCTGGTGATGCTTCTCTTCGTCGGCGTCACCCTGGTGATCGTCGGCCGGCTGGCGATATTGCAGGTCACCACCGACCGCACCGCGCGCACCGCCGTCGTCGATCCGCTGCTGCCCGCGCGCGGCGACATCGTCGACCGCAACGGCGTGCCGCTGGCGCGCACCATCGACGCCTGGGCGATCGCCGCCCGGCCGCGCGACATTATCGGCGACCGCGCCGAGCTGGCCCGCCAGCTCGCGCGGCTCATGCCGGAGCGGACGCCGCAGCAATATTTCGCCCTGCTCAGCGACCGCCGGCGGACCTTCGTCTATCTCGCCCGCCCGGCCGGCCCCGAACTGGTGCAGGCGGTGAACGCGCTCGGCGAGCCGGGCCTCGTCTTCAACCGCGAGCCCGAGCGCATGTATCCGCAGACCGCGCTCGCCGGCCATGTCATCGGCTGGACCGCCGACGGCCGCGGCGGCATCGCCGGCATGGAGCGCGTGCTCGAGCGGCAGCTGGTCGATCCGGCGCAACGCGGCCGCCCGGTCGCCCTCTCGCTCGACACCCGCGTCCAGGCGGTGCTGGAATCGGAGCTGTCCCAGGGCGTGACCACGATGATGGCCGAGGGCGGCACCGGCATCGTGCTCGACGTCGACACGGGCGAGGTGGTGGCGATGGCCTCCGCGCCGATCATCAACCCCAATGACGCGAGCCGCTTCAACATCCACGCCCAGACCAACCGGGCGACGGCGGCCGTCTACGAGCTGGGCTCGGCCTTCAAGCCGATCACCGTCGCGGCGGCGATGGAGGCGGGGGTGATCCGCTCCATGAACCAGCGCTACGACGTCTCGGCGCCGATCGCGATCGGCCGCTTCCGAATCCGCGACGACCATCCGATGGGCCGTTCGATCAATATCCCCGAACTGATGGTCTATTCCTCGAACATCGCCACCTCCAAGGTCGCCGAGGAAATGGGCGTCGCGCGCATGCAGGCGGCGTTCCGGGCGCTCGGCTTCGATCAGGCGCCGCCGATCGAGATCGAACGCGCCCGCCCGCTCTGGCCGCGCGACTGGGGCCGGGCGACCTTGATGAACACCGGCTTCGGCCACGGCATCGCGGTGACGCCGCTGCATCTCGCGCTCGCCTACGCCGCCCTGGTCAATGGCGGCACCTACCGGCCCGCGACGCTGCTCAGGGTGGAGCCCGGCCGCGCCGTGCCCGGCCGGCGGCTCTATTCCGAGCAGACCAGCTACCGCATCCGCCAGCTGCTCCGCCTCGTCGTGCAGCGCGGCACCGGCCGCAATGCCGAGGCGCCGGGCTTCCGCGTCGGCGGCAAGACCGGCACGGCCGAGACGGTCTCGCGGACCGGCGGCTATAACCGTCATTTGAACGTGTCCACCTTCGCGGCGGCTTTCCCGATGGATGCGCCGCGTTATGTGGTGCTCGTCATGATCGATTCGGCGCGGCCCACCGCCGCCACTTCCGGCCAGACCACCGCCGCCTGGACCGCAGCGCCCATCGTGTCGCGCGTGATCGCGCGCACCGGCCCGCTGCTCGGCATCATCCCCGACACCAACCGGGACATTCCGACCGGCGACCTGATGCCGCCGGCACGCGATGAAGCTGCGGGGCACTGATGAACCTGGGCGCCCTGACCGGCAGCGGCGAAACGGCAGCGGTCACCGGCTTCGCGATCGACCATAGGAAGGTCGCGCCCGGCACGGTGTTCGGCGCCTTCAGGGGCGCGCGTTTCAACGGCGAGGATTATATCGCCGCCGCCGTCTCGCACGGCGCGGTCGCGATCGTCTCGAGCCCGGAGGCGCGGGTCGAGGGCGCCGTCCATATCGCCGACCCCGAGCCGCGCCGCGCCTTCGCCCGGCTGGCGGCGAAATTCTTCGCGCCCTTCCCGGAGACTTTGGTCGCGGTCACCGGCACCAACGGCAAGACCTCGAACGTCGAGCTGGTCCGCCAGCTCTGGCGGATGGCCGGCCAGCCTTCGGCCAGCATCGGCACGCTCGGCGTCACGACCTCGGACGAGCAGGTCACCACCGGCCTGACCACGCCGGACATCGTCACCTTCCTCTCCAACCTGGCCGGGCTGGAACGGATGGGCATCCAGCATGTCGCCTTCGAGGCCTCCAGCCACGGCCTCTCCCAATATCGCAGCGAAGGCCCGAAGCTGAAGGCGGCGGCCTTCACCAACTTCACCCGCGACCATCTCGACTATCATCTCACCATGGAGGCCTATTTCGAGGCCAAGATGCGGCTGTTCGAGGATGTGCTCGAGCCCGGCGCGACGGCGGTAATCTGGGCCGACGATCCCAAGTCGGCCGAGGTCGCCGCCCGCTGCGCGGCGCGCGGCCTGGAGGTGATCACGGTCGGCGAGAAAGGCGATACGCTGCGGCTCGTCTCGCGCGAGCCCACCCAATTGGGGCAGAAGCTCGTCATCGAGGCCGAGGGCAAGACGCACCACGTCACCCTCGCTTTGATCGGCGCGTACCAGGCCCATAATGCGCTGACCGCGGCGGGGCTGGTGCTCGCCACCGGCGGCGCGCTGAAGCCGACGCTCGCCAATCTCGCCCGGGTCCACCCGGTGCGCGGGCGGCTGGAGCGGGCGGTGATCACCCGCGCCGGCGCCCCGGTCTATGTCGATTATGCCCATACCGCCGACGCGATCGAGTCCGCGATCCAGGCGCTTCGGCCCCACACAAAGGGCCGGCTGATCATCGTCTTCGGCGCCGGCGGCGACCGCGACGAGGGCAAGCGCCCGGAAATGGGCGCGGCGGCGGTGCGGCTGGCCGACCGGGCGATCGTCACCGACGACAACCCGCGCAGCGAGGATCCGGCCCGGATCCGCGCCGCGATCATGGCCGCCGCCCCGGGCGCGACCGAGGTGGCCGGCCGGCGCGAGGCGATCCGGCTGGCGATCGGCGAGGCCGGGCCGGGCGACATCGTCCTGCTCGCCGGCAAGGGCCATGAGCAGGGCCAGATCGTGGGAGACCGGGTGCTCCCCTTCGACGATGTGAGCGTGGCGCGGGAGGAAGCGGCGTGAGTCCCCTTTGGACAGCGAATGAAATCGCCGAGGCGACCGGCGGCACCGTGCAGGGCGAATTCGACGTCGCCGGCGCGACCTTCGACAGCCGCGAGGTCGGCCCGGGCGACCTGTTCATCGCGATGAAGGGCGAGGCCACGGACGGGCATCGTTTCCTCGACCAGGCCTTCGCCGCGGGCGCGAGCGGGGCCCTGGTCAGCGAGGCGATCGCGCAGCCGCACGTCCATGTGCCGGACGTCAATGTGGCGCTCAACAATCTCGCCTGGGCGTCGCGCGACCGCTGCCAGGGCAAGGTGATCGGAGTCACCGGCTCGGTCGGCAAGACCGGCGCCAAGGAGGCGCTCTGGGCGGCGCTCGACCGCTCGGCGCCGGGCCGCGCGCACCGCTCGGTGAAGAGCTACAACAACCATACCGGCGTGCCGCTCAGCCTCGCGCGGATGCCGCGCGCGACGAAATATGGCGTGTTCGAAATGGGCATGAACCATGCCGGCGAGCTCGCGGCCCTGACCCGGATCGTCCGCCCGCACGTCGCCATCGTCACCACCATCGCCCCGGCCCATCGGGAATTCTTCCCCGACGACGAGGCGATCGCCGACGCGAAGGGCGAGATCTTCCAGGGGCTGGAGCCCGGCGGCACCGCGATCATCCCCTGGGACAGCCCGCACCGCGACCGGCTGATCGCCGCCGCCCGGCCCTGCGCGGCGAACATCGTCACCTTCGGCCACGGCGAGGGCGCGGACGTACGCGCCAGCTATGTGGTGCGCGGGCCGAAGGGCGGCTCGCTGATCACCGCCCAGCTGCCGAGCGCGACGCTCAGCTTCACGCTCGCCCCGCCGGGCGAGCATTGGGTCGCCAATGCGCTGGCCGTGCTGGCCGCGGTCGAGGCGGTGGGGGGCGATCTCGCCGCCGCCGGCCTCGCGCTCGCCGATCTGGGCGGGCTGAAGGGCAGGGGCGAACGCCACCTCGTCCCGGTCGCGGGCGGCGCGGCCCTGCTGATCGACGAAAGCTACAACGCCAATCCGGCCTCGATGGCGGCCACTATCAAGGTGCTCGGCGACGAGAAGATCGAGGGCCGGCGCATCGCCATCCTCGGTTCGATGCGCGAGCTCGGCCCGGACAGCGACGATTTCCACCGCGCGCTCGCCGCGCGGCTGGAGGCGGCCGGGGTCGATTATGCGATCCTGGTCGGCCGGGAGATGGAAGCGCTTGCGAAAGCGCTTGGCGACCAGGTGAAAATGGCGCATGTGCCCGACGCGGCGTCCGCCCTGCCGCTCGCCCGCGCGGCGATCGGACCGGGCGATGCCCTGCTCGTCAAGGGATCGAACGCAATTGGGCTCGCCGCGCTCGTCGAAGCGCTGGCGGCTGGGACGGACTGATGTTTCTCTGGATCGCGGAACAGCTCGGCTATCCGGGCATCTTCAACCTCTTCCGGTACATCACCTTCCGTGCCGGCGCCGCGACCTTCACCGCGCTCGTGCTCGGCCTGCTGATCGGTCCGAAGTTCATCGGCTGGCTGCGGGTCCGCCAGGGCAAGGGGCAGCCGATCCGCGAGGACGGCCCGCTCTCCCATCTGTCCAAGCGCGGCACCCCCACCATGGGCGGGCTGATGATCCTCACCTCGATCACCGTGTCGATGCTGCTCTGGATGGACTTCTCGAACCGCTATCTGTGGGCGTGCATGTTCATCACGGTCGGCTTCGGGCTGATCGGCTTCCTCGACGATTACGACAAGGTGAAGAAGCGCCACCATGCGGGCGTCTCCGGCAAGGTGCGCCTGCTCGCCGAGTTCATCGTCGCGGGGATCGGCTGCTGGATCATCGGCTATGGCGCGGGGACCGAGCTCTACATCCCCTTCTACAACGGCCCGGTGATCGATCTCGGGCCCTTCTACATCCTCTTCGCCGCCTTCGTTGTGGTCGCGTTCGGCAATGCGGTGAACCTGACCGACGGGCTGGACGGGCTCGCGACCATGCCGGTGATCATCGCCAGCCTGGCCTTCATCGTCATCTCCTACCTGGTCGGGAACAAGATCTTCTCGGCCTATCTGGGCATCCCCTTCGTGCTCGGCGCGGGCGATCTCACCGTGCTCTGCTCGGCGATCGTGGGCGCGGGCCTCGCCTTCCTCTGGTTCAATGCGCCGCCAGCGGCGGTCTTCATGGGCGATACCGGGAGCCTCGCCCTGGGCGGCGCGCTCGGCGCGATCGCCGTCTCCACCCAGCACGAGATCGTGCTCGGCATCATCGGCGGCCTGTTCGTCGCCGAGGCGATGAGCGTGATCATCCAGGTTTTGGTCTACAAGCGCACGGGCAAGCGCGTCTTCCGGATGGCGCCGATCCACCATCATTTCGAGCAGAAGGGCTGGTCCGAGCCCACCGTCGTGATCCGCTTCTGGATCGTCGCCTTCGTGCTGGCTTTGGCCGGCCTATCCACGCTGAAGCTGCGGTGATCGTCTCCGAGGCCTTTCGCGGCAAACGCTATGCGGTGCTCGGGCTGGCGCGGTCGGGCGCGGCGACCGTGCGCGCATTGGTCGCGAGCGGGGCCGAGGTGACGGCGTGGGATTCGAAGGAAGAGGCGCGGAGGCGATTCGCCCCTCCCCTTCAGGGGAGGGGTTG
>DATJUQ010000018.1:0-11628 GCA_035502235.1 Allosphingosinicella sp.
GCAGCGTGTAGACGTTGCCGAGCGACTTCGACATCTTCTGGTTCTCGACGAACAGATGCTCGACATGGAACCAGAGACGCGCGAACGTCGTCTTGGTGGCGCCTTCCGCCTGCGCGATCTCGTTCTCGTGATGCGGGAAGATCAGGTCGAGCCCGCCGCCATGGATGTCGATCGTCTCGCCCAGATGCGCGGCTATCATCGCCGAGCATTCGATATGCCAGCCCGGCCGCCCCCGCCCCCAGGGCGAGTCCCAGCCGATCACATCATCGGCGGACGGCTTCCACAGCACGAAGTCCGCCGGATCCTTCTTGTAGCTGGCGACCTCGACCCGCGCGCCGGCGATCATCGCCTCCCGGTCGCGGCGGCCGAGCGCGCCGTAATCGGGGTCGGACGGCACGTGGAAGAGGACATGCCCGTCCGCCGCATAGGCGTTGCCGCCTTCGATCAGCCGCGCGATCATCGCGATCATCGCCGCGATATTGTGCGTGGCGTGCGGCGCGATGTCCGGCGGACGCACGCCCAGGGCGCCCATGTCGGCGAGGTAGAAATCCTCGTAGCGCCTGGTGATCGTCTCGGGGTCGACGCCCTCGGCCCGCGCCGATTCGATGATCTTGTCGTCCACGTCGGTGACGTTGCGGGCGTAGACCACCCTGTCCTCGCCATAGAGATGGCGAAGCAGCCGCGACAGCACGTCGAACACCACCGCCGGGCGGGCATTGCCGATATGGGCGCGATTGTAGACCGTCGGCCCGCAGACATACATGGTCACCCGGTCCGGGTCGGCCGGGGTAAAGACGCGCTTCTCCCGCGCCATCGTGTCGTGCAGGCGAAGCTGGGTCATTGCGCGTTCGCGGCGTTCTGCTGTTCCGCGTCGTCCATCGCATTCTGCTGCGATTCGACCAGTTCGGACACCGTGCCGCTGGTCGATTTCAGCAGATTGTAGCTGGCGGCATTGGTCATCCATTCGGGCCGTCCGCCGCCACCGCCGAGAAAGCTGAAGCTGAAGGCGATGTTCAGGATCATGAACAGGATGGTCGCGCCGATCAGCCCCTTCAGCGCGCCGAAGGCCGCGCCGAGCACGCGGTCCAGCGGCCCGATGATCGAATTGCGCACCCGGCCGCCCATCCGGTGCGAGACGAACTTGCCGCCGACGAAGACCAGGCCGAAGATCAGGAAGAAAGCGAGCACCGCCGCGCCCGAGGCGGTGCCGATCGGCCCTTCCAGCGCCTGCGAGACCGGTGCATGCAGCACCCGCAGAGCGAGAATCGCCAGGAACCAGGCGAGGAGCGAAAGCACCTCGGCCACGAAGCCGCGCAGCCAGCCGAAGACCAGCCCACCGCCGACGAGGAAGATGACGATGATGTCGAGCGCGGTGAAACCCATAAGGCCTTGCTAGAGGGACTTTCGATTCAGGGAAAGGCGGATCAGCCGGCAGGGCTTTCGGCGTCGACCCGCCCTTGGCCGCGATCTTCACTACACCGGTTCCGAAAGTCGGCCGCCATGGCCTCGAGCGCCGGCACTGCCTGGGCAACCACCTCATCGATCACATCCCGACCGGGCAACGCGAGCGTATATCGGGCAAGCGTCTCGCCGCCTTCTTCTTCGACGGTCACGAGCACTTCGTCTTGGTCCGTCACATCGGGCACGGGTACCGGCCTAGGCGAGTCGGCCATGAAGCTCGCCAAAAGTTCCAGCCGCTGTGTATCGAATTCGCGCAGGTCGCTCATCTGCTGCGGCAAAAGACGCCGGCTGGCGATCTGGCCATCGACCCGCAGCACCAGCCAGGCGGGACGCTGCGCCAGCCTGGTCAGAGTGAGCGGAGCCAGAATCATGTCTGTCCGCATTCTCCAGGGAAGGATCGCCGATCTCGGCAGGCCGCGCCTCCGCCACCCCACCGACGCCCGGCCGTTCCAGGGGCCCGACTGCCAAAACAGATAATCATAGTCCGGCCGCCCGTCGGCATCGAGATTGCGGGTCACGTCCAGCCTCCCCCGCGCCAGTGTCACGGAATGGCGGCAGCTCCAGCCTACAGTAGCATTGGGGCTTGGCGTCGGCGCGCGGACCACGGGCTGTGCCATCGCCAGCAGCAGCAGGGCGAGCGTCGCACCAACAACCATGTCAGCCCCGGACTCGTTTGACTCGCCGCAACCTAGCGCCCCAGCAGGTGATCCACCAGCTGCCCCAGCGTCCGGAACCCGGTCAGCCGCATCGCGCCCTTCTCCGCCGCCACCGCCGCCGGCACCAGCGCCCGCTCGAAGCCGAGCTTGGCGCTTTCCTTCAGCCTGAGCGCGCCATGCGCCACCGGCCGCAGCTCCCCGGACAAGGCGACCTCGCCGAACGCCACGCTCTCCGCCGCGACCGGCCGCTCGGACAGAGCCGAGACCAGGGCCGCGGCCACCGCCAGGTCGGCCGCGGGATCGGTGACGCGATAGCCGCCGGCCACGTTCAGATAGACCTCCGCGCTGGAGAAGCTGAGCCCGCAGCGCGCCTCCAGCACGGCGAGGATCATCGCGAGGCGTCCGCTGTCCCAGCCCACCGCCGCCCGCCGCGGCGTCGCGCCGCTGGCCAGCCGCACGGTCAGCGCCTGGATCTCGACCAAAACGGGCCGCGTCCCCTCCAGCGCCGGGAAGACCACCGCGCCCGGTACGGCCTCGCCCCGGTCGGTGAGAAACAAAGCGGAGGGATTGGCGACCTCCGCCAGTCCCTCCTCCTGCATCGCGAACACGCCGATCTCGTCCGTACCGCCGAACCGGTTCTTGGTCGCCCGCAGGATGCGATATTGATGGCTGCGCTCGCCCTCGAAGCTCAGCACCGTATCCACCATATGCTCGAGCACGCGCGGCCCCGCGATCGCCCCGTCCTTGGTGACATGGCCGACCAGCACCAACGCCGCGCCGCTTTCCTTGGCGAAGCGGATCAGCTCGTGCGCCGCCGCCCGAACCTGGCTCACCGTGCCCGGCGCGCCCTCGATCAGGTCCGAATACATGGTCTGGATCGAATCGATCACCAGCAGGGTCGGCGGCGCGCCCTCCGCCAGGGTGGTCAATATGTCCCGCACCGAAGTCGCCGCCGCCAGCCTGAGCGGCGCCGCGCCGAGCCCGAGCCGGCGCGCGCGCAGCCGCACCTGGTCCGCCGCCTCCTCGCCGGAAATATAGGCGACCTGAAGCCCCTGGCCCGCGACCTTCGCGGCAGCCTGCAGCAGCAAGGTCGACTTGCCGATGCCCGGATCGCCGCCCATCAGGGTCGCCGAGCCCGCCACCAGTCCGCCGCCCAGCGCCCGGTCCAGCTCCGCGATCCCCGTCGAGACCCGCGCCGGCAGCGCCACCTCCGTGTCCAGCCCGACCAGCTCGATCCGCCGCCCGCCGCCGCGCAGATTGTGCTTGGCGGAGAAGGGCGTCACCACCCCTTCCGCATCCTCGACCAGGCTGTTCCACTCGCCGCAATCGACGCACTGCCCGGTCCAGCGCGGGCTCACCGAGCCGCAGAGCTGGCAGACATAGCGTTTCTTCGGCTTGGCCATCAGTTTGCCCTGCAGCGCGCCATGGCTCGCGCCTGGGCAAGCGCGGCGGGCGTGCTGCCCGCCGTCCTCGGCACGACCGCGGTTTCCTCGCGCATCAGGCTGTAGCGACCCGCTTCGTCCCGGTACCAGACGACATAGCCGCAAACCGCTGCCAGCCCGCTATAGACGCGCTCGAAATCGGCCGCGACGTAAATGCCGGGCCGGGGCGCGCTCGCCGGATTCACATACCAGCTCAACGCGATGATGCGGTGCGCGCCGGGGGTTCCCGCCTCCGCGCGGAAGGTCCGCATCGCCTCGGCCCGGCTCGCGACATTCTCTTCGGCCCGCCGCGCCAGCGGCATCATCGCAAGGACGCGTGCCGCATCGCCGGCATCCACGGCCGCGAAGTAGGCCATGGTCGCCGCCCGCGCATCGGCCTCGTCCCGGGCGGAGGCCCGCCAGTCCGCCGGCGCTGGCACCTCGGTCGGCGGCGAGGGCGGCGTATCCGAACAGGTCAGTTCCTGGCGGACCTCGAACGTGCTGCTCCCGCGCGTGCCGTCCGGCGCGACCCGCTCATTCCCGACGAAGCGGTAGCGGCCGGGGACCGGATAACGCGTCCCGCAAATCTCGATCGCCCGCATGGCGAGGAGGCGCTGCCCATCGGCCGTTTCGGGGCTGACTGGGATCGTCATCGTGAAATCTTCGGGCCCGGCCATCATCGCCGCCAAGCCTATCACACCGAACGTCAGGGACATCGCGTCTCGCCCACCAGGATCGCCCGGAAATCTATCGGAACATGAGTGGAACATCCAGCGGAAAATGCGGCGATGGAACGCTGCGCCCGTCGCCGCATTATTCTCCAACAGGGATCAAGCGAGGAGGCATGAATGTTCGTCCAGATCAGCACCGACAACCGGCTCGTCAGCGATGCCGAGGCCAATGCCCGGCTGGAGGAGAAGGTGCGGTCCAAGCTGAAAAGGTTCGAAGCCAGGCTGAGCGACGTCGAGGTCCATATCACCGACGCCAACGGCTCCAAGGGCGGCGACGGCGACAAGAAGGTCAGCCTCGAGGCGCGGGTGAACGGCCATCCGCCGGTCGCCGTCCATGCCGATGCCGACCGGGTGGAGACCGCCGTCGGCCTCGCCGCCGAAAAGGCCGTCCGCGCCCTCGAACATGCGCTCGGCAAGGAGAAGGCGCACTAAGGTTGCGCTCCTCATGACCGCGCTCCTATGGGGCGGCGAATGATCCGCGTGGCATCCTACAATATGCGCAAGTCGATCGGCACCGACCGCAAGCGTCGGCCCGAGCGGACGATCGACGTCCTCAACGAGCTCGACGCAGACGTCATCGCGCTGCAGGAGGCGGACCGGCGCTTCGGCTCCCGCGCCAGCGCGATCCCGATCGCGTTGCTGGACGCGCATAGCGACTATAAGGCGGTCGAGCTGGACACGCGCGCCGGCTCGATCGGCTGGCACGGCAATGCCCTGCTGGTGCGCAAGGAGGTGGAGGTGCTGGAGCATCACCTCTTTCACTTGCCCGCGCTGGAGCCGCGCGGCGCGGTGCTCGCCGACGTGGTGGTGGACGGCGCCGTCCTGCGCTGCGTCGGCATGCATCTGGACCTGTCGGGCCTCTGGCGCCGGCGGCAGGCGCGGGCGATCCTCTCCCACCTGGACGAGCGCGACGGGGCGCCCTCGACCATATTGATGGGCGACCTCAACGAATGGGGCGCCAATGGCGGCTGCCTGCGCGATTTCGCCGCCGACCATGATTTCGCGCCCTGCGGCCGCAGCTTCCACGCCCGCCGCCCGATCGCCTCGCTCGACCGGATCATGGTGAGCCGCGACCTGAAGGTGGTGGACAGCGGCGCCCACCGCACCGCCTGCTCCCGCCGCGCCTCCGACCATCTCCCGATCTGGGCGGACCTGGCGCCGCGGGTGCGGACGCTCTAGCGGCCCGGCCGCCGGCGGCCCTCGCCCGCCGGCTCGCGTGCGGGGCGTTCGCGCCCCGCCGGCGCATCCGCTACGCGCTCGGCCGCCCGCTCGCCGCCCCGTCCCGGCTGCGGCGTATCGAGGAACAACCAGTCGCGGAACGGCAGGCGGTAGACCATGTCCATCACCTCATATTCGATGCCGTTCGGCCGCGACGTCGCCGAATTCCAGAGCACGACCACGCCGGCCTTCAGCGACGGATCGAACAGGATCATCGAGCGATAGCCCTTCACCCCGCCATGATGGCCGATCACCCGATGGCCGGCATAGTCCATGATCCGCCAGCCGAGGCCATATTGCGTGCTCGCCGTGCGCTCGCTGAACCGGGACCGGCGGCGATTCTCGCCCGGCGTGGCGATCCGCGGCGTCTGCACCTGCTGCAGCATGGCGGGGGTCAGCACGTCCGGCGCCCGTCCCATATTGGCGAGCATCCAGATGCTCAGGTCCTGGATCGAGCCGTTCACCCCGCCCGCCGCGGGGACGCGATAATAGGATTCGCTGATCTCGAAGGTCTGCGGATTGCCGCCGACATGGCCGCGCGCCCAGCTCCGCGCCGCCATCAGCTCGGCGCGCGTGCTGCTCGCCGTGGTCATCCCCAGCGGCGCGAAGAAGCGCTCGCGCAGCACCTCGCCATAAGGCTTGCCGGTGACCCGCTCGACCGCCTCCGAGGCGGCGTCGAAGAGCACGTTCTGATAAGCGTGGCAGGTGCCCGGCGCGCAGGTGTTGTGCAGCAGCGCCATGGAGGCGCGCAGCAGGTGCGGGTCCATGCCCTCCTCCAGCCGCGGATCCTCGGCATGGCCGAACAGGCCGGTCGTGTGGGAGAGGATGTCGGCCAGCGTCACCATATTCTCATTGCCGCCCGGCAGCCGCACCGACGCGGCGTAGCGCGAGATCGGATCGGTCAGCGAAAGCGCGCCGTCGGCCGCGAGCCGCGCCACGATATCGCCCGCCACGCCCTTCGACAGCGACGCCCAGCGGAACACGGTGGACGGCGTCACCGCCTCGCCGCTCCCGGCCAGGGTCACGCCATAGCCCTTGAGGAAGCGGATCTCGCCATTCTCGACCACGCCCACGGCGAGGCCGACCATCTGGCGGTCCTGCATCAGCCGCTGCAGCCTCTGGTCGAGCCGCGCATAGTCGACCGCGCCCGGCGGCGGCGCCTCGTTGCCGACGGGAATGGTGAAGCGTGGCCCCGACGCCTTGTTCTCCGCCGCCTCCTCGGCCGGCTGCCGCCCGCGGGTGATGCCCCACAGCGCGACGGCCACGACCAGGCCGATCAGCAGATAGATTGGTAAACGCCCCCGCAACACGGCGCATGGCCTAGCTTGCGTTCGCGCCGAAAGGAAGCGGCCAAATCCGGCCCTGCTCGACAGCCGGGCAACGGCCTGCCACCTTGCCGTCATGCGGGAGAAGGAGCTGAGGGTCGCGTTGGTCTGCTATGGCGGCGTCAGCCTCGCCGTCTACATGCATGGCATCACCAAGGAGATCTGGCGCCTCGCCCGCGCCAGCCAGAACGTCCACAGCTCGACGATGCGCGCCGAGGAGCCGGGCGAGACCGAGGCGGTCTATGCCCATCTGCTCCGCCGCATCGCGCTGGAGACCGATACCGACATTCGCATCCTCGTCGACATCCTCGCCGGGGCCAGCGCGGGCGGAATCAACGCCGTCTTCCTCGCCCACGCCATGGCGACCGGCGAGGCGCTCGATCCGCTGACCGACCTCTGGCTCGATTCGGCCGATGTCGACGCCTTGCTCGCCGAGCCCGGCAGCGGCTTCAAGAAGTTCGTGAAGAACGCCGCCGTGCCCGTCGCCTGGCTGCTCTCCACCCGCTCCGGCACGATCGACAAGACGGTGGAGCCCGCCCATCGCGCCGAGGTGAAGGCCAAGCTCGCCAATTTCGTGCGCGCGCCCTGGATGCAGCCGCCCTTCGGCGGCACCCGGCTCACCAACCTCCTGCTCAACGCCTTCGACGCCATGGCGAACGGGCCGAAGGGCGCGCCCCTGCTGCCCGACTACCAGCCGCTCGATTTGTTCGTCACCGTCACCGATTTCCATGGCTATCCCGAGCAGCTCCGGCTCAATTCGCCCAGCGAGGTGATCGAGACCGAGCATCGCCTGACCATCGCCTTTCAGGATCCGGGCGGCGGCGCGCGCCATCTCGCCGATCCCGCCGAACTGGTCTATGCCGCCCGCGCCACCGCCAGCTTCCCCGGCGCCTTCCCGCCCTTCCGGATCGGCGAGCTCGACCAATGCCTCGAGGCGCGCGGCAAAAGCTGGCCGGGCCGCGACGCCTTCCTCGCCCGCGCCATGCCGCGCCGCCACGCTCTGGGCGCGGCCGAGCAGGCGATCCTGATCGACGGCTCGGTGCTCCACAACCGGCCCTTCGGCCCGGCCACCGCGGCGCTGGAGAAGCGCCCCGCCCGGCGCGAGGTCGATCGCCGCTTCGTCTATATCGATCCCAAGCCCGGCATGAAGAGCATCAAGCTGACCTCCGTCGGCGAGGGCGGCGAGATCGAGCCGCCGGGCTTCCTCTCCACCCTGTTCGGCGCCCTCTCCGACATCCCCCGCGAGCAGCCGATCCGCGACAACCTCGACGGGATCGAGCGCATGTCGGCGCGCATCCGCCGCCTGCGCCGGATCACCGAGACGATCCGGCCCGAGGTCGAGGCGGCGATCGAGCGGGCGGTGGGCTCCAGCTTCTTCCTCTCCAGCCCGACGCCCGCGCGGCTCGCGAGCTGGCGCTCCAAGGCGCACAATCTTTCCGCCCGCGAGGCCGGCTATGCCTATGCCGCCTACGGCCAGCTCAAGATCGCGACCGTGGTGGAGGAGATCGCCGCCGCCATTTTCCGGCTCGGCGGCGCCGGCGACAGCGCCAGGCAGACCGCCGTCCGGGACGCGATCTGGGCCCATGCCCGCGCCGCGGGCCTCACCGATACCGGCGCGGTCACCGCCAAGGGCGCGCGCGACGACGTCGTCCAGTTCCTCGTCGATTTCGATCTCACCTTCCGCACCCGTCGCCTGCGCTTCGTCGCCCGCCGGATCACCGAGACGACCGGGCAGATGGAGGCGCCGCGCGACGAGCAGGAGGATATCCTGCGCGTGCTCCACGCGACCATCGCCCGCTACCGCGCCCGCGATCCCGAGTGGGTCGCCGCGGATCGGCGCGCGCCCTTCGCCGATGCCGCCGAGGATCCCGCCGCGGCCATGCAGGCGCTGCGCGACCTCTGGCGGCTGGGCGCGATCGACGCGCATGCCGACGCGGTGCTGAGCGACGCGCTCATGCTGCTGCCCAAGAACGACCGGCGCGGGCTGATCCTCGCCTATCTCGGCTATCCCTATTACGACATCGCCACCCTCCCCCTCCTGCAGGGCGAGGGGCTGGACGAATTCGATCCGATCAAGGTCGACCGGATCTCGCCCAACGACGCGGTCGCGATCCGCCAGGGCGGTGCGCGGGAGACGCTGAAGGGCATCCAGTTCAACAGCTTCGGCGCCTTCTTCAGCCGCGCCTATCGCGAGAACGATTATCTCTGGGGCCGCCTGCACGGCGCCGACCGGCTGATCGACATCGTCAATTCCGCCGTGCCCGAGGGCAAGCAGCTTCCGCCCGCCACCATCGTCGAGCTCAAGCGCGACGCCTTCCGCGCGATCCTGGCGCAGGAGAAGGCGCGGCTGACCAGCATCGGCACCCTGTTCGCGGAGCTGGAGAAGGAAGTCGGCTGAACCAGCTTCGTCATTGCGAGGAGCGCAGCGACGAAGCAATCCAGCCTGCCTGCGAGACCGCACTGGATTGCTTCGCTTCGCTCGCAATGACGAGAGTGGCCACTGGACGCGCCCGCCATTTTGACCGAAAGAGACCGCCATGCAGTTCCTGAAAACCCTGTTCTGGGTCGTGCTCGCGGTCGTGATGGTGCTGTTCGCCCGCGACAATTGGCACGTGGTGGAGGTGAACCTCTGGGCCGGCCTCGTCGCCGACGTGAAGCTGCCGCTGCTGGTGCTGATCGCTTATCTGATCGGGCTGGTGCCGACGATCATCGTCTACCGCGCCCGCATCTGGTCGCTGAAGCGGCGGCTGGACACGCAGAATCCCAGCAATGCCGGGCCGAACGTGGTCCCCAATCCGGTGCCCACGCCGGTCCGCCGCTCCTCCGCGCCGGGCGAGGCGACGCTCGCCGAACGCGACGCGCCGGATCGCGAGGCGACCGACAGCAAGGCCTGGCCCAGCGCATGACGAGCCCCGTCTACGTCGCGCTGGACACGCCCGATCTCGAACTCGCCAAAGCCATCGCCACCCGGATCAAGACCCATGTCGGCGGGCTGAAGCTCGGCCTCGAATTCTTCGTCCATAACGGCCCGGCCGGCGTGCAGGAGATGGCGCATCTCGGCCTGCCCGTCTTCCTCGACCTCAAGCTGCACGATATCCCCAACACCGTCGCCAAGGCGATCCAGGCGCTGCGCCCGCTCGAGCCGGCCATCCTCACCGTCCACGCCGCCGGCGGCCGGGCGATGATGGAGGATGCCAAGGCCGCCGCGCCCGCGGGCACCAAGGTCGTCGGCGTGACCGTGCTGACCAGCCTCGACGGTGAGGATCTCCGGGCGATCGGCGTCGCCGGCGCGGCCGATGCCCAGGTGGAGCGCCTGGCCCTGCTCGCCAGGGACGCGGGCCTCGACGGCGTGGTCTGCTCGGGCGCGGAGATCGAACTGGTCCGCAAGGCCTGGTCCGACGCGTTCATCGTCGTCCCGGGCGTCCGCCCCGCCGACGCCGCCACCGGCGACCAGAAGCGCGTCGTCACCCCCCGCCAGGCCCTCGACGCCGGCGCCTCCATCCTCGTCGTCGGCCGCCCGATCACCCAGGCCGAGGACCCCGACGCCGCCGCGAGGGCGATCGCCGCGACCCTCTAGTTCCTCCCCGGAACGGGGAGGGGGACCGCGCGCGTAGCGCGTGGTGGAGGGGGCCCGGCGGCGCCTCGATCTCAGGGCTCCCTCCACTATGCTGCGCATGGTCCCCTCCCCGTGCCCGGGAGGAATTCTAGACATCCGTCCCGCTTGGTCCTATCCGCCCGTCCTCCGAGGAGCATGAACGATGAGCTGGCTGACCCGCGTCCGCAACGCGATCCCTTTCCTTCCGAAGCGCGAGACGCCGGACAATCTCTGGCACAAATGCCCGCAATGCGACGCCATGGTGTTCACCAAGGAATATGAGGAGAATCTGTTCGTCTGTCCGCGCTGCGAGCATCACGGACGGATCGGGCCGAAGGCGCGCTTCGAGTTGCTGCTCGATCCGGGCTATACGATCATCGCCTCGCCCAAGGTACAGGAGGACCCGCTCCGCTTCCGCGATTCCAAGCGCTATACCGACCGGCTGAAGGCGGCCCGCGCCGCCACCGGCGAGCCCGACGCCCTGGTCAATGCACGCGGCGCGATCGAGGGCCAGCGCTGCGTGCTGGGCGTGCAGGATTTCGCCTTCATGGGCGGCTCGATGGGCATGGCGGTGGGCGCGGCCTTCGTCGCCGGCGCCCGCGCCGCGATCGAGGAGCATTGCCCCTATATCATCGCCACCGCCGCCGGCGGCGCGCGCATGCAGGAGGGCATCCTCTCGCTCATGCAGATGCCCAAGGCGACCGTGGCCATCGCCGAGCTCAAGGAAGCGGGCCTGCCCTATATCGTGCTGCTGACCGATCCGACCACGGGCGGCGTCACCGCCTCCTACGCGATGCTCGGCGACGTCCAGCTCGCCGAGCCGGGCGCCCTGATCGGCTTCGCCGGCCAGCGCGTGATCGAATCGACGATCCGCGAGAAGCTCCCCGAGGGCTTCCAGCGCGCCGAATATCTGCTCGAACACGGCATGATCGACATGGTCGTCCACCGCCGCGAGCTGCGCGCCCGCCTCGGCCTGCTGCTCGACTATCTCACGCCGCGCCGGGAAGCGGCGTGACCTCCAAATCCTCCCCGGACCGGGGAGGGGGACCGTCCGAAGGATGGTGGAGGGGCACAGGCAGCGTCACCCGATCTCGCGAGCGCGCGCCCAGCCGCGGCCCACCCCGCTGCGACTAGCTTCGCTGGCGCTCAGCAAGTCTCGCTCCCCTCCCGCAAGCGGGAGGGGTCGGGGGTGGGCACTTCCTTTTCTCCGTCGGGTGACCC
>DATJUQ010000019.1:0-233722 GCA_035502235.1 Allosphingosinicella sp.
AGAACAGCGCCTGCGGGCCCTTCAGCACCTCGACCTGCTGCAGGCCGAACGGATCGAAGCTCGGGCGGGTCCACTGGCCGCCCGTCGGCAGGCGCAGCCCGTCCACGAAATTGTTGTTGCTCGAGAAGCCGCCGGCGCCGAAGCCGCGCACCGTGACCTCGTCGACGCGGCTGTCGAGCCCCATGGACTGGGCCTGCACGCCGGCGACATAAGCGAGCGATTCCGAGACGCTGGTTACCGCGCGCACGTCCATCTCTTCGCGGCTGATCACCGAGATGGACTGCGGCGTCTCGATCAGGGGCGTGTCGGTCTTGGTGCTCGAGGCCGCAGTGCTTCGGCCGGTGGCGGTGACGACGATGTCGGTCTCGCTGTCCTGCGCCTCGGCCGACGGCGCCGTCGCCTGGGCGAAAGCGGCGGCGGGCAGGGCGACGGAGCCCAGCAGAGCCGCGACGATGGCTGATTGAATCCGCATACCCCCAAAACCCCTTCTGCGCGAGCGCGCCTTGGCCCCGCGCTCGCCTTCGGCGCTAATGCGAATCGCTTGCATTAGCAAGACCGCGAGATAAGTTGCGCCATTCAAACGGGAGGTGGGCGATGCGGGGCTTTGCGGGAACGATGATCGGATCCGGGGCTCTGCTGGCGGCGACCGCAGCGTCCGCCGAGCCCCGCGTCATTCGCTCGGTGCCGGTGGCGCCGGGCGGGGTGTACGAACTGGTCTTCGATCCCGCGAGCAACGATGTTCATATCGCCGCGGTCGGGCCGATGGGCGGCGGCCAGGCGAGCCTCGCGCGGCTGGACGGCCGCACGCTGGCCGCCGAGCCGGGCGTCGCGCTCGGCGCCGAGGGCGTGTTCGGGCTCGGCCTCAACCGCCGGACGCGGATGGCCTATGGCACCGACACGCGCGGCGGCGCGGTCGCGGTCATCGATCTTGCCGCGGGCCGGGTGGTCGCGCGGATCACCGACAATGCGGGCGCCCATCTCCGCGAGGCGATCGTCGATGAGGGGCGCAACCTGGTCTACGTCTCCGCGGTCGGCAGCCCGCCGGGCGCCACGCCGGCCCAGCCCAACCGGATCTGGGTGATCGACGGCGCCGCCAACCGGATCGCCCGCACGATCGACGTCGAGACCGGCGGGCTCACCGGCATCGCGCTCGACAGCGCGCGCAACCGCCTGTTCGGTACCGGTATGATGACCCACGAGGTGGTCGTCGTCGACGCCGCCAACGGCCGCACCGTCGCGCGCTGGCCGACGGGCAGTCAGCGGCCGACCAATCTCGTCTACGACGCGGCGGGCAACCGCCTGTTCGTCGCCAGCCAGGCGAGCGGCGACCTGACCGTGATGAACGCCGCCGACGGCACGGTGATCCGGCGCGTGCCGACCGGCGCGGGCGCGCTCAGCGTCGCCTGGAACCCCGCCGTCAACCAAATCTACGTGACCAACCGGGAGGCGGGCACGCTCACCGTGGTCGATGCCCGTACCTATGCGGTGCTGGCCAATCTGCCGACCGGCACGCATCCGCAGAGCATCGCCATCGATCCCGCCACCAACCGGGTCTACGTCACCAACAAGCGCCGCATGCGCCCGCGCGACGCCGCGCCGGGAACGCCGGCGCCGGAGGATCCGAACGGCGACACGCTGACGCTGATCGAGCCCTGAGCCGGCGCTGCCGCCGTCCCGCCCCGGGGCACGCGAGAATCGGACCGGATCCGATACGGTAAACACCGCATTTAGAGTCTTGTAGCTGTCACAAGGCCCTGACATCCTCCGCGCATTGGTGGGGGGGATTCGCACCCCCATTTCAGCGCGATAGCCATAAACTGGCCGCGCTCTCTCGGGGGAAATTCAGACATGAAGATCAAGCCGAACGTGCTCCGCACTGGTGTTCGCAATTGGGACGAGGAAGCCGAGCGTCTGCGCGCCGACGGCCATATGCGCGGCGACGTCTTCGCCAAGACCGTCGGTGCGGACCCGGCGCATCTGGACGACCCCTTCAGCACCGATCTCGTGCCGCCGACCACCAGCCTGACCACCGGCGTCGCCTATACGCAGAATTTCGACACGCTCTCCAACACCGCGGGCAGCACCACGAACGACCTGCTGATCAACGGCTGGGCGATGAACGAGACCGGTCTCGGCGCGCGCGACAATGACCAATATGCGGTCGACACGGGCGGCTCGAACACCGGCGACACGTTCAGCTACGGTGCCGCCGCCGCAACCGACCGAGCGCTCGGCTCGCTGCAGAGCGGCACCCTAATCCCGACCTTCGGCGCGGCCTTCACCAACACCAGCGGCGCCACCATCACCTCGCTGCTCATCGATTATGACGGTGAGCAATGGCGGATTTCGAACACGGCCGCCGCCCGCGACGATCGGCTCGATTTCCAGATCAGCTTCGACGCGACCAGCCTGACGACCGGCACGTGGACCGACGTGAACGAGCTCGACTTCACGAACGTGATCAAGACCGCGGCGTCGGCTGGCGCCTTGAACGGCAATCTCGACGCGAACAATATCGACATCACCCACACGATCACCGGCCTCACCATCGCCAACGGCGCGACCTTCTGGATCCGCTGGGTCGATCTCAACGCGGCGGGCGCCGACGACGGCCTCGCGATCGACAATTTCTCGATTACCGCCAACGCGGTCGTCGCCCAGCCCGGAACGCTGGCAATCAACGACGTAACGCTTGCCGAAGGCGACAGCGGCACCACGACCTTCACCTTCACGGTCACCCGCTCCGGCGGCGATGACGGCGCCGTGGGCGCGACCTGGACCGTGAACCTGCCGGGCGGCGCCGGCGGCGCGGACGCCTCGGATGTCGGCGGCACGCTGACCGGCACCGTCAGCTTCGCGGACGGCGAGACCTCCCGGACGATCAGCGTCGATGTCGTGGGCGACACCGCTTTCGAGCCGGACGAGACGTTCACCGTCGTCCTGTCGGCGGCAACCGGTGGCGCCACGCTCGGCGATGCGTCCGGCCTCGGCACGATCACCAATGACGACCCCGCGCCGCCGGTTCCCGGCGAACTCTCGATCGGCGACGCGAGTCTGGCCGAGGGCGACAGCGGCACCACCGCCTTCACCTTCACCGTGCTGCGCTCCGGCGGCTCCGACGGCGCGGTCAGCGCGACCTGGACGCTGGACGCGCCCGGCGGCGCCAGCCTCGCCGACCTGGTCGATTTCGAATCCGGCCAGGCGACCACCGGCTCGGTCGACTTCGCCGATGGCGAGACCAGCCAGACCATCACCGTCCTCGTCCAGGGCGACGTGGATTTCGAGGACGACGAGACCTTCCTCGTTGTCCTGTCCACGCCCACCGGCGGCGCGACGCTCGGCAATGTCAACGGCACCGGCGAGATCCTGAACGACGATCCGGCGCCGGCCGGCACCTTCTCGATCGACGACACCAGTGAGTTCGAGGGCGACAGCGGGACGACGACCTTCACCTTCACCGTGACCCGCTCCGGCGGCAGCGCCGGCGCGGTCGCCGTCGACTATGTCGTGAACGCGCCGGGCGGCGCGGGCAATGCCGACAGCGGCGACTTCATCCCCGCCGCGGTCCTTTCCGGCACGCTGAACTTCGTCGACGGCGAGGTGACGCAGACGATCACGGTCGAGGTCCAGGGCGACACCGATTTCGAGGCCGACGAGGGCTTCACCGTCACCCTGTCCAACGCCACGGGCGGCGCCGCGATCGGCGACGGCAGCGGCGCGGGCATTATCACGAACGACGACATCGCGCCGCCGGCGGGCAGCGTCAGCGTCGCCGACGTCAGCGTCGTCGAGGGCAATAGCGGCACCGTCACCCTGACCTTCACGCTCACCCGCACCGGCGGCACCGGGGCGTTCGACGTCAGCTACGCGACCTCGAACGGCGGCAATCCCAGCAACGCGTCGGCGACGGCGGGCAGCGACTATGCCGCCACGAGCGGCACAATCAGCTTCGGCGTCGGCCAGAATACGGCCACCGTCTCCGTCACGGTGAACGGCGACACGCTCGCCGAGCTCAGCGAGGAGCTGACGCTCACTCTTTCCGGCGCCACCAACGGGGCGACCATCTCCGACGCGGTGGCCATCGGCACGATCACCACCGACGACACGCTCAGCGCCGCTCCGGCCAATCCGTGGCTCAACGAATTCCACTATGACAATGGCGGCACCGACACCGGCGAGTTCATCGAGGTCGCCGGCGCCGCCGGGACCAGCCTCGCCGGCTGGACGATCGCCCTCTACAACGGCAATCCGGGCCAGCTGAACGTCTACACGACGCTCAATCTCAGCGGCACCATCCCCGATCAGTCGAACGGCTTCGGCACGCTGCAGTTCGCGGCCGTCGGCATCCAGAATGGCGGTGCCGGCTCCAACGGCGAGCCGGACGGCATCGCCCTGATCAATGCCTCCGGCCAGGTCGTCGAGTTCATCTCCTATGAAGGCGTGATGACCCCGACCAGCGGTCCGGCGGCGGGCATGACCAGCGTCAACGTCGGCGCCGGCGTGTTCGAGGACGGGGCCACCAACGGCACGTCGATCATTCGCGTCGACGGTCCTCCGGGCGGGACCTGGCAGGTGACGAACGCGCCTTCGGCCGGCGCGGTGAATCCGCAGCAGACCCTGCCCAATGGCGGTACCGCCGCCCCCGGCATCGCGGTCAGCGACGTCAGCGTGAACGAGGCCGCCGGCACCGTCACCTTCACCGTCACCCGCACCAACGTCGCCGCCGGCGCGTTCACCGTCGACTACGAGACCGCGAACGGCACCGCGCTCGCGGGCAGCGACTATGACGCGACCTCGGGCACGCTCAGCTTCGCCGACAACCAGGTGCAGGCCCAGGTCACCGTCAACATCAACAACGACGCGACCCCCGAGCTGAACGAGACCTTCTTCCTCAACCTGTCCAACGCCACGGGCGGCGCGACCATCCAGGACGCCCAGGGCCAGGCCACGATCGTCAACGATGACGGCACGCCGATCCAGGTGTCGATCAACGACGTCTCGATCGCCGAGGGCGCCTCCGGCACCTCGATCCTGACCTTCACCGTCACCCGCTCCGGCGGCACCGGTGCGTTCAGCGTCGACTTTGGAACGGTGGACGGCAGCGCGACCCAGCCGAGCGACTATCTCGCGACGTCGGGGACGCTGAACTTCGGTGCCGGCGTGAACACGCAGACCGTCTCGGTCACGATCAACGGCGATCTCACGCCGGAATCGACGGAGAACTTCTTCGTCAACCTGAGCAACGCGACCAACGACGCGGTGATCGCCGACGCGCAGGGCATCGGCACGATCGTCAATGACGAGGCGACCTTCATCCACGACATCCAGGGTACGTCCTATTTCAGCCCGCTGCTCGCCCAGGAGGGGATTGCGAGCTTCAACGTCGTCTCGGCCACCGCCTATACGGTCCGCGCGGTGGTCACCGCCGTCGACAATGTCGGCGCGCGCCAAGGTTATTACCTGTCCGAGGAGGTCACCGACTGGGACGGCAACACGTTCACGTCCGAGGGCATCTTCGTGATGACCCGCAACGACGCCAATGTCGGCACCGTGGTCTCCGGGGTGAGCGTCGGCGATCTCGTCGAGGTCACCGCCAATGTCATGGAATATCAGTCGTTCCAGAGCATGCCGCGCACCGTGCTGGTCAACCCGACCGGGCTCAGCATCATCGGCCAGAGCCAGCCGCTGCCGAGCATGACGCTGACCAACATGCCCAATGCGGTGCTGACCGTCGCCAACCCGAATTATTTCGACTCGGTCGACGACCCGAACGACACGTTCGACGCCTCGGTCTACGCGCTCTCCTATTTCGAAACGGTCGAGGGCATGCTGGTCACCATTCCGAACATGGTGGTGGCGGACGGCTTCGTCTCGACCTCGAGCGGCGATCCCTATCTGATGGCCTACAGCCTCGACAGCGCCAATCCGGAGCAGATCAACGACCGCGGCGGCTATACGATCGCCGGCGATCCGCCGGTCGGCCCGCCCGACACCGCGACGCCCGGCGACGACACGACCGGCGGCGGCCGCGTGCTGCATGACGGCGACGTCAATCCGGACATCATCGAGCTCGACTTCACCGATTTCGCGATGGCGCCGCCGACCGGCCTGACCACCGGCGCGACGATGGGCGACCTGCTCGGCGACGTCACCGGCATCATCGACTTCGACTTCACCGACCGCAAATTGTTCGTGACCGCGATGGAGCCGGGCGGCTTCGTCGACACCGGCCAGCCGGCGCAGGAGGTGACGGTGCTCGGCGACGACAGCCGCAGCCTCACGGTGGCCACCTTCAACGTCGAGAATCTCGATCCGACCGACGGCGCCGCGCGCTTCACCGCGCTCGCCAACGCCATCGCCAACAATCTCAACGCGCCCGACATCATCTCGATCGAGGAGATGCAGGACAATAATGGCGCGGCCGGCGGCGGCGTCGACGCCTCCACCTCCTGGCAGATGCTGGTCGACGCGCTGAACGCCGTGACGGGGGCCCATTACCAGTGGGTCGACGAGCTGCCCCTCTCCAACGCCGAGGGCGGCGAGCAGCAGGGCAATATCCGCGTCGGCTTCCTCTACAATACCGACCGGGTCCAGCTCGGCGACCTCGACGCCAATGCGACCATCGCCGAGCGCCGCCAATATACGGACCGGATCGGCGACGGCGTCCGCGACGCGGGCGATCTCATCGCCTTCTCGGACAACATGCTCGGCGGCGAGATCAACACCGCCGACTGGGCGAACACCCGGCGCTCGCTGCTCGGCGAGTTCAACTTCAACGGCAACACCGTCTACGTGACCGCCAATCACTGGCCGTCCAAGGGCGGCTCGGGCCAGTTCTGGCAGCTCGAGCAGACCACGAGCGAGCCCGACAATGCCGACTGGGCGCAGCGCAACGCCGTCGCCCAGGACGTCTATGCAATGCTGAACCACATCCAGCAGAACGACACGGATGCGGGCATCGTCGCGGGCGGCGACTTCAACGACTTCTATTTCTACCGGCCGCTGACCACCGTCACCGGCTATACCATGGCGGACGGCAGCGCCCGCGTCGGCGGCGCCCGGTTCGACAACCTCACGCTGACCCTCGACGAGGCCGAGCGCTACACCTACACGTTCGACGGCCGCAGCCAGGCGATCGACCATATCATCGCCAACCAGCTGCTGTCGGACGTCGCCACCTACGACATCGTCCACCTGAACACGGGCTACAACCAGAACGGCACCGGCCCGAACGCCGATCCGTCGCTCTCCGACCATGATCCGGCGGTCGCGAGCTTCGACTTCCGCGACCTCGCGGAGGAATTGGTCGGCGGCGGCGGCAACAATCTGATCGACGGCTATGGCGGCGACGACATCATCTTCGGCGGCGCCGGCAACGACACGCTGATCGGCGGCGCGGGCATCGACACCTTGTCCGGCGGCACCGACAACGACTTCTACTTCGTCGACAATTCGAACGACAGCGTGCTTGAGCTGGCGGGCGAGGGCAATGACCGCGTGTTCGCGAGCGCCAGCTACGGCCTCGCGGCGGGGACCTCGGTCGAGACGCTCTCGACCGCCGACAATGCCGGCACCGCGGCGATCAATCTCGCGGGCAACGAACTGGCCAACATCCTGTTCGGCAATGCCGGGACGAACACCCTCTCCGGCGGCGCGGGCAACGACCTGCTCGACGGCAAGGACGGCAACGACACGCTGCAGGGCGGGGCCGACAACGACATCCTCTACGGCCGTGACGGCAATGACAGGCTGTTCGGCGGCGCGGGCAGCAACTACCTGGCCGGCGGCGTCGGCGACGATCAGTATTACGTCGACAGCAGCAGCGACGCGGTCGTCGAGCTGACCGGCGAGGGCAATGACCGGGTCCTCGCCAGCGTGAGCTACGTGCTGGCCGCGAACATGTCGGTGGAGACGCTGTCGACCAGCTTCAACGCCGGCACCGGCGCGATCAACCTGATCGGCAACGGCCTCGCCAATTCGATCCTCGGCAATGACGGCGCCAATGTCCTGAACGGCGGCGCGGGCAACGACACGCTCGACGGCAAAGGCGGCAACGACACGCTCGACGGCGGCGCCGACAACGACACGCTCTATGGCGGCGCCGGCAATGACGCGCTTTATGGCGGCACCGGCACCAACTATCTGGCGGGCAATGCCGGCGACGACATCTACGTCATCCACAACGGCACCGATACGGTGGCGGAACTGGCCGGGGAGGGCGCCGACCGCGTCTATGCCGCAATCAGCTACACGCTGGGCGCCGGCCAGTCGGTGGAGACCTTGTCGACGGACTGGAATGCGGGCACGGCGGCGATCAACCTGACCGGCAACGCGCTCGCCAACCATCTTATCGGCAATGACGGCGCCAATGTGCTGAACGGCGGCGCCGGCAACGACGTGCTGGACGGCAAAAGCGGGGCGGACACCTACGCCTTCACCACCGCGCTCGGCGCGGGCAATGTCGACGTGGTGTTCGGCTTCCAGACCGGGATCGACAAGATCGCGCTCGACGACGCCATCTTCACCGCCGTCGGCGGGCTCGGCACGCTTAGCGCAAGCGCCTTCCACACGGGCAGCGCGGCGGCCGACGGCAGCGACCGGATCGTCTACAACAGCAGCACCGGCCAGCTCTTCTACGATGCGGACGGCGCCGGCGGGGCCGCTGCGGTCCAGTTCGCCACCCTGGCGACCGGGCTCAATCTCAGCGCCAGCGACTTCATGGTGATCTGACGGGGAACGGGGGCGCGCTTCGGCGCGTCCCCTCTGCCTGCGGCGATGGTGCCGGGTGTCGGACTCGAACCGACGACCTACCGCTTACAAGGCGGTTGCTCTACCAGCTGAGCTAACCCGGCGCCCGCGCTGCGTGTAGCGCAAATGGGCTAAGTGATCCCGAACGTCCAGCCCTCGGTGCGGGCGAGTTCGGGGGTCAGGCCGTCCGGCGCGAAGGCGCGGGCATCGCTCGCCGCCAGAGCCCGCATTCCCGCCGCCGTCACCAGGGCATCGGTCTGATGGTCGTTCGGCTCGAAGCCAAGCCGGACCGGCGCGCTGCCCAGCGCCTCCAGGGCGCGGTTGAGTTCCACCCTGGAGCGCAGCTTCGTTCCCGCCAGGCCGGCCCGGCGCAAATAGAGGCGCGTATAGATTTCGACGACGGCGCTGCCGCGGCCGGGAAGGGGATCCATCGGCCAGACCGGCACCCGGCCGGCCAAGGCGTGCAGCAGGCGCATGCCCGAAAAGCTGGCCTTGGCGACCTGGGCGGCGCCGATCGCGTCATAGGCGCTCGCCGTCTTGCGCCCGCCCTGCGCGTTCAGCCGCGCGTCGCATTGCCGGAAGCGAACGAAATCGGCCTTCACCCCGTCGGCGATGCCGAAATAGAAATGGCGGCGATGGACCTGCTCCAGGAAGCTGGCGGCGCCCAGATCCGCATCGTCGCAGCGGGCGTCGACATAGGCCCAGAAGGCCTTGGCCGCGTCCGGCACGCCGGGCTCCCCGGGCAGATATTCGCCGCGCTCGGCGATGGGCGGGGCGAAGCTGAAATCGAAGCCGAACAGGGTCGGCGCGGCTTGGGCCTCCGCCAGCAGCCAGTCCAGCACCTCGGTCCGCGACCAGACATGGCCGGGCCGGACCAGCGCCGGCGCCCCACCGCCGGCCGCGCAGAGGGCGACCGCGATGCCCTTGTGCCTCTTTCCCTTCGCCCCGGACCAGTCGATGGCGGCGAAGCGCGCGAAGTCAGGGGCGGGGACCGTATCGGTCACGCTGCGGCTTCTTCAGGCGATCCCACCAGGCGCGGGCGACATAGGTTTCCAGCCGGTCCCGGGCATCCGTGCCGAAGCGGGCGAGGAGAGCGGGATAAGCGCGGTAATGCGGCGTCTCCCAGAAGGTCTCCGGGTCGGTCTCGATCAGCATCGCCTTCTCGTCGAGGCCGTTGGTGAACAGGCAGAAGCTGCCCGCCTCGCGGCCCGGCGCGACGAACGCCTTGCCGTTCACCTTGGGGCAGGGGGTGCCGTAAAAGGGGGCGAGTTCGGTCTCCGGCAAAGAGAGGCCATAAGCGACGATCTCGTCCCAATTGCGGAACGGCGCGGTCATTCCAGCGTCCCGATCACGTCCGCGGTGAAGCGGGCGATGTCGAAACTCGTGCCGGCGGCATCCTCGCCGCGGCGGACGATCACGAGCCGGCGGCTGGGCACCACCATCACATATTGGCCGCGATTGCCCTGGGCCGCGTAGCTGCCGGCGGGCAGGCCCTGGTCGGGCCCGAACAGCCAGAGCGTCGCGCCATAGCCGGGGCCGCGCGCGGGCTGCGGGCCGGAGGCGCGGGTCATATAGGCCATCCAGCCCTCGGGCAGCAGGCGCCGGCCCTCCCAGACGCCGTCCTGCAGCCAGAACTGGCCGAGCCGGGCGAGGTCCCGCGCCGTCGACCAGACCTGGCTGGAGAGGATGAAATTGCCCTGCCAGTCCGCCTCGGCGACGGTGCGGGTCATGCCCAGCGGGGCGAACAGGCGGTCGCGCGGGAAAGCGAAGTAGAGCGGGTCGTCGTCGATCGCGTGGCGCAGGCCGCGGATCGCGGCCAGGATGTCGTTATTGGCGTAGCGGAAGCTGGTGCCCGGCGCCGCCGCGAGCGGCCAGGAGGCGATTTCCTGGGTGACGCTGGTGCCGCCGAAATAGGTGGCGTCGGTGCGGTTGCCGGCCGGGCTGTTGTGCAGGCCGCTCGCCATGCGCAGCAGGTTGTCGAGGCGGATGGCGCCGCGCGGATCGCCCTCCCATTCGGGAATGGCGATCGGCGAGTCCGGGTGGAGCATCCCTTCGGCGACGGCGATGCCGATGAGGGTGCCGGCGATGCTCTTGGCGACCGACCAGGTCCGCTGCGCGACCTGCGGCCCGAAGCCCTCGGCATAATGTTCGGCGATGATCCGGCCGTCGCGCAGGACGACGAGGCCGGTGGTGCGGCCGGTCCCGTAGCCGCCGTCGAAGGCGCGCGCCGCCGACCCAGCGAGCGCGGCAGGGGTGCGGACCGGCGGCATCCGCGCTCCGGTCGGCCAGGGGCGGTCGTCGCGGCTGCCGGCGAAGGCACGCACGACGGCGGGCGTTCGCGGCTGCCATATCGTCTGACCGACCGGCGTTCCGATCGGGGCGATCGTGCAACCATGTTCCGCGTTCCAGCCGGCAAGGCGCGGCGGCAAGGCGGGATCGAAGCCGACGCGGACTTCCCCCAGTTCCGGAAAGATCGGACCGAACATGCCGGGATGTTCCGGCGAGCGAAATATTTCGGCGGTCAGGGTCGGCAGGATCGCGTCATAATCGGGATAGATGCCGGTCAGCTCCAGCGCCTCGATCTGCTCCTGCCTTCGCCCCTCGCCGTTGAACATCGCGCTGCACAGGGTCAGCGCCTTGTAGCCGGCGGCGACGGCGCGGTCATAGGCGGAGGGCTCGCGCGGCCCCGGTTGCTGGGCCGCGGCGGGCGCGGCGAGCAGCAGCGCGAGCAGGAGACTAGCGGTTCTTCGCATTGCGCTGCTCCTCCCACCAGGCCATGCGCTCGGCGATGCGCTTCTCCATGCCCCGCTCGGTGGGCGTGTAGAAAGTCTGCGGCGCCATCTCCTCGGGCCAGTAATTGTCGCCGGAGAAACCGCCCTCGGAATCATGGTCGTACGTATAGCCGCTGCCATAGCCGATCTGCTTCATCAGCTTGGTCGGGGCGTTGAGGATGTTCTTCGGCGGCATCAGCGAGCCGGTCTCCTTCGCCGAGCGATAGGCCGCCTTCTGCGCGACGTAGGTGGCGTTCGATTTGGGCGCGGTGGCGAGATAGAGACAGGCCTGGACGATGGCGAGCTCGCCCTCCGGAGAGCCGAGGAAATCATAGGCGTCCTTGGCGGCGAGGCACTGGACCAGGGCGTTGGGATCGGCGAGCCCGATATCCTCCGACGCGGCGCGGATCAGGCGGCGCAGCAGGAAGAGCGGCTGCTCGCCCGCCACCAGCATGCGCGCGAGGTAATAGAGCGCCGCCTGCGGGTCGGAGCCGCGGATCGCCTTGTGGAGGGCGGAGATGAGGTTGTAATGCCCCTCCCGGTCCTTGTCGTAGACGGCGACGCGGCGGTTGAGCAAAGCCGCGAGCGCGGCCGGCGCCAGCGGCGTGGGGATGTCGATCGAAAAGAGCGTCTCGGCCTGGTTGAGCAGGAAGCGGCCGTCGCCGTCGGCGGTGGCGACCAGCGCGTCGCGCGCCTCGGGCGTGAGGGGAAGCGGCCGTTCCATCAGCGCCTCGGCCCGGTCGAGCAACTTGCAGAGCGCCTGATTGTCGAGCCGGTTCAGGATCAGCACCTGCGCGCGGGAGAGCAGAGCGGCGTTCAGCTCGAAGCTCGGATTCTCCGTCGTCGCGCCGACCAGCACCACCGTGCCGTCCTCGACATAGGGAAGGAAGCCGTCCTGCTGCGCGCGGTTGAAGCGGTGGATCTCGTCCACGAAGAGCAGGGTCTGCCTGCCGATCTTCATATGGTCCTTCGCCTCCGCGAAGACCTTCTTGAGATCGGCGACGCCGGAAAAGACCGCCGAGATCGCGACGAAGCGCATTCCCACCGCATCGGCGAGCAGCCGGGCGATCGTGGTCTTGCCCGTGCCCGGCGGCCCCCAGAGCACCATCGAGGCGAGCTTGCCCGCCGCGACCATCCGACCGATCGCCCCATCCGGCCCGGTCAGATGCTCCTGCCCGACCACCTCGTCGAGCGCGCGCGGGCGCAGGCGGTCCGCGAGCGGGGCATTCTCGCCCGGCGGCGGGGCCGCCGGCTGCTGCTCTTCGGTCTGGAATAAATCAGCCACGCCGGCCGCCTAGCCTATTTCCGGAGGCGGCGCACCTGGCGCGTCGGCGGCCCGCCGTCCGCGGTGCGCCCGTCCTCGGAAGGTCACAAGTGACAGCCGACCCATTGTAAACCTCACCCGTCGCGCCCGGCCAGCCGGCGGAGCGTGCGGCGCCGGCGCATCTCCATCCGGTAGAGCCGCAAAACCGCGTCATTGTCGGGACTTGCGCGGACGGCGACGCATTTCCCGCGCTTCATGATCGGCCGGATCTTGCCATATTCGAGCCGGTGCCAGAGCAGGTCATGCGTGGACATCCGGGACTCGCGCGGCGTTTCGAGGACCCTGTCCCAGGCGGCGGCGAAGCTTTCCGCCCCCGGTCTCTCGCGCAGGCGATAGGCGCTTTCGCGTCCCATCCCGACGGCGCGGGCCGCGGCCGCGACGCAGCGTGTCTCGACGAGGATGCCGAGGAAGACGGCCTGGCGGACGGGGGTCCAGCCGTCGGCGCGGTAACGCAGCGGCACGGGGGTGAAGGGCGGCACCTGCCGCCGGTCTCGATGCGTGTTCATCGGGAAGGATGAGTCAGATCCGGGCCGTGTAGGAAAGGGGCGCCCCCGGCTGTTGGATGCTTTCCCGGAGGCCTGTGGCGGCCGGGCATCCATCAGCGGGGCCCGGCCGCTGCACGTCCGCTCAGAGCCGCACCCTCCCGAAGGCGATGGTCGCATCGGCGCCATATTGCGGCCGGGCGGTGGCCGGACGCGCGCGGACCAAAGGCGCGGCGGCGGGCGGCAGGCCGGGGCGGGTGCCGACGATGTGGAAGTTCGCCGGCGTATTGCCCGCGATGATCAGGTCGAGCTCTGCCCCGTCGCAGGCCCGGCCGGCGCAGCGCAGGAAATGCTGGTCCGCCGAGTCGCCGTAGGGCAGCAAAGCCGCCGGCGTGCCGCCGGCGCGCAGGCGCACGCCGCGCTGGGCGACCAGGGCGATCGAGTCTGCGCCGTTCGTGGCGAAGCGCAGCCGGACCCGCCGCCCGCCGGGCACCGACTGCTGCGCGACGAGCGTCACGCCCGGCGCCGGCGTCGGCACGGCCGGCGCCGGGATCGCCCAGCGGCGGCGGGCCGTGTGCGGGAATTCGGTGCGCTGCCAGTCCGCTTCGTAGGGAATAAGCGCGCCGTCATTGTTGACCGCGAAATGGCCTGCGCGGGCGGCCTCGTCCCAGACATATTCGATGGTGAAGAGCTGCTGCCGGTCGGCGCTATAGGCGGGGGTGAAGCCCGTCACGAGCCAGCCGAGGATGGCGAGATCGAGCGCGCCGGCCACCGCGAAGATTGTGCGCAGGCGGGTGATGGCGGGCAGCAGCTCGATCATGACGGGCAGCATGATCAATGCCCCCAACGGCGCGAACATCCAGATCGGGCCCCCGTTCATCAGCTCCTCGAACAAGGCGACGGCCGGGCCGAAGGTGACGTAGAGCAACAATGCGGCGAGCAGCGCGCCCGCGGTTTCGGCGGCCGGATGCCAGCGTCCGGCGACGATGCCGATCGCCATCGCCAGCGGCGGCAGCAGGAAGTAGATCGCGCTGCCCGGCGCGACGAAGCAGAGCCCGCCGCCGAGCAGGGTGAAGAACAGCCAGAAGGCGGCGCGCAGCTTCGTCCGCTCCGCCTTGCCCGCGACCAAAAGCAGGCCGATCGCGCAGGCCGCCAGCGCGGAGGCGTAGACGGCGGTGGTCGCGACCAGCGGCCAGGCCCGCCAATAATCGCCGGCGCGAAACAGGCTCAGCAGATAATGGCCGGCAAAGGCCAGGGCGCCCGACAGGATGAAGGCCGCGAACATGGCGGCGAGCGGCCGGGCGAAGGCGCGGCGGCGCCAGCTCTGCGCGCCGAAGAAGAGGAAGAGCAGGCCGAGCAGGATCAGCCCGAACAATAGGGGCAAGGCGATCACGACCTGGCCGGCGACGTCCATGTAGAGGACCTCGCCCCGGACGTCGGCGGGCCCCGTTTGCGCCGCGGCGAGGGCGACGCCCAGCACCTGCTCGCCCATATGCTGGACGCTGCGCCGGTCGAGCGCGGCGAGGTCGTCGCCGGCGCTGTGATAGCGGGTCTCGTTGCCGATCACCGCGAAGTTGAGGATCGTCCAGGGCCGGTCCTCGAACACGGCGACGTCGGTCGAATTGGGGATCAGGCGGTAGAGATCGGTCGAAAACGAATTGCCGACCGGGCGGGCGGCGTTGACGAACAGGTCGATCGCGGCCGCATTGGGCCGGCTGGTCTCGAACATGATCGCGGGCCCGTTCACGCCGCGCGCCTCGAGGTTGATCGCGATGTCGACCCGCGCCGCCAGCGGATCGCGATCGAGGAAGGCGCGGGCGCCGAGCAGGCCGGCCTCCTCGCCCTCGTTGAACAGGAAGGTGACCGGGCGGGCCAGGCGCTGGCCGCGCAGCAGGTGCGCGATCTCGAGCATCGCCGCGACGCCGATCCCGTCATCGGCGGCGCCGGGCCCCGCATTGGTCGAATCGTAATGGGAGACGAGCAGCAGATGCCGCCCCTCGGCCGGGCCGAGCGTGGCGACGAGATTGCGCACCCGCGCGCAGGACACCGCCGCGCCGCGCCGGCCGTTGCAGACGACATCGTCGGTGAGGCGCGGTTCGAGGCCGACGCTCCGCATCTCCGCGATCAGCCGGTCGCGCACGGCATCGCCGGCGGGGCTGTCGACCGGATGCGGCCTTTGGTCGCCGAGCACCCGCTCCAGCCGCGCGACCGCCCGGTTGGCGTCGAAGCCGGTCGCGCTCTCGGCGGCGGGCGGGGAGGGGAGGACGAGCAGGGCGCCCTTCACCGCCATGGCGGCGAGCAGGGCCAGAGCGAGCGCCAGCACATAACCCGCCTGCTTCATCCGCCCCGCGCTCCCCTTGTCTCTCTTGCGCCCCATGCCATATCGGCTAAGCGGGCGGCAGGCGAGCGGAGCTTGCGCGCCTTCCCAAATGGAGACGTGGCATGGGTTATCGGGTGGTGGTCGTCGGCGCGACCGGCAATGTCGGGCGGGAGATGCTGAACATCCTCGCCGAGCGTCAATTCCCGGCCGACGAGATCGCGGCCGTGGCCAGCCCGCGCTCGACCGGCGACATCATCGACTTCGGCGACAGCGGCAAGGAGCTGAAGGTCAGGAATATCGAGCATTTCGATTTCGCCGGCTGGGACATCGCCCTGTTCGCGGCGGGTTCGGACGTGTCGAAGGCCTATGCGCCCAAGGCGGCGGCGGCCGGCTGCACGGTGATCGACAATGCCTCGCTCTACCGGATGGACCCGGACGTGCCGCTGATCGTGCCCGAGGTGAACCCGGAGGCGATCGACTTCTACCGGAAGAAGAACATCATCGCGAACCCGAACTGCTCGACCGCGCAGATGGTGGTGGCGCTGAAGCCGCTGCACGACGCCGCGAAGATCAAGCGGGTGGTGGTCGCGACCTACCAGTCGGTGTCCGGCGCCGGAAAGTCCGGGATGGACGAATTGTTCGAGCAGAGCCGCAACATCTTCGTCGGCGATCCGGCCGAGCCGGTGAAGTTCACCAAGCAGATCGCCTTCAACGTCATCCCGCATATCGACTCCTTCCTCGACGACGGCTCGACCAAGGAGGAGTGGAAGATGGTCGTGGAGACGAAGAAGATCCTCGATCCCAAGATCAAGGTCCACGCCACCTGCGTCCGCGTCCCGGTCTTCGTCGGCCATAGCGAGGCGATCAACATCGAGTTCGAGGACGAGATCTCGGCCGAGCAGGCGCAGAAGCTCCTGCGCGAGGCGCCCGGGGTCATGCTCGTCGATAAGCGCGAGGATGGCGGCTACGTCACCCCGATCGAGTGCGTCGGCGAATATGCGACCTATGTCAGCCGCGTGCGCGAGGACCCGACCGTCGAGAACGGTCTTTCCATCTGGTGCGTCTCCGACAATCTCCGCAAGGGCGCGGCGCTGAACGCGGTGCAGATCGCGGAATTGCTCGGCCGGCGGCACCTGAAGAAGGCGGCGTGACGCTGCGGGCCGATCTCTACTGGTCGTTCCGCAGCCCCTATTCCTGGCTCGCCATCGGCCGCTACCGGGCGATGACCGAGGCATGGGATCTCGCGATCGACCTCAAGCCGGTCTATCCGCTCGCCATCCGCCAGCCGGACTTCTTCGAGCGCAACCATCCGAACTGGCTCGGCTATACGTTTCGCGACGTCGCCAGGCTCGCCCAGTTTCACGACATCCCGCTGGCCGCGCCGCGGCCGGATCCGATCGTGCAGGATCTGGCGACGCGCCGGATCGCGGCGAAGCAGCCTTATATCCACCGGCTCGTGCGGCTCGGCCAGGCGGCGGCGCGGCGGGGCAAAGGCCTCGTCTTCTGCGCCGAGGTTGCCCAGCTGATCTGGGGTGGGACCGCGCAGTGGCACGAGGGCAATCATCTCGCCGAGGCGGCGGGGCGCGCCGGGCTCGATCTGGCCGAACTCGACGCGGAAGCCGCGGCGGCGGCCGAGGCGCTGGACGCGGAGGTGGCGGCCAACCAGGCCGCGCTCGAGGCCGCCGGCCATTGGGGCGTGCCGACTTTGGTGTTCGAGGGCGAGCCCTTCTTCGGCCAGGACCGGATCGAGCTCGCGCTCTGGCGGATGCGGCAGGCGGGATTGAAGGAGCGCTGAGTCTGTCTGGCGCATCGCCCCTCCCACCGCGTTTCACGCGGTCCCCCTCCCCATCGCCTGCGGCGACAGGGACGACAGGTCACTTCGCCAGCAATGCGGCCTTGGCCTCGGCATAGTCGGTGATCATGCGCGCGACATAGTCGCCGGCGCCCTGCACCGCGTCGATCGCGCCGATGCCCTGGCCCGAGCCCCAGATGTCGCGCCAGGCCTTGGCCTTGGCGCCGCCCGTGCCGAAATCCATCGTGCTGACGTCGCCCTCGGGGAGATTGTCCGGATCCATGCCGGCCAGCTCGATCGACTTGCGCAGGTAATTGCCGTGCACGCCGGTGAACAGGCTGGAATAGACGATGTCGGCGGCCTTGCCGTCGCAAATGCCCTGCTTGTAGGCCTCGGTCGCATTGGCTTCGGTCGTGGCGATGAAGGGCGAGCCGATATAGCCGAGATCGGCGCCCATCGCCTGCGCGGCCAGCACGGCGCGGCCGGTGGCGATCGCGCCGGACAAAGCAAGCGGCCCGTCCCACCATGCGCGGATTTCCTGGATCAGGGCGAAGGGCGAGAGTCGCCCGGCATGGCCGCCGGCGCCGGCCGCCACGGCGATGATCCCGTCCGCGCCTTTCTCCACCGCCTTGCGGGCGAAGCGGTCGTTGATGATGTCGTGCAGCGTGATGCCGCCCCAGGCATGCACGCCCTGGTTCACCTCGACGAGCGCGCCCAAGGAGGTGATCACGATCGGCACCTTCCATTTCTGGCAGGTCGCCATGTCCTCCATCAGGCGGACGTTCGATTTGTGGACGATCTGGTTCACCGCATAGGGCGCGGACGGCGCCTCGGGATGGTCGCGATCCCAGGCGGCCAGTTCCTCCTCGATTCGGTGCAGCCATTCGTCGAGCAGGCTCTGCGGCCGCGCGTTCAGCGCGGGGAAGGAGCCGACGATGCCGGCCTTGCACTGGGCGATGACCAGATCCGGATTGGAGACGATGAAGAGGGGCGCGCCGATGGCGGGGAGGCGCAGGCGATCGAACAGGGGGGGAAGGCTCATGCTCCGGTTCGTAACGGCTATGCATCGGCGAGTCATCCCGGCGGAGGCCGGCACCCACGAACCCCGACGTTCGTGGTTGAATCTCGCCCTCCCTGTTCATAGGTCCCGGCCTTCGCCGGAATGCCTCCGGGGAGAGGAGAAAAGATGAAATACCGCAGACTCGGCGCGAGCGATCTCGAGGTCTCCGAAATCTCCCTGGGATCCTGGCTGACCTATGGCGGGGGCGTGGAGGCGAACGCCGCGCGCGCCTGTCTCGATCGCGCCTTCGAGGTCGGCATCAACTTCATCGACACGGCCAACATCTACGGCCACGGCGCGGCGGAGCGCTTCCTTGGTCAGGCGCTGCAGGGCCGGGCGCGGGAGAGCTATGTGCTTGCCACCAAGCTCTTCTTCCCGATGACCCCGACCGACCACGGGCTCTCCGCCGCGCAGATCGAGAAGCAGCTCGATGCCTCGCTCGAGCGGCTGAACACCGACCATGTCGATCTCTACCAGTGCCACCGCTATGACGACGCGACGCCGCTCGAGGAGACGATGCAGGCGCTGACCCGGGCGATCGAGAGCGGCAAGACCCGCTATATCGGTTTCTCGGAATGGCCGGCGGACAAGATCAGGGCGGCCGTGGAGATGGCGGGCGTCGCGAAGTTCGTTTCCAGCCAGCCGCAATATTCCCTGCTCTGGCGCGAGCCCGAGCGCGAGGTGATCCCGCTGTCGGCCGCCAACGGCATCTCGCAGATCGTCTGGTCGCCGCTCGGCCAGGGCGTGCTCACCGGCAAATATGATCCCGACGCGCCGCCGCCCGACGGCAGCCGCGCGACCAGCGAGGAGATGGGTGGCTGGATGGATCGGCTGTTGGCGCGGCCGGTGCTGGAGGCGGTGCAGCGCCTCAAGCCGCTCGCCGCGGAGGCGGGCCTCAGCCTCGCCCAATTCTCGCTGGCCTGGGTGCTCCGGGAGCCCAATGTCGCCTCCGCGATCATCGGCGCCTCGCGGCCCGCGCAGGTGAGCGAGAATGCGGCGGCCTCGGACGCGGCGGTCGATCCGGCCCTGTTCGCCGAGGCGGAGCGGATCGTCGCGGCGGCGCTCTAGGGTCCGGGTTCAATTGGACTTGGGGTGGATCGGTCCAAAGGAGTCATCCCGGCGGAGACCGGGACCCATCCACACGGGAAAACGAAGGAAAGTCGGTTGTGTTGGTCGCCCTTTTGTCGGCCAATGATGTTCATTGGTCCCGGCCTTCGCCGGGATGACTATGAAAGCACACGGAAATCAGCTTTGGCTCATCGAGCGCGGACCTTAGCCCGCTCCGGCCTTTCCGTCCGTATCGTATTTGTCGAGCTTGCGCTTGCCGAACAGCAGGCCGCGCTCCATGCGCGCCCGCGCCTGATTGTAATAAGCGGCGAGGAAGGCGTAATCGTGCTCGCCCGTGTCGGGCAGGCCGAGCTTTCGGCGGATGGCGCCGGCGACGGGCACGATCGCCTCGGGCCGGGAATCGCGCAGCACCTTCTCCAGCGTCTGCAGCTCGAACACGCCGTAGACGTCGAGCTGTGCGTCGGTGAAGTGGAACTGGGGCGCCCCCTCCCAGACATGGCCGACATCGCCCTGCAGCTCGCGTTTCGGCGCGCGCACCACCCAGGTGCCGGCGAGGAGGTCGCCGACCCGCATCCGATCCTGGTTGAACAAAGGGAAGAGCAGGAAGATGATCGTCCAGCCGAACGCCCCGAGCACGGACAGCCAGTCCGTCTCGCCGCCGGCGAGGCTGCCGAGGGCGAAGCTCAGGGGCAGATAGAATTCGATCTCGCGCATCAGATTGCGGGCGATGACGCGGTCCGCGGTCAGCCGCTCGCCGCTGCGCGCGACCACGCGCATCCCCATGGCGCGCTTGCCCACCGTCGCGGCGCGCGGGCCGACCTCCTGCAGGACGAAGTAGAAGTTCCTGAGCACGAAGAAGCCGAGCAGCCCGATGACCGTGCCGAACTCGATCCCGCCCCGTCCGAAAATGGCGACGATCAGGTAGAGCAGCAGGATCATGAGGATCAGGATCCCGGCCATCGCCAGCAGGTCGATGAGGAAGCCGCCCAGCCGCTGCCAGCCGTCGGCGAGGCGCAGGTTGAGATCGACGCCCTCGGGCGTGATCAGCGTCCGCCGATAGGCCTGCTCGGCCCGGTTGCGCATCGCCCAATCAACCATCGGCTTCAGCCATGGGCCTGGAGCCCCCGCCGCGGCAGGTAGAAATAGACGCACCAGAAAGCGAGCATGACCCCGCCGATCGTGTAGCGCGCCCAATCCTCGGCGATCAGCTGGCGGCCGAAGCCCTCGAGCAGGCCCGCGCAGAGCAGCATCAGCACCACGCCGGCCATGCCGGTCGCCGCGATCCGGCCCGAAGCGGCCGCGGCGGCCAGCCGGGTCCGTTCGCCGGGAAAGACCACGGACCAGCCGATCCGGAAGCCGCACGCCCCGGCGAGGATGATCGCGAAGATCTCGGTCGTGCCGTGGATCGACAGCCAGCCGCCCAGTTCCATGGCGAGGCCGTGCGAGCCGTAGAGCGCGAAGAAGGCGCCGAGCATGGTCCCGTTCATGATCAGCAGCATCACCGTGGGCACGCCGAAGGCGAAGCCGAGCGCGAAGCAGAGGATCGCGACCTGCGAATTGTGGGTGAAGAGATAGGCGGCGAAGATCGAGAGCGGGTTCTCGCCATTATAATCGTAGAGGCCGTTGCGCAAATAATCCGCCGAGGCGGAGAAATCGCGGCCGCCGGCAAGGCCCGGCGCGACGAAATTGTCGTACCAGCCGTGATCGCCCACGACGAGCAAATAGCCGGCGAGGGCGCCGATCGCGGTGAGCAGCAGGGCGACCAGGGTCTCGCGCCACATGGCGCGCATCGCCAGCGGCAGATCGCGCGCGAAGAAGGCGCCGATCCGGCTGCCGAGCGGCGTGCGCACGCCATAGACGAAGAAATAGGCGCGGGCGCAGAGGCCCTCGAGATAGGTGACCAGCTCCAGATCGAGCGACGTCTCCCGCGCCACCGAGAGGGAGGAGAGGGCGCCGCGGTAGAGGACGGGGAGGGCGCGCAGATCCTCGTCGTCGAGCGCCCGGACCGAGCGCTCCTCGGCGCGGCGCAGGATCTCCTCGAGCTGGCTCCACTCATGCTCGCGGGCGTCGCGGAAGCCACGGGGACCGGCGATCGCCCTCACAGCATCCCCCGCCGCTTGAGGCCGAGATAGGCATTGACCAGAGCCGGCCCCGCTTCGACCGCATTGGCCTCCAGCACATGGACGCCGAGATGGCGCAGGCGGGTCAGCACCAGCCGGCGCTCCTGCAGCAGGCCGGCGGCGGCGACCGTTCGGCTGACGTCCTCCGGCACGAGCGGCTCGGCGGCGGTGAAGGCCTCCAGCTCCTCGTCGCGCACCACGACGAACAGGACGAGATGCCGCTCCAGCAGGGCGCCCACGGCGCCGAGCATCAGTTCCGCGCTGATCGTGTCGGCGAATTCGGTGAAGATGATGATCAGCGAGCGACGGTTCAGGCCGGCCGCGAGCGTCGAGATGCCGAGCGTGTAATTGGTCTCGCTCGCCGAATAGTCGATGCCGGCGGCGACGCGCTGCAGGGTCGCGAAGGCGCGGGGGCCGCCGATCGGCTTGGAAGCGGCGCGAGGCTTGGAATCGAAGGCGAAGAAGCCGACCCGGTCGCCGTCCTTCAGCGCCACATAAGCGGCGAGCAAAGCGGCCGAGACGGCCCGGTCGATGCTCGGCTGCCCGGCGAACGGCTCGGACATCACCCGGCCGGCATCGAGCGCCATCACGATATTGTTGTTGCGCTCGGTGCGATATTCCTTGGCGATCAGGCTCGCATGGCGGGCGGACTGCTTCCAGTCGATCGCCCGCCGGTCCATGCCCTGGCGGTAGGCGGCCAGCGCCTCGAACTCCGCGCCCTCGCCGACCTGGAGCTGCGCCTTCTGCCCGAACAGCGCCTCGCGATTGGCCATCTGGATGCCCTTGTCGCGGACCGGGCGGAGATCGGGGACGATCAGCACCTGCTGCCCGGGGGCAAGCACGCGCTGCTTCCAGACCAGGCCGAGCGGGCCGCGCCAGCGCAGCCAGAGCGTGGCGATGCCCGCCGTCCCGCGCCTGTCCGCGGTCAGCGCCACCCGGGCGCCGGCCTCGGCGGGGGTCATCGACGCCGCGGCGCGCAGCCCGTCCGGCGCGGCGACCGGCCCGTCCGTGCCGATCGCGAACCAGGCCTTGCGCGGCGCGGCGCGCGCGAACCGCGCCCAGAGCGTGGCGTCGAAGGTCTCGCCGACACTGACCGCGAAGGGCGTGGCGCAGCCCAGCTCGGCATGGCGCACGGCCGGGCCGGTCACCGCGTCGAGCAGGGCAAGCAGGAAGAGCAGCACGAGCAGGCCGAGCCCCGCCGTCCACCAGGCCGGCGCGTAGACGCCGACCAGCAGCGCCGCCGGAGCGACGGCGGCGGCGGCGACGATGGTCCGGCGGGTGGGATAGATCAACGCGGCGCCTCGATTTCCTCGATCAGCCGGCTGATCACGCCCTCCACCGGCCGCCCTTCGATCTCCGCGGCGGGAGAGAGGATGACGCGGTGGCGAAGCACGGGCAAGGCCAGCGCCTTGACGTCGTCGGGCAGGACATAGTCGCGGCCGTCCAGCGCGGCGCGGGCGCGGGCGGCGCCGGCCAGCATCGCCGCGGCGCGCGGGCTCGCGCCGGCCTCCAGATCGGGCGCCTCGCGGGTCGCGCGGACCAGGGCGACGACATAATTCACCACCTCCTCGACCATCGGGATCCGGGCGACGAAGGCGATCGCCTCGGCGACGCTGGCCGGCGTCACCGACTGGCCGATCCCCCATTCCTCGGGCCGGGGCGCGCCGAAGCGGGCGCCGTGGCTGGCGACGATCCGCGCCTCCTCCTCGGCCGAGGGATAATTGACCCGGTGCTTGAACAGGAAGCGGTCGAGCTGCGCCTCGGGCAACGGATAGACACCCTGCTGCTCGATCGGATTCTGGGTGGCGATGACCATGAAATGGCCGGGCAGCCGGTGGGTCTCGCCGTCGATGGTGACGGCGCGCTCCTGCATCGCCTCGAGCAGGGCTGCCTGGGTCTTGGGCGGGGTACGGTTGATCTCGTCGGCGAGCAGCAATTCGCAGAAGACCGGGCCGCGGGTGAGGGTGAACTGGCTGGTCTGGAAGTTGAACAGGTTGGAGCCGAGAATGTCGCCCGGCATCAGATCCGGGGTGAACTGGATGCGGCCGAAATCCAGCCCGAGCACCTTCGAGAAACATTGGGCGAGGAAGGTCTTGGCCGTGCCCGGCGGCCCCTCCAGCAGGATATGGCCCGAGGAGAGGAGGGCGATCAGCATCAGCTCGATGCCGTCGTCCTGGCCCACGATCGCGCGGCCGATGTCGCGCCTTATCCCGTCGGCAAGGCTTTTCACGTCTGTCGCGTTCACCGGGTGATGTCCTTCTTCCATTGAAACAAGGCCCGCGCGGCGGCGGCCATGGACTGGCGGTCCCTGGTCTTCACGAGGGCGGTCGCCAGTTCGGTAAAGGTCGGGCCGCCGCGGGTCAGGCGGTCGAGATAGTCGTCGAGCGCGTCGCCCTGCAGGCCCGGCGGGGCGCCCACCGCGCGGGCGGTCTCCTGCTGGACGAACTCGGCATAAGCGATGCTCATATGGACCTCGCGCCGCGCCAGCCGGATCAGGCCCGCGCTGTTCTCGACCAGGGCCGCCTTGCCGAGCGCGATCGTCCGGGCCTCGCGCCGCGGCTGGCCGAAGCGGATCGCGCCGTGGATGCCGGCGAGCAAGGCGGCGATGAGCAAGGCGAGGGTCATCGCCAGGAAGGGCGGCTCCAGCATGGTGCGCAGCAGGCTCTTGGTCTCGCGCGCCGCGGCGACGTCGGCGAAGGTGGCGAAGTTGATGCTCTCCGCCCCCTCCGCATTGAGCGCGTCCAGCAAGGCGAGCGCGGCCTCCGCCCGGAAGCGTTCGCTTATCCCCTGATTGTTGAGCAGATCGGGATCGGCGAGGATGTAGTGCGGCCGGCCCGCGACCTGGGCGAGCACGGTCTGGCCGTCCGCCAGGGTGAGCAGGGCGATCAGGCCCTCGCCGTCGATCACCTGCGGATATTCGGACGCCGGGACGTCGAGGCCTTCCAAAATGCCCTGGCCGGCGAGGCGGCTGCCCGGCGGCACGCGGCCGGCGAGGCGCAGCCGATAGCCGAGCTGGCCGGCCACCCGGTTGCCGGCGCCGGGGCCGAGCACGGTCACCCATTCGCCGCCGCGGCGGTTCGCGACGGTGCGCCATTTGGGCAGGATCAGCAGGGTCGCCCGGCTGCCGCGCCGCTGGCGCACCTGGCTGATCTCCTCCTGCCGGCTGTTCTCGTCGACGGCGAGGACGAGCAGGTCGTCATAGTCGAGATCCTGCGCGCTCTCGATCGTGTAGCTCTGGCGGACCTGGCCGACCAAAGCGACCAGGCCCTTGAAGCCGACCGCCGCGGGCGACATCAGCTGCGCCTTGCTGACCTCGCGCTGCTGCTCCCGCGCGCCGCCGCCATAGGCCATCACCCAGATGATCGCGCCGAAGGCGGCGACGCCGAGCAGGATCAGGCCGTAGACGACCTTCGGGTTGAACGGGTTCGCCGCCTTCATCCCCGCCACCCCTCGACGAAGGCGAATTCGCGATAGGCGGCGCGGCAGTCCTGCCAGTCGTCGGCGCCGAGCGGCCGGCGGGCGAACAGGCTGCGCTCGACCAGGGCCGCGATCCGCGCGAAGGCGGCGGCCGGCCCGGTCGGCAGCAGCGGATGGCCGGCGATGTCGCGGCTGGTCAAAGCGGGGCGGACGAGATCGGGCCGGTGCGCGTCGATCTCGCCGATCGAACGGTGGAGCAGGAGCCGCGCCGCCTCGTCGTAGCGGCCCGCATTGGCGAGCACGTCCGCCTCGTCGAGCAGCTGGACCGCCTGCGCCTCCTCGGGGCGCCAGGCCTCCTCGTCCCCGCCGCGCCCGACCCTGGTCCTGGCCTCGCCCCCGCGCGCGCCGCGATCGCGGAAGAAGGTGAACAGCCAGTAGAGCAGGAGCAGCAGGGCGATCCCGGCCGCGATCCAGAGGAACACCTCCATGAAGCCGTCCATGCCGGGGCTGCCGCCGGCCGGGATGTCGAGCGGCGTCGGCGCGGGCTGGGGCGGGCCCGCCTGGGACGGGTCGGGCGGCAGGGAGGGGCCGGTCGCGGGCGGGGCATAGCCGGGCGGGGGCGGCTGCAGCGAGGGCTGGGTTCCGGCGGAGTCGGAGCCGGCGATGGGCAGCTCGAACTGGATCGAATTGTCGGTGAGCAATTGACGGTGGGCGTCGGCCAGTTCCCCGGCCTCGCCTGCTTCCCCCTCATATTGCGCCGCCGTCAGCAATTCGCGTCCCCCTCGGCGCAAGTCTAGGCAGCGCCGCCGCCGCGGCGCAAGCCGTAACCGGCTGAAATGGATCGGCTCGGCCGGCCGCGTGCCGGTTCCCGCGACGAGGCGGCGCCGCGGAAACCGGTCGGCGCCGGCTCAGGCCGCGACGGCGAGCAACGCGGCGGCGGGCAGGGAGGCGCGGCGGGTGACCACCTTGGCCTTGCCGCAGCCGGCGCAGGGCGCCTTCTCCCGCACGAACTCGCAGGTCGTGGCGAGCGCGCTGGTGATCTGCTGAACCTGATTGTTCTGGGCGAGGCCCAATGCTTCCTGGATGCAGCGGTCGCACTGGGCGCCCGCGCTGTGGGTGATGAGCGCGTTCACGCGCTCCGGAATCGTCGTCGTCATGTCGGTTCTCCTGATCGATGGGACCGGCGCGCGCGAACGGCGCCGGCGAATCGGTCAGGCGGCGCGGGGAGGGTCGGCGGGCGGCGGCTCGGCCGGCCGCAGGAGCAGCGTCGCCACCTCGGCGGTCGGCGGCGCCGTCACCGGCAAGGGCGGGTGGACGAGCGGCGTGTCCTCGAACAGGGCGCCGACCGGGAAGGAGAGGCTGAGCAGATGGTCGTGGCCGCCGTCATGCCGGTCCGGCTGCGGCGCCGCGTCGCCCGGTTTGGCGGCGTCCGCGGCATGGCCGGCACCATGACGGTGGCCGTCCGCGGTCGCCGCGGGCAGACCGTGGGTGAGGGCATGCGCGCTCGACGCGGCCGCCGGCACGAGCAAGGCGAGCGCCATCGCAAGGCAAAGCAGAGTCCGCAAGCGTGCCATGATCCCGCGCATGGCGGCCTTGTACCGGGCGCCGGCCCGCGCCGCAACGTGCGGGCGCGCCGACCGCGGGACGAGTGTCGCTGAACGGGAAGAGATGGTGGACGCACCAGGGCTCGAACCTGGGACCCGCTGATTAAGAGTCAGCTGCTCTACCAACTGAGCTATGCGTCCGCGCCGGTGGGCGAAGGCGGGCATCTAGTGTCCTCGCCGCCAGATTGCAACCGTCTCTATCGGCGCCGTTCGTCCTTGCGGGTGTTGCGGTCGATCGCCATCAGCACGCCGAAGCAGATCATCACCGTCATCATCGCGGAGCCGCCATAGGAGACGAGCGGCAGCGGGATGCCGACCACGGGGGCGAGGCCCATCACCATCAGCAGGTTGATCGCGGCGTAGAAGAAGATCGTCGCCGTCATGCCGGCGGCCGCGAGCTTCTCGAACCGGCTCCTGGCATGGCGCGACACCTTCATCCCCCAGCGCAGCAGCAGGGCGAAGAGCAGGATCAGGAACAGCCCGCCGACCAGGCCCCATTCCTCGGCGATGGCGGCGAAGATGAAGTCGGTATGCGGCTCGGGCAGGAAATCGCCGCTGGCCTGGGTGCCGTTCAGGAAGCCCTTGCCGAACAGCCCGCCCGAGCCGATCGCGATCTTCGACTGGGTGAGATGGTAGCCGGCGCCGAGCGGGTCCGATTCCGGGTTGAGGAAGATCAGCACCCGATCGCGCTGGTGCGGCATCAGCAGGAAGGAGAAGACGATCGGCATCGCCGCGCCGACGGTGAGCAGCCCGCCGATGAACAGCCAGAGCGAGAGGCCGGCCAGGAACATCATCACGATCGTGCAGCAGGTGATCAGCATCGCCGTGCCGAGATCGGGCTGGGCGAGGATGATCAGGGTCGGGAAGCCGACCAGCAGGACGGCCGGCCAGATCGCCGACCAGCGCTTGACCTCGCGCGGCGGCACGCCGGCGTAGAAGCGGGCGAGCACGATGACGAGCACCGGCTTCATCAGCTCCGAGGGCTGGATGCGGATGAAGCCGAAATTCAGCCAGGAGCGGGCGCCGCCGCCGACCTCGCCGATCACCATCACCGCGAACAGGAGGACGATCACCCCGGCATAAGCGACGAAGACGAACTCGCTGTAGCGCTCGGGCCTGACGAAGGACATGGCGAGCGCCATCACCAGGAAGATGGAGAAGCGCATCGCATGGGGCAGCGCGTAGGGCATCAGCCCGCCGCCGCCGCCCGGCCGCGTCGAATAGAGGCCGACCATGCCGATCGCGGCGATCATCACCACGATGAGCAGCGCCTTCCAGGGCAGGAAGGCGATCGGCCGGGGGACGAAGGCGAGCGCCATCAGAGCGGGACCGGCGGCGGGGGCGGCGGGCTGCCGGGCGCGCGGTTGGTCCATTGCGCGGCGCGGCGCGCCGACCGCTCGACGACATTGCCGCCCCAGCTTTGTTCGAGCGGGAGCAGGCGCTGCATCGCCCGGTCCTTGTCGAACAAATAGGTCATCACGTCGCAGGCGACCGGCGCGGCGGCGCGGGCGCCGCCGAGGCCGTGCTCGATCACCACCGCGCCGGCATAGCGCGGCGCGCCGACCGGGGCGAAGAAGACGAACAGGCCGTGGTCGCGGTAGCGCCAGGCGGTGCCGGCGCGGCCGCGATTGGCGTCGACGATGTTGCGCACCTGCGCGGTGCCGGTCTTGCCGGCCATGCGGATGTCGGGGAAGGGCAGGCGGCTGGCGCCGGCGGTGCCGTTGCCGTTCACCACCTCGTCCATGCCGGAGCGCACCGCCTCGAAGCTGACCGGGTTGAAGGGCAGGATGGCGGGCTGCGCATGGCGTTCGAGGACCAGACGGGGCTGGACGTCGCGGCCGGAGGCGATGCGCGCGGCCATGACCGCGAGCTGCAGCGGATTGAGGATCACATAGCCCTGACCGATGGCGGCATTCAGCGTGTCGGCCTGGCTCCATTCCTGGCGGTAGCGGCGCTGCTTCCAGGCCGGATCGGGAATGGTGCCGTAGCTTTGCGAGACGACGGGCAGTTCGTTGAAGCGCTGGCCGAGGCCGAGCCGCCGGGACATGGCCGCGAAGCGGTCGATGCCGATCCGCCGGCCCATCGTGTAGAAATAGGTGTTGCAGCTCTTCGCGATCGCGCGGTGCATGTTCATCGGGCCGTGCGTGCCGAGGCAGCCGAAGCGGCGGCTGCCGAGCTGGTAGCCGCCCGGACAGTTCACCGTCTCGTCCGGGTCGACACCGGCTTCCATCAGCGCCATCGCCACCGCCGGCTTGAAGGTCGAGCCCGGCGGATAGAGCGCGTTCAGCGTCTTGTTGATCAGCGGATGGCGCGGGTCGGTCGACAGCATCTCCCATTCGGGATGGCTGATGCCGTCGGAAAAGGCGTTGGGATCGTAGGCCGGCATCGAGGCCATGCAGAGGATGTCGCCGCTCTGGCAGTCGAGGACGACGCAGCTTCCCGATTCCTCGCCGAGCCGGCGCGCGGCGAAGCTCTGCAGGCCGGCATCGATCGTCGTGCGCAGCGGCGTGCCGGCGACATCGGGCAGGGTCTGGAGCTGACGGACGAGCTGCCCGCGCGCGGTGACCTCGACCCGGGCCTGGCCCGGACGGCCGCGCAGGCGCTGCTCCATCACCCGCTCCAGCCCCTCCTTGCCGACCTTGTAGCCGGGGGTGATCAGCAGCGGATTGCGGTTCTCGGCATCATATTCGCGGCGGTTGGGGGTGCCGACATAGCCGAGCAGGTGGCCGACCGCGGCGCCCTCCGGATAATAACGCGCGAAGCCCTCGAGCACGGAGACGCCGGGCAGGTCGGGCTCGCGGACCTTGATCATATTATATTGCTGGGCGTTCAGATGCTCCGCGACCGGGACGGGCTGGAAGCCCTGGTCGCGGTCGAGCTCGGCCCGGATGCGCTGGATCTCCTCGGGCGGCAGAGCCAGGATCCGGGCGAGATCGGCGAGCAATTTGTCCCGATCCTCGATGAAATCCGGAATGAGGTCGACGCGCACGTCGGCGCGGTTGATCGCCATGGGCTGGCCGTGGCGGTCGACGATCCAGCCGCGCCGGGGCGGGATCAGCCGGGTATGCACCCGGTTGGATTCGGCGAGGCCGAGATAGCGCTCGTTCTCGGCGATCGCGATATAGCCCATGCGCGCGGCGAGCAGCACGGCGACCCCGGTCTGCGCGGTGTTGAGCAAGAAGGCGCGCCGCGAGAAGCTCTGCGCGAGATTGCCTTCGGTCATCGGCGGGCCGCCGCCGAACAGCTTCCGCCTCATCGCGCCAGCCGCCACCTGTCCAGCCGCAGGACGAGCCGCGCCACCAGAGGATAAGCGAGGATCGAGAGGATGAGCTGCGGCAGCATCACCAGCACGCTCACCTTCGCGCCCATGAGCAGGGCGATGTACCACACGCCCGCGGTATGGAAGAGGATGGCCGCGGTCGCCAGCGTCCAGTCCAGCCAGTAATCGCGCACGCCGAGCAGGTAATCGGCATAATCGAGGCCGAGGAAAACGAGGGTCCAGAGCAGCATGGACTGGCCGAGCGGCGCACCGCTAATCAGATCGGCGAGCAGGCCGAGGCCGAGCGCGACCTGCGCCTGCCAGATTTCGGGGCGGACCAGGCGCCAGGTGACGAGCACCAGGAAGGCGAGGTCCGGCACCCACAGGCTCGAATTCACCACCGGCAGCAGGCCGAGCAGCATCGCGAAGATGGTGGAGATGAGCGGGACGTAGCGGCGCCGGAGATCGCCGATCACGACCTCGGTCTCGGAGCCGGCGATCCGGCTCACCGGGGCACCGCCTGAGTCTGGGCCTGGTTCTGGCCGGCCTGCTGCTGCAAGGCGGGCTGGTAGCGGGGATCGTTCTGCTGGGCCGGACGCTGGGCCTGCGGCTGCGCCGGCTGGGGCGGGGCGGGGACCGGCGCCGCCGGCGTCACCGGCCGCGCGGCGTTGAGATCGCCGTCGGCGGCGGGCTGGTGAATGGGCTGGACGATCGCGAAATCGAGCCGACCCGGATCGGCGATCGGCTGGGCGATCGCGCGTTCGCCCGCCTGGCCGGTCACCACCGCCACCGGGATGTTGGGCGGGAAGATCCCGCCGGCGCCGGAGGTGACGAGCACGTCGCCGCGCCGGAACGGATTCTGCCCGACCTCAAGCGTCCTCAGCTCGATCGAGCCGTCGCCGCGGCCCACCGCCATGGCCGGGGTGCCGTCGCGGACGAGGCGGACCGGGACGTTGGAGGCGCCGTCGGTGATGAGCAGGACCCGCGACGCCCAGCGGCCCGTCTCCAATACCCGCCCGATCAGACCGTCGGATGAGCGCACCGGCATGCCCGCGGTGACGCCCGAGCCGCTGCCCGCGGCGAGGGTGGCGAAGCGGCGGGGCGACTGGAAGGAGGAGGAGACGATGCGCGCGCTCGTCACCTCGTCGCCGGTTTCCTGGGCAAGGCCGAGCAAGGCGTGCAGCCGGCGATTCTCATATTCCAGCGCCTGCCGGCTGTGCAGCTCGCGCCGGGCGGTCTCGAGCTCGGCGCGCAGCTCCGCATTTTGCGAGCCGGCCCGCCAGTAATCGCCGATCGAGTCGCCGATGCCGCTGAAGAAGCCGGCCACCGAGCGGCCGGCATTGCTGATCGGCGCGGTCACGTCCATCGCCGCGGTGCGCAGCGCCTGGAAGCCCTTGGGATCGATGATCGCGATGGCGAGCAGCAGCACGGCGATGAGGCAGCCGGCCACCGCGACGAGGTAGCCGATGAACACGCCATATTGCGCCCTGCGGGAGAAACCGGGGCGTCGCTTGCTTGGCGGCGCCATCGCCCGCCCCCTTCCTTCAGGCCCTAAGCGGTCTGCAGGACGCCGCGGAAGACTTCCTCTTCCATGGCGCGCCCGGTGCCCAACGCCACGCAGGTCAGCGGATCGTCGGCGACCGTGACCGGCAGGCCGGTCTCGTCGCGCAGCACCTCGTCGAGGCCCTTGAGCAGGGCGCCGCCGCCGGTCAGCACGATGCCCTGGTCGACGATGTCGGCGGCCAGCTCCGGCGCGGTATTCTCGAGCGCGATCCGCACGCCCTCGACGATTGTGCCGACCGGCTCGGAGAGCGCCTCGGCGATCTGCTTCTGGTTGATCGTGATTTCCTTGGGCACGCCGTTGACCAGGTCGCGGCCCTTGATGTGGACGGTCTCGCCGTCCGCGCCGCCCGGCGGGGCCTTGGCGACGCCGACCTGCTTCTTGATCCGCTCGGCCGTGGCCTCGCCGATCAGGAGGTTGTGGTTGCGGCGGACATAAGAGGAGATCGCCTCGTCCATCTTGTCGCCGCCGACGCGGACCGAGGTGGTGTAGGCGAGGCCGCGCAGCGAGAGCACGGCGACCTCGGTGGTGCCGCCGCCAATGTCGACGACCATCGAGCCGATCGGCTCGGTCACCGGCATGTCGGCGCCGATCGCGGCCGCCATCGGCTCCTCGATCAGCCACACCTGGCGGGCGCCGGCATTGGAGGCGGCGTCGCGGATGGCGCGGCGCTCGACCGACGTGGAGCCCGAGGGAACGCAGATCACGATCTCCGGCCAGCGCGGGAAGCGGCGCTTGCCGTGCACCTTCTGGATGAAATGCTTGATCATCTGCTCGGCGACGTCGATGTCCGCGATCACGCCGTCGCGCAGCGGCCGGATCGCCTCGATCTGGTCCGGCGTCTTGCCCATCATCAGCTTGGCGTCGTCGCCCACGGCCTTCACCCGCTTGACGCCGTTCACCGTCTCGATCGCGACCACCGACGGCTCGTTCAGCACGACGCCGCGGCCCCGCACATAGACCACCGTATTGGCGGTGCCGAGGTCGATGGCCATGTCGTGGGAGGGAAATCGCAGGAAGTTGAAAAGGCCCATAATCTCTTCTGCTCACTTGGCTGAGCGGGCGGCCGCGTGACGGCCTGGTCCCCGAAACTTTTCCTATAGGATGAGCCCGCGCCCCCGGTCCACCAGAGAAAGCAGACTTGTCTCGCGGGTCGGCGCGGCATCGTATAGAGGCTAAACCATGTCAATACGCCGCCTGCCCGAGCATCTGGTCAACCGCATCGCAGCCGGTGAAGTGGTGGAAAGACCGGCCAGTGCGTTGAAAGAGCTGGTCGAAAACGCGGTGGACGCCGGCGCGACCCGGATTTCGGTCAGCCTGGCGCAGGGCGGAATCGGACGGATCGAGGTAGCGGACGACGGCTGCGGCATGGCGCCGGACGAGATCGCGCTCGCGCTGGAACGGCACGCCACCTCCAAGCTGCCGAGCGACTCGCTGGACGAGGTGGCCACTCTGGGCTTTCGCGGCGAGGCGCTGCCGAGCATCGCCAGCGTCGCGCGGGTGACGATCGAGAGCCGGGTGCGCGGCGCCGACGGCTGGTCGCGCGTCGTCGACAATGGCAGGGTGTCGGCCGAGGGGCCGGAGGCGCTGCCGCCCGGCACCCGGGTCACGGTCGAGGCGCTGTTCGAGAAGGTGCCGGCGCGGCGCAAGTTCCTGCGCTCGGAGCGCAGCGAATATGCGGCCTGCCTGGACGTGGTGAAGCGGCTCGCCATGGCGCGGCCGGATATCGGCTTCACGCTTGAGCATGAGGGGCGGCGCAATCTGCACGTCCAGCCGGGCGAGGACCGGCCGGCGCGGGTCGCGGGCCTGACCGACCGCGAGCTGGCCGCGAACAGCCTCGCCATCGACTATGCGCGGGGCAGTGCGCGGCTGGGCGGCGTGGCGGGCCTGCCGACCTTCAACCGCGGCGTCGCCGACCACCAATATCTGTTCGTCAACGGCCGGCCGGTGAAGGACCGGCTGCTGATCGGCGCGGTGCGCGCCGCCTATCAGGACCTGCTGGCGCGCGACCGCCATCCGGTGCTCGCCTTGTTCATCGATCTGCCCGGGGACGAGGTGGACGTGAACGTCCATCCGGCCAAGACCGAGGTCCGCTTCCGCGATCCGGGCGGAATTCGCGGCCTGATCGTCGGCGGCCTTCGCCATGCGCTGGACGAGGCCGGCCACCGCTCCGCCCAGCGGCCCAGCGCGGCGGCTTTGGGCAATTGGCGGAGCGAATCCGACCTTCTCCGTCATTCCCGCGAAAGCGGGAATCCAGCGTCTTTCTTTCAGCCCCGAGCGGAAAGCTGGACCCCCGCTTTCGCGGGGGTGACGAGCGTCAGGGATCGGGTTCAGGACTTCGCCCCCCAGGCCCGCGCGGAGGCCGCGACCCTGGGGGTGCCGCAGGCGCACAGCTTCCCGCTCGGCGTCGCGCGCGGCCAGGTCGCCGCCACCTATATCGTCGCCGAGGCGGAGGACGGCCTCGTCCTCGTCGACCAGCATGCCGCGCACGAACGGCTGGTGCTGGAACGGATGCGGCGCGCCATGGCCAATGGCGGGGTGGCCCGGCAGGCCCTGCTGCTGCCCGAGGTGGTCGAGCTGGACGAACCCGCCTGCGACCGGATCGAGGCGCGGCTGGAGGAGCTGGCGGAGATGGGGCTGGAGCTGGAGCGGTTCGGCCCGCGCGCCATCCTGGTCCGGGCCACGCCCGCTCTGCTCGGCGCCGGCGACGTGAAGGGGCTGGTCACCGACCTCGGCGACGAGCTGGCCGCCTTCGACAGCGCCCTGTCGCTGAAGGAAAAACTCGACCTCGTCGCCGCGACCATGGCCTGCCATGGCTCGGTCCGCGCCGGTCGCATCCTCTCGGTGGCGGAGATGAACGCCCTGCTCCGCGAGATGGAGGCGACGCCGCACAGCGGCCAGTGCAATCACGGGCGTCCGACCTGGGTGAAGCTCGCCCATGGCGACATCGAGAAATTGTTCGGGCGGAAATAATCAGGGAAAGCGCGCGGCGATGACGTGGCCGATGAGGCCGGCCGCGCTGTCGAGCGGGCGGCTGGCGGCGACGCCGCCGAGCGCGCCGAGCCGGTCGGCGAGGGCCGCCGCGCCTTTGGCGTCGAGCGCCGAACCGACCAAAGCCGCCAGCCGGCCGCGATGGGCGGCGATTTCGGAGCGTACCTGCTCCACCTTGGCGAGCAATTGTTCGAGGTCGAAATGGCCGCGGCGCTGGAAGGTGTCGAGCAGGACCGCGCCGCTGTTCCTGAACATCATCTGGTCGGCGGCCCGCGGCACGTGCCGGGCGGTGCGCTCGAGCGCGGCTTGGAAGGCGGCGAAGCAGGTGTCGGCGAGCGCGGCGTCGCCGCCGCCCCGCTCGACCGCGAGCACCGCCTCGAAGCAATGCGCGGCATGGCCGGGCAGGTCGATCTCCTCGAGGAGCAGATCGGCGTCGGCGATCACCGCCCTGGAATCGCGCGCGACCACGCCGTCGGCGGCATGGATGACGAACCTGAGCCGGCCGCCCGGCGCGATCATCCGCACGGCTTCCGGCAGCGACGCCTCGAGGTTCGTATATTCGATCCCATATTGGCTGATCACCGCGGCGAAGCCGGCGCGCGGAAAGGGCAGGGCCTCGATCTCGGTGCCGCGCAGGAAGATGATCGACGCATAATCCTCGCCATGGCGGCTGACGTGGCTCGCCGGATCGATATCGGCCTGGTCGACGGCGACGATCCGGAAATTGCCGGCCCGCGCGCGGGCCGTCTCGGCGGCGATGAGCGCGGCGGCGCCGTTGCCGGTGCAGAGATCGAGGATCCGGGCGCCGTCCGGCAAGGTGTCGAAGAAACGGCGCCAGCCATCGGCGATCTCGTCGGAATAATTGGTCTGACCCGCACCGTCGAAGCACGACGCAATGCGGTCAAAATGCCAGTATTGGCTCCAGATTTCCCCCTCCGGCAAGCGTCCCCCTTCCCGCCGAATGCCCGGAGTGTAACAGGTTTGTAGCGGAAGGCTCGCCTTTATTTGGCGGAAGGTAATGTGAAGATTTCACCGGAATCATGGTTTTAGATTCCGTAACTTGCGTCCGACCTCTTCAATCGGATGCGAAGCCGCCTCGCCGCGCGAGGCCTGGAGGCGCGGATAGCCGGCGCGGGCGTCGGCCAGCAGTTTCTCCGTGAAGGCGCCGGACCGGACCTCGGCCAGGATCCGGCGCATCTCGGCGCGGGTGGCCTCGGTGACGATCCTGGGGCCGCCCTCCAGCGCGCCGAATTCGGCGGTGTTGGAGATCGCCTCGCGCATCCCGGCGATGCCGCGCGCATAGATGAGATCGGCGATCAGCTTCACCTCGGTCAGGCATTCGAAATAGGCGATTTCCGGGGAGAAGCCGTCGGCCACGAGCGTCTCGAAGCCGGCATGGATCAGCTCCGGGATCGCGCCCCAGAGGACGGCCTGCTCGTTGAACAGATCCGCCTCGCATTCCTCGGCGAAGCTGGTGGGCAGGATGCCGACCCGGCCGCTGCCGATCGCCGCGGCGTAGGACAAGGCAAGCGCCTCCGCCCGGCCGCTCGCATCCTGCGCCACCGCGAACAGGGCGATCAGCCCGGAGCCCGCCAGATAATCGGCGCGCAGCGCGGTGCCGGGCCCCTTGGGCGCGACCAGCAAAACGTCGAGATCGGGCCGGGGCTCGATCAGGCCGAAGCGGATCGAGAGGCCGTGGGCGAAGAGCAGGGCCGCGCCCTGGCGGAGGTTCGGCGCGAGTTCCTCCGCATAGATGCGGCCGTGATCCTCGTCGGCGGCGAGCAGGACGGCGAGGTCCGCGCCCTTCGCGGCTTCGGCCGACGTCATGACGTCAAAGCCGTCCCCGGTCGCCTGCGCCCGCCGCCGCGAGGCCTCGGGCAAGGCGACGGTGACGGCGACACCGCTGTCGCGCAGGTTCAGCGCCTGCGCGCGGCCCTGATTGCCGTAGCCGATCACGGCGACGCGGCGCCCGCGGATCAGGCCGGGATCGGCATCGGCATCGAAATAGACCCGCATGATTCGTCCTTTCAGGCGTCGAGCCGCGCCAGCGCGTCGGCGCCGTTCGCCGCGTCCAGCGCCGCGTCGAAACGCGGCCAATCCGCCGGCGGCTGGCGACGGAACCAGGTATATTGGCGCTTCGCATATTGGCGGGTCGCGATCCGGCCAGCGGCCAGCGCCCCGTCGCGGTCCAGCGCGCCCTGGAGGAAGGCGGCGATCTCCCGCACGCCGATCGCCCGCATCACCGGCGCAAGCGCGGGCAATCTTCTTTCCAGAAGCAAACTAACCTCTTCAATCCCTTCGTCGGAAAAGATTTTCTCGAAACGCTCGTCGCAGCGCGCCTGGAGCCAGTCGCGCGGCGGCAGCAGGATGAGGGGCCGCAGCGTGACCGCGTCGCCGATCCCGCCGAGCTTCTCCGCCTGCCAATCCTTCAGCGTCCGGCCGGTCGAGCGGACCACCTCCAGCGCGCGCTGGGTGCGCGTCCGGTCTCCGGGCTTCAGCCGTCGCGCGGCCTCCCTATCCTCCACGACCAGCGCGAGATGCGCCTCGTCCGCGGACAGCGCGCGCACCACGCTCCGCACGGCCGGATCGATCTCCGGCACCGGGGCGATCCCCTCGAGCAGAGTGCGGAGATAGAGGCCGGTGCCGCCGCAGAGGATCGGCAGGCGGCCGGCCTCGTGCGCGGCCCGGATCTCCGCTTTCGCATCGGCGGCCCAGTCCGCCGCCGAGCAGATGTCCTCGCCGTCCCGATAGCCGTAGAGTCGGTGCGGCGCGCGCGCCTCGTCCGCCGGACTGGGCCGGGCGGTGACGAGGCGCAGGTCGCGATAGACCTGCGCGCTGTCCGCGTTGATCACCACGCCGTCGGTCTTTTCCGCAAGCAAAAGCGCCAGGGCCGACTTGCCGCTGGCGGTCGGCCCTGCGATGAGCGCGAGCGGGTTTTTCTGGGCGGGCACCATGTTCATCGCGACCTTGATAGCAAAGGAGCGGCTGTCGCGCGGCGATATTTCGGCCGCGCGGGACGCCGTAGGCGGCGGCGCGGGGCTGGAATGGGTCGAGCAGGAGCGCGCCTGCGATCTCTTGCTCGGGGAGGCGCCCGGCGCGGCCCGCGCGGCGCTGGAGGGACTGATCCCGGGCGTCGACGTGGTCGTGCAGCCGCGCGTGGGACGGCGCCGGCGCCTGCTGGTCGCGGACATGGATTCGACGATGATCACGGTCGAGTGCATCGACGAGCTCGCCGATTATGCCGGCGTGAAGGCCGAGGTCGCCGCGGTGACCGAGCGGGCGATGCAGGGCGAGCTGGACTTCGAGGGCGCGCTCGACGCCCGGGTGGCGCTGCTGAAGGGGCTGGATGCTGCGGCGATCGACCGCTGTCACGACGAGCGGGTCCGGCTGACGCCCGGCGCGCGGGCGCTGGTGGGCACGATGCGGGCGCACGGCGCCTGGTGCCTGCTCGTCTCGGGCGGGTTCAGCCTGTTCGCCGACCGGGTCGCCGCGGCGATCGGCTTCGACGCGGCGCGGTCCAACGCGCTGCTGGTCGCGGACGGGCGGCTCACCGGCACGGTCGGCCGGCCGATCCTCGGCGCGGAGGGCAAAAGGCAGGCGCTGCTGGAGACGGCGCGGGCGCGCGGCATCCCGCTCGCGGAGGCGCTGGCGGTGGGCGACGGCGCCAACGACATCCTGATGCTGCGGGAGGCCGGGCTCGGCATCGCCTTTCACGCCAAACCGGCGGCGGCGGCGGCGGCGGATGCGCGGATCGACGCCAACGACCTGAGCGCGATCCTGTTCGCGCAGGGCTATGCGCGGAAGGACTGGGCCGCGGACTGAGGCGGTCTAGGCGGTCGGGCGGCTCATGTCGGCGGCGATGGCGGCGAGCGCGAAGGCGACGCTGCGCTCCGAGGTCGCGAAGGCGAGGCCGATGCCGTCGGGGGCGAGGCTGGAGACCTGCGCCTCGATCGCGCCGGCCTCCGGATGATGGAGCTCGACGCTCGCGCCCAGCCCGGGCCGGGCATTGGTCTCGAGGAAGGCGCCCGCGGCGGAGACCTGGCGCAGGGCGGCGGGGCAGGGCGAGTCGGCGATCAGCACGCACATCCGCCGGCGCCGCCAGCGCGACGCCATATTGCCCTGTCCGTCCAGTCGTGCCGCCGCGCCCATGTCCGTCTCCCCGTTCGGGAGACGGACTAACGGGCATCGGCAAAAATAAGGTTAAGGCCGCTCCCTACGGATTGACCGGAATGCAGCCATTGCCGGCGCGCGAACAGGCGCGCAGCGCGGCGGCGCGGTCGGCGAGCGGGCCGGCCTGCACGCGGATCACGGCGCCGGCGCGGACGAAGGAGGGGCGCAGGCCGGGCAGGCGGCCGGCGACGGCGCTCCAGGCGCGGCGGGCATTGGCCTCGCTGCTGAACGCGCCGATCTGCACCTTCCAGCGGCCGCCAGCGGCGGCGGCGACGGCCGGCGCCGGGCGCGGCGCGACGGTCTGGGCCGGCGGGCGCGGCCGGGGCGGCACGGCGGTCGCCGTGCGCGCGGGCGTCTCGGCGGTGCGGGACGGCGCCCGAGTGCGCGGCGGCGACTGCGTGCGCGGCGGACTCTGTGCCGGGCGCGAGGCGATCTGGACGGGCGGCGGCGCGGTGCGCATCTCGCGGGCCAGCTCGACGCCGCGGGCGCGGTCCTGCGGCGAGAGCAGCCGGTCCATCTCGGCGAGCTGGGTCACCGCGGGCGGCAGGTTCTGCGCGGCGGCGCGGCTCATCAGCGCATAGGCGCGGGGCGCGTCGCGCTCGACCACGTCGCCGTTGAAGAGAGCGGTGCCGAGCACATATTGCGCGCGCGGATCGCCGGCGTCGGCGGCGCGGGTGACATAGGGAATGGCCTCCTGGCGGCGGCCGTTCTGGAAGAGGAGCAGGCCGTAATTGGCGGTCGCCTCCGGATGGCCCTGGCGGGCGGCGCGCTCATACCATTGCTCGGCGAGCACCATGTTCTGCGGGACGCCGCGGCCGAGAAAATAGGCCTGGGCGAGATTATATTGCGCGTCCTGGTCGCCGCGATCGGCGAGCGGCCGCCAGATCCGGACGGCCTCTTCATAATTTTGCGCGGTCCAGGCATCGATGCCCGCGCGCACGTCATTGCCCGCGGGCTGCGCGACGGCGGCGCCGAGGCCCGCGCCGGCGAGTGCGACGGCCGAGGCGATGAGCCAGAGGCGTTTGGCTGTGATCATGACGGAAAATCCCCTCCGGTCGGATGCGTTTCGCGGGCGAACCTAGAAGCCAGTGGTTAACGGCCTGTTAGCATAGATCAGGGCTTTTCCGCCATGCGCCCCGCTCTCTTGCGGCCCGTCGATTCGCAACCCGCGCATTAACCAGATTTTAGCAAGCGGGAGCGCAAACCGTCGCCCGAAGCGTGGGAATTGAGGGAAGATAGATGCGGGTTTTGGCTTTGTCCTCGCAGAAGGGCGGCTCGGGCAAGACGACCTTGTCGGGGCACCTCGCCGTGCAGGCGCAGCGGGCCGGTTACGGGCCGGTCTGCCTTATCGACATCGATCCGCAGGGATCGCTCGCCGACTGGTGGAACGAGCGCGAGGACGAGATGCCGGCCTTCGCCCAGACCACGGTCGCGCGCCTCGGCGCGGATCTGGAGGTGCTGCGCCAGCAGGGCTTCCGCCTGGCGGTGATCGACACCCCGCCCGCCATCACCATGGCGATCCAGAGCGTCATCAACGTCGCCGAGCTGATCGTCATTCCGACCCGCCCCAGCCCGCACGATCTCCGCGCCGTCGGCGCCACGGTCGACCTCTGCGAGCGCGCGGGCAAGCCGCTCATCTTCGTGGTCAACGCCGCCACGCCCAAGGCGAAGATCACCTATGAGGCGGCGGTCGCGCTGTCGCAGCACGGCACCGTCGCCCCGGTCACCCTCCATCACCGCACCGATTTCGCGGCCTCGATGATCGACGGCCGCACGGTCATGGAATGCGACCCCAATTCCAAGTCGGCCCGCGAGGTCGCCGAGCTGTGGGACTATGTCGCCGACCGGCTCGAGAAGAATTTCCGCCGCACCGTCTTCGCCGCTCCCGGCGGCAGTCCGGTGCCGCAGGGCCTCGTCGCCCGCCCGCAGTCCGGCTTCGGCCGGCGCGTGGTCGGCCAGTGAGGAGGGCGGCATGATCAACAACGGCGAACGCAGCTACGCCTCCCTCTCCTCGGGCCTGCTGGCCCGCAAGGGCGCGGCCCGCCCTGCCATGCGGCCGCAGGGTTTCACCTCGGGCCACGGCTTCGAGGATCTGGGCTGGAACGACATGGGCTATGCCCCGCCCCCGGCCGAGGTGCTGGAGGAGGATCTGCCCGAGCATGTGCCGAGCTCGATCTCGGCGCTCACCCCGGCGCCCAAGCTGCCGCGCGAAGAGGTCCAGGCCGAGGAGCCCGAAGTGGTCGCGCAGCAGCGCGCCATCGCCGAGAGCTTCCCGGCGGAAGTCGAGGCCGAGACCGAAGTGGAAGCCGAGGCCGAAGAGGCCGTCGCGGTGGAGGCGCCGGCCCCGGTCAGCATCCCGCTGGTGAAGCCGCGCGCCCATGTCGTGCCGCTGCCCAAGCGTCCGGCCGCCAAGGCGAAGGCGGAGGATGGCCGCAAGGCCGCCTTCACTCTGCGTCTCGACGGCGAGCGCCATCTGCGCCTGCGTCTCGCCACCGCGGTGACCGGCCAGTCGGCGCAGCAGATCGTCACCGGCGCGCTTGACGCGCTGCTCGCCTCCATTCCCGAAGTCGAAGCCCTGGCCGAGCGGGCCGTGTCCGCGAAGTCCCGGCGCAACTGAGTCCCAACGCACTGACCGAACCCACGAAAAGGCCAGAGAGATGAACAGGACCGCCTTCAAGATCGCCGCCTCGACCGTGATGGTCGCGCTGACGATGACCAGCGTCGCGGCACCGTCCGGCGCGATGCGCCGCAACGGCCAGGTCCGGGCCAACAGCCCGACCGACCGCGAGGCCCGCCAGTTTTACGACCAGGCCTCGCGCTCGCTGCAGCAGGGGGATCTCTCCGGCGCGGTCTCGCTGATGGAGCGCGCCGTCGCCGCGTCGCCGCGCGACGTCGGCTACCGGATGCTGCTCGCCGACGCCTATCTGCGCAGCGGCCGCTTCGATTCGGCCCGAATCACCTATGCCGAGGCGGTCGAGCTCGATCCGTCCAACGTCCGCGCCGCGCTGAGCGTGTCCCTGATCCACATCGCGCAGGGCCGCCGCGCCGCCGCCGTTGGCATTCTCGACGAGATTGCCGGCCGGGCGCCCGCCGCCGATGTCGGCCTCGCTTATGCCCTGGCCGGCCAGCCGGAGCGCGCCGTCGAATTGCTCGAAGCCGCCGCCCGTTCGCCCATGGCGACGGCGCGCACCCGCCAGAATCTGGCGCTTGCGCATGCCTTCGCCGGCGACTGGAACCGCGCCCGCGCGATCGCCGCGCAGGACGTCTCGCCGTCCGAGGTCGACGCGCGCATGACCCAGTGGGCCCAGATGGCCCGTCCGGGCACCGGCGCGACCCAGGTCGCCGCCTTGCTCGGCGTCTCGCCGGGCGCCGACCAGGGCCGTCCGCTCCAGGTCGCGCTCGGCGCCACCGAGCCGGTCGTCCCGGGCGCCGACCGCATCCAGGTCGCCGAGGCGCCGACGCCGTCGCGCGCCCAGTTCGCCCCCGCCGAGGCGGCCGCGCCTGCCGGCGCCGAGCTCGCCGCCGTCGACCAGCGCCCGTCCGAGGCCCCGGCCTTCTGGGCGCCCGCGGAGAATTACCAGGCCGAGGCGCTCGCCGAGGGGCCGGCCACGGCGCCCGCCGCGCCGGCGCCGCGCGCCGTCCGCGTCCGCCCCAATGCCGTGCAGGTGCGCTACGACGCGCCCGCGGAGCAGCTCGCCGACGACGCCGCGCCGGCGGTGGCGCAAAGCAGCTACGAGGCCCCGGCCTTCCAGGCCGCGCCCGCCGCGCGCCGCACCTTCGTCCAGCCGTCCGCGTCCGCCCGCCGCGCCCCGCCGCGCCGCGCCGCCTACATCCGCGCCGCCGCGATCACGCCGCTGCCGCGCCCGATCGTGGCGCCGGCCGAGGTCCGCGAGGGCAGCGCTCCGGTCGTCGTCCAGCTCGGCGCGTTCAGCAACGAGGCCAATGCCGAGCGTGGCTGGCAGCAGGTGTCGTCGCGCTACGGCCTTGCCGGCCGCCGGCCGCTGACCACCACCTTCAACCATGGCGGCCGCACCCTGCACCGCGTCTCCGTCTCCGGCTTCGCCTCGCAGGGCGACGCGCAGCGCCTGTGCGGGCAGATCCGCGGCCAGGGCGGCGTCTGCTTCGTGCGGGCCTCCGCCGGCGACGATTCGATCCGCTGGGCCGTGCGCTACGCCGAGCCCGGGCGCCAGCGCGCCTAGGCCTGAACTCCCAGGACCTTCGGGTCCCCTCTGAAGGGCGGCGGGGTTGGCCAAATGACCCGCCGCCCTTTTTTGCGTCCGGATAGTCGAAGAGAGCCCGATTCACGCTTCCGACGGAAACGCGAAGCGCGTCCACCGCCAACGATCCGGCTCTAGCCGCGCCGGTCCCGGGTCAGCAGGTCGAGGCAGGCCATGCGGACGGCGACGCCCATCTCGACCTGCTCGAGGATCGCCGAGCGCGCCGGATCGTCGGCCAGCTCGCCCTCGATCTCGACCCCGCGGTTCATCGGCCCGGGATGCATGACCAGAGCGCTGGGTGCGTGCGCGTCGAGGCGGGCGCGGGTGAGGCCGAAGCGGGCATGATAATCCTCGACCGTGTCCGGAAAGGCCTCCTCCATCCGCTCGCGCTGGATGCGCAGCATCATCACCACGTCGGCGCCTTTTATGCCTTCGTCGAGATCGGTGAAGGTCGGCAGGCCGGTATTGCGCGGCAACAGGCTCGGTGGCCCGACCAGACGCAAATCGGCACCCAGCAGCGGCAGGGAGCGCATGTTAGAGCCGGCGACGCGGCTGTGCAGGATGTCGCCGCAGATCGCGATCTTGAGCCCCTCGATCCGGCCAAGGCGGCGGCGGATGGTCAGGGCGTCGAGCAGCGCCTGGGTCGGATGCTCGCCGGTACCGTCGCCCGCATTGATCACCGGGCAGTCCATGATCGCGGCGACGTCGGCGGCGGCACCCTCGGCCTCGTGGCGGATGACGAGGATGTCCGGACACATGGCGTTGAGGGTCAGCGCCGTGTCCCTGAGGCTCTCGCCCTTGCGCACGCTGGAGGCGGCGGGATGGAAATTGGAGACCTGCGCGCCGAGCCTTTTGCCGGCGATCTCGAAGGAGAACAGCGTGCGGGTGCTGTTCTCGAAAAAGGCGTTGATCTGGGTCAGGCCCTCGAGCCGCCTGTCAGCCTTTCGGACGCCCCGATTGAAGCCGACCCATGGCTCGGCCGAGTCGAGAATCAGGTTGATGTCGGCGGCGGAGAGTCCCTCGATCCCGAGGAGGTGACGGTGGGGGGGCGGGGCGGTCATCAAAGCCGTGCCCTAGCTGCCCCCACCGCCTTTCTCAAGCGGTCCAGCCGCGCTTATTGATTGACCAGGTTGACCGTGCCGACCTGGCAGAGATTGACGTTGCGCACGTCGCTCGTGTCGCCGTCGTCATAGGTGGCGCGGATGTCGTAATTGCACTGCTCCTCGGCGCGGTCGAACACGACCTGGGCGGTCTGGCCGGGCTGCATGACGCTGCTGCCGAGGATGTCGTCGCCCCATTCATTCTCCGAGGTTGGCGAGACGTTGAGCGTCACGACGATATGCCCGGTCGCGTTGACCACCGAGAAATTCTGGCGGGCGGTGCCGACGGTCGCGGTCGGCGCGCCGGCCTCGCCGCCTCCCTCGGCTTCCGCGGCGTCGTTGGCCGCTGGCGCGGGCGCCGGAGCCGGAGTGTTGGTCTCGGCGGGCTTGGCGGCCGCATTGTTGTTGGCCGCCGGCGCGGCGTCCCGGTTGCAGGCGGCGAGCGTCAGCGCGGACGCGAGCAACAGCGCGGTCAAGGAAAGAGTCTTCATCTTCGGTCCCCCCAAAAGTGGTGCGGCGGAGATAGAGGCCGCCTCGCGAAAGGCAAGCGCCATCCCCGCTACGCCGTCCCCGCGCGGATCAGCGACGCAGGTGCTGGTTCAGGAACCTGAGATAGGCCTCCGACGCGTCGATCCGGTTCTGCTTGCGGAGGAAGCCGTGGCCCTCGTCCGGGAAGACCACATATTCGACCGGCACGTTGTTGGCGCGGATCGCGGCGACCAGCTCGTCGCTCTCCACCTTCAGCACGCGCGGATCGTTGGCGCCCTGGACGACGAGCATCGGGCGGCGGATCCGGCTGGCGTGGAAGAGCGGGGAGATCGCCCGGTGCCGCGCGGCGTCGGTCGCCGGATCGCCCATCTCGTCGAACAAGGCAGCGCGCTGGGCGCCCCACCAGGCCGGGATGGATTCCAGCGTCCGCACCCAGTTGGTGACGCCGAAGATGTTGATGCCGAGATCGAACACCTCCGGATGGAAGGCCATGGCGGCGGCGGTGATGTAGCCGCCATAGGAGCCGCCCATCACGACGACCCGCTCGGAGATCCAGTCATGCCCGGCCAGCCAGGCCCGGGAAGCGACGACGTCGCGCAGGTCGACGTCGCCATGCCGCCGGTCGTCCAGGTGGAAGAAGGTCTTGCCGTAGCCGGACGAGCCGCGGTTGTTGATCGCATAGACCGCATAGCCGTTGTTCACGAGATGCTGGACCATGGCCGAATAGCCGCGCCGGCTCTGCCCGCCGGGGCCGCCATGGACGAGCACGATCGCCGGCACCGGATGGGCGGCGCTCGCCTCACGCGGACGGTAGAGGATGCCCGGGATCTGGGTGCCGTCATAAGACGGGAAGCGGGCGACGGTGGCGGTGACCAGCTGGCGCTCGTCGATCGCGGGATTCAGCGCCTGGGTCAGGCGCCGCGCCTGGCCGTTGGCGAGATTGGCGACGAAGATGTCGGCGGGCGAGGTGTCCGACGCGACGGTGAAGGCGATCTGCGTCTCGTCCCGGTTGAAGCGGACCCCGCCCAGATCGCCCGCCGGCACGCCGCGCAGCGTGACCGGGCGACCCGTGCGCGTGTCGGTGATGACGAGCGCGGTCGAACCGTCGGCATTGACCGCATGCACCCGGTAGCGGCCCGAGGGCGAGTACATGACGAACATCACGTCCCAGTCGGCCGCGATCAGCGGCGCCCGCGCGCCGCCGGCAATGGTGTAGGACATTGCCTGATCGAACTCGCTGGTCTCGTTCGTGCCGTAGATCAGGCTGCGGCTGTCCGGGGTGAAACCATAGGGTCCGAAGGAGACATTGCCCTGGTGCGGGGTGACGTGGCGCGGGGCCGCCGCGCTGCCGACCTCGGCCAGATAGACGTCGCTGTCGGCGCTCGTATTGGCCTTGGACAACGCGATCCAGCGGCCGTCGCGCGAGATTTCGGTGGGCATGAACCCGCCCGGATTGCGGTAGATCAGCCGGCGCTCGAGCGTCGCCGCGTCATAGGCGTAGATGTCGAAGGCGGCCGCCTCGCGTTCGTTGGTGGCGATGTAGAAGGTCCGCCCGTCCTGGTGCCAGCCGACGAACTGCGCCTTGAGATTCTGGCCGGGGGTCAGATCCCGATCGGTGCCGTCCGGCAGGCGGACATAGACATGGTTGAGCTCGTTGCCGCCCTGGTCGGCGGTGAACAGGATGCGGCCGTCGCCGGGGAAATAGCTGACCGCGACGGTGGCGTTGGTGGTCGAGCGGGTGATCTGTACCGGGTCGCCGCCCGCGACCGGGAGCGCATAGACGTTGAACACGCCGCTGCGGTCCGAGCTGATCAGCAGGTTGCGGCCGTCGGCGGAGAAGGCGATGCCTTCGGACGAGGCCATGCCGTAGCTGGTCGTCTCGAAGAATTGCCGCGCCGTGTAGCGGACCGGCTGGGCCTGGCCGGCGCCGGCCTGCGGCTGGGCGGCGGCCGCGAGGGCGGTGCCGGGCAACATGGCGGCGGTGGCGAGCAATGCGGCGGCAATGGCAGTCTTCATTTTACCCCTCCAAATGGTGTGTTGTTCACCTAATACACCCAGGCGAACCTGTCCAGACCCTGCACGACGATGCCACGCCGGGTTAAGCTTCGTCGACACAAAACGGGACTTGGCAGAACGGTCCTTGGCTTCGGCGTCCAGCAAAATGCAGCGGACGGCCACCGCGATGAAGGGAAAGAGCGAGATGGCGTGCGATCGGGCCCGGAACCGGGCGCTCCTGCTGAGCCTGGGCCTGTTCGGCGCGCCGACCGGCCAGGCGGAGCGCGGCCGCGAGGCGCGGGCCGTCGAGGCCAAGGCGCGCCCCGAAGCGGAAGAGAGTAACCGGAGCCGCTAACCCATGCAGAGCGCGTCGATCGCGCCCTGGAGGATATAGGCGGCGGCCATCTTGTCCACCAGTTCGGCGCGGCGGGCGCGGCTGGCGTCGGCGTCGATCAGGGTGCGGGTCACCGCCTGCGTGGACCAGCGCTCGTCCCAGAGCAGGATCGGCAGGCCGAGCGGCGTCTCGACGTTGCGGGCGAAGGCGCGGAGCGACTGGGTGCGCGGGCTGTCCGTGCCGTCGAGGTTGAGCGGCAGGCCGAGGACGAGCCCGGCCGCATCCTGGGCCCGCGCCAAAGTCTGCAGCGCCACCAGGTCCTTCGCGAATTTGGTCCGGCGGATCAGGTCCGCCGCCGAGGCGATCGTCCAGCCCGCGTCGCAGAGCGCGGTGCCGATCGTTTTGGTCCCGACGTCGAGGCCCAGCAGCCGTCCGCCCCGCGGCAGCACCGCGCGGAAGTCGGCCACGGCGGCGGTGATCACCGCCCCGCGCCCTGCTCGAAGGTCGCCAGCCGGCGCTCCGCATCCGCGCGGACATTCGCCCAGAACAGGGCGTAATCGTAGACGTGATAGTTGTTCCCGGGCAGCGCATAGGGGCCCATTTCCGGCAGCGCGTCCTGCGCGCCGATCAGCAGGATGCCGCGCGGGCCGCAGCGGGCGGGGATCGCGCCGGGGCGGAGTTCCGCCTCGGTCATCGCCTCGTTGGGGATGAGCGTGCCGAGATTGCGGTCCGCGCCGGCCTCGCCGCCGCGCGTGCCGGTGAGCGGATTGGTGCAGACCATGTCGCTGCCGCGCCGGGCGCCGCGCGGGCCGTTGGTCTCGTCCCAGACGTCGAGAATCTGGCTCGAATCGGCGGGCTCCGCATAACTCATCCAGGAGAGAATGCAGCGCGCCTGCGCCGCATCCTGACAGGCGGGGAAGGGCAGGGCCGGCAGGTCGGCGCTCAGCGATACCGGCCAGCCGACCAGGTAGACGGCCGCGACTCGCGCCGCCTCGGGCGCGTTGCGGATCCGCTCCTGCAGCAGCCGCAGCAGGTGCATGCTGCCCTGGCTGTGCGCGGCGAGGATGATCGGCCGGTCGGCGGGCGCCTCGCGCAGGAATTCCTCATAGGCCGCGACCACGTCGCGATAGGCGAGGTCGAGCGCGCGCCGGGCATCGTCATTGTTGGTCAGGAAGGCGCCGAAGGTCGCCTGCCGGTAGCGGGGCGCCCAGATCTGGCCGATGCCGTTGAAGGCGCTGGCCTGGCTGCGCACGAACAGGTCGGCGAGATTGCGCGATTCATTGTGGTCGAGCGGCGCGTTCCAGGCATTGCCCTCGGTGAAGCTGGTCGGGTGGACGAAAAACACCGAGGCGCGGGGCGCGGCAGTCGATCGCTGCACTCCGGGCGGCAGCCAGGCGGACGGATTGTTGGCGATGTCGGGCCGGGCGATCCAGAGCGCCGTCTGGCCGTAGCTCGCGCCCTGCGGCAGCGGCACGTCGCGATATTCGGTGCCCGGGACGAGCGCCCAGCGCATCAGCTGCTTCTCGAAGAAACGGTAGGCGAAGGCGCCCGCGATCACGAGCAGGATGCAGAAGAAGACGAAATAGAGGAATTTCGTCGCGCAGCTTTTCCGGGGTCTGGCCATGCAAGCCCCTCAAGCCGAAGCGGCGCCGTCTGGCAAGCCGGGGCGTCGTTCGGCGAAGTAACGGGCGGGGGTCGTGCCGAAGCCGGCGCGGAAGGCGGCGGTGAAGGCGCTGGGCGTCGCATAGCCCGCCGCGGCGGCGACCTGCTTGATCGGCGCGCCCGCCGCGAGCCGCTCCAGCGCGCCGAGCAGGAGATGCTGGCGGCGCCAGCGGCCGGGGGTGAGGCCGGTCTCGGCGAGGAAGCGGCGCTCCAGCGTGCGCGTGCCGAGGCCGACGGCGCTGGCGAGGGCGGCGGTGGTGGCCGCCGCCGGCGCATCCGCCTCGATCAGGGCGGCGGCGCGGGCGAGCGCCGGGCTGGCGGGGCGGGGGAGATCGAAGGGCGGCGCGCCCGCCTGGCGGAATTCGTCGAGGATCAGGGTGGCGAGCGCGGCCTCGACGGGGTCGCGTTGGTCGAGCATGTTCTCGGCGACGGTGCGCAGGATCAGTGCCCGCAGCAGCGCCGAGACCCCGATCACCGCGCAGTCCACGGGGACGTTTTCGTCCGTCCGAGGGCGGAGGTAGAGGGTGCGCAGGTCGCTCGGCGCGGCGAAGCGGATCGAATGGGTGACGCCGGCGGGCACCCAGATCGCCCAATGCGGCGGCACGATCCAGGCGCCGCGCTCCGTCCAGACGTTGAGCAGGCCGGCCGAGGCATAGACGAGCTGGTGCCAGTCGTGGCGGTGCCGCTCGATCCGGTGTCCGGCCTCGACGCGATAGGCGAGCGTCCGGATGGTGAGGAACGGCTCGTCGGCGCGGGTGCGACGCTTTTGCGACATGATGCGCCGTTCTAGCGGGATTGCGGCAGCGGCGCCAGCGGCCTAACCTGTGCGCATGACAGCCAATCTCGCCTTCTTCGCCATCCACGCCGACGATGTCGAGCGCGCCGCCGGTTTCTACGAGGCCGTGTTCGGTTGGCGCTTCCAGCCCTGGGGGCCGCCCGGTTTCTACCTGATCGAGACCGGCGACGCGGCGTCGCCGGGGATCAGGGGCGCGCTCCACAAGCGCAGCGAGCCGCGGACCGGCACCGGCCTGAACGGCTTCGAGCCGACCTTCGCGGTCGAGGATGTGGACGCGGTGCTGGCCGCGGTCGAGGCGAATGGCGGGACGGTGACGGTCGGCAAGTCGCCCATCCCGACCGTCGGCACCCTGATCCGGTTCCTCGACACCGAGGGCAATGACGTCGGCGCGATGAAATACGAACAGCCGATGCACACCTGACCCCGACAACCGGGGAGCGCCTTGCCGCAGTGCAGCAGGAATGCTAGCCGCGCCTCCATGTCCGTAGACGAAGCAAAAGTCCGCCATATCGCGAAGCTCGCCCGCCTCGCCGTCACCGACGAGGAGGTCCGGGCGCTCGCGCCGGAGCTCTCCAACATCCTCGGCTGGGTGGAGCAGCTCGGCGAGGTGAATGTGGAGGGCGTCGCCCCGATGACCGCGGTCATCCCCAACATTTTGCGCTTGCGCGAGGATATCGTCACCGAGGGCGACCGCCGCGACGCGGTGCTCGCCAATGCGCCGGTCGCCGAGCATGGCTTCTTCGCGGTGCCGAAGGTGATCGAATAATGGCCGAGCTGACCGAATTTGGCGTCGCGGCGATCCGCGACGGGGTGAAGGGCGGGACCTTCTCCGCCCGCGAGGCCGCCGAGGCCTATATCGCCGCGATGGAGGCGGGCCGCGCCCTCAACGCCTATGTCGTCGAAACGCCCGACCATGCGCTCGCCGCGGCGGACGCGGCCGATGCCGCGCGCGTGTCCGGCGACCTGAAGCCGCTCTCCGGCGTGCCGCTTGGCATCAAGGATTTGTTCTGCACCGAAGGCGTGCAGACCACGGCGGGCTCGCGCATGCTGGAGGGCTACAAGCCCGTCTACGAGAGCACCGTCTCCGGCAATCTGTTCGCCGCCGGCGCGGGGATGCTGGGCAAGCTCAACATGGACGAATTCGCCATGGGCTCGTCCAACGAGACCAGCGCCTTCGGCAACGTCCTCTCGCCCTGGCGGCGCAATGACGGCGGCAATGTCGCGCTGACGCCGGGCGGCAGCTCGGGCGGCTCGGCCTCCGCGGTTTCGGCGCGGCTGGCGCCGGGCGTGACCGGCACCGACACGGGCGGCTCGATCCGCCAGCCCGCCGCCTTCACCGGCATCACCGGCATCAAGCCGACCTATGGCCGCTGCTCGCGCTGGGGCGTGGTCGCCTTCGCCTCCTCGCTCGACCAGGCGGGGCCGATGGCGCGCGACGTGCGCGACTGCGCGATCCTGCTGGAAGCGATGGCCGGCTTCGACGCGAAGGACGCCACCTCGCTCGATCTGCCGGTGCCCAATTGGGAGGCGCTCCTGTCCAGCGACATACGCGGCAAGCGGATCGGCATTCCGAAGGAATATCGGATCGACGGCGTCCCCGCCGAAATCGACGCGGCCTGGGAGCAGGGCATCGCCTGGCTGCGCGACGCGGGGGCGGAGATCGTCGAGGTCTCGTTGCCGCACACCAAATATGCGCTGCCGGCCTATTACATCATCGCCCCGGCCGAGGCCTCGTCCAACCTCGCCCGCTATGACGGCGTCCGCTACGGCCTGCGCGTCCAGCCGGCGCAGGGCGGCCTGAACGACATGTACGAGGCGACCCGCGCCGCCGGCTTCGGCGCCGAGGTGAAGCGCCGGATCATGATCGGCACCTATGTGCTCTCCGCGGGCTTCTACGACGCCTATTTCAACCAGGCGCAGAAGGTCCGCGCCCTGATCGCCCGCGACTTCGAGCAGGCGTTCGCGCAGGTCGACCTGCTGCTGACGCCGACCGCGCCGAGCGCCGCCTTCGGCCTGGGCGAGAAGTTGGCCGATCCGATCGCCATGTATCTGAACGACGTCTTCGCGGTGCCCGCGAGCCTCGCCGGCCTTCCCGCCATCTCGGTCCCCGCGGGCCTGGACGGGCAGGGCCTGCCGCTCGGCCTGCAGATCATCGGCCGCCCCCTGGACGAGCAGGGCGTGCTCAACGCCGCTTTGGCTTTCGAGGAACGGGCCGGCTTCACCCATCGCGCGGAGGCCTGGTGGTAATGTCCGATTATCGCATCCAGGGCGCCACGGGCGAGTGGGAGGTCGTGATCGGCCTGGAGGTCCATGCCCAGGTCACCAGCAAGGCCAAGCTCTTCTCCGGCGCCTCCACCGCATTCGGCGCCGAGCCGAACACCCAGGTCGCGCTCGTCGACGCGGCCTTTCCGGGCATGCTGCCCGTGCCGAACGAGGAGTGCCTGCGCCAGGCGGTGCGCACCGGCATGGCGATCAATGCCGAGATCAACGCCTGGTCGCGCTTCGACCGGAAGAATTATTTCTACGCGGATCTGCCGCAGGGCTACCAGATCAGCCAGCTCTACCACCCGATCGTGGGCGAGGGCGAGATCGAGGTCGACCTGGAGAGCGGGGCGACCAAGACGATCGGCATCGAGCGCATCCATCTGGAGCAGGATGCCGGCAAGCTGATGCACGACCAGCATCCGAGCTTTTCCTATGTCGACCTGAACCGCACCGGCGTCGCGCTGATGGAGATCGTCTCGCGGGCGGACATGCGCTCCCCCGAAGAAGCAGGGGCTTACGTGCGCAAGCTGCGCTCGATCCTGCGCTATGTGGGCTCGTGCGACGGCAATATGGAGCAGGGCTCGATGCGGGCCGACGTCAACGTCTCGGTGCGCAAGCCCGGCGACGCGCTCGGCACCCGCACGGAGACCAAGAACGTCAATTCGGTCCGCTTCATCATGGCGGTGATCGAGCATGAGGCGCGCCGCCAGGTCGACCTGATCGAGGATGGCGGCATTGTGGTGCAGGAGACCCGCCTCTACGATCCGGACCGCAACGAGACGCGCTCGCTCCGCTCCAAGGAAGACGCGCACGATTATCGCTATTTCCCCGACCCGGACCTGCTGCCGGTCGAGCTCAGCGATGCCTTCCTCGCGGAATGCCGCGCGAGCCTGCCCGAGCTGCCGGACGCCAAGCGCGCCCGCTATGAGGGCGAACTCGGGCTCAGCGCCTATAATGCTTCGGTGCTGACCGCCGAGGTGGAGACGGCGCGCTGGTTCGAGGCCTTGCTCGCCTCGCCCGGTAAGCCCGATGCGCAGCGCGCCTCCAATTGGGTGACGTCGGAGCTGTTCGGCGCGCTCAACCGGCTCGGCAAGGGCATCGAGGAAAGTCCGGTCACGCCGGCCCAGGGCGGCGAGCTGATCGGCCTGATCGCCGACGGCACGCTCTCCGGCACGCTCGCCAAGCAGGTGTTCGAGATCATGCTCGAGACCGGCGAGGATCCGGGCGCGATCGTCGAGGCGCGTGGCCTCAAGCAGACCTCCGACACCGGCGCGATCGAGGCGGTGATCGCCGAGGTGCTCGCGAACAATCCGAACCAGCTGGAGCAGTATCGCGGCGGCAAGGAGGCCCTGTTCGGCTTCTTCGTCGGGCAGACGATGAAGGCGATGCAGGGCAAGGCCAATCCGGCGGTCGTCAACGAATTGCTGAAGAAGGCGCTCGGCTGACCATGGGGCGCGGGCTCGTCCGGCTCGCGCTTTCCATCCTTCTGGCCGCGTCGGCGCCCGCGCCGGCCGCCGCGCAGGAGCAGCTGCCGGTCCATGTCGGCGGCCGCGTCGTCGCGGAGGGACCCGTTACCCGCTTCGGCTGGCCCGGCGTCTATTTCGAGGGCCGTTTCTCGGGCACCGAGGTGACGGTCGCGGTGGACAGCGCGACCGAGCATTTCCGCCTCCTGGTCGATGGCCGCGAGCGGGCGCTGCTCACGAAGCCCGGCACGGCGCGGCTCACCGTCGCCGGCCTCGCGCCGGGCGCGCACACGGTGCGGCTGGATAAGCTCACCGAGAGCCAGGAGGGCGGGGGCCGGTTCCTCGGCTTCTGGGCCGCGCGGCCGCTGCCGGCGCGGCCGCGGGCGCGCCGGATCGAGTTTATCGGCGATTCCTATTCGGCCGGCTACGGCAACGCCGCGCATGGCCGGGCCTGCACGCGGCAGGAGGTGCACGACCTCACCGACACGACGCGCGCCTTCGGCCCGCTCGTGGCCGCGCGGCTGGATGCGGACTATCGGGTGATCGCCTATTCGGGCTTCGGCATCGTCCGCAACTATGCCGGCGGCGTGCCGGACCTCAGCCTGCCGGCGATCTACGACCGGGCCATTCCGGGTGAGCCGGCCGAGGCGGCGGCGGATGGCTGGCGCCCGCAGCTGATCGTGATCGCGCTCGGCACCAACGATTTCTCGACCCCGCTGCGGGCGGGCGAACGCTGGGCGGACCAGGCGGCGCTGCGGGCCGATTATCGCGCCCGCTACCTCGCCTTCGTGCGCCGGCTCCAGGCGCGCCAGCCGCAGGCGCGGTTCATCCTGCTTGGCCATGAGAGCTTCTTCGCCGAGGTCGCGCGGGTCGCCGCGGCGCTGAATCGCGGGTCCGGCAGGCCGGTGGCCGCGCTTCGTCATGGCGACCTCGAACGGACCGGCTGCGACTGGCATCCGAGCCTCGCTGATCACCGCGCCCTCGCGGATCTGCTGAACGCCGCGATCGCGCGGCTCGACGGGATCTGGGACTGACCCGCCAGGCTTTTTGAAGCCGGGCGCTGCGGGTCCATGGCCGCGGCGCCGTCTCATCCCCAAGGTCCTTTCCTTTGCTCCCTTCCGGGAGCCGTCCCGCGGGCGGGGGCCGTGCGATCATGTTCAGGAGTGAATGATGAAGATCAGAGCTTATGCCGCCTCGCTCGCGGCCGCGGCGACGATGGCCGCCATGCCGGCCGCCGCTCAGCAGCAGGAGGAATCCAATTTCACCGGCTTCCGGCTCGAGGCGCGGGCGGGCTGGGACAGCTTCGGCGGCCGCATCGGCATGACCGACCCGGACGACGAGGACGAGACGATCACCGTCTCGACCAGCCAGGACAAGGCCGGCTACGGCGCCGAACTCGGCTACGATTTCCAGCTCGGTCCGGTCGTGATCGGCGCCTATGCCGGCATCGACAATAGCGGCACCTCCAGCTGCCTCGAGATCGTCGGCGACGATTTCGGCTGCCTCGAAAGCGGCCGCAACCTCTATGCCGGCGGCCGCGCCGGCGTGGTCGTGAACGGCAACATCCTGATCTACGGCCGGGGCGGCTATTCGCGCGCCCGCTACAGCCTCGCTTATGACGGCGACACCGATTCCGCGACCAACCCGATCTTCATCATCGCGGACAGCGCCGGCGGCACCCATTATGGCGGCGGCGTGGAGATGGCCTTCACGCCGAACTTCTACGGGCGGCTGGAATATATCCGCACGCGCTACGACCGGCTGGAGACGGTCAACCCGCTCGACGACGATCTCGCGATCGGCATCCGCGCGCGCCGCAACCAGGTGTTCGCGGGCATCGGCCTGCGCTTCTGAAACGGCGGAGGAGGGGCGCCCGGCCGGAGCGCTCCTCCGCCTCCTTCGCGGCCTCAGCCCGCCAGCGGCCGATCCTGGAACCAGCGCCCGATCATGGCGGGAACGAGCGCGAGCAGCGCCGGCAGGGTCCCGATCGCGCCGCTCGCGGCGGAGGGCGCGATGAACTGCAGCAGCACCACGCCGGACACCGCGATCGCCGCGAGCGGATAGCGGATCACCGGCCAGACCGAATCGAGCCCGCCCACGCGCTGCGCGCTCTCGCGGATCGCCGCTGTCGCGCCGAGCCGGCAGACATAGATGGCGAAGCTGCGGTTCATCAGCCGATATTCCGGCGTGCGCACGATCAGGCCGCGGGTCAGCAGCGAGCGCTGGGCGCGCGAATCGTTCATCTTGAGATGGCAGTCGCAGGCCAGCCGGTAGAGCATCACCCGCTCCTCGTCGCTGCTGCTCGCCCAGAGCCGATTGTAATAATCCCCCATCTGCTCGGCGATGAAGGAGAGGATCCGCTCCGGGGCGGCGTCGTAAACAGTCTTCTTGCCGACCGCCTGGCCGACGCGGTCGCGGAGCTGCTCCTGAAGCTCGCGGGCGAAACTGGTCTCCAGCACGCTCAGTTCCTCGTGGATCAGCTGCAGGATCCGGGTCTGGACCGGCGGCGCCGCCGTCTCCGGCGTTGGACGGATCGGAAAGACGGTGAAGTCCTCGATCAATTGCGCCCAGCGCCACGCCGCCGGGCCGCAAGTCTCCGACTGGGCCGGATCGGATGAGTCGCGCGTCGGATCCCAGAGCGTCGCGATCCGGTCGAGCGGATCGATGTCCGCCAGCAGGAAGAGCTGCCGCTTGCCGCGGGTCTCGATCAGCGTCCTGATCGTCTGGTAGGCCGTCTCGGCCGTCTCCCCGCCCATCCGCAGAGCGAGGTCGAGATTGCCGATCACCACCGCATTGCCGCTGGCCACGGCGGGTTCGGCATGGATGAGGTCCAGCCAGGCGATGCCCGGATCGTCCTCGAGCCGCACGCCGTCCGCCGCGCGGTCGCGCTTGAGGTCGAGGCCGATGCCGAGAATCACATGGCCGTAGCCCGCGGGGGAGAAGGGCAGGCCGGGGTCCCGGCCAGACGCGGCGGGGCGCAGCGCCCGCTCGATGAACTCGCTCCGGGTGAAGGACAGTGGCGGATCGAATTCCGGATCCTTGCCGAGCGGCAGGCTTGGCGACGGCCTGAAATACTGGCTGCGGAAGAACAGGACGCAGAGCAAATAAAGGGCCGCCGGAAAACCGATCAGGATCGGCATCAGGATCAGCTTGGCGATGCCCTGCGACGGGCGGAAGGCGTCGCCGAGCGTGACCGGCACGAAATCGCTATATTCCAGGGCCTGCTCGTGCAGGCCGAGATAGTAGATGGCGAAGCAGGACAGCGAATAGCATTGGTCCATGCCGGGCTGGCGATCGCTCGCCCGCGCAGGCGGGGTCTGCCGGGCGGCGTCCTGCGCGCCGGAGGCGGGCTTGGGGCCTTCCTGCGTGGCCTGCGGGGCGGCCGCTCCCGGCCGCAGCGCCTCCCTTTTGCGCTCGAGCCCGTCGGCCGAGATGCGCATGGACAGGCGGATCGCCTCGAACGCCCGCTGGCGCTGAGCCTCGGCATTGGCGCGATAGGTCTCGCCGCGCTCGACCAGCAGGAAGCTGTCCTGATCGTAGGAATCGAGGAAGCCGGCGGCGGCCGGCGCCGCCCCCAACAGGGTCAGGGCCAGCAGCCAGCCGAGATCGCGGCGCGGCGCCTTGCTCTTCCAGCAGAACAGGTGCGCCCGGGCCCAGCCGCGCAGGCGGCCGGGCGGTGCCGCCGCCGGGTCCTCCCGCTTGCCGCGGAGGAAGGCGAGGCTCGCCATCAGGCAGCGCCAGAGCAGGAAGGTGCCGAGCACGTAGAACAGGAAGCGGAGCTTGATGACGAGGTCGACCCAGCCCAGGCGAGGCGTGACCAGGCCGCGGAATTCGTAATCGCGGGCCATCGCCAGCAGGCAGGTGACGGCGGCAAGGACGAGCAGGCCGAAGCCGAGCCAGATGGATCGCCAGGCCCATTTGCGGGCGGCGGCGCGGTCGCTCGCGGTTTCGCCGTCGAAATAGGTTCGCGACGCCAGGGTGACCGTGCAGACCGCGAAGGCGAACAGGATCCGGCCGGCGCCTTCCGCGGCGGGAAGGCCGCACAGGGCGCCGAGGAAGACGCAGGCGAGATGGCGATCGCGCATGATCGCCGCGCTGGCCAGGTCTTCCCGCCGCTGCGCCTCCTGCGCCAGCCGGGGCGGCGTGAAGTCGGCGAGGCGGCGGCGCGGCCAGAGCGACATTCCGGGCCGCCGGTCCATCCCCTTCGAGCCGCGCATCCGGGCGACGATCACCGCCAGGCCGATAAGCAATGCGCCGGTCAGCCAGATCGCATAGCCGAAGGTCGAGGCCCGCCAGATCGCGAAGCCGGCGTCGTTGCGATCCTCGATGATCACCAGCATCCAGTCCGTATGCGGATCCAGGGCGGCGATGGTCAGCCTGGCCGGCCGCGCCCGATAATTGGTGTCCATCCGGAAGACCGGCGCTTCGGGCGCGCGCGCGGCGGACTCCCCGCCCGGTCCGGCCGCAGGCGCCGCCGCCTCTTCGCGTCTGCGCAGCGCCTCCGATTGCGCGAGCGCCTGGGCGACCAGTCGATCGAAGGCGTCGGGATCGTCGATCTCGTTCTGCAGGCGTTCGACGAGCTCGGCGTCTTCATTGGAATGGAACAGCACGTTGGCCTGGCCGGCGGCGCGGTTGGGATCGACCACCGCGTAGGAGAAGGACGGTTGCAGCTCGATCCGCAGGAAGGTGCGCATGACGCCCGAGGCAAGGACGGCGTGCGTCTCCGTGGGATCGTAGAAGCGCGATGGAGCCGCCGGCGGGGCGGGGGGCGTTGTCGTGGGCGGCGCGGCTGGTGCGGCTGGTGCGGCTGGTGCGGCGGGAGTCGCGGGGGCCGCCGTCGCCGGCGCGGGCGCCGCCGCCGGAGCGCTGGCGCGCTGATAGGCGCCGAGGCAGCCGCGTTCCGCAAGATCGGCCTGCCCGGGCTGCAGGGCCGCCTGGGGAGGGACCGGCAGGATGAACACCACCCGCGCCGTACCGTCCGGGCGCGCGAAGACCTTGTCCAGCAGGAACGGCGTGCTCGCCGTTTCCAGCCCGCCATTGGCGGCGCGGTGATAACAGGTCACGTCCGTCCGCCATACATTCTCGGTCGTCAGCCGCCTGAAGTAGGGGCGGTCGCCGATCGTCAGGCCGTAGGACGGCAATCGGCTGTTGGCGATGCGCTGGACCCGCCGGTCGAGGTAGCCGTCGCGGCGGTAGAAGCTGATCGTGTCGAGCAGGGCGGCATCGTCGACGAGGGTCTGCGTGTCGGTATCCTGGATCGGCCCGGACCCCACGGCCGGACGGGCGGGGCCGAGCCTGTCCTCGGGCACGATGTCCGGCGCCGGGAAAATGGTGCGGTTGGCCGGAAGCTGGCTGGCCCGTCGGCTGACCAGGGCCAGCGTGCTCGTCAGCTCCTGCGTGAAGTCGTTGCGGATCGCCCGGACCGCCTCGTCCGCATAGGCCGCGCCCGCATTGCGGGAGGCGTAGCTCATCCAGATGGCAAGGCTGGTCACCATCGCGCTCGCCGCGAGCAGGGTGATCGAGAACCAGATCACGGATTGGCCGATCCAGCCCGTGGCGTCGAGCCGCCGCCTGAGCTTGAGCTGGACCAACGGGATGAGGCCGATGAGCGTGAGCACCGCGACCAGGAAGATCGTCACCTGGACGCCGTCCATCCGGCGCACCTCGTCGTTGAATCGGGCCCGGTCGACCACGCCGACGATCCGGCAGGGGCTGCACTCCATCCCGGCCAGGCGATGTTCCGTCCGAACGAACAGGACGAGGTCGCCGCGATGGATGATGCGGTTGTTGCCGAGCGCATCGTCCTCGGTCCGCGCCTGTGCCCTCGTCGCCGGCGTGGCGGCGGCGTCATTCGCGGCGGGGCGGCCGCCGAACAGGACCTGCAGCGGATCGACATTGCCGGCCTCGCCCTCCACGGCCGCCGGAATCCGTCCCGCCTGCAGCAGCAGCCGCGGCTGGGTGCCCTCCTGGCCGATGACCTGAACCGCGTCGAACAGGCGCAGCGAGGAATCCAGGTTGAGCGCGGCGGTCGGGATCGAAACGTTGATGCGGATCGCGTCGCCTTCGAAAGCCGATTGAAGCGACTCGCCGATCATCCGCTCGATGGTCGCGTCGTCGCGCCGGGCATAAGAGCGGTCCCGCATGTCCTCCATCGCCGCCCGCTGGAAACAGTCGCGGATCAGCGTTCGCAGGTCCCCGCCCGCGGCGGCGGCGGCATCTCCCTGTCCGTCGAAGCGGCAGCGGACCGGCGGCGAGGGCGTGCCGGCCACGGTCGCCGGCGGTGCAACGGCCGGCGGCCCGGGCGGGGCTGCGGCCGGCGGCATTTCGGGCTCCGCCATCGGCCAGAGCAGCCTCGCAAGGCGCGCCGTGCGCTCGATGGACAGCTCGGTCGTTTTCAGTTGCGTCCGTTCCGTGAAGACCTCGCCCTGTGGCGGCCGGTAGGCGCAGATGCCGGCGGGCAGACGCCTCGCCTCATCGTTTATCGGGGGCGGTTGCGCGGTGTTGCTGCGGTCCTCCTGCACACGCAGGTCGCGCGCGGCATACCAATTGGCGATTCGGGACGAGCCGCCCGGGTCGGTGAAATAATAGGCGATCCGGATGGGCTGCTGCCGCGCGCCGATCAGCTCGGCCGTGGCGACGAGGCAGCCGAGCCCGTCCGAGAGCGAGAAATGAAGCTGTTGGGGCACGAAGTGGAGGCTGGCGGCCTGGGCGAGGCTTTCGCGGGTGCTGGACAGTTCGACCGCGATCCGGTCCAGCTCGCGCAGGTTGCGCTGCTCGAAATAGCTGATCCGCGCGGCGAGCACGCCCGACACGATTGCCGCGATGCCGAGCAACACGACCCCCACGAGCAGCAGCGTGCCGAACAGGCGCGCCGCGCCCTTCGGGACTTTCCACCCGCTGAAGAACCCGCCGCTCTTGCTGCCTTCGTCTGCCCCGCGCGTATCGCTCATCTGTACCCTCCCCAGGATAGAGCGATAAACCGCGAACTATATTTGCGTTATCGAGGAAAGGCGAATCGAATTACATTGCCGTAAGTAATATTTCCCGCTTGGTCCCGAGGGTCCACCGCGGCGCTCCCTTGGTCTGGACTCGCCGCCGCCCTCGGTTATGGTAGCGCTCACATGACGGGTGCGCCGAGCCGCCCGCATGCGGGAGAGCGGCATGGGCCTGTGGCAGCGCACGCGCAAATTGCGCTGGTGGATCATCATCATCGTCATGCTCGGCACGATCATCAACTACCTGGTCCGCTCGACCCTGGGCGTCGCCATGGCCGCGCCGGAATTCCGCGCCGAAATGCAGATCACGCCGGAGCAATATGGCTGGGTCACCGGCATCTTCCAGGCCGGGATCATGCTGCAACCCGTGGTCGGCTATATCCTCGACCGGATCGGCATCCGCACCGGCTTCGCCGTGTTCGCCAGCGCCTGGGGGATACTCACCTTCGCGCACGGCATGGTCTCGGGCTGGCAGTGGCTGGCGGTGCTGCGCGGCCTGCTCGGCTTCGCGGAGGGGACGGCGCATACGGGCGGGCTGAAGGTCGTCTCCGAATGGTTTCCGGCGCGCGAGCGCGGCTTCGCCGGCGGCATCTACAATCTCGGCGCCTCGGCCGGCGTGGCGCTGGCGGCCCCTCTGGTCGCTTATTCCATCCTGCTCTGGAACTGGCGTGCCGCCTTCTTCATCGCCGGCATCCTCGCCATCCTCTGGGTGCTGCTCTGGCTGCGTTATTATTACCGGCCCGAGGACCATGCGGAGATCAGCGCGGAGGAGCGCGCCTTCATTGCCGCCGGGCAGGAGGAGCATGTCCAGGCCACGGGCGACAAGCCGCGCATCCTGAGCCTGCTCGGCCAGCGCAATTTCTGGGGCATCGCCTTGCCCCGCTTCCTCGCCGATCCGACCTGGGCGACCCTGACCTTGTGGATGCCGCTCTATCTCGCCGACGAGCGCGGCTTCGATCTCGGCCAGATCGCCCTGTTCGCCTTCCTGCCCTTCGTCGCCGCCGACCTCGGCTGCCTGTTCGGCCCCGCGGTGGTGCTCTGGCTGGAGCGGAAGGGGATCGGGCTGATCGACGCGCGGCGCTGGACCTTCACGCTCGGCGCGCTGCTGATGACCGGGATGATGTTCGTCGGCTCGGTCAGCAGCCCCTATGTCGCGGTGCTGCTCCTGAGCCTCGGCGGCTTCGCCCACCAGACCCTGTCGGTGACCTGCATCACCATGGCGAGCGACCTCTACCCCCGCAACGAGCTCGGCACGGTGGCCGGCATGGCGGGGACGATGGCCAATCTCGGCGTGCTGATCTTCACCTTGCTGGTCGGGACGCTCGTCCTCCAGATCGGCTGGACGCCCTTCTTCATCGCCTTGTCTGTGCTCGATCTCATCGCGGCGGTCCTGCTCTGGACGCTGGTGCAGGAACCGGGCGGGCGGAAAGGGCTGGAAAGCGGCCTCATCCCGATCCTGCTCGGGGCCGGCATGGCGGGCACGCTCTGGTTCGGGGTCGGGTTCGGCGCGGTGGGTATCGCCGGCTACGTCGCTTTCGGGTTCGGCATCTTGCTGTTCATGCTCGGCCTCGCGATCGAGTGGCGGGCGCGGACGGGGAGGGCGGCGGCATGATCGTCCGCAACCCGATCCTGCGCGGCTTCAACCCCGATCCCAGCATCTGCCGGGTGGGCGAGGATTACTATATCGCGACCTCGACCTTCGAATGGTTTCCCGGCGTGCAGATCCACCATAGCCGGGGCCTGGCGAACTGGCGGTTGCTGACCCGGCCGCTGCGGCGGGCGAGCCAGCTCGACATGCGCGGCGATCCGGACAGCTGCGGCGTGTGGGCGCCCTGCCTCAGCCATGACGGCGAGCGCTTCCACCTCATCTATACGGACGTGAAGCGCTACGGGCGGACCACGGTCGGCGGCGCCTCCGGCGCGAGCCTCAGGGACTTCCACAATTATCTGGTGACCGCGGACCAGATCGACGGCGACTGGTCCGACCCGGTCCATCTGAACAGTTCCGGCTTCGATCCCTCGCTCTTCCACGACGCGGACGGGCGGAAATGGCTGCTCAACATGCTGTGGGATCACCGGCCCGGGCGCAACCGCTTCGGCGGGATCGTGCTACAGGAATATAGCCCCGCCGGGCAGCGGCTGGTGGGCGAGCGCAGGCTGATCTTCGAGGGCACGCCGCTGGGCCTGACCGAGGCGCCGCATCTCTATCGCCGCGACGGCTATTATTATCTGATCACGGCCGAGGGCGGGACGGGCTGGAACCATGCGGTGACGATGGCGCGGTCGCGGGCCATCGACGGGCCGTACGAACTCCATCCGGACGTCACCGTCCTGAGCAGCCGGAACCGGCCTGACGCCCCGCTGCAGCGCGCGGGCCATGCCGATCTGGTGGACACGCCGGACGGCGGGACCGCCATGGTCTATCTGTGCGGCCGCCCGCTGCCGAACCGCGGCCGCTGCGTGCTCGGGCGCGAGACCGCGCTCCAGACGATGCGCTGGGCGGAGGATGGCTGGCTCTACACTCTGGATGGGGAAGGGGTGCCCGTCGTCGAGGCCGAGGCGGGACCGGAGATTGAGACGCGCGACGAGTTCGACGGGCCGGATCTGCCGATCGACTTTCAGTGGCTGCGCACGCCGGCACCGGAGACGATCTTCAGCCTGACCGCGCGGCCCGGTTTTCTTCGCCTCTATGGGCGCGAGACGATCGGCAGCCTGTTCACCCAGGCCCTGGTCGCGCGGCGGCAGCAGCATTTCTGCTATTCCGCCAGCACCGCGATGGCGTTCAGCCCCGCCCATTTCCAGCAGGCGGCGGGGCTGGTCTGCTATTATAACGGCGCCAAGTTCCACTATCTCCACGTCTCCCACGACGCGGCGCACGGCCGGCACCTCCGGGTCATGTCGGCGCTGCCGGATTCGCCGCAGGCCGACGCCTTCACCGCGCCGATCCCGATCCCCGACGGGCGGATCGAGCTGCGCGCCGAGGTCGATTTCGAGCGGCTGCGCTTCGCCTATCGCCTGGCGGGGGAGGCGGCCTGGACCTGGCTTCCCGAGATATTCGACGCCTCGATCCTCTCCGACGAGGCGACCCAGCCCGGTTTGCCCAATTTCACCGGCGCCTTCGTCGGCATGGCCTGCCAGGACATGGCTGGCACCGCCAATCCCGCGGATTTCGACTGGTTCGCCTATCGCGAGCGGGAGTACCTGCCGGACCCGACCCGCGCCTGATCCCCGTCGCGCGGGAAGCGTACTTCGTCGCTCCCGGCCGCGCCGGTCGCGGGCGCCGCCGCCTCCGTCGCGCGGGGAATGCGCTCGGGCGGCGGGTCGGCCAGAGGAGGTTCAACAGGAGATTGACGATGTTGAGCAGAGCCCGGCGCCTTCGCGACGCCTTTCCCCACGATCCGGTTCTCCGCGGTTATCACGCGGTCTACCGGGCCGGCCAGTGCAACCACTGCCCCGGCTGCGGCCGCAGCCAGTGGATCGTCGGCCGGCTGCTCGCCGAATGTGCCTTCTGCGCCGCGGCGCTGCCGCTGGTCGAAGGCGGCATGACGGGCGCGGGACTCTTCAGGAACAGCTGGCGCGCGCCCGAGACGCTCGCCGCCTGACTGGAAGGGCGGGCCGCGTGATTCCCCCGTACACGGCCCCCCTTCCAGTCCCCCATTTCAAAACAGGCGCAATTGCGCCCCCTGCGGCGGCTCGAACAGGTCGCGCCGCAGGGGGCGCCGCTCGACGTTGAGGCTGTGCTTGCGGATCGCGCGCTCGAAGCGGGTGCGGAGCAGGTCGGCCCACGGCCCCTGGCCGCGCATCCGGCTGAACCAGTTCGGATCATTGTCCTTGCCGCCGCGCAGCGACTGGATGATCGCCATGACCTTGCCCGCGCGGTCCGGGAAATGCTCGTCCAGCCAGGCGCGGAACAGCGGCGCGACCTCATAGGGCAGGCGCACGGGCAGGTAGAAGCAGCCCAGCGCGCCCGCCTCGGCCGCGGCCTCGACGATATGCTCGAGCTCGTGATCGGTGATCGCCGGCACGACCGGCGCGATCGACACCCAGGCCGGAACGCCCGCCTCGCGCAGCGCCTTCACCGCGGCGAGGCGCTTGCGCGGCGCCGGCGCGCGCGGCTCCAGCGTGCGGGCGATGTGCGGGGTGAGCGAGGTGACGGAGAGGGCGACGCCGATCAGCTCGTCCTTCGCCATCTCCCTCAGCACATCGAGATCCATCAGCACCCGATCCGACTTGGTGGTGATCGTCACCGGATGCTTCGTCTCCAGCAGCACCTCCAGGATCGCACGCGTGATCCGCCAGGCGCCCTCGATCGGCTGATAGGGATCGGTGTTGGTGCCCAGCGCGATCGGGCGGACCTCATAGCCGCGCTTGCCGAGCTCCTGGCGGAGCAGCCTGGCCGCGTCCGGCTTGGCGAACAGCTTCGACTCGAAGTCGAGGCCCGGCGAGAGATCGTGGAAGGCGTGGGTCGGCCGGGCGAAACAGTAGATGCAGCCATGCTCGCAGCCGCGATAGGCGTTGATCGAGCGGTCGAAGCCGACGTCGGGCGACTGGTTGCGGGTGATGATCGTCTTCGGGTGCTCGACCGTCACCGTCGTTCGGAGCGGGGGAAGGGCGCCGTCCACCTCTTCGCGCGCATCCAGCCAGTCCCCGTCCGCCTCGCGGGTGGGCAGGTTGAAGCGGTCCGGGGTGCGGTTTTCGGGCGCGCCCCGGCCAGGACGGACATCGGGCCGGGTCATGGGAACATCCTAGCCCTTCAATCGAACAAAACAAGAACATTCTCACTTTGAATGTTGGATATAATAAACCAGATAGGTTTTTATGCCCTTCCCATTTGGAGAAACGAATATGCAGGTTCCGCGCTCGAAGCCGCATATGAGCCAGGCGGAAATTCTCGCTAAGGCGGATTCGCTCGGACTCGACCGGCGCGCCCATCCCTTCTTCGTCGCGGGGATACGCGGCTATTATCGCAATTTGCTCGGCGCGCCCGGGGTCAACGACCGCGGCCTTTACGACGACGCCCTGTTCCTGGTCTCGCCGCTTGGCTTCGCCGCCTATAACGGCAACACCGATCCGAGCCGGGTGCGCAAGGGGAAGGGCATCGGCGCCGGCAAGGGCATGGCGGTGCTGGCACCCGGCCTCTGGCTCGCGCACCGCTTCGGCCTGCATCGCGGCCAATATCTGGCCCTGGTCCAGACCGGCGGCCCGGTGACCGTGCTGCGCGACGGCGACCCGCCTTATCCGGACACCGGCCTGTTCGGGATCAACATCCACCGGGGCGGCTGGAACACGACCTCGAGCCTCGGCTGCCAGACCGTCCATCCCGCGCAATGGCCGGCCTTCATCGCGCTCGCGCAGGATCTGGCCAGGCGCCACTTCGGCGCGGCGTGGAAGCGGACGACCATCCCCTATCTGTTGTTCGACGGCGCCTGAGTCTCAGTCCGCCGTCATCGCCACGTCGCGGCGGGGCTCGATGCGCACGGCGGTCGGGCCCGACAGGCCCGGGAAGCGCGGCCAGAGGCCGGCGGCGAGCGCGCGGCGGCTGGCGCTGCGGTCCGCGCCGCGATCCTCGTAGATCCAGTAGTTCCGGAGGATGATCGGGACGTAGCCGCGCGTTTCCCAATAAGGAATAGTTTCCATGTAGAGCAGGGGGTCGCTCTGGTCGAAGCGCGTGTTCCAGGCGGCGATCGGCGCCGGCCCGGCATTGTAGGAGGCGATCACCTTGGGCAACAGCCCGCCCGTCCCCGAATAATCGCGCAGGAATTCGAGGAAGGTCTGGCCATATTCCAGGTTCGTCGCCGGATCGTAGAGCCGTGACGGGTCCGCGCCCCCGGCGCCCGCATTGGCCCGCGCCATCCACTGGCTCGTGCCCGGCAGCACCTGCATCAGGCCGCGCGCGCCGGCCGGGCTGGTGACGTCGGGACGGAAGTTCGATTCCGCCAGAGCGTGGGCATAAGCCAGCGCCTGATCAACCCGCCAGCCGCGCGGCGGTCGCCAGGACGGGGTCGGGTAGCGCTCGGCCGGCCCGAAGCGGGCGCCGCGCGGGCCGTTATGCGACAGATACATCTGGGTCGCGGTGAGATTCAGCCGGGCGGCGAGATGGATGAGCGCCTCATGGTCGCGCGGATTGCCGATCCGCGCCTGGTGCCGGATCATGTCGGAGGCGAGCTGGCTCTCGCCGACCTCGGCCAGAGCGATGGCGACACGGGCGTTGCGCACGTCGCGCAGCGCCTGCCAGTCCCGCTCGGTGAAGGTGGTCATGTCCGCCGGCGGGCTGCGCATGCCGAGCGCGCTCTGCGCGAGCAGGCCGTAGAAGGTCTCGCCATGGCGCGCGGCGGTCCTGAGGCGCGCTTGGACGCGATCGGGATGGCCGTCCGCCATGTCCGCCCGTGCCGCCCAATAATGGCCCGCGGCGGAGAGCTCGGCGTCGTTCGACCGGCCGCCCACTTCGGCGAAGTGGCGCGCGGCGTCGCCATAATCGGCCATCCGCCAGGCGGCGAGGCCGGCAATCCATTGCGCCTGGACCGCATAGTCGCTCGTCCCTTCGCGGGCGAGATCGGCCATGCGCCGCGCGTTGCGGTTGTCGCCGTTCAGATAATAGACCCAGGCGATGCGCTGCTGGAAGGCGATCCGCGCCTCGGGGGTGAGCTCGGCGATCCGGGTGTTGAGCAGGGCCTCCGCCTCGACCGCCTTGTCGTCGCGGCAGAGCGGCTGGATCAGGGGCTCGAGCTGGTCGGCGACGGCATCGCCGCGGATCGGACGGGCACGGGCGCGGCGCGGCTGGCCCGGCAGGCCGTAGAGGCGCTGGGCGGTCGGGATGGACGGGAGATCGGCGACGCCGCGCGTGGCGGCAAGGCGGGCGAGCGCGGCGGCCTGGGGCAAATCCGGCGCGCGGCCGAGCAGCTGGGAGAGCGGCCCCGCCTCGACCCGGGGCGAGCCGGGCATGGTGTAGAGCTGCGCGCGGGCGACGTCGTGGAGCAGGCCCGGCCGCATCTCGTCGAGCCGGCCGGCTGCGCCGGCCCAGTCCCGGCCGCGCAGCGCCGCGAAGATGGCGCGATAGGTGTCCCGCTCGGCCGAGGAAAGCTGCGCGGGCGCCGCTAAGGCGCGGCTCGCTCTGCCCTGATCATCGGCGTCCGCGGCGAAGGCGGGCGTGGCGGCGAGGAGCAGGCCGGTACAGAACAGGGCGGCGAGCCGCTTCATGATGTCAACCCTTCCATCAGCAACTGCAGGTCCGCCCAGGCATGGGTCTTGAGCTTCGGCTGCACGAGCAGTTCCTGCGGCCGGATCGTGACCACCGCCTTGATGGGGCCGGCGGGGGTCTCGACCTCGTGCCAGCGGCCGCGCGCCTGGGTCATCGTCGTGCCGAGCAGGGCGCGCGAGCAGCTGTCGCCGAAGATCAGCAAGGCCCTGGGCGCGACCAGGCCGATATGGTGGCGCATCGCCCGGGCGAGGAAATCGACGCCGTCCTTGTCGATCCGTCCGGCCGGTGGGCGGATCGGGGAGAAGGGAGCGAGATAGATGGTCTCGCGGTTCTGGCCGATCGCGGCGAGCATTCGGTCGACCAGTGCGCCCGCCTCGTCGGCGAACAATGCGCCCGCGGCTGTGGGCAGATCGACGATCGCCATCAAGGCGGCCGCGGGATCGCCGGCGGGCGCGGCACGCCTGGCCATGGGCGAGGCGAAGGGAATGGCGTCGGTCGCGGCGAGCCAGGCCTGGAAAGCGGGAAGATCCCCGGGGAGGGCCTCGGTTGGAGCGGGCGGCGCGGCCTCGACCGGGGCGGCGGTCGTGGCGATGCCGGGCTTTGGCGGCGCCAGCCAGTCGCGGGGCGCCTCGCCGGCGATCGTGTCGACGCCCGCTTCCTCCCACCAAGACAGAGCGCTTTCCGCCCAGCGCGACGACATGCCCACCCGATCCTTTCGAACCCGGCCCTTTGAGTCAGCCCGGCGCGGACTGGTCAACCGGGAAATCGGCGTTTATCTGCCAAGCGTTGGCTCCGTGCGATGACAGGAGCCCTTGGGAAGCTTGGGAAGAGAGATCGATGACCGAACGCGAGTCCATGCCTTATGACGTGGTGATTGTGGGCGCCGGCCCGGCCGGGCTCGCCGCCGCCATCCGTCTGAAGCAGCTCGCGAACGAGGCCGGGCGCGAGCTCAGCGTCTGCATTCTCGAAAAGGGCTCCGAGGTCGGCGCCCACATCCTCTCCGGCGCGGTGGTCGATCCGAAGGCGCTGGACGAGCTGCTGCCCGACTGGAAGGAGCTGGACAGCCCGCTCACCGTCCCGGTCACGAAGAACGAGCATTGGGTGCTGACCGCGCGCAAGAAGTATAATTTTCCGCATGCCCTGATGCCGCCCTTCATGAACAACAAGGGCACCTATACGGTCAGCCTCGGCAATCTCTGCCGCTGGCTCGCCGGGCAGGCCGAGGCGCTGGGCGTCGAGATCTTCCCCGGCTTCGCCGCGGCGGAGGTCCTGTTCAACGAGGACGGCTCGGTGAAGGGCGTCGCCACCGGCGACATGGGCGTCGCCCGCGACGGCACGCACAAGGGCGACTATCAGCCCGGCATGGAGCTGCACGGCCGCTACACCTTCTTCGCCGAGGGCGCGCGCGGGCATCTCACCAAGGAACTGAAGCGGATCTTCGAGCTCGAGAACGAGTGCCAGACGCAGACCTACGGCATCGGCCTCAAGGAGCTCTGGGACATCGATCCGGACAAGCATGAGCCGGGCCGGGTCATCCATACCCAGGGCTGGCCGCTCGACGAGGCGTGGGGCGGCGGCTTCCTCTACCACCAGGCGAACGGCCAGGTGGCGCTCGGCTTCGTGGTGGCGCTCAACTACAGGAATCCGTGGCTCTCGCCGTTCGAGGAGTTCCAGCGCTGGAAGCAGCATCCGGCGATCCGCCATTTCCTGGAGGGCGGCAAGCGCGTCTCCTATGGCGCGCGCGCGATCAACGAGGGCGGCTGGCAGGCGGTGCCGACTTTGGCCTTTCCGGGCGGCGCCCTGATCGGCTGCGCGGCGGGCTATGTGAACGTGCCGCGGATCAAGGGCAGCCATACGGCGATGAAGTCGGGCATGCTTGCCGCCGAATCCGCCTTCGCCGCGATTTCCGCCGACCGCTCGGGCGATCTGCTCGCCGATTACGAGCCGGCGGTGCGCGGCTCCTGGATCGCGACCGAGCTCAAGAAGGTGCGCAACGTCGAGCCGTTCGTGGCGAAGTTCGGCGGCACGCTCGGCACGGGCCTGGCCGGCCTCGACATGTGGATGCGGCAACTCAGGATCGGCCTGCCCTTCACGTTGAAGCATCATCCGGACAATGAGAGCCTGTGGCGCAAGGACCTGGTCCCGCCGATCGACTATCCCAAGCCCGACGGCGTGATCAGCTTCGACCGGCTGTCCTCGGTCTTTCTCTCCAACACCAATCACGAGGAAGACCAGCCCATCCACCTGACGCTGAAGGATCCCGTCATCCCGACGGCGGTGAACCTGCCGGATTATGCGGGACCGGAGCAGAGATACTGCCCGGCGGGCGTCTACGAGTTCGTCGAGGAGGGTGGTTCACCGCGCCTTCAGATCAACGCGCAGAATTGCGTTCACTGCAAGACCTGCGACATCAAGGACCCGACCCAGAACATCAATTGGGTCGTTCCCGAGGGCGGTGGAGGACCGAATTATCCCAACATGTAGGCTATTCGCGGGCGCCGCGCTCTCAGGCGCCCTGATCCTTGCCGCGATGCCCGCGCAGGCGCGGGTCGACCGGGGCTCCCCGCTCGCCACTTATGCCGAGGCCCGCATGGCCGTCGCCCGCGGCGCCTATGACGAAGCCGGCGCCCGGTTCGGGGCGGCGCTCGCCGCCGCGCCGGGCAATCAGCAGATCGCCGCCCAGGCCATGGGCCATGGCGTGCGCTCCGGCAATTGGCGCCTCGCGCTGGACGGCGCCCGCGCGCTGGAGCGGCAGAACGCCCTGCTCGCCGATGCCCGCTTCCTGCTCGTCGCCGAGGCCTTCCGGACCCGCGACTGGCGCGCCGCCCGCGCCCAGATCGACGCGATCGAGCGCGACCAGAGCCTCGCCTTCACCGTGCCGGTGCTGCGCGCCTGGCTGGCCTTCGGCGCGCGCGAGGGCGATCCGCTCGCCGCGCTCGCGAGCGCCGGCACGAGCGGCGGGCCGGCCGCCGGCTATGCGGCCGAACATCGCGCCCTGCTGCTGCTCGCGCTCGGTCGGCCGGAAGGCCAGGCGGAGATGCTGGTCGCCGCCCGCTCGTCGGGGCCGCGCGCGGTGCGCCTGCGCATCGGCGCCGCTTCCTTCCTCGCGAGCCGTCGCCAGCGCGAGGCGGCCTTGCTGATGCTCGACGTCGACACGCCCGCGGCCCGCGCCGCGCGCGCGTTGATCAACGCCAACCGGCCCGTGCCGGGCGCGCTCGGCACGGCCGAGGCGGGCGTCGCCGAGCTGATGGTCCGGCTCGCGCTCGATCTGGGCGGGCAGGATATGGGCCCGCTCGGTACCCTGTTCGCCCGGCTCGCCACCCGGCTCGATCCGCAGAGCGCGGAGGCCTGGCTGGTGACCGCGGAGCTGCTCGCCCAGCAGGACCAGCACCGCCTCGCCGTCCAGCTGCTCGACAATATTCCGGCCAACGATCCCTTCTTCCTCGCCGCGCGCGAGACTCGGATCCGCCTGCTCGTCGCCGGCGGCGAGCGGGAGACGGCGCTCCGCATCGCGCGCGAGGCGGCGGAGGCCGGCGGCGCCCGGCAGGGCGACTGGCTGCGGCTCGGCCAGATCTACGGCGAGCTGAATCGCCAGCGCGAGGCGGCCGACGCGTTCGGCCGGGCGCTGGCGCTGCGCGAGGGCGATGCCGGCCAGGAGGAATGGCAGCTGCAGCTGATGCGCGGCGGCGCGCTCGACCAGGCCGGCGACTGGCCCGGCGCGCGCGCGGCGCTGCGGCGGGCTTATGAGCTCGCCCCGCAGCAGCCTTATGTGCTCAACTATCTCGGCTACGCCCTGCTGATCCGCAACGAGGAGATGGCCGAGGCGGAGCGGTTGATCCGCGAGGCGCACCGGCTGGCGCCCGACAATGCGGCGATCACGGATTCGCTTGGCTGGGCGCTCTATCACAAGGGCCAGTTGGCCGAGGCGATCCCCTTGCTCGAACAGGCGGCGCAGGCCGAGCCCGCCGATGTCGAGATCAACGAGCATCTCGGCGACGCTTATTATGCCGCCGGTCGCCGCATGGAGGCCCGTTTCGCCTGGCGCGCCGCCGCCGTCTATGCCGAGGGCGCGGTCGCGACGCGCATCGCGGCGAAGATGGAGCGCGGCCTGACGCCGGAGCTTGCCGCCCGCTGATGCGCGAGACCGCTTATGCGAAGCTCAACCTCGCGCTCCATGTGCGGGCGCGGGAGCCGGATGGCTATCATCGGATCGAAACGCTCTTCGCCTTTTGCGAGGATGGCGACGTCGTCACGGCCGCCCCGGCCGAGGCGCTGAGCCTGGCGGTGACCGGGCCGTTCGCGGGCGCGCTGGCGGGAGAGGGCGACAATCTCGTGCTTCGCGCCGCGCGGGCCGTGGGCGCGACCGCCGCGCTGACGCTCGACAAGAGGCTGCCGGTGGCGGCGGGGCTCGGCGGCGGCTCGGCCGACGCGGCGGCGATGCTGCGGCTGTTCGGCGGCTCGCCGGCGCAGGCGGCACGCCTCGGCGCCGACGTTCCCGCCTGCCTGCTCAGCCGCACGGCGCGGGGCGAGGGCAGAGGCGACGACCTCGAACCGGTCGAGATTGCCGGCCTGTCGGGCACGCCGGTGCTGCTCGTGAACCCCAACATCCCGCTCGCCACCGGCCCGGTTTTCAAGCTGTGGGACGGCGTCGACCGCGGCGCGCTGGGCGATTGGGAGGCGGGGCGGAACGACCTCGAGGCGCCCGCGCGCAGGCTCGTGCCGGAGATCGGCGCCGTGCTCGAGGCGCTCGCCGGCGCAAGGATCGCCCGCATGTCCGGCTCGGGCGCGACCTGCTTCGGTCTCTATGCGAACGAGACGGCGCGAGACGCGGCGGCGGCCCGGATCGCCGCCGAAAAGCCGGCCTGGTGGCTGTCCCAAACCAGGCTTCGTTGACCCACGAGTCCCGCAGCGGAACGGGGCTTGCCGGCGGTTAACCATCGTAACCCGCGGAAATCCGTTCTGGCACGGGCCTTGCCTCTGGGGCGCCGACGGGTCGAGGCGGGGCTGTATGCCCGCGCCGACATTCGCCCGCGGCCGCCCGCCTCCACCGGACGGGCCGCCGCGGCCATATTCGGGCCGGGGTCGCCGCGTATTGGCGCCCCGGCCTTTTTTTCGGGACAAAGCAGGCGCGGCGCGGCATGTCCGCGCCATGTTCCGGCTCGACTGCAATGACGACCATGCCCGGCTGACGCTCGATCGGCCCGAGGCGCGCAACGCCATTCCGGCGGCTGGCTGGGCGGCGCTCGCGGAGATTGTCCGCGAGGTCGAGGCGAGCGACGTCCGCTTCCTGGTCGTGACCGGCGCGGGCGGCACCTTCTGCGCCGGCGCGGATCTCGCCGATTTCCCGGCGATGCGCGGCGACGACGCGGCCGCCGCCCGGTTCCGCGAGGCGATGCGCGCCACACTGGATCGGCTGCGCGGCCTGGCGATCCCGACCGTCGCGCTGATCGACGGTCCTTGCTACGGCGCCGGCGTCGCGCTCGCCATGGCCTGCGATTTCCGCATCGCCTCGCTGACCGCGCGCTTCGCGATCACGCCGGCCAAGCTCGGCATTTCCTATCCGCAGGAGGACGTGCACCGGCTGGTCGAACTGGTCGGGCCGGGCCAGGCGGCGCGGCTCCTGTTTACCGCCGCGCCGATCCACGGCGAGGAGGCGCGGACCATCGGCCTCGTCGACGATCACATGCCGGGTGAGGAGGCGCTGTTCGACGCGATCCTCGCCAACGATCGGGAGAGCCTGCGCCTGCTCAAGGAAGCCATTTCGCGCGCGCGACGCGGCGTGCGCAGCGATCCGGAGATGGATACGCGCTTCGATGCGCTGATCGCGAGCGAGAATATGGCGCGGCGGCTCGAAGCGTTGCGGCGGAAATGATAAGGCCGGGGCCCATGCGCACCATCTCCCTCGCGACCCTGGCTCTGCTCGCCGCCTGCGGCGGCCCGGCCGACCCGCCCGCCAGCCCGACCAACGGCGCCGCGGCGCCGCCGGCGGGCGAGCCGGACAACCGGATCGAATGCCGGCCGGCTGGTGCCGCCGCCTTTGCGCGCGCCTGCACGGTCGAGAGCGTCGAGAACCGCGAGGGGCGGGTCCTGACCATCCGCAAGGCGGACGGCGGCTTCCGCCGGCTGCTGATCGACCGCCAGGGGAGTATCGTCGCCGCCGATGGCGCGGAGCAGGCCACCCTGACCCGGACGGACGAGACGGGCGCCGCTCCCGTCGAAATCGAGATTGGCGGCGATCGCTTCTTGCTCGAGACCCGCTGGGTGCCGCCCACCCCGGCGCCCGAATTGAATCGGCAGTGATCGGACGCACCGTCCTGACCGCGGCGGAAATGCGCGCCGCGGAGGAGATGGCGATCGCGGCCGGCACGCCGGTCGGCGAACTGATGGAGCGCGCCGGCAAGGGTGCCGCCGAGGCGATCTGGCGCTTCGCCGGGCCGCTGCCGGCGCTGGTCCTGTGCGGCCCCGGCAACAATGGCGGCGACGGCTATGTGATCGCACGGGAGCTTGCCGCGCGGGGCGTCGCGGTGCGGGTGGCGGCGCTGGGCGAGCCGCGGACGCCGGCCGCCCGGGCGGCATTTGAGAACTGGGCCAGGCCGTTCGAGCCGCTGGCCGACGCCGCGCCCGCGCCTCTTTTGGTCGACGCCCTGTTCGGCACCGGTCTCGGGCGCCCGCTCGACGCGGAGGTCGGGGCGGCCCTTGCGCGGCTCGCGGACCAGGCCGCGGTGCGCGTCGCGATCGACCTGCCGAGCGGGGTCGCGACCGATGACGGCGCGCTGCTGTCGCCGGTGCCGGATTGCGACCTCACCATCACCTTCCAGACCCTGAAGCCCGCGCACCTGCTGCAGCCCGCGGCGCGGCATATGGGGCGCCTCGTCGTCGCCGATATCGGCATCGCGGCGCGGAGCGATCTCGCGGAGATCGGGCGCCCGCGGCTCGCCGCGCCCGGACCGGATGCGCATAAATTCTCCCGGGGACTGGTGACGGTGATCGCGGGCGGGATGGCCGGCGCGAGCGTGCTGGCGGCCGAGGCGGCGGCGCGGGCCGGTGCGGGCGCGGTGCGGCTCCAGGCGCGCAAGCTGGTCGACGACGTGGCCGCGGCGGTGATCCAGACGCCCGGCGATCCGCTCGCCCGGCTGGACGATCCGCGTATCGGCGCCGTGCTGCTCGGCCCGGGCCTGATCGCCGACCGGGAGGGCGAGGGGCTGCTGGAGACCGTGCTGCGGTCGCCGCACCCGCTCGTGCTGGACGCCGGCGCGCTGCGGCTGCTCGCGGAGCGGGGCCCCGCCGATCTGCGCGATGCGGTGCTGACCCCGCATGAAGGCGAATTCCGGATCCTGTTCGGCGAGCGGGCCGGCGGCAAGGTCGAGCGGGCGCGCGCCGCGGCCGCGTGGAGCGGCGCGGTGATCGTCTACAAGGGCCCTGACACCGTCGTCGCCGCGCCGGACGGCCGCGCCGCGATCGGGACGGCGCCGCACTGGCTGGCCAGCGCCGGCACGGGCGACGTGCTCGCGGGAACGATCGCGGCCCTCCGCGCCGGCGGGCTGCCGGCGTTCGAGGCGGCCTGTGCCGGCGTCTGGCTGCACGGCCGCGCCGCCGAACTGGCCGGACCGGGCCTGATCGCCGACGATCTGGTGGCGCAACTGCCGGCCGCATATTCCGAATGCCTGTAGAAGCGATCGTGCGCCTCGCCGCGCGCGGGGACGGAGTGACGGAAAGCGGGCGCTTCTTCCCGCTGACCGCGCCAGGCGACCTGATCGCGGCGGATGGCGCGATCGCGCCGGGCCCGCATCGTCGGACGCCGCCCTGCCGGCATTTCCCCGACTGCGGCGGCTGCCAGCTCCAGCATGTCGACGATGCGGCTTATGCGGCGTTCCTGAAAGAGCGGATCGCCGCCGCGCTCGCCGCGCAGGGCCTGGCGCCGCCGGAGATATTCGAGCCCCATCTCTCTCCGCCGCGCAGCCGCCGGCGGGCGGCGCTGAAGGCCGCCGGCGGCCTGGTCGGGTTCAACGCCGCGGCCAGCCATCGCATCGTCGACATGCGCGAATGCCATATCCTGCGGCCGGAATTGTTCGCGCTGGTCGCGCCGCTGCGGCGCCTGCTGAACGGCCGCGCCGGCATCGTGATGACGCTTGCGGACCAGGGCGTGGACCTGCTGCTGGAAGGCGTCAGCGTCGAGGGGCTCGCGGCCACGGAGGCGATGACCGATTTCGCGCGGGAGAACCGGCTCGCGCGCCTGTCCCTCGACGACGGATACGGGCCACAGACCGTCTGGGAGCCCGAACCGGTCACCATCACCCTGTCGGGCACGCCGGTGGCGCTGCCGCACGGCGCCTTCCTGCAGGCGACGGCGGAGGGCGAAGCGGCTCTGGTGGCAGCGGTGCGCGAGGCCGTGGGCGGTGCGGGCATCGTCGCGGACCTGTTCGCCGGGCTCGGCACCTTCGCGCTGGCGCTTTCCGGCAAAGTCTATGCGGCCGAGGGCGCGCGGGATGCGGTGCTAGCGCTCAAGGCGGCGGGGCGGGGCGTCTTCGCCGATCATCGCGACCTGTTTCGCCGGCCGCTCGACGTGACCGAGCTCAACCGCTTCGAGGCGGTCGTGCTCGATCCGCCACGCGCCGGGGCAAAGGAGCTGGCGCCACATCTGGCCGCGTCCGCTGTGCCCCGGCTCGCTTACGTGTCCTGCAATCCCAACACGTTCGCGCGGGATGCGAAGGAACTCTTTCAGGGCGGCTACCGGCTCGACTGGATCAGGCCGGTCGGCCAGTTCCTCTGGTCGACCCATGTGGAACTGGCCGCCGCGTTCGTCAGGCCTTAGCGGGTACCCCGCACCGGCTCTTCCATCGGCATGCGCGGACGCTCGCCGCGGGCGACCTGCAGCGCCGTCATCGGCGTCGGCGAGTCGGCGATGATGTGCACCACCGAGCGGACCTGCGTCACCGAGAAGACGTTGCGCGCCATCTCATAGGGGAAGCGGACGCAGCCGTGCGAGGCCGGATAGCCCGGGATCTGGCCGGCGTGCAGCGCGATCCCGCCCATGGTGAGCCGCTGCATGAAGGGCATCGGCGCATTGTTGTACAGGTTGGAGAAGTGCGTGCGGCGCTTCTCCATGATCGGGTAGCGGCCCGTCGGCGTGCGGTGGCCGGCCATGCCGGTCGAGACGGTGCTCACGCCGATCAGCGTGCCGCCGCGATAGATGTAGGCGCGCTGCTGCGGGATGCTCACCACGACCTCGACCGAACCGCTGGTCTGCAGCTCGGGCCGCCAGACGAACTCGCCCGGATCCAGGTCCGATGCATCCGAGGCCAGCTGGGCCTGGGCATAATCGGCGGCGGTCGGCACCGGAATGACGATCACCGGCGCCGGCGGCTGGGTGGCGACCGCGACGGCGGGGGCCGCATCCTGCTGCTGCATGGCGGACGAGGCGACCGGAACGGCGGCCAAGGTCAGCGCGACGATGCTCGAGCGCACGATAATGGATTTGGCGAACTTCATCTTTCATCTCCCTGCGACGGGGGCTTCCGGCCCGTTCGTCTTGGGAGCGTCAAATAATCGTGCTGCGCCGGCGCGCTTCCGTGCCGCGTCGAAGCCCGCCGACTCGTCGTTCAATCTGTGTTTCAGCGACGAAATGACATGGCGGAGCGACGAATTGCACCGGCGGGCCCGTCTCGCCGCCGCGACTCGTCAGCGGAGCAGGATCAGGCCGGCGATGATCGTCAGGCCGAGCAGGCAGAGCGAGGCGAGGCTGAACAGCAGGAAGCGCCAGCGCACGATGTTGGACGTGGCCTGGACCAGGCTGTGCGCGACGCGCAGGCCGACATAGGCCCAGGCGAGGAGCAGGGTGAGCTGCTCGCCGCCATTGCCGAGCAAAGCGAGGGTGAGCGCGATGGCGTAGAAGAGCGTCGGCTGCTCGAGCAGATGGTTGTAATTGTGCGCCTTCCACTGGACTTGGTCCTCGATCACGCCGTCGAGCTGGCGGCCCTGGCCGCCCCGCATCCGCTTGAGATCGATGCCCTTGCGCCGCATCGCCGGAATGCGGGTCGCGTACATCCACATCTGCATGACGAGCGTCCAAGCGACGAGCGCCACCACGGGCGCGAGGATCGGGCTATATGGCATGACGCGGCATCTCCCCCTTGCGGCGGGAAGCCTGCGTCAGAATAGGGGAGGCTTCAACCGGCCTTCTCGAGGGCAGGGGCGGCGGGCTAGGGTAGGGGCATGCGCGACATCCACAATATCGTCATTCTCACCGGGGCCGGCATTTCCGCCGAATCCGGCCTTGCCACCTTGCGCGGGCCCGAGGGGCTGTGGGAGGGGCATCGGGTCGAGGACGTGGCGACGCCCGAGGCCTTCCGCCGCGATCCGGTGCTGGTGCATCGCTTCTACGACGCGCGGCGGGACAATCTGACTCGGGTCGCGCCCAATGCGGCACATGAGGCGCTGGCCCGGCTCGACGCGGAGTGGCCGGGCGAGCTGCTGATCGTCACCCAGAATGTCGACGACCTGCACGAGCGGGCCGGCGCGACGCGGCTGCTGCACATGCATGGCGAGCTCAGGTCCGGCTGGTGCCGCGCCTGCGACGCGCGCATGGCGTGGGACGGCGATATGGGCGGACATGCGATGTGCCCGGAATGCGGGAGCGAGGGCCAGGTCCGGCCCGACATCGTCTGGTTCGGCGAGATGCCCTACGAGATGGAGCGGATCGACCGGGCATTGATGGAGGCGGACCTGTTCGTCTCGATCGGCACCTCGGGCAACGTCTATCCCGCCGCCGGCTTCGTGCAGACCGCCCGCTATGTCGGCGCGCGGACGCTGGAGATGAACCTAGAGCCGAGCCTCGGCGCCTCGCATTTCGACGAGAGCCGGATCGGCAGAGCGGGAGAATTGGTGCCCGCATGGGTGGAGGAGATGCTGGGATGATCGAGGGGAACTGCCATTGCGGCGCGGTCCGTCTGAGCCTGCCCGCGACGCCAGAGGATCTGGGCAGCTGCAATTGCTCCATCTGCCGGCGGATCGGCGGGCTCTGGGGCTATTACCGGCCGGACGCAGTCCGGGTCGGCGATCCCGACGGGCGGCTGGTCGGCTATGTGCAGGGCGACGCGACGCTCACCACCTGGCATTGCGGCCGATGCGGCTGCACCACCCACTGGTCGCCGCGCGACCCCGCTTATGAGCGCATGGGCGTCAATCTGCGTCTGTTCGATCCGGCGGTCTGGGAGCCACTGCCGCGCCAGCTGATCGACGGGGCCAGCTGGTAGCGCGCTCAGCGCGTCTCCGCCGTCACGGTGAAGCGGAAATCGCGCAGCAGCGTCTCGCCATGATAGACGCGGATGCGGTGCGGCCCCGCCGGATCGCCCTCCGCCACGCACCAGCCATGGGTGATGACGCCCTCGCTCAGCGGCGCCTCGAACTGGGTCACCGCGGTGCGGGCGTTGCGCGCCACGGCCGACATCTGATCGCCGACATTCCAGTTGCCGGGGGCCGGCAGCTCGAAGACCTCGCGGATGCTCACCGTCCGCTCTTCCGGCTCGACGCGGAGCGCCCAGCCATAGCATTGGCCGGTCCTGAGCGGGACGACAATGGTGCGGCGCGTCGCCGGCTGGCCGCCTTCATTCTCCTGCACGTAGAACATGGCGTCGCGCACGACCGGCGATTCCTCCGCCGACTGGGCGGCGAGCAGCAGCAGAACCGGCAGCGCAGCGTTCATGTCCTCACTCCACCCAGTCGAGCCCGATTTCCCGATAGAGGCCACGATCCTCTTCCCAGCGCGGGTTCACCTTCACGTGCAGGAAGAGGTGGACCTTGCGCCCGAACGCCTCGGTCAGCTCCTTGCGCGCCGCCTCGCCGATCGCGCGGATGCGGGTGCCGCCCTTGCCGAGCACGATCGCCTTCTGGCTGTCGCGGGCGACGAGAATCTGCTGGTGGATGGCGATGGAGCCGTCCTTGCGCTCCTCATATTTCTCGGTCTCGATCGCGCTCGCATAAGGCAGTTCGGCGTGAAGCTGATGGTAGAGTTGCTCGCGGGTGATCTCGGCCGCCATCATCCGGTCGGTGGCGTCGGACACCTGATCTTCGGGGAAGTGCCAGGGGCCCTCCGGCACGCGCGCGGCGAGCGCGGCCTTGAGGTCGGCGACGCCGTCGCCGCTGGCGGCGGAGATCATGAAGATCGCCTCGAAGCTGCCGCGTTCGCCGAACTGGGTGGCGAGGACCAGCAAATCCTCCTTCTTCACCAGATCGACCTTGTTGAGCACTAGCAGCTTCGGCTCGGGCCGGTCCTTCAGCCGGTCGAGCAAGTCGGTGACCCCACGCTTGAGGCCGGAGCTCGCGTCGATCACGAGCGCGATCAGGTCGACATCCTGCGCGCTGCCCCAGGCGGCGGCGACCATGGCGCGGTCGAGCCGCCGCTTGGGCTCGAAGATGCCCGGCGTGTCGGTCAGCAGGATCTGGCTCTCGCCGTGAATGGCGAGGCCCATCAGGCGGGTGCGCGTGGTCTGCGCCTTGGGCGAGACGATGGCGACCTTCTGGCCGACCAGGGCATTGACCAAAGTGGACTTGCCCGCATTGGGGGCGCCGACCACGGCGACGGTGCCGAAGCGCTGGCTCACGACAATTTCTCCAGCAAAGCCTCGGCCGCGGCGGTCTCGGCCTCCTGCTTGTTCAGCCCCTCGGCCTTCGCCTCGCCGACGCCCTTGATCGAGACCTGGACCAGGAAGGTCGGCGCGTGGTGCGGGCCGGAGCGGCCGACAATCTCATAGGCCGGCGCCTTGCGGTTGTTGGCGGCGGCCCATTCCTGCAGCGCCGATTTGGGATGCTTGGGCGCCTTGTCGTGGCTGTCGACCCGGCTCGCCCATGCCGCGCGGATGAAGCGGCGCGCCGGCTCGAGCCCGCCGTCCAGCCAGAGCGCGCCGATCAGCGACTCGACGACGTCGCCGAGGATATTGTCGCTCTCGAACGCGCCGTCGGCGAGGGCCTGCTTGCCGAGCCTCAGATGCGGCGCGACGCCGAGTTCGCGCGCGATCTCCGCGCAGGTGCCGCGCGAGACCAGCACGTTGAGCCGGCGCGAGAGCTTGCCCTCCGGCTCGTCGGGGAACAGGCCGTAGAGCCAATCCGCGATGGTGAAGCCGAGTATGCGGTCGCCCAGGAATTCGAGCCGCTCATAATTGTCCTCGCCCTGGCTGGCATGGGTGAGCGCGCGTTCGAACAGGCCGGGATTGGCTGGCGTATAACCGAGCTTCGCCTCCAGCCAGGCCCCGAGATCCGGCATCAATAGGTCCTGCCGATCCGGCTCCAGCGCGCGGCGGTGAACCACGTCCAGGGCTTGATCCAGGACGCGGAGCCGTCGGTCGACCAGAAGCCGATCGTCGCGCGGCCGAGCGCATTGTCGACGGGCAGGAAGCCGACGCCGTGCCGCTCGGTGGTGAAGCGGCTGTCGAGGCTGTCGTCCCGATTGTCGCCCATCATGAAGAGATGGCCGGCGGGCACCGTGACCGGGCCGAAATTGTCGCCGGGCGAGTCGCCCTGGTCGAGCACCTCGTAGCTGCGGCCGCCCGGCAGGGTCTCCCGGAAGCGCGGATAGAGGCAGTGACCGCCGTCGGGACGATTTTCCTGGCGGACCACGACGTCGGGCTGCTCAAGGTTGATCTGCGCGCTCTCGGCCGGCTGGCACGGGCTGTTGGGGCTGACCGGCAGGTCGAACGGCTCGATCCGCTCGCGGGGAATGGCCTGGCCGTTGAGGACCACGACGCCGCGGCGCACCTCGATCGTGTCGCCGGGCAGGCCGACGACCCGCTTCACCCAATCCTCGCCGGTGGTCGGATGGCGGAAGACGACGACGTCGCCGCGCTCGGGCACGCCGCCGAGCAGCCGGCCGTCGAAATTGATCGGATGGAAGGGGAAGGAATAGCGCGAATAGCCATAGGACCATTTCGAGACGAACAGATAGTCGCCGACCAGCAGGTTCGGCATCATCGAGCCGGACGGGATCGAGAAGGGCGCGAACAGGAAGGTGCGCAGCAGCACCGCGCCAAGGAACAGATAGAGGAGGAAGCGGAGCGTGTCCCACCACGTCTCCTCCTTCTTCACCTTCACCGGCTTGGCCGGCCCGGCGGGCGTCGCCGCATCGGCCGCGGGCTCGGCCGGCGTCGGTTCGGGCGGCGCCGGCGGCGCGGCGGCGGGGTCGGTGGCGGAAGGCGGCTTGGTTTCGTCCATGGCGCTGCTTTCGCTTGGGCTTTTCGGCCGGTCAAGCACCGCCGTTGCAGGTGTTATATGGGAGTAACACGCATCAGGTCAAAGGCAGGCGGCGAAAAAACCCGTCAGCCAGATGGTCGTCGCCTGGTCGGCCCAGAGCCAGAGGCCCAGAGCGGCGACCGGAAGCAGGGCCAAGGGGGCCAGCCAGAGGGCGGCGCGTCTCATACGCTCTGCAGCCTTGCAACCGGCGTGTCGCGGATCGGCAGATGGACGAGCGCGGCGAAGAAGGCGAGGAGGATCGAGGCGGTCCAGGCGGCGTCGTAAGTGCCCGTCCGGTCGTAGAGCCAGCCCGCCGCCCAGGCCCCGAAGAAGCTGCCCACCTGATGCGAGAGGAAGACGATGCCGTAGAGCGTGGAGAGATAGCGGACCCCGAAAATCTGCCCGACCAGGCCGGAGGTCAGCGGCACCGTGCCGAGCCAGAGGAAGCCCATCGTCGCGGCGAAGACCAAAGCGGTGAGCGGGGTCAGCGGCAGGACGAGGAAGAGCGCGATCACGACGCCGCGCGCGGCATAGAGGCCGGACAGCACATATTGCTTGCGCCAGAAATCGCCCGAGAGGCCGAACAGGTAGGAGCCGAAGATGTTGAACAGGCCGACCAGGGCCAGCGCGCTCGCGCCGATGGTGAGGCCGAGGCCCTTGTCCGCAAGATAGGCCGGGAAGTGGGTGGCGATGAAGGCGACGTGGAAGCCGCAGACGAAGAAGCCGGCGTTGAGCAGCCAGTAGGAACGGTGGCCGGCGGCCTCGCGCAGCGCCTCCTTGAGCGACTGGCGCGGCCCTTCCTCGGCCGGCGCCGCGGGCTTGCCGGCGACTCCGAGCGCCAGCACCGCGCAGAGCGCGACGAGGCCGGCCAGCACGATCAGCGCCATGTGATAGCCCACGTCGCCGAGCAGCATCGCGGCGAAGGGCACGACGAGGAACTGGCCGAGCGAGCCGCCGGCGGTGACGATCCCGAAGGCGAGGCTGCGCCGCTCCGCCGGGACCACCCGGCCGACCGCGCCGAGCACGACGACGAAGGTGGTTGCCGCCTGCGCCAGGCCGACCATCAGGCCGAAGGTGAGGTGCAGGCCGAAGGCGCTGCCGATCGTCGCCGCGCCGATCAGGCCGAGCACGTAGAGCAGGGCGCCGGCGCCGACGACCCGGCCGGCGCCATATTTGTCGCCGAGCGCGCCGACGAAGGGCTGGGCGAGCCCGAAGACGAGGTTGGAGATGGCGATGGCGAGGCCGAATGTGCCCCGGTCGATGCCGAGCTCGATGCTCATCGGCGGCAGGAACAGGCCGAACGCCTGGCGCACGCCCATCGCCAGGGTGACGATGAAGGCCGCGCAGGCGATGACGATCCAGGGGCGCTTCACGCGGCTCGCCCAATCGAACAGCCTCTTCACGCCGGTCATGCGCGCAATCCTTCGATCCGGTCGAGCAATGCGAAGAGCGCGTCCCGCTCCCCGCCGAGCGCGGCCTCGACCTTCGCCTGCGCGTCCTCCCAGAGTGGCTGCGCCTGCCTGAGCGCAATGCGGGCGGCCGGCGTGATCTCGACGATCCGCGCGCGCTTGTCCGCGCCGCTGGCGCAGGCGACGAAGCCGGCCTTTTCCAGCGGGGCGAGCGTTCGGTTGAGCGTGGTCCGGTCGTAGCCGGTTGCCTCGCCGAACGCGGTGAGCGAGCAGGGACCGGCGCGCTGGAGCATGCGGAGCAACGAAAATTGCGCGACCGTGAAGCCGGATCCCGCCAGCGCCTCGTCATAAACACCGCCCAGGATCCGCGCGGAGCGGCGCAGCTTGTTGCAGGTGCAGGCGGTATCGAGCATTTGCGTGTATATGCACGTGGTTTGGACGAAGCACAAGCCGTCTTCCTGAACTTGTTCCAGGATCCAGGTTGGAGCTCCTCCCAGGATGTCGGACCACGGAGACTTGGGAGCGCTGCATTCCCCTAGACCCTGAAACAAGTTCAGGGTGACGCGCTTCAGAGACGTCGGCGATATATGTCGGACTATCAATGCCTCCCCCGCATCCCTAGATACACGCCCGACATGACAGACGCCGCCTGGACCCGCCTCGCCGCCGCGCCGCAGCCGACGCTGCGCGAGCTCTTCGCCGCCGCGCCGGACCGGGTGGAGCGGCTGAGCCTCGACGAGGCCGGCCTGCATTTCGATTTCTCCAAGACGCACCTCTCGGACGAGACGCTCGTCGCCTTTCTGCAGCTCGCGGAGGAAAGCGGCCTGGCGGCCCGGCGCGACGCGATGTTCGCGGGCGAGATCGTCAATCCGAGCGAGAACCGCGCCGCCGGGCACACCGCCGAGCGGGGGCAGGGGGCGCCGGAGAGCGTCGCCCATGCCCAGGGCCTGCATTTCCGGATGCGCGCCCTCATTGACGCGATCGAGGCCGAGGCGTTCGGGCCGGTCCGGCACATCCTCCATATCGGTATCGGCGGCTCCGCGCTGGGGCCGGATCTCCTCATCGACGCGCTCGGCCGCGATGCCGGGCGCTATGACGCGGCCATCGTTTCCAATGTCGACGGCGCCGCGCTCGAACAGGCGATCGCCCGCTTCGATCCGCATACGACGTTGATCGCCATCGCTTCCAAGACCTTCACCACGAAGGAAACGATGCTGAACGCCGCCTCGGCGCTGCAATGGCTCGAGGAGGCGGGGGTCGACGATCCCTATGGCAAGGTGATCGCGCTCACCGCCGCGCCGGAGAAGGCGATCGCGTGGGGCGTGGACGAGACCCGGATCCTGCCTTTCTCCGAAAGCGTCGGCGGTCGCTATTCGCTCTGGTCCTCGATCGGCTTCCCGGCGGCGCTGGCGCTCGGCTGGGCCGAGTTCGAAAGCCTCATGGAAGGTGCAGCGGCAATGGACCGCCATTTCCGCTTCGCGCCGCTGGCCGGGAACGCGCCGGTGCTCGCGGCCTTCGTCGACCGTTATTATGCCAATCTCCGCGGCGCCGAGACCCGGGCCGTCTTCGCCTATGACGAAAGGCTCCGCCTGCTCCCCTCCTATCTCCAGCAGCTGGAGATGGAATCGAACGGCAAGAGCGTTGGCCTGGACGGTGCGCCCGTGCCGCGCGCCACCGCGCAGATCACCTGGGGCGGCGTCGGCACGGATGCGCAACATGCGGTCTTCCAGCTGCTCCACCAAGGGACCCATCTCGTACCCGCAGAGTTCATCGCGGCGGTCGAGCCCGGCGACCGGCTCGATCCCGAGCATCATCGCCAATTGCTGCTCAATGCCCTTGCCCAGGGCGCGGCATTGATGGCCGGGCGAACTTCGGACGATCCCGCCCGCTTCTATCCGGGCGATCGGCCGTCGACGACGATCCTGCTCGATCGTCTCGACCCCGCGACTCTGGGCGCGCTGATCGCCTTTTACGAGCATCGCACCTTCGCCAATGCCGCCTTGCTCGGCATCAACCCGTTCGACCAGTTCGGCGTGGAGCTCGGCAAGGAGATGGCGCGGCAGCTGGACGGGGAGGGGGAGCTGGCGTTCGATCCGTCCACCGAGGCGCTGCTGCGGCGCGCCTTCGGAGACGAGGGCGAATGAGGCGCGCGGCCCTGCTGATCGCCGCCGCCTTGCTGCCCTCGGCAACGGCCCGCGCCGCGCCGGTCGAGTTGTTCAACAATCGGCCCTTCCTGTCTGTCACGGTCGACGGCCGGCCGGTCACCGCCTTGCTCGACAGCGCGGCGGAGATGACCGTGATCGACGACGATGCCGCGGCCCGGCTCGGCCTGACCCAGAGCGGCTCGGCGACCGCCCATGGCTCCGGCGCGGCCGCCATGGAGGCGCGGTTCGCGGACCATGTCGCCGTCGAGGCGGCGGGGGTGAGCCTGGAGCTGCGCGCCGGCGTGCTCGATCTCGGCGAGGTCTCGGCGCGTTTGCTCGGCCGGCCGGTGGAGATGCTGCTCGGCCGCGATCTGTTCGACAATGCCCGTCTCAGGCTCGATCTCGCCGGCGGTACGCTGACCGTCGCCGAGGGCGAACCGCGCGGCGTCCGCCTGCCGCTGGGCGATCATCGCGGCACGCCGACCATCCCCGCCGCGGTCGAGGGCCATGATCCGGTCGACACCGTGCTCGACACGGGCAATGGCAGCGAGGTGCTCATCGGCCGGGCCTATGCCGAGCGGATCGGCCTGACCGCGCCCGGCAGGGTTCTCGAGCGCCGCGAGGGCGGGGGGCTCGGCGGCGCGCGCAGCCGCGACATCGTCATGCTCAGGACCCTCGTCGTCGCCGGCCGCACCTTCACGAACGTGCGCGCCGCCATCGATCCCGGCGAGACCGCGTCCGACCTCAATATCGGCACGTCGATCCTGCGCCATTTCATCCTCACCACCGATTTCGCCGGACGCCAAGTCTGGCTGGAGCCCAGGCCATGACCAAGACCTACGACTACGACCTGTTCGTCATCGGCGCCGGCTCGGGCGGCGTGCGCGCGGCGCGCGTCTCCGCCGCGCATGGCGCCCGGGTCGCCATCGCCGAAGAGTATAAGCTCGGCGGCACCTGCGTGATCCGGGGCTGCGTGCCGAAGAAACTGCTCGTCTACGGCGCCCACTTCGCCGAGGATCTGCAGGACGCGGTCCGCTTCGGCTGGAAGGTCGGCAAGGGCAAGTTCGACTGGCCGACCCTGCGCGACAATGTGTTGGCCGAGGTCGAGCGGCTGGAGGGCATCTACACAGACATTCTCGACCGCAACCAGGTCGAGATCTTCCAGCAGCGCGCGGTCATTTCCGGCGCGAACGAGGTGACGCTGGCGGACGGCTCCGTCCTGACCGCGGCCACCGTCCTTATCGCCACCGGCGCGCGGCCCGTCGTCCCCGACGTGCCCGGCGCGGAACATGGCGTCACCTCGAACGAGATGTTCCATCTCGACAGGATGCCCAAGCGCGCCGTGATCGCCGGCGGTGGCTATATCGCCAACGAATTCGCCGGCATCCTTCACGAATTCGCCTGCGAGGTGACGATCGTGAACCGGGGCGACCGGATTCTGCGCCATTATGACGAGCAGATCCGCGACCGGCTGCTGCAAATCTCCCTGACCAAGGGCATCAACTTCAAGTTCAACGCGCCCTTCGAGAAGATCGTGAAGCGCAAGGACGGCAGCCTGCGCATCCATCTCGCCGGCGCGAGCCCGATCGACGCGGACCTCCTGCTCTGGGCGATCGGTCGCGCGCCGAACACGGAAGGGCTGGGGCTGGAGACGGCGGGCGTCAAGATCGGCGTGAACGGCGCGATCCTGGTCGACGAGGACAACCAGTCCTCCGTGCCCTCGATCTACGCGATCGGCGACGTCACCGACCGGGTGCAGCTCACCCCGGTCGCGATCCGCGAGGGCCAGGCCTTCGCCGACACGATGTATGGCAACAAGCCGACCCGGGTCGATTATACGAACATCCCCTCGGCGGTGTTCAGCCATCCCCCGATCGCCGCGGTCGGGATGACGGAGAGCGAGGCGCGCGACAAGCTCGACACCTACAAGACCTATGTCGCGGACTTCCGGCCGATGAAGAACGTGCTCGCCGGCCGCAACGAGCGCTCGCTCTACAAGATGATCGTGGACGAGGAGACCGAGCAGGTGGTCGGCCTCCACATGATCGGCCCCGACGCGCCCGAAATCCTGCAGGCGGCCGCGATCGCGGTGAAGGCCGGCCTGACCAAGAGCCAGTTCGACGACACCATCGCGCTCCACCCGACCATGTCGGAAGAGCTGGTGCTGATGCGCTGACCGGCAAGTCCGCGCCGAGGTCTCCAAAATAGTCCCGCGCTGACACGCCCTAATCGGTGCCGTGGACGCCCTATCCCTACCCGTCTATAACTGCCGCACGTCCGTAGAAGCGGGCGGATGTGTTGGGGGGAGGGGCGGATATGACTTTCGCGGAAGCACTCAATCTGGGCGGCGCCATCGCTTTCGGCCTGGTCATCGGCTGGGTGACGAGCGGCATCTTGCGGCGATCGAAGCGGGAGGCGCTGAGCGACATCAGCACCGTCGTGGCCGCGATCGGCGGCGCCGCGATCACCGGCCTGTTCGCCAAGGAGACGGGCGCGTTCGGCGCCTATTCGATCGGTCTCGCGGTCGGCTTCTTCGTCTATATCGTCGTCGCCATCCAGCCCACGTCGCCCGACTGGCTCGGCGAGCAGCCGGGCGCCCAGGGTGGCGGCGGCAACAGCGGCGGCGGCAAGCTGCCCGATATTGCCTAGGCCGCGGCCAGCCTGAGGTCGGCCAGGCAATAAGGGGTATAGGCCAGGCCGAGCAGATTGCCCTTGTCGAGCATCGCCCAGCGCATGGCGCGGATCGCGTCGCCGACCGCCTCGCCCTTGCCGAGGGTCTCGAGCAGCAGCTCGGCCGCCTCGGTCGCGACCGGCAGCCGGACGCTGACCTCGGTGCCGATCACGCCGCCCGCGCCGCCCTGGGTGAAGGACTGGACGAAGTTCCAGATCTGACCCGGCTCGAGATCCGCCGTGTGGCAGCCGTTGATCAGGATCAACGGGGCATTGCGCTGCCAATAATCCTGGTCGACCCCGTTCAGCATCGCCTGGGCGATGTCGTTGGCATAGATGCGATGCTGCGCATCCGCGTCGCGCAGGCCGATCCCGAGATAGGGCTCCCTGCGCGCCGGATCATATTCGCCGTGACAGAGGAAATAGAGGAGCTGCGGGGCCTTGAGCAGGGGGATGAAGGCGGTCCAGTCCGCCGCGGCGGGCGGCGCGAAACGGAAGCCCTGGATCGTAGAGAGCTGATGGAGGTGCGCGGCGATCCGGCCGCCGTCCAAAGCTGCGTCCCTGGTCACCGCCGCCTGCAGCAGCGCGTTCCCGCCGCCGCCCGTGCGGCGCGGCGCCTGCCAGGGCGCGTCCTCTCCGGGCCCGCGGCCGGAAGGGGGCTGCTCGATATTGTGGCGCACGCCCCAGAAGCCGTAGGGGCAGAGAAGATTGTCATGGGCATGGTGATCGCCGTGCGGGCACGCGGTGGCGTGGGGTCCGGTTCGGCGGCCGCTCTGCTCGTCCCATTCCCTCACCACCGGACAGAATTTGAGCGGCCGCTTCTCGTCGATCGGGAAGTCGTAGACGAGGCTCCAGGGAAAGACGTAATTGGCCGAACCGGTCCGCGCGATCTGGACGACCGTTCCCCGGGCGAGCGCGGCGCGCACATCGTTCATGAGCTGCGCCGCGGTTCGGTCCGCCGAGGGCCTGACATTGCTGAACAATTGGGCGAACAGTCTGCTGCCGGTGTTGGCGAGGGTGAGCAGGTCCCGGAGGAAGCCCGGCCTGTCCTTGCCGTTGCGATCGTCAAGGCCGCCGATCGGGGTGCCGCCCGTCAGGATGATGGCGCCCTCGGCGTCGCGCTTCCAGAACAGGTTGAGCAGGTCGCGCCTGGCCCGAGCCAGCACGTCCTTCGCTGCGTCCGGGTCGTAATCGACGCTGACCGGGGCGCCGAGCGACGGCAGGATGAGCCGGTGCGTGCCGCCGCCATCGTCGTTGAGCGTGATGTTGAAGCCGACCGGCATGTCGCGCAGTTCGCCGCGACCTGTGTCGGCCGGCGCGGCTTCGAGGCGGCGGGTGCGCAGGCTCTCGACGTCGTGGAAGCCGCCGCTCAGCACGAAGTCGACGGTGACGCTGTTGGACGCCTCGGCCGGTGCATCCGTCGCGGACAGGATGGCGCGAACCACCGCCGATTGCAGCAGGTTGTTGCCATGGAACAGGCAGAGGCGGCCGTGCAGCGTGCGCGTGCCCATCTCCAGCGAGGGCGTCGTCAGCGGCAGCCGCAGCGGGCCCGGCGCCTCCGCCTGCCGGCCGTCCACGATCGGAACGCTGCGTCCGCGGTCCGGCAGCCACAGCGCGCCCGCGACGAGCGGTTCGGCGAAGCCGTCGGAGGCGAAGACGATCTCGATCCGGTGGCCGTCAGCGGATGCGGGCAGCGCCTGGGTCGGAAAGGCGCTGTGGCCCTCGACGATGCTGATCGCGCGATCCCATTGCGGGCCGATATCGACGAGCAGGTCGTAGCGCCGCCCGGGGCGCAGCGGTTCGTGCGGCTCGAGCAGCCTGCCTTCGCCCGCGAAGTTCGCATTCAACACCCGCGGCGCGGGCGCCAGCACGGCCTCGCGGAACCCCATTTCCACCATTTCCAGGAGGTCGAGGTCGTCCTCGATTTCGGTCAGCGGCACGACGCCGTCGGCCTCCCGGTGCCAGCCCAGCCCATCCAGCCGGTCCGACAGGCTTGGAGCGAGCGGGCTGGCGGGGCCAGTCATCGCGTCTACCTGCGTACGCCAGCGTTCCACCAGGGGGCGGTCGCTCGCATGAACGAGGACGGCCGGATCGGGCAGACCATCGTCGGCCGCCGAGCGGAACGGCCGCACGGAAAGCTCGAAGCGCTCCGCGCGCGCCTTCAGGCCGTCGCGTAGCCAGTCGAACCGCCATTCTTCGTCCGCGCCCTCGGCAAGGTGCAGCCGCGCCTCGACGCCCTCGTGGAAGGGATCGACCCACGTCGCCTCGTTGCGCAGCCCCTCATTGTGCAGCAGGCCGAGGTAGAAGTTCACGAAGAAGCGCTCGGACCCGATCGGCGACAGGGTGTCGACGGTGAGCACGGAGGGCCCGCCGGCGCCGACCGTCCAGCGTGCGAGCTGTTCCGCCCAATAGCGGTTGTGCGACTGCAGGATCAGCAGCCGGCACCGCATCGCCACCAGCGCGTCGCAAAGCGCGCCCGCAGTCAGCGACCGCTGATTGTCGAGCGGAAAATGCGGCTGGTCGTCGATCATCAGGCCAGGATCGACGAAGTGGACGATGTCGAAGCCTGGACCGGCTTCCGCCGCCGCGCCGAGCGGGAAATCGGGCAGGCGAAGCTCCGCGACCGGGCGGTGCGAGCCGGTGTCCGCGCGGGGGTCGGAGAGACGGGCGGGATCGGGCTCGAGCCAGGGCCGGTTCACGAGCGCGGCGATGCTCTCGTCGGTCGCATTCCCCGCATAGATGAACGGCAGCATCACCCGCGCGGCGCGCTCATCCTCATGCGAGCCCAGAATCCGGCGGACGAGGCCGACGAGATTGAATTCTTCCTCAAGCCGCGGATCGCCCCGCGTCGCGAGCAGCATCCGGATCGGCAGCCGCGGTCGGGTGCCGCTTATCCTCCGGCGCGGACTGTCATATTCGGTCCAGCTGAACATCGGCCACCCTTGTCGGGGAATTGGCAATATTCGCCATGATGGACTTCAGCCGGAGCAAATCAAGCAGCAATCCAACCCGCGCCGGGACGCATCTGTTCGAGACCGGGACTGCAGCGAAGCGCAAGAAAAAGCCCCGCCGCGCGGCTACGCGGCGGGGCCTTATTGGCCGGTACGGGCGGCGCTCAGCTGAGCGTGACCGTCGAGACCTCGCACAGATTGACCTGGCGCCAGTCGCCGGTGTCGCCATCGTCATAGGTGACCCGGATATCCCACATGCAGATGTCCTCGTTGCGATCGAAGCTCACCTCGGCGCTCTCGCCATTGGCTAGGACCTCCTGGCCCAGAATGTCCGGGCCCCAGCGGGTCTCGGACGAGGGCGACACGTTCAGCGTCACCACGACATGGCCGGTATTGTTGACGATGGTGAAATCCTGCTGCCCCGCAATGGCCGCCGTGGCGGTGAACATGGTGGCCAGCAGCGCGCCGGCGAAGAGACCCAGTTTCATATCTATTTGCTCCCACTCTCGATGGGCATTGCTTATACGGTTTCCACGGTGCCGCAACGGCCAAAATGGCGCAAAACGCCTTAGGGCGTGCGGGCGAAACGCCCTTGGGGCGGCAGCCCCGCCGGGCCCATGGCGAAGGCCGTCGCGGCCGTGCCGGACACCTCGAAGCTGAGCCGGGCCGACGGGTCCACGTCGAGCGTGAAGACATTGCCGCCGAGCGGGATCAGGGCGAAGGGCGCGCGATTGCCGCGGTGCAGCCACAGCTTGCCGCCGCCGACCCGGACCTCGCGCTCGCCATAGGTCCCGGCATAAGCGGCCAACGGCAAGGCCGGGCTGCGGGTCTCGGCGCGCGCGGCGATGCCCTCGGCCATGGCCTCGAGACGCGCCCGGTCGGGGCCCGCGGCATTGCCGGCGAGGCGGCGCAGCGCAAGCGCCTGCGCGGTCTCGAGCGCGCCCGCGATGGGCGTGGGCACGGTCGGCGCGAGGCCCACCGCTTCCCAGTCCCGCCCCGTCGCGGCGAGCACGGCGCGCCCGACCGAGACGGACAGCACGAAGCGGCCCTGGACCGGCACCAGATCGTTGCGGAAGCCGGCGCCGGCGCTGTTTTCGCCGACCAGCTCGCCGACCCGGTAGCCGCCGACATGGCCGATAAACTCCTCGGCGGCCGAGGCGCTGCCGCCGCTGGTCAGCACGTAGAGCGGCTTGCCGATCATCCGGCCGGCCGGCACCTCGGCCAGCGTCTCGGTCCGGTCCGGCGTGGGATTGCCGTTCATGTAGAAGGACATGAGCGGCCGGTTCGCCGGGAGGAAATGGCTGATGATATACTGGACCGCCTCCGGGCTGCCGCCGCCGTTTCGCCTGAGATCGATGATCACCGCGTCGCCGCCGGCGAGGAAGCGCATCGCATTTTCGAGCGCGGCGGCGCTTTCCGGGCCGATCCACTGGAAGCCGTCATATTCCATGTAGCGGACGTTGCCGGGCAGGACGCGCAGCGAGGTGATGCCGTGATTGGTGGCGCGGACCTGCCGTTCATAGGCGCTGTTGTCCGGCTGCGCCGCGCGGCCCGCGGCCAGCATCGCAGCCTGGCGCGGGTTGAGATTGAAATTGAGGTGCCGGTCTCGGCCCGCCGTTTCTAGGTCGGCATTGATCCGTTCGGCGAGCTCGCCAGCGTCGGTCACGTTATAGCGGCCGGAGGCGAGGCCGCGCGCCAGGATGGCGTCGAGCGCCGGGCGCCGTTCCGGCAGGACGTAACGCTCGGCGATGATGCGGCGGACGTCGGCGACGACCGCGCGGCTGTCGAGTGGCGGCAGCGGCGCTTCGGCGCCGGGCGCGCCGCCGGCCGGAGCCGCAACGCGCACGCGCTGCTGCGCCGCCCCGGGCGACACGGAAACAAGGATGAAGGCCGAGACGGCCAGAACGGACAGATGCCGCATTCAGGAAACTCCCACGCTTACAGTCCCCATCTGCTTATCGCTTGGGACGTGCGGCGATTTCGGGCAAAGACGGCCGTGAACTTGCCAGATTCTGGCAAATATGCGGGGTGAGGCGCGATGAACGGCAAGCTGGACAGGCTGGACCGCCAATTGCTCGCCTGCCTGCAGCGCGACAATCTGCAGACCGCGGACATGCTGGCCGAGCAGGTCGGGCGTTCCCCCTCCGCCATCGCCCGGCGGCTCAGGCGGCTGCGCGCCACGGGCGCGGTGGTGGCCGATGTCGCCCTGATCTCCGAGGAAGCGGCGGGCCATCCGCTGCAGGCGGTGGTCAACATCCAGCTGGAACGCCACGCCCCGCACGAGGTGGACGTGGTCCGTCGCCGCCTCGCCGCGAGCCCCAATGTGCAGCTGGTCCTCAATCTCGCCGGGCCGTTCGACATCCTGGTCCTGGTCGTGGCGCCCGACATGGACGCCTATAACGGCCTCGCCGCGCGGCTGCTGGAGCAGCCCGGCGTGCGCCGCTTCGAGACCACCTTCGTGAAGAGCCGCGTGAAGGCGACTTTGGCGGTGCCGCTGGCGGATTGACGGCCCGCCTCACATGGCGTGGTGGCGGGCGATCTCGGCGGGGGTCAGGCGCAGGAAGCGGGCGGCATTGTTGTAGAAGATGTCGCGCTTCTGCGCCGCGCTGAGGAAGGGGGCCTCCTCGATCGACCGGATCGCGACCTCGATCAGGCCGGGCCAGATGCCCTGGTCGGTGCCGAACATGATCCGGTCGCCGAAGCCGGCCTCGACGATCCGCCTTAGATAGGCGTGGAACGCCGGGCGCGGCTCGGTGGCGACGATCGCGGCGATGTCCACATAGACCTGCGGGTGCGCGTAGAGCAGCGCCAGCAGGTCGTCGCCGAGCGGATAGCCCGCATGCATGAGATAGACGCGCAGGCGCCGGTGGCGGATCAGCACCTCTTCCATGCCGAGCGCGCTGCTTGCCGCCGCCCGGTAGTGGGGCCCGCCGGCATAGGCCGTCCCAGCGGTGCCGGGGCCGAGATGGATGCCGACCGGAATGCCGCGTTCTTCCGCCAGCGCCCAATAGGGCTCGAGCGCGGAATCGGCGGGGGCGATCCCCTCATATTGCGCCATCACCTCGCCGAGGATGGTGAAGGCGCCGGCGGCGTGGAGGCGGCGCAGCTCATCGGGCGTTCGCGCGGGCAGGCGCCCGCCGGGCCGGGTCCTGAGGTCGAGCCCGGCGATGACCCGCTCCGGCGCCGCGGCCCGCCAGCGCGCGACATCCTCCGGCTCGCCGCTGACCATGGCGATGACATTGCGCCGCGCCATGACGGCGAGCGTGCCGCGCATCACCCCGTCGGCATTGCGCTCGGGCTGAAGCAGCGCGGGGCAGGGCGGATCCGGGCTGAGCCCCTCCGCGATGGGGCGGCTATTGTCCCAGCGGGGCATGGTCGTCGGCGGGGCGCAGAGCGCCGGCGCATTGGTGCCATCGAACGCCGCGCGGCGGGCATGGATGTGCATGTCGATGATCGGGGGACGGGCCTCGGCGGCGCCGGCCGCGAGCAGCAGGAAAGCCAGCAGCGGACGGCCGCCCGTCATCCGCCGAGGAACTGGTGCTCGACGAAGATCTTCACGCCGATGCCGATCAGGATCAGGCCGCCGGCCACCTCCGCATAGCGGCCGAGCCATTGCCCCGCCGCCCGGCCGGCAAGGACACCGCCATAGGAGAGGACAGCTGTGGTCGCGCCGATCGTCGCGACCGAGAGCAGGATGGGAAGGCCGATCGTCGGCAGGGTCAGGCCGGCGGCGGCGGCGTCGATGCTGGTCGCGATCGCACAGGTGAACAGGGCCCAGCCGGCGAGCTGCCTCGGCGCGCCGCCTGCGTCGCCGGCGAATGCCTCGCGCAGCATCTTCAGCCCCAGCGCGGACAGGACGATCAGCGCGATCCAGTGGTCGACCGCCTGCAGCACCTGCGCGAAGGCGAGGCCGAGCCCCCAGCCCAGCAGCGGCATCGCCCCTTGCGCGAAGCCGAAGGCCGCGCCGATCCTGAGCGCCGCGCCTCTGCCCGCGCCGGCCGCGCCCTGCGACAAGGCGGCCGCGAAGGCGTCCATGGAAAGGGCAAGGGCGAGGAGGAGCAGGGCGATCATCAGGCGGCGGGCTTACGGCCTGCGACACCGGTCGCGCAACCGAAGAAGAAACGGTGATAGTCGGTGTCCAGCCCGTGAGCGCGCAGCATCGCCGCGAAGGCGGAGGCGTCGCCGAAATTGGTGGAATAGGTGCCGATCATCGCGAAATCCTGCGCGCCGCGCAGGAACAGCCGCTCGACCAGCGGCAGCACCAGCTTGAGATGGAGAAGATAGAGTGGCCGCAGCCACCAGCCTTTCGGGTCCGAGGCCTCGATCAGCGAGAAACTGCCGCCCGGCCTCAGCACCCGGGCGATCAAGGCGGCGAGCTTCTCGTGCTGCGCCGGGTTGAACGTCTTCAGCCCGAAGGTGGCAATGACGAAGTCCGCGCTCTCGTCCGGCAGGTCGCTGGCCAGCACGTCATCCTCGATGAAGGCGATCTTCTGCGCCCGATGGCGGTGCAGCCGCTCCATCGCCAGCCGGTGCATGCCGCTGGAGATGTCGACCGCGACGATCTCGGCGATGTCCGGCCAGCGTTTCAGCAGATGCGGCCAGACCTCGCCCGTGCCGGCCATGAGATCATAGCCCTTCGGCGCTGCGCCCGGCGGCGCGGGCATCGCTGCCACGCACTGCCGGCGCCAGCGCTCGGTGAAGCCGAACGAGCAGAACCAGGAAAAGCCGATATATTTGCCGGAGCAGCGGTCGAACACGCCCTTCACGAAGGCCGGGTCGTAAATATCCGTGGGCGGCGCGGCCATGGCCCAGCCAAGAACCGCATGGCCTTGAAGTCAAGCACCTGACCGGCGATAGGCCCGTAATGACCGAGACACGGACCAGCGACATCCTGATGATCGGGGCGGGACACAACGCCCTGACCTGCGCCTTCTACCTCGCCCAGCGCGGCTACAAGGTAACGATGCTGGAATCGCGATCCGTCGTCGGCGGTGCGGCGGTGACGGAGGAATTCCATCCCGGCTTCCGCAACTCGACGGCGAGCTACACGGTCAGCCTGCTCAACCCGCAGATCATCCGCGACATGCGGCTCTACGAGCATGGCCTGAAGGTCGTGCTCCGCAAGATCGACAATTTCCTGCCGACACTTGGCGCGGACTATCTGCTGTCCGGCCGGGGCGGCCTCACGAAGCGGGAAATCGCCCGGCACAGCCCGGCGGACGCCGAGCATTATGATGCCTATTCCGAGGCGCTCAACAGCGTGGTCGGCGTGCTTCGCCAATGGTTGCTGCGCGCGCCACCCAATGCCGGCGGCGGGCTCGGCGACCTGCTGGCCGTGCTGAAGCTGGGCGGGGGCGTCGGCCGTCTCGGGCTGGAGCAGCAGCGCCATCTGGTCGATTTCTTCACCAAGTCGGCCGCGGACATATTGAACCGCTATTTCAGCCACGACCTCGTCCAGGCCCTGTTCGGCTTCGACGCGGTCGTCGGCCATTATGGCAGCCCCTACGGACCGGGCAGCGCCTACGTCCTCCTCCACCATGTTTTCGGCGAGGCCGCCGGCGTCGACGGCGCCTGGGGCCATGCGATCGGCGGCATGGGCGCGATCACCCAGGCGATGGCCAGGGTGGCGCGGGAGGAAGGGGTCGAGATCATCCTCGACACGCCGGTCGACGAGGTCATCGTCGAGCAGGATCGCGCCGTCGGCCTCGTCGCGGGCGGCAAGTCCTACCGCGCCAAGGCGGTGGTCTCGGGCGTCCACCCCAAGCGCCTGTTCACGGCGCTGCTGCCCGAGGGCGCGGTCGCGCCGGAGACGAGCCGGCGCATGGGCCATTGGGCCAGCGAATCCGCCACCTTCCGGATGAACGTCGCGCTGTCGGGCCTGCCGCGCTTCACCTCGCTGCCCGAGCCCGGCGACCAGATGACCGCCGGCATCATCGTCGCGCCGTCGCTGGGCTATATGGACCGCGCCTATCTGACCGCGCGGACCGAAGGCTATTCGAAGGAGCCGGTGGTCGAGATGCTGATCCCCTCGACCCTGGACGACAGCCTCGCGCCGGAAGGCCGACATGTCGCCAGCCTGTTCTGCCAGCATTTCCCTTATGAGATCGAGGGCGGGTGGGACGCGCGGCGGGACGAGGTCGCGGACCATATTATCGCGCATGTCGATCGCTACGCCCCGGGCTTCAAGGATCTGGTCGTGGGGCGGATCGCCCTGTCGCCGCTCGACCTGGAGCGTCGCTTCGGCCTGCTCGGCGGCGATATCTTCCACGGCAAGATGGGGCTTGATCAGCTCTTCTCGAACCGGCCGATGCTCGGCAATGCCGATTACCGCATGCCGCTGAAGGGCCTCTATCTGTGCGGCGCGGGCGCGCATCCGGGCGGCGGCGTCACCGGCGCCCCCGGCCACAATGCGGCCAGGGCGGTGCTCGCCGACCGGCGCAAGCTGAGGCTCTGACGTCACCCGGCCTTCGCCGGGCCGACGGTCAGTTCTTGTAGCCCTCGTGGCAGCTGCCGCAGGTCGCGCGCGTGGCGGTCCAGGCGGCGAGGAAGGCGGGCCGGTCGTTCGCCGCGGCCGCGGCGGCCAGGTCGCGCGTGGCCGTCCTGAACCGCTCCGCCTGCGCCGCGAAGCCGGCGCTGTCGGACCAGACTTCGGGGCGTGCATCGGTGCCGGCCACGTCCGTGCCGGGCGCGAACAGGCGGGGCAGCTCCTCGGCCCAATCGGCCAGCCATCTCGTCTGTTCGCCGAGCGTGGAGAGATCGGTGCCCGCATCCGCGGCCTGCTTCAGGCGGGACAGCGTCGAGCCGCCCCGGCCCATCTTCGACTGACGCAGATCGACCATCTGCTCGGGCGTCAGCGCATCGCGCTCCGCGGCCGCCGGCGGGTCCTGCTGGGCCATGGCAGTGACGGGGATCGCGATCAGCGCGGCGAGCAGCAGGATTCGTCTCATCGGTACCTCCATTCGTCTGACTAGAGGCTGGAGGGCAGGCGAACAATCGGAACTCGCGGCCGCTCGTCCGCGCTTTGCCCGCGAAACGATAAGGCGAGACGCACAAGGGTTCAGGCGATGCGCGCTTTCCGGTCCATCCCAATGCTGATCATCCTCGGCCTCGGCGCCGCCGCACAGGCCGCACCGCCGCAAAAGCCCGAACCCCAGCCCGCGGGCGAACCGCGCGCGCGCATCTGGCGGGAGCCGCCGGGGCCGATGCGGGACGGACGCTTCGGCATGCCCGTCGTCGACCGGCTCCATGTCGGCGTCGGCCGTTTCGGCGTGACCGAGCCGGCGCGTCCGCGCACCCATACCGAGCCGATCGGCCGCGCCGCCGACGTGTCGCGCCGCGATCGCGGCATCGCCGCCGTCGGGCTGTTCATGCGCTTCTGACGCTTCGCGGTCGGCGCCGTTGCCGACGAAGCTCCTCAGATGATCGGGTGCCGCTCCCAATTCGCCTTGTCGGCGCGGCCGTGCAGGCGCCCGTGCAGCTTGTTCATCATCCGGCTGCCGGTGGTGACGCAGAAGAAGGGGAAGACGGCATGGATCAGGCAGGCGATGCCGCCGCCGATCATGCGCACGCCGAACCAGGCGGCCTGGCCGAAATGCTGGCCGTAGGACTCGCCGACCTCATGGGGATGTTTGGTAAAAGGATTGCCTGACATGGGATATTCGCCTCGCTGACACGCGCCATAGCGCGCCCGGGGCGCGCGTTCCAGACGGGCATTGTCGTGGGCGCCGCTTAACGCGCGACCACGGGCATGGGCGGCGGCGCGTTCATCGATTCGCGGACGAGGAAGGCCGTCACGTTGGCGGCGGTCGCCGCGGGCAGGCGGGTCACCGCCTCGTAGAGGACGACACCGGCGCGGCACTGGCCCGCGGGCGGCTGGCTGATCGCCGTATTGCTTTCCATCTGCCGGGCGACGGCGGGATCGATGTCGCGCATCGCGGAAATCCACGCGCGACCGTCGTCGTCGCTCAGCGTCGGACGCGGGCGGCGACCCGGCTGCTCGCCGGCGCGCGCCGCCTCGATGACGACGACGGAGAGGCGGGACAGCAAGGCGAGCGTGGCGGGCGACAGCCGTGTGCCGGGAGTGAGGCCGCGCACCGCATATTGCGCGCACAGGTTCACATTCTCGTCGCGCAGCGCCTGGATCAGGGCCACCTGGCCGCCGCCGATCCGCTGCAGGTCGCGGTCGGGGGCGGCAATGATCGCATTGGCCTTGGAGCGGATGAAGCGCTCCATAAACTGCGACGTTTCGCGCACCGCCGCCTCGCGGCCCCGCTCGCGGCTGGCGTCGGCGACGCGCTGGAGCAATTGCCGATACTCGTCCGGGAAATTGGCCTTGAGCGCGCGCGCCGCGTCACGGTCGGCGGCGCTGCGCTCGAACAGCGCCTCGACGTCGGTGGGGCTTTGCGGCGCGCCGCCGCGCGTCATGAAGAAGGCGATCGCCCCGGCCGCGACCAAGGCGACCAGAGCGATGGCGACGATGATCTGGACCCGGCTGCCCCGTCCTTCCCCCAGCATCAGGCGGCGGCGCCCGCATGGCCGGCGCGCACGCTCTCCAGCAGAGCGTCCTGGCGGTGCTTCTTCTCGACCGCGGCGAGGCCGCCGCGCGTTTCCCTGAACAGGCCCATCGTCTCCAATTCCCCCTCGTCGGCCTCGGTCAGGGCGACGTCCGTATAGTTCCAGCGCGCGGGATCGGAGGCAATATCTTTCACGATCTTCTTCTCGGTCCTCAGGTAGCGCCAGTAGCGCCAGGCCTTGCCGGCGCATTCCGCGGCGAAGGCGGGGTAGAAGAGCAGGGCCGGGACGCGCCGCATCCCCGGCCGGCGGGATTTGCGGCGCTTGCGGCGGACGATTCCGCCCTCCAGCGGATGAAGCCGCTCGATCTCGAACATCATTTTGAACTCGTTCATATATTGCGCGGCCTTCTTGGGCCGGCCCTTGGGCAAGACGGCATGGCGGCGGACCACCGTCGCCATATGCTCCCAGGTGAAATAGCTGCCCCAGGCCTCGCGATAGGCGGCCTCCCAATCCTCGTCGGTCATGGTGCCGTGATGGGTGACCCTTGTGTTGAGGTTATACTTGTTGAGGTCGGGATCCATCCAGGTCCCGGCGAGGTACAGATCCTTGTGATCCTGGGAGCCGGGCAGGGGGGTGAGGAAGAAGAATTCCAGCACGTCGAGCGGCAGCTCCCGCTTGATGATCTCGACATCGCGCAGGATCGATTCGCGCGTGTCCGCCGGGAAGCCGAGAATGTAGCCGGCGAAGGTGAAGACGCCATATTTGTGCCATTCCTGCAGCATCAGCCGATATTCGGTGATGTGGTTCTGGCGCTTGTTGGCGGCGATCAGATTGTCCGGGTTGATATTCTCGAGGCCGATGAACACGCGGTTCACGCCCGCGCGCGACGCCTTCTCGATGAAGTTCGGCATGCGGTGGCAGAGCGTATCGACCTGGATCTGGAGATTGGCCTTCAGCCCCTCGGCCTCCCGCAGGTGGATGAGCCGGTCGAAGAAGCTCTCCCAATCCTTGTTCCGGGCGAGATTGTCGTCGGTGATGAAGAAGGCCTTGATCCCCTGCGCCAGATTTTCGCGCAGGATCGCCTCCAGATCGTCGGCGGTGCGGAAGCGGCTCTTGCGGCCCTGCACGTTGATGATCGTGCAGAAGCTGCACTGGAAGGGGCAGCCGCGCCCCAGGTCGAAGCTGGACCATTGCCCCCAATTGCGCTGGATCGCCTCCCTGGGCAGCAGGGGCATGGGCGCGCCGGCGATGCTCGGCAGGTCCTTCAGATAATTGTAGGTCGGCTTCAGCGCATCGTTGAAGGCGTCGACCAGCACCTCGTCGAGTCGGCCTTCCTCGCACTCGCCCGCGAAGATGGCGATGCCGAGGTCCATCGCCTCGCGGATCTCCGGCGGAATGTCCGGCAGCATCGACAGGCAGCCCGAGACGTGGAAGCCGCCGATCGCCACGGGCAGCCCGGCCGCGCGCATCGGCCGGGCCATGTCCATCACCCGTCCGAACTGGTTCGACTGGACGCCGATGAAGGCGATCAGCGCCCTCGAACCGCGCTTGCGGACCTGCCGGATGATCTTCTCCGGCACAACATGATTGTTGGTCTCGTCATGGGTGAACAGGTTGATCGAGACGTCGGGGCCCAGGACCTGCCGCTCCTGGCAGTCGCGCGCGATGCCGTTCAGCGCGGCCAGCGAGTTGGAGGGCAGGAAGGTGCGCCACCAGGTGATGGGATAGCCGTCCTCGTCATAATGGGACGGCTTGATCATCACGAGGTCGAAGTCGGTCACGGCGCCTCCTTCAGAAACGGTGAGCATAACCTGTTTCCGCGCCCCGGCCTAGACGAGGCGGCTCGCTTCGCTCTAGGAGCCGCGCAACGGATCTGAGGGAGCCCGAAACATGAAACTCGACAGCAATATCGCCGCGGTGGTGACCGGCGGCGCTTCCGGCCTCGGCGAGGCGACGGCGCGGGCGCTCGCGGAACGCGGCGTGAAGGTCGCCCTGTTCGACCGCGACGCCGAGAAGGGCGAGAAGGTCGCGGCCGAGATCGGCGGCATCTTCTGCCATGTCGACGTGACCTCCGACGAGTCGGTCGACGCCGGCTTCGCCAGGGCCCGCGAGGCCAACGGGCAGGAGCGGATCTGCGTCAATTGCGCGGGCGTCGCCAACGCGGTGAAGACGGTCGGCCGCGACAAGGAGACCAAGGCGGTCAAGCGCTATCCGATCCACCAGTTCGAGCTCGCCATCCAGATCAACCTGATCGGAACATTCCGCGTGCTCGCCGCCTCGGCCGCCGGGATGGCCGACCTCGAGCCGCTCGAGGACGGCGAAAAAGGCCTGATCGTCAACACCGCCTCGGTGGCGGCTCAGGACGGGCAGATCGGCCAGGCCGCCTATTCCGCGTCCAAGGCCGGCGTGCTGGGCATGGCGCTCCCCATCGCCCGCGACCTGATGGGCGAGGGCATCCGCGTCAACACCATCCTTCCCGGCATCTTCGAGACGCCGATGATGGCGATGATGCCGCAGAATGTCCGCGACGCGCTGGCGGCGCAGGTGCCCTTTCCGAAGCGGCTCGGCACCGCCGCCGAATATGCGCGGCTCGCCGTGTTCATGGCGGAGAATGTCTATCTCAACGGCGAATATGTGCGGCTGGACGGCGCGATCCGGATGGCGCCGCGCTGAGGGCTCAGGCGCGAAGCTCGCGCTGGAACCCGATCGCCGCGCCGAGTAGCCCCGGCTCCTGATAGGTGAGCAGCCGGACCGGCGTGCGCTGCAGGCGCTCGCGATAGCGGCCCTTGGCGGTGAAACGGGTCTCGAAGGCGGGGCTCTTCAGCAGGGGCACGATCCGGTTGGCGAGGCCGCCGGTGATCGCGACCCCCATCGCGCCGTGGGCGAGCGCCATGTCGCCCGCCGCCGCGCCGAAGCAGCGGACCAGGATGGAGAGCGCGCGCTCGGCGAGCGGGTCCGCCCCCGAGATCGCGGCGTCCCAGAGGATGCCGGCCTTGTTCGGGTCCGGCGCGTCGCCGCCGCCCAGGAAGGCGTAGATGTCGATCAGCCCGGGGCCGGAGACGATCCGCTCCACCGAGGCGCGGCCGTAGCGCGCGGTGAGGAAGTCGGCCAGTTCCTCCTCCTCCGGATCGAGCGGGGAGAAACCGATATGAGAGGCTTCGGTCTCGATGATGTTGACGCCCCCGCCACCCGCTTTCGGCCGGCGGTCGAGGATCGAGACGCCGAGCCCGGTGCCGGGGCCGACCACCGTCGTGATGCCGTGGGAGGGCAGGTCGCCGGGGCCGGTAATCGCGACCAGCTCGTCGCCCGGCATTACGGACACAGTATGAGCGACCGCGCCGAAATCGTTGAGCAGACTGATTTTGTCGAGGCCCAGCTCGTCCTTCAGGCCGTGGCGTCCGATCCGCCAGTCCGAATTCATGAAGGTGAGCGTCTCGCCCTCGATCGGCGCGGCGACGGCCAGCGCGGCGGCGCGGGGCAGGGGCTCGCCATTGTCCTTCTCGAACCGCGCCCAGGCCTCGGCGAGGCCGGGATAGTCGCGGGTCCGGTATTTGCGCATCTCGCCGACGACCGGCCGCTCGCCCTCGCGCAACTCGGCCAGCGCGAACCGCGCATGCGTGCCGCCGATATCGGCAGCGACGATCCTCAACGTGAGCGTCCGAGGGAGGAGGAAGCCATGGCGCGGCTCTATCCGAGCCGGTCGCGGCAGGAAAGGGGCCGCGACGAAATGGAAAAAGCGGCGCGAACTTGCGTCCGACCGGCTTGACGTCGCCGGACCGGTCGCCGACAAACCCTTATGGCTACCGTAAATGTCCCGTGTCTGGCCTGCCGCGCCGGCACCGCCGCCGAGGAGGACGCCTCCTCCGTTTCCTGCGCCACTTGCGGGACGGCGTTGCCGCCCCCTGGCCAGGCGGCGTGGTGGATGACCCGGGACGGGGCGCAGCAATTCGGGCCGTACACGCTGGCCCAGCTCGGCGCCTATATCGCCGAGCGGCGCATCCTGCCGGACGACGGCGTCTGGTATAACGGGGCGAGCGTGCGGCTGAACGCCGGCCAGCTGCCGGCCTTCGGCGTCACGGCCGTGCCGGCCCCCGCACCGACGCCGGCGCCCGTACCTGCTCCGGCCCCCGTAATGGGCACGCCGCCGACCTCCGCGGCGCCCTCGCCGGCGCCGGCCGAGCCGCAGCCGGTTTCCCAGCCGACTTTGGCCTATACGCCCGTCGCGCACGCCGCGCCCCAGGCGCCGGGCAAGGCCGGCCTGCACATCAAGCGCGCCTTCAACTGGAACCTGCAGACCCTGCCCGTCGAGCCGGACGAGGAAGCGACCTTGCTCGCCAACGGCGTCGACGAGGTCGATGCCCGGCGCTATCTCGTCTGGCGGCGCAGCGTGCTGTTCGTCGTCGTGATCCCGACGCTCGTCGCGGCGGTGCTGAAAACGGTCGGCGGGCTTTCCAACGGCTTCGACGGCCTGTCGGGCATCGGCATCCTGGTCGGCCTTGCAGAATTGCTGCCGCTCTACGTGATCGCGCTGACGGCCTGGCTGGCGGCGAAATGCTGGGACCAGCACCGGCGGTCGCGGACGGTATTGCTGCGCGGCTGGATGGTGGCGTTCCTCACGCCGCTGCTCCTCGCTTTGATCCCGTTCACCTGGCGCGCCGATTATTCCCAGGTCAATCCGATGCAGGCGGGACAGGTCAGCGCCGTGCTCAGCCTCGGCGGGGCGATGCTCGTCTACGTGACCCTGATGCCGGCCGTGCTTTCGCTCATCCCCGGCGTGCTGCGTGCCTGCCTGCGCATCAAGGCGCTGATTCCCGAGGCGATCCTGCCCGGTCTGTTCCTGGTCGCGGCGACCCCGCTCTACATCTTCCTGTTCCTGGTGATCTTCACCACGATCAACCAGGTCGCGGGCAACGCGCTGCTCATTCTCGGCGTGGTCGCCCTGGTCGGCGCGCCGATGCTCTACATGTTCAACGGGCGGACCTTCACGCGGCCGCTCCGGACCGACGAGGAGGTCGCGAAGATCGGCTCGGTGCAGACGACCGTGCTCGTGATCATGGGGATCGGGCTGGCGCTGATCGTTACCTATGCCTTCACCGCCGAGCTGTTCGGCAAGTCGCTGATCGGCACGAACGAGCAGACCTCGGCGATCCGGCCTTGGGATCCGAACCTGATCCAGTTCCCGATCGAATATATCGTCCGCTCGCTGTTCACGACCGTACTGGTCGCCGACTTGTTCATGATGATGAACCTGCAGCTCTGGAAGCATACGAAGGAATTCCAGGCCTCGCCGGACGCCGAATCCTACGACCGGCTGATGGTCGAGATCGAGGAGGCCGGCGAAGGGCCGCAGCAGCCGGCGCCGCAGCAGCAGACCGCCTAGCGGTTTCCCGTCGACGGAATGGCTGCGGCAGGCTGGTCTTCCTGCTATGAAGGGCCATGAGGTTTCGCCTCCTGATCGCCGTGCTGACCGCTTGCCTAACCGGCGAGGCGATGGCGCAGGACCGGCTCATGCCCGTCCGGCAGCCGGATGATCCCCTCCTGGCCGCCTATCGCGCCGACATAAGCCGTGCCTTCGCCGAAGCGTTCGAGCCGGACGTCGCGCTCCGCGCCGTCCTGTTGCCGTCCTTTCAGGTGGAGCAGGTGGTCGGGATCAGGCGTCGGGGCGACGGGTATGAGATCTTCGCGCTGCGACCCTCCCTGCAGCTCTGGACCTATCAGTCTCTCGCCAGGCTCAGATCGGGGCGCGGGGGCGTGATGACCCTCGAAGGCGAACTGGGCGATCCCGATGCGGAGCTGCGCGACGGCACCCAGGACGAGATCAGGCGTCTCGAGGCGGGGCTGCCCGAAGATCCTCGCGACGTGCCGCTGACGCGCTGCGCGGTGCCCCTCGAAGCCGCCATCGTGTCCCGCTTGCGGGCCGTCTGGCGGGGGATGCTCGACGAGGTTCGCCCCGGCGAGCGTCTCGACGGCGGCGCGGACGGCACCTCCTACGAATTCTCGATGGAGGCCGCGGGCCTTGCGTTGCGCGGCGAGACCTGGTCGCCGCGGCGCGGAACCAGGCTGGCCAGGCTGGTCGGGCTCGCCGAAGCGATGCGTGACTATTGCGACACGCGCCGGCCCGAACGGCTGCGGGCGCTGACCCGACTTGTCGGCCAGTTTGGCGCGCGCCGCTGACCGCCTAGAGGTTCTTCCGTCCCGCGATCAGGTCGTCGACCAGGGCCGGCTCGGCGAGCGTCGAGATGTCGCCGAGCGCGCCAAACTCGTTCTCCGCGATCTTCCTGAGGATGCGGCGCATGATCTTGCCGGAGCGGGTCTTGGGCAGGCCGGGCGTGAAGTGGATGAGATCCGGCGTCGCGATCGGGCCGATCTCCTTTCGGACAAGGGCACGCAACTCCGCCGCGAGCGCGTCCGAACCTTCTTCGCCCGCGATCAGGGTGACGTAGCAATAAATGCCCTGGCCCTTAATGTCGTGTGGGTAGCCGACCACCGCCGCCTCGGCGACCAATGGGTGGGAGACGAGGGCGCTCTCCACCTCCGCGGTGCCGAGCCGGTGGCCCGAGACATTGAGCACGTCGTCGACCCGGCCGGTGATCCAGTAATAGCCGTCCTCGTCGCGCCGGCAGCCGTCGCCGGTGAAATATTTGCCGCGATAGGCGCTGAAATAGGTCTGCTGGAAGCGTTCGTGGTCGCCATAGACGGTGCGCATCTGGCCGGGCCAGGCGCGGGCGATGCAAAGATTGCCCGACGTCGCGCCCTCCAGCACCTTGCCGTCCGCGTCGACCAGTTCCGGCACGATGCCGAAGAAGGGGCGGCCCGCCGAGCCGGGCTTCATCGGATGGGCGCCGGGCAGGGTGGTGATCATGATCCCGCCCGTCTCGGTCTGCCACCAGGTGTCGACCACCGGGCAGCGTTCGTCGCCGACCACGCGCCAATACCAGAGCCAGGCTTCCGGATTGATCGGCTCGCCGACGCTGCCGAGCAACCGGATCGAGGAGCGGTCGTGCTTCTTCACCGGCGCCTCGCCCTCGCGCATGAGGGCGCGGATCGCGGTCGGGGCGGTGTAGAAGATGTTGACCTTGTGGCTCTCGACCACCTGCCAGAAGCGGGAGAAATCGGGATGATTGGGCACGCCTTCGAAGAGCAGGGTGGTGCCGCCGTTCAGCAGCGGCCCGTAGACGACGTAGGAGTGACCGGTCACCCAGCCCACGTCCGCCGAGCACCAGAAGATCTCGCCCTCTCGATAGTCGAAGACATAGTGGAAGGTCGTCGCCACCCAGACGCAATAGCCGCCGGTCGTGTGCAGCACGCCCTTCGGCTTCCCGGTCGAGCCCGAGGTGTAGAGGATGAAGAGCGGGTCCTCCGCGCCCATCGGCTCGCAGGGGCAGTCGTCCGGCATGGTCGCGCCGAGTTCGTCATACCAATGATCGCGGCCGGCCTCGAAGCCGATCGCATTGCCGAGATGGCGGACCACGAGCACGGCATCGACCGCCGCGCCGAGCGCGATCGCCTCGTCGACATTGGCCTTCAGGGGAATCAGCTTGCCGCCGCGCTTGCCGCCGTCGGCGGTGACGACGAGGCGGCTGGCCGCGTCGTCGAGCCGGCCGTGCAGCGCCTCGGGCGAGAAACCGCCGAAGACGACGCTGTGCACCGCTCCGATCCGCGCGCAGGCGAGCATCGCCACCGCAGCCTCGGGGATCATCGGCATGTAGAGGGTGATGCGGTCGCCTCTGCCGGCACCCAGGGCCTTCAGGCAATTCGCCATGCGCACGACCTCGGCGTGGAGTTCGCCATAGCTGATCACGCGGGTGACGCCGGGCTCGTCGCCCTCCCAGAGGATCGCGGTCTGGCTCGAGCGTTCGGGCAGATGCCGGTCCACGGCATTGTGGCAGAGGTTAAGAACGCCGTCCTCGAACCATTTGATATCGAGTGGGTCGTAGGACCAGTCGGCGACCGTCCGCGGCGTTTTCACCCAGTCCAGTCGCCTGGCCTGTTCGCGCCAGAAGCCGTCCGGATCGGCGAGCGAGCGCGCATAGAGCGCATCATATTGCGCGGCGGTGCAATGGGTGTTGTCGAGGGCGGACGAAGGAGGGGGGATGAGCTCGGCCATCCCCCCTCCTACAACGCTTCGCCGGAGATACGCTACTGCCCGGCGTCGGGATTACGCTACTGCCCGAGGATACCGCCGATGACGCCGCCCAGGCCGCCGCGGCGACGGCGCGGCTGCTCGCGGGAGGTCCGGTTCGACCCGTTGTCCGCGCTGTCCTCGCCGCGCATCATCGCTTCCAGGTCCTGGCCGAGCAGGCCGCTATATTGCGAGCGCGTCCGCAGCTTCACGGTCCACTCCGGACGCCAGGCGCGGGTGGCGCTGGCGGGGCGCGGCGCCGCGAAGTTCGCTTCGGGGCCGAAAGCGGTCATCATCAGCGACGCGCCCTGCAGGCCCTGGTTGAACTCGGCCGGCACGGTGCACTGCGTCACGCTCGGGTTGAGCACGACGCGCTGCTGGATCAGCCGCGCGACCTCGGCCGGCGACAGATAGTCCAGGCCGCCCATCTGGTTGGTCTGGATCTCGCTCGACGACCACATCACGATCGTGTTGTCGCCGCGCGAGCCGACCGCCATCAGGAAATAGCCGGTCGCGTTCGGCACGGCCTGCCAGGCCACCGGCACCGCGCCCGAGGGCGCGCGCGTGTTCTGCGTGATGCGGATCGGCGCGAGGAAGTCCTGGTTCGGAGCGAGGCTGAAATTGATCTCCGGGCTGTAATTGCCCGCGATCCGGTGGGCGCCGACCAGCGAGCCGCTGGCCGGGATGGTGGTGCGCGACCGCTCGTTCGGCCAGGTGCCGACCGTGGCACTGTTTGCCTGGCTCGGGCCGTTCATGGCCTGGATGGCGAGCTGCGCCATGCCCGGAGGCACCTGGCCGCGGGCGAGGGCGCGCAGGTCGATCTCGATCGGCTGGCCGGGCCGCGCGCGCTCGCCGCAGCCGAAATAGATCAGCATGCGGGCGCTGCCGCCGTCGTCGCCATTGCCCGGATTGTAGAGATTGCGGGTCTCGTTCCGGCTCGGCTCCGGCGAGAGCAGGGGCAAAGACGGGCCGGCATTGAGCCCGGCCGGGATGAAATGGTCTGCCTGCGGCGTGCCGGCGGCCCGCCGGTTGCTGCCCAGTTCGAGGCGGAGATTGCGGACATAGCCAGGGCCGCCGCGTCCGGCGCCGGTGCCGGTGAAGGCGCCCACCAGAGAGGGCCGGCCCGGCTGCCCGCCGGCGCCGGCCTGGGCGGCGAGGCCGGAGGTGGTCTCTGCCGACATCCAATATTGGGCTGTGCCGCCGGCCGTCGGCGCGGCCGCCGTCGCGGTGCGGCGCGCTTGCGCATAGGCTTCGGAGCCCGACGCGAGCGTCGCGGTGAAGATGGCGAGGGTGGCGGCCATGGTCGCGGCGCCGGTCAGCAAGCTTGATCTAATCATTACAGGCCCCATCTGAGCGTTGCGGGGCGAACGCCCCGGTTGAAACGGCTTTGTCTTGTCGTGACGGAGCCGGTAGGAGCCTCGCCGCGTTGCCGCGACGCGGCTGCGACCAAGGCGGCGGATCGTGCGATGCGTCATGCTGCTGCCCCAATGTTGCGACAAAAGCGCGGAATTGCGCGACCAAGGTGTATTGCGTATATGATACACTTAGACGGAAAAGGACGGGAATGAGCGAGCTGGCACTGTCTGCCGGGCCGGATGAAGCCGAAGGCAAGGCGTCCGCCTCCATACGCGGCCTCGGCCTTGCGCTCGTCTGCGTGGCGCTCGCCGCGCTCTGGTTCGCGGCCGCGCTCGCGCTCGTGCAGGGCGGGCGGAACGTCGCCGTCTCGCAGGCGCGCGGCGCCGCGCCGGCGGTCCAGCCCGCCGCCCGGCTGCAGGCCAGGGCCGAAGCGATGACCGCGACCCAGGTTCGCCAGATCTCGGCGGAGAGCGCCGAGGCGATCAACGCCTCCGTGCCCGTCGTGGGCGGGGCCAACCCCGCGGCGGTGCCGTTCACGCTCGCCAATAGCAGCCGCGCCGACCGGGAACGCTCGCTCGATTGCCTGACCGCCGCCATCTATTACGAATCCGCCACCGAACCGCTCGACGGCCAGCGGGCCGTGGCCCAGGTGATCCTCAACCGGGTCCGCCATCCGGCCTATCCGAACACCGTCTGCGGCGTGGTCTTCGAGGGCGCGCAGCGCCGCACCGGCTGCCAGTTCAGCTTTACCTGCGACGGTTCGCTGCGCCGTCAGCCGATGCCGACCTATTGGGGCCGCTCGCGCGACGTGGCCGCCGCCGCGCTCAACGGTTATGTCTATGCGCCGGTCGGGCTCGCGCTCAATTATCACGCCAATTATGTCGTGCCTTACTGGTCCTCGAGCCTCGTCAAGAACGCCAATGTGGGCCTGCACATTTTCTATCGCTGGCGCGGCAATCAGGGCCGCCCGGACGCCTTCACCGACCGCTATGCGGGGGCCGAACCCGTGATCATGTGGCGCGGCGGCTTCGGCCAGCCGACGGGCGCGGAAACGCGGCTCGCCAATGCGGAGGCGGATCGGCAGGCGGCCGCGATCGCCGCGGCCGAGGCGGCGATGAACGGCGGCCGCCCGGCGGACGTCGCGGCCGCCCATGCCAGCGTCGACAGCTTCCAGCGCTCGGTCCTGCGCCGCTACGAGCCGCTGCAGCGCGAAAGCGCCGCCGCGGTGATCGACGAGAGCACCCGCAGCCAGCCCGAGCTGAGCAGCAGCCAGCGCTGGGCGCTGACCGGGCAAAGCGGCGGCTCGACCCAGCAGCCGCTCGGCCGCCGCTCCGCCGAGACGGCGCGGCCGCAGCCGCCGAGCGAATTGCAGGGCGTGCGCCGCCGCGGGGAACCGGCGCCCGCGACGCCGGCCCCGGCCGGAAACAATGAAAGCGGATCGACGGCGCGCTAGAGCCTGATCCCTGAAGGTGAAAGCGCCGCGCGCCTCCGCCCAAGCGTGAATCAGGCTCTCTTCACATGGTCTAGGCGGCGGTCAGCAGCCGCCGCTCGCCGGCGAGGTTCATCAGCGCCTTCTGCAGCTTCTCGAACGCCCGCACCTCGATCTGGCGGATGCGCTCGCGGCTGACGTCATAGACCTGGCTCAATTCCTCGAGCGTCTTCGGCTCGTCGGTCAGGCGCCGCTCGGTCAGGATATGGCGTTCCCGCTCATTGAGGGCACCGAGCGCCTCGACGAGCAGATCGTGCCGCAGCCTGGTCTCCTCGGCCTCGGCGACGCGCTCGTCCTGGAGCGGTTCGTCGTCGACCAGGAAATCCTGCCAGGACCCTTCCGAATCGTCGCGCAGCGGCACGTTGAGCGAGGTGTCCCCGCCCATCGCCATGCGGCGGTTCATCGAGATCACGTCCTCTTCGGAAACGCCGAGATCGGTGGCGATCTTGGTGACGTCCTCGGGCTTGAGGTCGCCATCCTCGAACGCGTCGATCTTGTTCTTCATCCGGCGGAGGTTGAAGAAGAGCTTCTTCTGCGCCGCGGTGGTGCCCATCTTCACGAGCGACCAGCTGCGCAGGATATATTCCTGGATCGAGGCGCGAATCCACCACATCGCATAGGTGGCGAGGCGGAAGCCCCTTTCGGGCTCGAACTTCTTCACGCCCTGCATGAGGCCGATATTGCCCTCGGAGATCAGCTCCGACGTGGGCAGGCCATAGCCGCGATAGCCCATGGCGATCTTCGCCACGAGCCGCAGATGCGAGTTGACCAGCTTCGCCGCCGCATCGGTGTCCTGATGCTCGGTCCAGCGCTTGGCCAGCATATATTCCTCTTCCGGCGAGAGGATCGGAAACTTCTTGATCTCCGACAGATAGCGGTTGAGGCCTGCCTCACCGCCCGCCGCGGGGATCGTTGCCGGGACATTTCTACCTGCCATGGTAATCAAATACTCCCTGGGCGCCATCTGGGGGGCTCGCACACCCCTTGCCCGGCACTTGCTTGCTATACACGAAGCGCCCCGAACAGTTCCTGAATATCGGACGGCAAGGCGCTTTTGAAGGCCAACTTAAGTTTGGTGACGGGGTGCACGAAGCCGAGGTCGGCGGCGTGCAGGGCCTGTCGGTGAAAATTCAGTCTTTTCAACAGCTCCCGATGCTCATTGCGGGACCGGCCGTAAACCGGGTCGCCGAGCAGGGGATGGCCGATCGAGGCCATGTGCACCCGGACCTGGTGGGTCCGCCCGGTTTCGAGCCGGCATTCGGTCAGCGCCGCGCCCCGCAGGGGCTCGACGATTCGATAATGGGTCACGGCCCGTTTGCCACGGGCGCCGGTCACGATCGCGATCTTCTTGCGATCCGCCGCCGAACGGGCGAGCGGGGCGTCGATCGTGCCCGCGGCCGGGATCGGAAGGCCCGCAGCGATCGCCAGATAGCGGCGGTCGATATCGTGCTTGGCGAACTGCGCCGCGAGGCCCTCATGGGCGACGTCGGTCTTGGCGACCACGAGCAGGCCGGACGTATCTTTGTCGATCCGGTGGACGATCCCCGGCCGCGCCACCCCGCCAATGCCCGAAAGGCGACCGGCGCAATGGTGAAGCAGGGCGTTGACGAGCGTCCCGTCCAGATTGCCCGCCGCGGGGTGGACGACCATCCCGGCCGGCTTGTCGACGACCAGCAGATGCTCGTCCTCGTGGACGATCTCCAGCGCGATGTCCTGCGCCTCGTTATGCGCCGGCGTCGGGTCGGGAACGGTAATTTGATAATCGCCCGCCAGCGCCTTGATCGCCGGATCGCGGACCAGTCCCGCCGGGCCGGCCACGCCGCCCGAGGAGATCAACGCCTTCAATCGCTCGCGCGACAGGGTCGACACGGCCGCCGCCAAGGCACGATCGAGCCGCCAGCCAATGGCGTCTCCGGCGATCGTGGCGGTGATGATGGAATGTCCCCCAGACACTAGAGCCTGAAGATGGGAATTCGGACGGAGATTTCAAGAGGCGGGCGAACCGCAACCCTGCGCCGCCACCCTGATCGCGCCTCCCTGCCGGACGATGCGGATGCGGCTGCCCGGCCGGCACAGGCGAAGGCTCGCCTGCGCGGCAAGCAGCTGCCGGGAGGAGCCGTCCCGGAGCCGGACGATGACGATCGCCGGCTCGGCATATTTGCTCGGGCGGCTGCCAAAGCGCATCACGACGGCCTCGTCTTCACTCGTGGGCTGGCGCCGGTTGTGGGAGGCGAGCGATGCGGCGCCGAGGATCAGGGCCGCGAAACCGCCGAGGAACAGCGCGATCTTCCAACAATCGCGCGCGGCGGAACGGAGAGACAGGGCTATGTCGCTCCAACTTCGGTGCAGCCGCCGCTTCCTCATCCCCGCATCCTAGCGCCTTGCATCCCCGACTCCCAGAGTCCAATAGGGGCCAAACCCACGGCCACGGGGCTCCAAAGCGCATGAAATCGCACGAATTCGCCAGTTTGCTCTGTTCGCGGCTGTGCCACGATTTGCTCTCGCCGGTCGGCGCGCTGAACAATGGCATCGAGCTGCTGGCCGACGAGCATGATCCGGAAATGCGCGCCCGCTGCCTCGACCTGCTCGCGGAAAGCGCGCGGGCCTCGGCGAACAAGCTGAAATTCTTCCGCCTGGCCTTCGGCGCCGCCGGCGGCTTCGCGGACGTGGTCGACACGCGCGAGGCGCGGGCGGCGATCGAGGGGCTGTTCGGCGCCGACGGCCGCATCCGGCTCGGCTGGATGGTCGACGAGCCGACGATGAGCAAGGCGGCGCTGAAGGTGCTGCTGAACATCGTGCTCATCGCCGGCGATGCCCTGGTCCGCGGCGGCAGCCTCGACGTGGGCGCCGAAAAGAACGAGCATGGCCTCGACATCGTCGTCCGCGCCGAGGGCACGCGGATCGTGCTCGATCCCGAACTCAAGAAGGTGCTGACCGGGGAGACGTCGGAGGACGAGGTCGCGCCGCGCGCCGCCGCCGCCTGGCTGGCGCATTGCCTGGTGCAGGAAGGCGGCGGGCAGATCCAGGTCGCCGACGGCGAGGCCAATATGCTGATCATCGGAGCCTCGCTCCCGGCATGATCCGCAAGCGACGGTAAACCGCTTCTTTACCAGCCTCGTTCATAGCTCGCCTGCCATGGACGAGCTGATCAACGATTTCATCGCCGAGACGCGCGACATGGCGCAGGCCCTGTCCGGCGCGATCGTGGCCTGGGAGGCGGCGCCCGACGACCGGGCGCGGCTCGACGAGATTTTCCGCTTCGTCCACACGGTGAAGGGCAATTCGGGCTTCTTCGATCTGCCCCGCCTGCAGCAGCTCTCCCATGCCGCCGAAAGCGCCCTGGCCGAGGTGCGCGACGGCAAGCGCCCCGCGGACCGCGCCCTGGTCAACGCCGTGCTCGCGGTGATCGACCGGATCGGCGAACTCGTCCAGGCGCTGGAGTCCGGCGAGAGCGTCGGCAGCGAGGATGACGAGCAGCTGATCGCCGCGCTTTCGCCCGAGGCCGCGGTGCCCGCCTTGCAGCCCGAGGCGCCTCCGGCGGCGGACACCGAGAGCAAGAAGGCGGTGCGCTCCATTCGCCTCTCCGTCGACCTGCTAGACCGGATGATGAGCGGCGTTTCCGACGCGGTGCTGGCGCGCAACGAACTTGCCCGGCGTCTGCGCGATCTGCCGCGCGACGTCGCCATCGAGGCGGCGTTCGACCGGGTTTCCCAATGTATCGCCGAGATTCGAGACGCGATCACCCGCACCCGGATGCAGCGGATCGACAGCCTGTTCGCGGGCCTGCCGCGGCTCGTGCGCGATCTCTCCGCCGATCTCGGCAAGCAGGTCCGCCTCCAGGCCGATGGCGGCGACGTCGAGATGGACCGCGAGATGATCGAGATGATCCGCGATCCGCTCACCCATATCGTCCGCAACGCCATCGATCACGGCATCGAGAAGCCCGAGAAGCGCGAGGAGGCGGGCAAGCCGCGCATCGGCTCGCTCAAGGTTTCGGCGCGCCAGGCGGGCAACCAGATCATCATCGAGGTGGCCGATGACGGCCGCGGCATCGACGGCGAGGCGCTGGTCAGCAAGGCCCGGGCGCTCGGCCTGCTGACCGCCGAACAGGCCGACAGGCTCTCGCTGGCCCAGAAGCAGGCGTTGGTCTTCTCGGCCGGCCTGTCCACGGCGGGCGAGGTCACCGCCATTTCCGGCCGCGGCGTCGGCATGGACGTGGTCCGCGCCAATATCGAACGGATCGGCGGCGTCGTCGACATCGACTCCCGTCTCGGTCACGGCGTCAGGCTCGCCATCCGCGTGCCGCTGACCCTCACCATCATTCCAGCGCTGACCGTCAGCGTGAACGGCCAGTGCTTCGCCATTCCCCGCTCCGCGATCGACGAGATACTGCGCGTCAACGGCGGCGCGGTCCGCATCGATCCGGTCGGCGAGGCCGAGGTCGCGACCGTGCGCGGCCGTCGCGTACCGTTGATCGGCCTGCCCGAATTGCTCGGCGTCGCAAGCGGCGCCTCCCGCGACGAGCAGCGCATCATCCTGCTCAAGCCCGCCGGCGGGGACGTCTATGCCCTGCTCGTCGATGCCGTGCACGATCATGAGGAGCTGGTGGTGAAGCCCGCCGCGCCCGCGGTGATGTCCGCCGGTCTCTATGCCGGCACCACGCTCGCCGACGACGGCCGCCCGATCCTTCTGCTCGATCCCTCGGGCATGGCGAAATGCGCTGGCGTGCATTTCGAGGAAGGCGAGCTGGATCGCCACCTCGCCGCCGGCACCGAGCAGGCCGAGGCGAAAGCCCGCGAGACGACCCTGCTCCTCTTCCGCACGCTCGATGGCGGCCGCCGCGCCGTGCCGGTCGGCCTGGTCGAGCGGATCGAGGACGTGCCGGTCTCGGCGATCGGCTTCAGCGCCGGCAAGCTGCGGGTCGCGCTCGGCGGCCGGATCCTGCCGCTGGCCGGCTGCGCCGCCGCGCCGGAGGCCGAGAAGCTCCGCATCCTCCGCCTCACCGACGGCGAGACCGAGATCGCCTACGGTTTCGCCGAGGTGATCGACATCCGCGCGCTCGTCCTGGACCTGCAGGGCGCGGCCGTGCCGGGCGAGGTGGCGGGCGCCTTTCTCGTCGACGGCGCCACCGTCGAACTGCTCGATCCCCACTGGCTGTTCGCGCTCCACGCCGATGCCGGCGCGGGCCAGGCCGTCCAGCCCATCTGCGCCTTGCCCGAGGGCGATCCCTGGGTGGACAATATGCTTCGCCCGCTGATCGAGAGCCTCGGCTACCGTATCGCCAAAGCCGGCGATCCGGCCGACATCCTGATCGCGCTCGAAAATCAGGAGGTTCCCAGCGACGCCAATGTCGTGCGCCTGCGCGCCGCCGCGGAGGGGGAGGGGAGCGTCTACCGCTATGACCGCGCCGCCCTGATCGGCGCGCTCGCCGCCGCGAGGCCGGCCCAGGGCGCCGCCGCGGGGGATCGCAAGCATGGCTGAACTGCTCCTCATCGCGCGCCTCGCCGGGCGCCGCATCGCCTTTCCCGCCGCGGACGTCGAAGCCGTGGTCGAGCTGGAGGGGCTCAGCCCCGCGCCCCGCGCCGCGCCGCACGTGGCCGGCCTTTCGGCGCTCAGGAGTCGCGTGCTCACCGTGATCGACGGGCTCGCCGCGCTCGAGGCGGGCCGCTCGGACGGAATCGTCCGGGACGCGATCGTCGTTCCGTCGGGCGGCCATACCTATGCGCTGCTGGTCGAGGAGGTGGAGGACGTGATCGAGGCCAATGCGCCGCCGGTCCCGCCGCGGGCGCCGCTCGGGCAGGGCTGGGACCGGGTCTCGCTCGGCATGATCGAGGCGGAAGGCGAGCTGTTCCTGCTGGTCGATCCGCACCAGTTGATCGCCGGCCCGGCCGCGCGCGCCGCCTGACGGCACGCCCGGCCACACGGGGGTTACCGGTTACCGCCTTAAACTTGTGCTTACCTCTTGCCGTTAAATTCAATTGCGTAGGGGCATTTTGCGGCGTGAGAAGCTGGGGGAAGAGATGCGAAGCTGCCTGATTGTCGATGACAGCAAGGTGATCCGTAAGGTCGCCCGGCACATATTGGAAACGCTCGATTTCTCGGTCGACGAGGCCGAGGACGGACGGCAGGCGCTGGACCGCTGCGAGGCGAGCCTGCCCGACGTGATCCTGCTCGACTGGAACATGCCGGTGATGAGCGGGATGGAGTTCCTTCGCGCGCTCCGCCAGCATGATTACGCCATCCAGCCCAAAGTGGTGTTCTGCACCACCGAGAACGACATCGCCCATATCCGCGCCGCGATCGCCGCCGGCGCCGACGAATATGTGATGAAGCCGTTCGACCGCGACACGCTCCACTCCAAGCTGCAGATCGTCGGCGTCGCGTGAGCCTCGCCACGGCCCTTGCCAGGCGGCGACCCGAAGGGTCCGCCGCGCCGCCCATTCGTCTGATGATCGTCGACGACAGCGAGGTGGCCCGGGCGGTGCTCTCCCGCATGGTGGCGCAGCATGAGGAATTCGAGATCGTCGCCACCGCCGGCAATGCCAGCGAGGCGCTGGATGCGCTGAAGACGGTCACCGTCGACATCATCATCCTCGACGTCGAGATGCCCGGCGCGTCCGGGCTCGAGGCGCTGCCGGACATCGTCCGCGCCGGCCAGGGCGCGCGCGTCCTGATCGTCTCCTCCATGGCCGAGCATGGCGCCGAGACCAGCGTCCGCGCGCTGGCGCTTGGCGCCGCCGACGCCCTCTCCAAGCCCGGCATCGGCAATTTCGCGGGCCGCTTCGCCGAGGTGCTCGCCGATCGGCTGCGCCGCATCGGCCCGGTGGAGCGGGTCCTGCCCAGCTTCGACGACGCGCCGGAAACGGCGGTCACCCTGCGCGACATGGGCGAGGGCGAGCTGCGCTGCGTCGCCCTCGGCGCGTCCACGGGCGGCCTCCATGCGCTGTTCGCCTTCCTGCGCGCTCTGCCGGAGCGGATCGGCGCGCCGATCCTGGTCACCCAGCATCTGCCCGCGATCTTCATGCCGCATTTCGCCCGCCAGCTCGAAAGCGCGTCGGGCCGCATCGCCCATGTCGCCGAGGACGGCGCCCTGCTGATCCCCGAACATATCCATGTCGCGCCCGGCGATGCCCATCTCTGCGTCGCGCGCGCCGGCCTCGAGGTGCGCGTCCGCCTGGAGCGCAAGCGCGCCCAGTCCGGTTGCCTACCCTCCTGCGATCCGATGCTCGAATCGGTGGCCGAGGCCTATGGCCGCGACGGCGTCGGCGTGATGCTCTCCGGCATGGGCCGCGACGGCGCGGTCGGCGCGCGGCTGCTCGTCGAGCGCGGCGGCGTCATGCTCGCCCAGGACCGGCACAGCGCCGCCATCTGGGGCATGCCCCGCGCGGTCGCGGAAGCCGGGCTCGCCTCGGCGGTGCTGCCCCCGGCCGAGCTCGCGCGCCGCGTCGGCCAGCGGGCGGAGCTGCAGCCGTGGAGGTGAGCGAGACCTCCCGCCGCATCCTGGCCAGCCTGCTGGAGGCGAAGACCGGACAGCAGCTCGCCACCAACCGCCGCTGGCGGATCGAGACCGCTTTGGCCTCGATCATGCGCGAGCGCGGCTATGACAGTATCGACCAGCTCGTCTCGCGCCTGGTGTCCCGCGCCGATCCGGCCTTGCAGGACATCGTGATCGAGGCGCTGCTCAACAACGAGACCTATTTCTTCCGCGACAAGCTGCCCTTCGACCTGCTCATGGCCGGGCCGATCAAGCGGCTGGAGCGGACGCGCGCGGACCGCAAGCGGCTCTCCATCTGGTGCGCCGGCTGCTCGACCGGGCAGGAAGCCTATTCGCTGGCGATGAGCTTCGCCGACGAGAAGCTCCGCTGGGGCGGCTGGCAGATCGACATCGTCGGCACGGACCTGTCCAAGGCCGCCGTCCAGCGCGCCCGGTCCGGCACCTATTCCCAGTTCGAGGTGCAGCGCGGCCTGCCGGTCATGCAGATGATCCGCTGGTTCGACGAACTCGGCGGCGGCGACTGGAAGATCTCCGACGCGCTGCGCCGGCAGGTCCGTTTCGAGGCGCGCAACCTGATCGAGCCGCCGCCCGCGCCGGGCCGGTTCGACATCATCCTCTGCCGCAACGTCCTGCTCTATTTCTCGCCGGAGATGCGCCGGCTCGCCTTCAACCGTCTCGCCGAAGCGGTCGCCCCGGACGGCGCATTGATGCTCGGCGCCGGCGAGACTGTGCTCGGCCAGACCGACCGCTTCGTCTCCGACGCCGAGTGCCGCGGCCTCTACATCCCCTCGGCGCAGCGACAGGCGAAGGTGGCTTAGCGGCGTCGCAACGCACCGCCGTCACCCTGAACGTGTTTCAGGGTGACGAAAGCGGCGGCACGAACAGCCGGACTTGACCTCGTCCCGCTTTCAGGCCGTAACTCTTCCCATGCAGGAAGGGATCATCGAGGCCCCGTCGCCCAATTTCGACGAGCGCACCCAGCCCGTCTCCATTCTCGTGCTCCATTATACGGGCATGCAGGACGCCGCCTCGGCGATCGCGCGGCTGCGCGATCCGGAGGCGCGGGTCTCCGCCCATTATGTCGTCGCCGAGGACGGGCAGATCCTGCGCCTCGTGCCGGAGGACAAGCGCGCCTGGCATGCGGGCCGCTCCTACTGGCGCGGCCGGACCGCGCTCAACGATCACAGCATCGGCATCGAGATCATCAACCCCGGCCACGAATGGGGCTATCGCGCCTTTCCGGAGCCGCAGATCGAGGCCTTGATCCCGCTCGTCGCGGGCATCAAGGAGCGCCACGGCATCACCCGCGGCAATGTCGTTGGCCATTCGGACATCGCCCCGACCCGCCGCCAGGATCCGGGCGAGCTCTTCCCCTGGGGCCGGCTCGCGCGCCTCAGGCTTGCGCTGCCGCGGCCGACCCGCAACCTGATGGACCCGAACTGGACCGACAGCGGCTTCCTGCTCGCGCTGGAGCGGTTCGGCTATGACGTGACCGATCCGCTCGCCGCCACCGTCGCCTTCCAGCGCCGCTTCCGCCCCGAGCTGGTCGACGGCACGATCGACGCGGAATGCCGGATGATCCTGCTCGCGTTGCTGCTTCCCAAACCGCAGGGCGACGATTGAGCGAATGGTCCCAATGTTCGCACTGGCCATGGGGGTCCGGGATTGCCGAGATTGACGGCCATGAAGGGGTCGCCCGCCCCGGCCGGCAGAACAAGGTAATAGCGGGAAATCTCAAGGAGCCGACGACCCGGACAAGAAGCCGAGTCGCGGCGAGCATGTCAGTCGAAATCCTATTTGTATCCAACAAATCGAACGTCTGCGTTCGACCAGTTGCAGACATGGTCCTCGGGCCAACTCACTCCAAGCCATTGGTCGGCGACATCGACAAGGCCGTCTTACCAGAAGTTGAAGGTGATTCCGCCCATCAGCGAGTGTGAGCGGATGCTGGCATCGACGGCACGACCGCCAAAGCCAACGAATTCCGCACTGCCTGCATTGAAGTAGCGATAGCGTATCGTCACATCGACGTTGTTGCTGACCGCCTGGCGAATTCCCGCAACCCCCTGCCATGCAAAGCGCCATTCCCTGTCATCGAGGATCACGCCAGTATTGGCGAAGGCGCGTAGGGAGTTGATCTCAACTCTGGCATATCCGGCGCCGCCACCGACAAAGAAAGAGAGGCCGTCCTCGTTGCCGAAATCCAGCATGGCGTTGCCCATGAAGCTGAGCGCGCTGACATCGCCACCGCCCGCCTCACGAACGGCTGTCGCTCCGGCAGTGCCCGGGAAAATGACGCCGTTGCTGGCGATCTCGCCGACATCCGCCGATCGATAGGACGCCTCCGCCTCGATCCGCACGATACCCAGATCATAGCCGGCGAAGACCCCGCCATCAAACCCGCGGTCATAGTCAAGCGTGGCGGTGCCGGTGGTACCGGCGCCGATGCCGGGCGTGAATGTCAGCGACGTATCGTTGGGCAGCATCACCCCGAAGTCGGCGCCGATGTAAAAATCGCCATTCCGTGCGTGCGCTGGCCCGGCAGAGGCGGCGGCGAACAATGCTGTTCCAATGATGAGTCTGCGTATCATGTGGCCCTCCCAAATTCACGTTTCATTGGGATAAGCGTGACAATGACAGAAACCGGATCACCGAAAATTTGTCGCCTTGGCGGAGTGCGGAATTCAATTCCGAATGAAGCAGACGCTCACCACCCATAACGGACACCGCGCCACCCGGGCTTACATCTCCATTCCCGCTTCGCTATATCCCCCTCCACCAGAGGGCCGGGCGGCCGCGGGTGGCTTCGGCTGCGCGAGGAAAGTCCGGGCTCCACGGAACGACGGTGCCGGTTAACGGCCGGCGGGGGCGACCCCAGGGAAAGTGCCACAGAAAGCAATCCACCGGATTTCGGTCCGGCCAGGTCGAAAGGGTGCGGTAAGAGCGCACCGCGCTTCCGGTAACGGCGGCGGCACGGCAAACCCCACCGGGAGCAAGATCGAATAGGGGCGGCACATGGGCCCTGCCGGAAAGCCTGCTTTCCGGAAAACCCAGAGAGCCACGTTCCGGCTCGTCGCCCGGGTTGATTGCTTGAGGCCGCGTGCGAACGCGGTCCTAGAGGAATGGTCGCCCAGTCCGCTCCGGCGGACGGACAGAACCCGGCTTACAGGCCCTCTGGCGAATTTTTCTGTGGACCGGCGCGGCGGCGAGGTGGCGTACACCCGCCGCCCCGTCTATTCTGGACGACTTATGGCACGGCCGAAGCGATCGAACGACTGGGGTTTTCCGCGCTGGCGCGAATATGGCGCCTCGCGCGAGGCCGAGGCCGTGCGCAAATGCGACCGGCACGGCTGCGACGAGCCCGGCGACCGGCCCGCGCCCAAATCGCCGAACAGCCCGGACCGCTGGTATTTCTGCCTGGCCCACGCGACCGAGTACAATCGCAACTGGAATTATTTCGAAGGGCTGACCGCCGAGGAGGCGGCCGCGCGGGAAAAGAGCGAGCGGCAGGGCGCCGACGCCTTCGCCAGCGCCAATCATTACGGCTGGGGCGGGCCCGGCGACGGCAGCCGCAGCCGCGACGAATTGCGCGCGCTCGACGTGCTGGAGCTGGAGAGCGACGCCGATTTCGAGGCCGTCAAGGCCGCCTATCGCCGCCTCGCCAAGGCCAATCATCCGGACCTGAAGCCCGGCGACGCCGAAGCCGCGGCGCGGTTCCAGGCGGTGCAGGCGAGCTATGAGGTGCTTCGCCGCGCCGAGGAGCGGCGGCCGGGTTAATTCCTTCCCGGAACGAGGAGGGGGACCGCGGCGCGAAGCGGCGTGGTGGAGGGCCGTCGCACCGCGACGGTTTCACCGTCCCGGCCCCTCCACCATGCTGCGCATGGTCCCCCTCCCCGTTCCGGGGAGGATTTATCTGTACCCCACCAAACCCCTCACCGAGGCCAGCAAGGCGGCGCGGTCATAGCCGATCCCCGCCTTGAACACCGTCACGATCCGGCTCATCGCCGCCGGATCCCGCACCGGATCGCCGTCGATCAGGATCAGGTCGGCGCGCTTGCCGGTCTCGATCGAGCCCACCTCGCGCTCGCGGCGCAGGAAGCGGGCGCCGTTCAGCGTGCCGACCTGCACCGCCTGCTCGAAGCCGAAGCCGGCCTCGACGAGCAATTGCATCTGGCGGATGCTGGCGAAGCCGGGCAGGGCGCCGCCCGCGCCGGTCGGGTCCGTCCCCGCCAGCAGCAGGCCGCCCGCCTGGACGAAGAGCCGCTCCAGCCGCATCGACTTGGCCAGCTCCTCCTGGTTGCGCAGGCCGGGCGGGGCGGCGTCGATGACGCGGTGGATCGCGTCGTAGCTGCGTAGCGCGCTTTCGTTCAGCACCGCCCGCTCGGCCTCGCCGAGCCGCGGCCGGCCCGGGGTCATATCCTCGAAGACGACGAGGGTGGAGGTGATCGCGACGCGCCGGGCGACCAGATAAGCGAGCAGCTCCCGCACGCGCGGCGAGTCCGGATCGACATTGGCGAGCAGGGCCGAGGTCTGCCGCAGCGGGCAGACGTCCGGCTGCTTGTCCTCGACGAAATCGGTCATCGCCGCGAAGCCATGCTCCAGATTGTCGATGCCGAGCTCCGCCGCCTCGCGATAGGTGACGGCGCAGAGGTGGCCGGTGACGCGCAGATTGCGCCGGTGCGCGGTCTCGATCGCGCGGCGCAGCCCCGCCCGGTCGAGCATCATATAGGCCTTGAACGAGGTCACGCCCGTGTCGGCCCAGTAATCGACCAGCCGCTCGACCGCGTCGGCATCGGCGGCGGGATGGAGCTCCATGATGCCGAGGCCGGTCCCCTCGATATAGGGGCCGGTGACGTCGAGATCCGGGCCGATGGCCGTCCCCGCCGCGATCGCGTCGCGCAGGCTGAGATCGGCATAAGGCGCGACCGCGCCGCCGGTCCGCGCCGTGGTCACGCCGCCGGCCAGATAGAGCGGCGGGAAGCTGGCCAGCATCGGGGAATAATGGCCGCCGCCGACCGGATAGAACATATGCTCGTGCACGAAGACGAAGCCGGGCAGCAGGGTCTTGCCGGTGCCGTCGATCACCGTCGCGCCGTCCGGCACGGGGGTACGCGCCGCGGGCCCCATAGCGGCGATCCGGCCGTCGCGGACGATCACATTCTGGTCGCGGCGGGCGGGGGCGCCGGTGCCGTCCACCACGGTCGCATGGGTGATCGCGATGACCGGCTGGTTGTAGCGGATCGGGGAAGGCCGCTGCTGCGCGACGGCGGGGGTCGACGCGAACAGGATGGCGAAGAGCAAGGTCAGCCAGGCGCGCATGTCGTTTCCCCTCCCGCGAAATCCCTATTCCGTCCCCATGAACGTCCCGGTCACATTGGCCACCGGATCGTCCGGATCGCCGTCATGGGCGATGCCGCGGACGAAGGCGACGCTGCGCGTGACCCGGTAGCAGGTGCCGCGTCCGATCACCGTCCGGCCGGGCGTCGCCGGGCGCAGATAGTCGACGCGCAGGTCGAGCGTCGCCTGCGGGCGGAAGGCGCCGAGCTTCATCCAGACGGAAAGGCTGGTCGCCATGTCCATCAGGCTCACGATCGGGCCGGAGGCGAGCACCTGCGTCCGCGGCATCCCGACCAGCTCGGGGCGGTAGGGAAGGGCGAGCTCCACCCAATCGTCGCCATGGGCGTGATAGAGGATGCCGATCGCCGCGCCATGGCCGGAGCCGTCCCGCGAGGCATAGTCCATGAACCGCTCGGGATCGAAGCCGCTCATGCCGCCAGCCGCCGCGCGCTCTCGCGGATCAGGGCGATCATGTTGGGAATGCCCTGCGTGCGGTTGGAGCTGAGCTGGCTGGTCAGGTCGAACCGGGCCAGAGCCTCCTCGATCGGCATCGCCAGGATGTCCGCCGGCGCGCGGTCCTGCACGGCCAGCAGGATCAGGGCTACGATCCCCTTGGTGATCGCGGCGTTGGAATCCGCGAGGAAGTGCAGCCGGCCGTCGTCGCGCGCCACCGGATAGAGCCAGACCGAGGCCGAGCAGCCGCGCACCAGGGTCGCATCGGTCTTCAGCGCGTCCGGCATCGGCTCCAGCGCCCGGCCGAGATCGATCAGCAGCCGGTAGCGGTCGTCCGCCTCTAGCAGCGCGTAATCGTCATGCACGTCGTCGAGGGTCGCGAAAGCCATGGCCGTCCGCTTAGTGGCGCGCGCGCCGATCCTCAACCGCCCTTGCGCCGCGGACGCCGCATGATCCCCCAGCCGAGCCAGGCGAAGCCGAGGCCCGGGACGAGGAACAGCAGCCCCGCCGCCGTCGGGCCGAAACGCGGGGCGGTGCCGAACGCCTGCGCTTCCGGCAACGGTTCAGGCGCAGCCGTCGGCGCCGTCGCAGATCGCCTCCAGCCGTTTCACCCGGTCCTTGAGGTCGATCAGCTCCAGGCGCCGGCCCGCCGCGGCCGCCGGAAGGCCCGGGCCGCGCGCCTGCTCCAGCTCGAGCCGGCGCAGCCGCAGCCAGCCCTCCCAGCCCCGGAGCATGACGAAGCTCAGCATCGCCACTCCGGCCAGCAGGACGGCCACGCTCAGCAGGGTTTCGCCGCCGTCGGTCATCGTCGCGCTCCTATTGGTCCCGCAGCCGGTCGAACTCGCGCTCGAGGCTGTTTTCCTTCTCCACGGTGATCCGTTCGATCACCGCCTGGCGTTCCTTCAGCGCCTTCACTTCCTCGCGCAGCCGCTTGATCTCCTCGACGATCCGGTCGTCATTGCGCCCGCGATCGAAATATTCGTTGCCCTTATGGTCCTTGCGGACGCCGAGCATCGCCCGGATCACCCCGCCGATCGTCACGACAATCACGATGATGACGACCATTTCGAACGGATTCATCTCTCGTCTTCCTCCTCGCGGCCCACGCCGCTCAGCTCCAGCTCAGCGCCTGGGCTCGTCGCGCAATTGCTCGATCTCGCGCGCCAGGCTGTTTTCCTTCTCCACCGTGATCCGCTCGATCACGGCGAGGCGCTCCTTGAGGTTCCTGACCTCCTCGCGCAGCCGCCGGGTCTCCGCATCGTCGCGCGCCGGCAGCGACTCGTCGCGCCCGCGCCGGCCGCGATGCCCGAGCTTCCCGGAGCCGAAGGCGGCGCGCACCACGCTCGCGAACATGACGATCGCGACGATGATGATCGCAGTAATCTGGCCACCGCTCATGCTTTTTCCCTTCCCTTGCCCACGCCGTGGCTCAGTGCGGCCGCTCGTCGCGCAGGCGCTCGAACTCGTCGGCGAGTTCGATGCCCTTGTCGGTGACGATCCGCTCCAGCACGCGCACCCTTTGCTCCAGCCGCTCCGTCCGCGCCGCATATTGGGCGGCTTTCTCGGCGGTCTGCGCGGTCAGCGCCTTGGCCATCTTCTCCTTGTGCTTCAGCCAGCGCTCGAAGGCCGCATAGCCGATGCCCGAGACGACCGGGATGCCGACGACGATCAGGAAGAATTCCATCTTGTCCCCCTCAATTCTTCGGCAGCCGCAGCGCCTCGATCTCCTGCGTCAGCCGGTGGCTGTCGTCGGTCACGATCCGCTCGACATTGGCGAGCCGGTCCTTGACCGAGCCGAGCTCGGCGCGAAGCTGCGCATTCTCCTGGCTGATCAGCTTGACCCGTTCGATCACTTCCTCGTTCTTCTTCGGATAGATGGCCTGTCCCCAGGCCCCGTCCAGCGGGTAGCCGTGCTTGATCCGCATCCAGGTGTTGATCACCCAGCCGACCACGCCGGCGGCGACGATGACCGCCACCCAGGGCAGGATCGTCCCGATCAGCTCCGCTTTGTCACCCATCTCTCGTCACTCCCTAGGAATTGCGCAATTGCTCGATCTCGCGAGCGGTCCGCTCGGCGGGGTCGGTGGCGATCCGCTCGAGCACCGCGATCCGCTCCTCGAGCCGGCCCATCTGCCCTTTCAGGCCCGCATTCTCGTTGGTCAGCAGCTCGATCCGGCGCTCGGCGTCCGGATTTCCCTTATGGCTCGTGCCCGACCATTCATTCTCCAGCGGATAACCGTGCTTCGCGCGGATCCAGCTGGTCGCGACCCAGCCGAAGGTCGAGATCGCGATGATCGCGATGACGAAAAAAGGTCCACCCCAGTCCATGTCTTTTCCCCTCTAGCCGTGGCGCAGCCGCTCGATCTCGCGGGCGGTGCGCTCGGCGGGATCGGTGGCGATCCGTTCGAGCACCGCGATCCGCTCCTCGAGCCGGCCCACCTGCTGCCGCAATGCCTCGTTCTGGTCGGCGAGCAGGTGAACCTGCCGCGCCTGCTCGGGCCCGCCCTGGGCCGCCAGCAGGGCCAATTCCTCATCGGTCGGGATGCCGTGCTTCGCCCGGATCCAGTTGTTGATCAGCCAGCCGACCACGCCGATGGCGGTCATCAGCAGGACGAAGATCGCAATTCCGCCGTTCATCTGTTTTCCCCTTGCTCCGGCTTCAGCGCAGCCGCTCGATTTCGCTGGCGAGGCGGTGGTTCGAGCTGGTCACATAGGCCTCGACGTCGGCCAGCCGGCGGTCGAGTTCCCGGAAACGCGAGCGCACGTCGCGGGCGACCCGGCGCGGATTGGACCGCACATTCTGCCAGAACTTCTTGTCCTCGCGGGTCTTCTCGTAGAGCCGGCCGGGCTTCTCCGGCGTCATCCAGGCGATGATCCAGTAAGCGAGCAGGCCCGAGCCGCCGGTGAAGACGGTGCCCAGCACGAAGCCCAGGCGAATGACGGTGACGTCGATCCCCGTATAGTCCGCGATCCCGGCGCAGACGCCCGACCATTTGGCGTTCTGCTTGTCCTTGTAGAATTTGGTGCGTGGGCTGTTCATGACTTCCTCCTGGCGCGCGCCGGGCGGTTGGTGCGCTCGGCCGCCTGGTGCAGCCGGTCGGTACGGTCCTCGAGCAGCTCCTCGACCGGGTCGTGGCCGAGGCCGCGCCAGGCGGGATTTTCCGCGTCGATGATCCGCTCGATCGTCCGCATCCGGTCGTCGAGCCGCCGGGCGAGCTCGTGCAGCTCGTCGAGCAGATTCTCGTCCTCTGTGGTCAGCGTCGCCTGCGCCTTCCACTTGGTGATGTAGTGGAAGACGATCCACGGCAGCACGATGAACAGCGCGGTGATCGCGAGGATCGGGATGAAGAGTTCGGGATCCATGTCCGCTTAGTCCTTCTTGGCTTCGCCGCCATTGGAGCGGCGGGCGAGGCTGGCCTTGAGCGCCTCCAGCTCGGCATCGACCTTGTCGGCGTTGCGCAGCTCGGCGATTTCCTCCTCGAGCGATTTGGGCGGCGCGCCCAGGCCCAGCGCCTCGGCATGGCCTTCGGCGAGATCGGCATGGCGCTCGAGCGTGTCGAAGCGCGACATAGCCTCGTCCATCTTCGGGCCGTTATAGAGTTCGCGGACCCGCGAACGGTTCTGCGCCTGCTCCATGCGGGTCATCACCGCATTCTGGCGGGTGCGGGCCTCGCGCAGCCGGTTCTGCAGCTTGGCGATGTCCGCCTCCGACGCGCGCAGCGCCTCGTCCAGCACCTCGATCTCGCCCTGCAGCTGCCCGGCCATGTCGGCGGCCTTCTGCTTCTCGTAGAGGGCGGCCTTGGCGAGGTCGTCGCGGCCCTTGGAGAGCGCGAGCTCGGCCTTCTCGACCCAGCTGTCCTGCAGCCGCTCCAGCTTGGTGATCTGGCGCCGCATCTCCTTCTGGTCGGCGATGGTGCGCGCCGCCGAGGCGCGGACCTCGACCAAAGTCTCCTCCATTTCGAGGATGATCATGCGGATCATCTTCGCGGGGTCTTCGGCCTTGTCGAGCAGGTCGGTGATGTTGGCGGCAACGATATCGCGCGTCCGCGAAAAAATGCCCATGGGAAAAAGCTCCTTGCTTGAATCATAGCGCCGGGCCGGCTCGGATTCGGGTTTAGCGCGGGGAGAAGAGATGCGCATCAGCTCTCCCGCTTTCACCTGGATCCGGACCGGCTTCAGCTTACGCACCGGCACGGTCCCCCGCGACGGGGGCGACCAGCGGCTCCGCGGCGATCCACGACTGGCCGGGCTCGGCCGCGCGGACCGGACCGACGGCGGCGCCGATCGACAGGGTGGAAATGACGAGGGCGCCGACCAGGGCGGTGGCGACCTGTGCGATACGGTCGGTCTTGAGCATTGCAGGTCTCCTGAACCTTGGTCTGCCCCGCCGATCCATCCGGCGTGACCCCCTCAACTAAGCAGGGGCCGTGCCAAGTGCCGAAAACGGCTGAAATCCGCCACTTTTGATCGACGGACGAAGGCTTTCGCCACTCACATCTTGCCAACAGGTGGGAAAATGCGCCAAGTGTCGGGAATGGAGCGCAACACCCACCTGGTCGGCCAGTCCACCTCCTTCCTCGACGCGGTGGAGCGGGCCAGCCGCGCCGCGCCGCTCGACCGCCCCGTGCTCGTGATCGGCGAGCGCGGCACCGGCAAGGAGCTGATCGCCGAGCGCCTGCACCACCTCTCCTCGCGCTGGGACGGGCCGCTCATCGTGATGAACTGCGCCGCTCTGCCCGAGACCTTGATCGAGGCGGAATTGTTCGGCCATGAAGCGGGCGCCTTCACCGGCGCCACCAAGGCCAGGCCCGGCCGCTTCGAGGAAGCCAATGGCGGCACGCTTTTCCTCGACGAGCTGGCGACGCTCTCCAGTCCGGCGCAGGACCGGCTGCTGCGCGCGATCGAATATGGCGAGGTGACCCGGATCGGCTCCAGCCGCCCGCTCACCGTCGACGTGCGCATCGTCGCCGCGACCAACGAGCATCTGCCGCGCCTCGTCGAGCAGGGCCGCTTCCGCGCCGATTTGCTCGATCGCCTCAGCTTCGAGGTCGTGACCCTCCCGCCGCTCCGCCACCGGCAGAGCGACATTCCCGTTCTCGCGGAATTTTTCGGCCGCCGCATGGGCCTCGACATCGAGATGGACACCTGGCCCGGCTTCAGCGCCGAGGCGATGGCGAAGCTGCAAACCTATGAATGGCCCGGCAATGTCCGCGAGCTGCGCAACGTCGTGGAGCGGGCCGTCTACCGCTGGGCGGGGCTGGAGGGGCCGATCGAGGATATCCAGTTCGATCCGTTCGAAAGCCCGTGGCGGCCGCTGGCGGGGCAGGGCGCGCAGCGCGAGCCCGCGCCCGCGGCTTTGGCCGTCGAGAGCGCCGTCCCCTTTTCGTCCGCGCCGACCGCCTACGATCCGGGCGACTGCGCCGATTTCCGCCTCGCCATCGCCGATTATGAGAAGGCGATCCTCACCGCCGCCCTGGAACGCTGCCGCTGGAACCAGCGCGCCGCCGCGACCGCGCTGTCGCTGACCTACGATCAGCTCCGGCACGCCATGCGGCGGCACGAATTGCAGGGCGGCTGACCGCGCGGCGGGCCCCGGCGCTACCGGCCGACGGCTCTCTCGACATCCGCCGCGGCCGCGTCGGCGGCATTCGCCGCATCGCCGGTCGCCGCGTCGAGCGCGGAGGTCGTGTTGCCGCTGGGGGCGCCGCGCGACCGGCCGGTCATCTCGGCGACGCACTGCTCGGAGGCCTGCTGCAGCCGGGCCTGGTTCGGATTGGTGCTGATCTGCTGGATCTCCGCGTCCGAGGCCCCCTGCACATAGCGGTCGACCGCGCAGATGCAGAATTGCTCGACATTGATGCCGGCCTGGGTGAGCTGCCGCGCCGCGTTCGGGTCGCCGTTCCGGCAGCCGATGAGCAGCAATTCGCGGATCCCGCCCCGGTCGATCAGGGGCGCGGACGCGTTCCGGCTGGCCTGGCCGGGCTGATTGGTCGGCGCGTCGCGATTGCAGCCGGCGAGGCCGGCGACGAGCAGGGCGCTGGCGGCGGTCATCAGGATCATGCGCATGGTCGATTCCCCTGTCTTACTCGGGTACGGCGCCGAGTCGGCGCGTCGTGGATAGCAGAAGCGGCGGTTTACGCGCACATCTCTGGCGCGGGCATGGGGCGAGCGCCGGCCGTGCATGCCCGTCCGCCGGCCGCTAGCTGAAATCGTCCCTGTTGATGAAGCAGGCTTCGCAATCGGCAAGCTCGACCAGCACCGATTCCTGATCGGCCCGGATGCCGAAATCGCGAATGAAGGCCTTGATCGTGCCGAGATTCTTCTCGAACTCGTCGGGATGGCGAATGAAGGAGTAGACCACCACGGCTTCCTCGCTCATCATTCTGTCGTCCTCGCCTTTCCAGGCGCTTTTCGACGCCGGGAGGCTGGTGCTGCCTCCGTTGATCTCGGCAAGAAGATAGATGGCGGAATCGATCCAGGTGCTCCAGTCGGGCAGGATCTGATGGTTTCTGTCTTTATTGGGAATGTAGATGCTGAATTTCTGCGTGGCCACGGCCTCGGACGCGCCGAGTTCCTCAAATATACCCATGCCCCCTCCCCAAAAGAAAACCCCTCCTGAGAGGGGCATTCACTTTGGCGGTTAAGACGAGATCAATCAAGCCATGTCGAGCCGTCGCTTGGCCGGGCCGCCGCTTGCGATCCGGCGCTTGCTGCGCAGCGCTTTGGTGGGAGCCTTGCCGCTTTTTGACAGGCCATCCGCGCCTTCGTCGCGCGCGCTTTTCTTCACCCTGTCGAGGATCGCCTGCACTTCGGGACGCGGTGGCGGGAGGCTCTCCCGTGAATAGCTGCCCGGCGGAAGGGCTTTGGCGGGAGGCTTGGCCCCGGCGAGCTTCCGGTCCGCCCCCGGGCCGGTGTCGTCCCCCGACGGATGGACGTCGGACGCGGGGACGATGACGTTGTTTCGATCCATGAACAGCACTCGTCTGAGGCCCTTGGCCCCCAGTGCATAGATAACGACGATTCCCCCGAAGATTAAGGAGCCGGCCCGAAACGGGTAGCGGACGAACAGCGCCCGAAGTCCCGGGCGGTCCGTCGTCGAGGATTGATCTTTTACTGGGGCGTGCATGTCGCGCTTCCCTTATACGTCAGCGGTGGAGGATTGCGCGTCCGAACAGATGTCCGGAGCGATCAATTCAATTCGCCGCACGCATGGGAATTGGACAAGCGAACCCGGCGTCTCGCGGGGAGCACGACTTTACGTGGCCCTCCCTCGATCTGCCGGCTGCTGTCACGACCGTCTCCAAACTTCGCGTGTTCGCGCTGCTTACTCCAAGAGGGCAGCTGTAGGCAAGACGCGCGCGCCCACGGGGTGGTTCGCCGGAAATGGGCACCTGCCCGCGGCCGAGGCTGTCCAGGCCGGCCGCCGCGGGCGTCGCGCGCCGCGGCGGCCGGACCCTGAACCGCCGCTTATTCCGCGGCGTTGCTCTCGGCGCCGCCCTCTTCGCCCTCGGTCGCGGGCTCGGCCGGCGCCGGGGCCGCGCCCGGAGTCGGCGCCGCGGCGGGCGTGGACTGGCGCACCAGCTCGCTGGCGCACTGGATCGAGGTCGCGCGCAGAGCGGGCGGATCGGGATTGTTGGCGTCCTGCTTCAGCTGGTCGAGCGAGGCCTGCTGCATGTAGCGGTCGATGGCGCAGGTGCAGAGCTGGTCGATATTGATCCCGGCCTGGCTGAGCTGCGCCCGGGCGCTGGCGTCGGCGCCGCGCTGGCAATTGGCGAGCGCCTGGGTGCGGAAATTGCTGCGGATCGACTGCTCGTTCTGGCCGCACGCCGCGAGCCCGGTAAGGACGAGCACACCCGTCGCCATGGTCAACATCAAACGCATCGACTTCCTCCCTGTTGGTCGGCGCCGGAACGCGGCGCCGAATCGTTGCGGCGGCGACCATAGCAAAAGCCCCGCCTCTGTACCCCCTCCGCGTCACCGGCCCGCATCCGGCAGGAATGGGGTTGCGCGGCCGTTCGCGCACCGGCAGAGCGTCCTGCGTCATGACCAGCACCGATTTCTACCGCATCCGCCGGCTGCCGCCCTATGTCTTCGCCGAAGTCAACGCGATGAAGGCGGCGGCGCGCGCGCGGGGCGAGGACATCATCGATCTCGGCATGGGCAATCCGGACGGCGCGCCGCCCGCCCATGTGATCGAGAAACTGGCCGAGGTCGCCCGCGATCCCCGCGCCCACCGTTATTCCGCCTCGAAGGGCATTGCCGGCCTCAGGAAGGCGCAGGCCGGCTATTACGAGCGCCGCTTCGGCGTCGGCCTCGATCCGGACGGCGAGGTGATCGTGACCCTCGGCTCCAAGGAGGGGCTCGCCAACCTCGCCCAGGCGATCACCGCGCCCGGCGACGTCGTGCTCGCGCCCAACCCGTCCTATCCGATCCATACCTTCGGCTTCATCATCGCCGGCGCCGCGATCCGCTCCATCCCGGCCGCGCCCGGGCCCGATTTCTTCGAGGCGCTGGACCGGGCGGTGCGCTTCACCGTGCCGCGGCCCAAGGTGCTGGTGATCGGCTATCCGTCCAATCCGACCGCCTATACCGCCGACCTCGACTTCTACGAGAAGGTCGTCGCCTTCGCCCGCGAGCACGATCTCTGGGTGATCTCCGACCTCGCTTATGCCGAAATCTATTTCGGCGACGTGCCGACGCCCTCCATCCTGCAGGTGCCGGGCGCGAAGGAGGTGGCGGTCGAGTTCACCTCCATGTCCAAGACCTATTCGATGGCGGGCTGGCGGATGGGCTTCGCGGTCGGCAACCGCGATCTGGTCGGCGCGCTCGGCCGGGTGAAATCCTATCTGGATTATGGCGCGTTCACGCCGATCCAGGCCGCCGCCGTCGCCGCGCTGAACGGGCCGCAGGACATTATCGAGTTCAACCGCAAGCTCTACAAGTCGCGCCGCGACTGCCTGGTCGAGAGCTTCGGCCGCGCCGGCTGGGAAATCCCGGCACCCGCCGCCTCGATGTTCGCCTGGGCGCCGATCCCCGAGGAGTATCGGGCGATGGGCGCGATGGAATTCTCCAAGCGCCTGCTCGCCGAGGCCGGCGTGGCGGTCGCGCCGGGGGTCGGCTTCGGCGAGGAGGGCGAGGGCTATGTCCGCATCGCCCTCGTCGAGAACGAGCATCGCATCCGCCAGGCGGCGCGCGGGGTGAAGGCCTTCCTCGCCAAGGGCGAATACGACCACAACCGCAAGCGGGCATAACCCATGGCCGAGCTCCGGCGAAGGCCGGAGCGGTGCGGGACACGCCACGCCCTCGACGCAGCGCTCCGGCCTTCGCCGGAGCACGATGGCGCTAAGGCAACACCGCCTTCGGAAAGCCGTCCCAGGCCTCGTCATAATCCGGCTGGGCATGGTCCAGCGCGAACCGCGTGGGCTTATAGGGCCAGCAGGTCTCGACCATGAACGCCATGGTCCCCTCGATCTTGTGCGGCTTCAGCGCCGCCTCGCTCGCGCCCTGCCAGCTCGCCGCGTCGGGCCCGTGTCCCGCCATCAGATTGTGCAGGCTCATGCCCCCGGGCGCGAAACCGTCGGCCTTGGCGTCATAGGCGCCGTGGATGAGGCCCATGCACTCGCTCATCACGTTGCGGTGGAACCAGGGCGGGCGGAACGTGTCCTCGGCGACCATCCAGCGCGGCGGGAAGATCACGAAATCGGCATTGGCCCGGCCGGGCACGTCGCTGGGCGAGGTGAGGACGGTGAAGATCGATGGGTCCGGATGGTCGAAGCTGACCGTCCCGATCGTGTTGAACAGAGCGAGGTCGTATTTCCACGGCGCGAGATTGCCATGCCAGGCGACGACGTCGAGCGGGCTGTGATCGAGCGTCGTGACCCAGAGCGAGCCCAGCTGCTTCTGGATCAGCTCGAAGCTGCCTTCGCGGTCCTCATAGGCGGCCCTCGGCGTCAGGAAGTCGCGCGGATTGGCGAGGCCGTTCGAGCCGATCGGGCCGAGCTCGGGCAGTCGGAACAGGCTGCCGTGATTTTCCGCGACATAGCCCCGCGCCGCGCCGTCGGGCAGCAGCACGCGGAACCGCACGCCGCGCGGGATGAGGGCGACTTCGCCGGGCTCGAGCTCGATCCGGCCCAGTTCGGTCCTGAGATCCAGCCGGCCTCGCTCCGGGATCAGCAGCAGCTCCCCGTCCGCGTCGAAGAAATAACGGTCCGCCATGTCGGCCGTCGCGCGGTAGACATGGACCGCGACGCCCTCCAGATCGGCGGGATCGCGATTGGCCATCATGGTGACGAGGCCGTCGACGAAGTCGGTCGCGATTTCCGGCATGGCGAGCGGGTCCCAGCGCAGCCGGTTCGGCGGTAGCGGCGCATCGCTCGTGCCCGGCGCGAACAGGGCCGCGCCGACATAGCGCTCGTAGGGCGGATGCGCGGCGCTCGGGCGCAGCCGGTACAGCCAGGACCGGCGGTTCTCGTGGCGCGGCGCGGTGAAGGCGGTGCCGGACAATTGCTCGGCATAAAGGCCGAAGGCCGGCCGCTGTGGCGAGTTGCGGCCATGGGGCAGGGCGCCCGCGACGGCCTCGGTCGCGAAGTGGCTGCCGAAGCCGCTCATCATCTCCGGTTCTGGCGCGCGCGGGGTCATTCCGTGTCCGTTGTGATCGACGATTGCACTTTGTCCGGCGCCCGCCATAAGCGGCGGCGATGGTCTCCGCAATCGCCCCACCCGCCGCCGAGGCGCACAATCCCGGGCGGGCGCGCCGGTTCAAGGCGCTGATCTGGGGCTTCTGCCTCGCGCTGGCCGCGGGCACCTGGTGGTTCGTGGTCGCGCAGGTCCATTTCGAGCACGCCCAGGCCATTGACGACGCGGTCCGGCAGAACGTCAACCGCACCATCGCCTTCGAACAATATGTCCGGCGCACGCTGGAATCCGCGGAACTGGTCACCCGCTATGTCGGCGGCCGTTTCACCCGCGGCGACGTCGGGCCGGAATTTATCGGCCGGCCCGGCCATCCGGCGCGGATCACCGGCAATGTCGCGCGCACCGGCACCTTCCTCGCGATCAGTATCGCCGACGCCAATGGCGATTTGATCGCCACGTCGGTGACGACGCCGCTCTCGCGGACCAATGTCGCCGATCATCCCGCCTTCCGCGCCCATGTCGCGCGCGACACGGGGCGGCTCTACATCAGTCCGCCTTTCCAGTCGCGCGATGCGGGCCGCACCCTGATCTGGCTCAGCCGCCGGCTGAACAATCCGGACGGCAGCTTCGCGGGCGTGATCGCGATCAATTTCCCGCCCGAGCAGTTCACCGCCTTCTTCCGCGATGCCCGGGTCCAGCCGCACGACATGATGACGGTGATCGGCCTCGACGGCATCGTCCGCGCCAGCCTGCACAATGGCGTGACCCGGTCCGGCAACAATGTCGGCGGGACGAGGGTGATGCGGAACCAGATCCGGGACCCGGCCGGCACCTTCCTCAATCCGAGCGTGACCGACGGCGAGGTGCGCTTCTTCAGCCACCGGCGGCTGCGCGACTATCCTTTGTTCGTGACCTATGGCGTGCTGGAATCCGACGTGCTCGCCGTGCCGCGCCACCGCGCGATCGTCTTCTATGTCGGCGCCGGGCTGATCAGCCTCATCCTCGTCGTCTTCGCTCTGGTCGTGACCGTCTCGTTGAACCGGCGCGAGCAGCGCGAAGCGGCGCTGGCGCGGGCCAATGAGCGGCTGAGCGAGGCGCAGCGCGTCGGCAAGATCGGGGACTGGGACTATGACCTCAGGACCGGCGAGGTCTATTGGTCGCCGCAGCTCTGCGCCCAGTTCGAGCGGACGCCTGAACAGGGCAGCCCGACCTTCGAGGAGTTCCAGGCCTATCTTACCGAGGAGGGCAGGGAGGTCATCGCCCGCTCGCACGCCGAGGCGATCCGCACCGGCGAGCCGCAGGAGATCGAATATGAGGTGCGGCTGCCGAGCGGCACCGAGGCGCGGCACCAGGGCGTCGTCCTGCCGGGCTTCGACGCCGGCGGCAAGGTCGTGCGCCTGCACGGCACCGATCAGAATATCAGCGCCCGGATGCTGCTCGACCGGCTGCAGACCCATGTCGCCCATCTGTCCCGCCTCGAGGCGATGAATGCGATGGCGGCGACGATCGCGCACGAGCTCAACCAGCCGCTGACCGCCGCCTCCAACTATCTGAACGGCAGCCGCCGCCGGCTCAGGAAGAACGGGGAGGGCGCGCTGGAGGCGGTGCGCGAAGGGTTGGATGCGGCCGGCCAGCAGGTCCATCTCGCCGCCGACATCCTGCGCCGCGTGCGCGAGATGGTGGCCAACCAGCCGCGCACCGACACGATCGTCAGCCTCGCCCGGGTCGTCGACGACGCGCTGGCGCTCGTCACGATCGCCGGCGGCGCCGAGCGGCCGGCGCTCCGCACGAGATTCGGCGCCGACGCCCGCAGCGTCCGCGCCGACCGCATCCAGGTCCAGCAGGTGCTCATCAACCTGATCGGCAATGCCTGCGATGCGACCCGAGGCCGCGACGACGCGGAGATCGAGATCGCCAGCGCGCGCGAGGGCGAGTTCGTGGCGATCACCGTCGCCGACAATGGCGCCGGCTTCAGCCAGCCCAGCGAGGCGCGCTTCTCCCCGTTCGCCACCACCCGGGATTCCGGGCTCGGCCTCGGCCTCTCCATCTCCCGCACGATCATCGAATCCCATGGCGGACGGATCTGGACCGAGGACCGGGCCGGAGGCGGGGCCGTGGTCGGCTTCACCCTGCCGGCGCCGCGGCGCCAGCGCGGCAAGGCCAAAGCCGATTGACGCGACTCATGTTGCGGTGCAGCATCGCTGCTTGTGAACGCCATCCCGCCGATCGCCCAGAATCCCGACATCCGCTTCCTCGGGCGGCTGCTCGGCGACGTCATCCGCGCGCATGACGGCGAGGCTCTGTTCCGCCGCATCGAATATATCCGCGCGACCTCGGTCGACCGGCACCGGGGCGTGGCGCCGGCCGCGGTCGACACCGGGCTCGGCGCGCTCACCCTCGACGACACGCTCGCCTTCGTGCGCGGCTTCATGCTGTTCTCGATGCTCGCCAATCTCGCCGAGGACCGGCGCGGCCTCGCCGCCGAGCCGGGCGCCGACGTCGCCGCCGCGCTGAAGCGGCTCGCCGATCAGGGCGTCGGCAAGAGCGAGGTGCTGGAGCTGCTCGAGCGCGCGTTGATCGTCCCGGTGCTCACCGCCCATCCCACCGAGGTCCGCCGCAAGTCGATCATCGACCATCGCAACCGGGTGGCGGCGCTGATGCGGCTGCGCGACGCGGGCCTGGCGGAAACGCCGGAGGGCGAACTGGTCGAGGAGGCGATCCGCCGCCAGATCGCCTTGCTCTGGCAGACGCGGCCGCTGCGCCGCGAGCGGCTCTACGTCGCCGACGAGGTGGAGAGCGCGCTCGCTTATCTGCGCGACGTCTTCCTGCCGGTCATCCCGGCGCTGCAGGCGCGCTGGGAGCGGGCGCTCGGCGCGCGGCCGCCGAGCTTCCTGAAGGCCGGCAGCTGGATCGGCGGCGACCGGGACGGCAATCCGAACGTCGATGCGGAGTCGCTCCGCTTCGCGCTTCGCCATTCCGCGGAGGCGGCGCTCGCCGACTATCTGGAGCAATTGCACCGGCTCGGCGCGGAACTGTCCTTGTCCTCGGAGCTGGCCCCGGTCAGCCCGGCGCTGGAGGCGCTGGCCGCGGCGGCGGGCGATCTCGGCGCGACCCGCGCCGACGAGCCCTATCGCCGCGCGATCAGCGGCATCTATGCCCGCCTCGCCGCCACCTACGAGACGTTGTTCGGCGAGGAGGCGCCGCGTCCCGCCGCCGTGTCCGGCATGCCTTATGCCCGGCCCGAGGACCTGCTCGCCGATCTCAACATCCTCGTCGAAGCGCTCGCGCCGGAAGGAGACGGCCAGCTCGAGCGGCTGATCCGCGCGGTCGAGACCTTCGGCTTCCACCTCGCCACGCTCGATCTCCGCCAGAATGCCGACGTGCACGAGCGGGTGGTCGCGGAGCTGCTCGCCGTCGCGGGCGTCGAGGCGGACTATCGGGCGCTCTCCGAGACCGGCCGCGTCGCCCTGCTGCGGCGGGAGCTGGCCAGCCCGCGCCCGCTGACCAGCGCCTTCGCCGCCTATTCCGACGAGACCCGTTCCGAACTCGCCATCGCCCGCGCGGCGGCGGAGGCGCATGCCCGCTACGGCCCGGCGGCCATCACCACCTACATCATCTCCAAGACGGACAGCCTGTCCGACCTGCTGGAGGTCAACATCCTGCTCAAGGAGGTCGGCCTCTACCGCCCCGGCGAGGCGGACGGCACGCACATCATGGCCGTGCCCCTGTTCGAGACGATCGGCGATCTCCGGAACGCGCCGGCGATCATGGCCGATTTCCTGGATCTGCCCGAAGTCGCCGCCGCGATCGCCCGGCGCGGCCATCAGGAGGTGATGGTCGGCTATTCCGACTCCAACAAGGATGGCGGCTATCTCACCTCCGTCTGGTCGCTCCACCAGGCGAGCCGGGCGCTGGCCGACGTCTTCGAAAGGCACCAGGCCGCGCTGCAGCTCTTCCACGGCCGCGGCGGCGCCGTCGGCAGGGGCGGGGGCTCCAGCTTCGCCGCGATCCGCGCCCAGCCGCGCGGCACCGTGCAGGGGCGGATCCGCATCACCGAGCAGGGCGAGGTGATCGCCGCCAAATACGGCACTGTCGAAAGCGCCGCGATCAACCTGGAGGCGATGACCGCCGCGACCCTGCTGGCCAGCCTCGAGGTCCGCTCCGCCCGCCGCCGCGATCTCTTCTACGGCGCGATGGACGAGATTTCGAACAGCGCCTTCGCCGCCTATCGCGGCCTGGTCTACGAGACGGAGGGCTTCCGCACCTTCTTCCGCCAGATGACGCCGATCGCCGAGATCGCGGAGCTGAAGCTCGGCTCCCGTCCGGCAAGCCGCACCAAGAGCGACCTGATCGAGGATCTGCGCGCCATCCCCTGGGTCTTCTCCTGGGCGCAGGCCCGGGTGATGCTGCCCGGCTGGTACGGCGCGGGCCACGCGCTGGCGGCGTTCGCCGACAAGGGCCTGCTCCGAGACATGGTCGAGGCCTGGCCCTTCTTCCGCACCACGCTCGACAATATGGAGATGGTGCTCGCCAAGTCCGACATGGGCATCGCCACCCTCTATGCCGGCCTGGTCGAGGACAAGGCGATGGCCGACACAATCTTCGGCCGGATCCGGGATGGCTGGGAGCGCACGCGCGACGCCTTGCTGGACGCGACCGGCCAGAGCCGCCTGCTCGAAAAGAACCCCGCGCTGGACGAGAGCATCCGGCTGCGCCTGCCCTATATCGAGCCGCTCAACCAGCTGCAGATCGAGCTGCTGAAGCGCCACCGCGCCGGCGAGGACGATCCCCGCATCCGCGAGGGCATCCAGCTCTCGATCAACGCCATCGCCACGGCGCTGCGGAACAGCGGCTAGATTCCGGGCGCGTTATTCGAGCCACCCTGAAGCGTCACCCTGAACTTGTTTCAGGGTCCAGGGTCGACGCGATCCCGAGGCCGCGATCAATCACAGGCAAATGGACGGCTCCGCCCTGGACCCTGAAACAAGTTCAGGGTGACGGGGCGCATGGGCCCGACCGAGCTCAGCGCAGCGCGTAATAGCGGAAGAGCGAGCGGTCGGGGCCGGTCCGCCGCTCGCCGCCGCCGACGATGCAGGTGCGCATCAGCCAGTCGTGCGGCCCCGCGGGCACGCGGAAATACGGCGTGATCCGGAAATAATGGGGCTGGGAGCCGCCGGGATTGGTGACCAGATAGCCCTTGTTCATGATGTAGATGGGGGTGCCGTCGTCGGCCTTCAGCAGGTAGTGCGCGTTGAGGTCCAGCACCCCGTCCTCGCGCAGGAAGGCATAATCGGCGCCACTATTGGGCACGACCGTGCCGTTCAGCTTCGGCCCGCTGATCGTGCCGCCGATCGGCGGGGTATAGCCCTGCTGGCCGCCGCCGGGGAGCGGACCGAACAGGAAGCGGTCCGCGCCGAAGAAGATCTCGATGTCGAAGACATGCTCGAGCGAGCAATCGGCGTGGGTCATTGGTCCCTCTCCGTTCAGGTGTCAGGCGTCGTCGTCTTCGTAGAGGCGCGCCATCAGCGATATGATCGTGTCGAGCTCCGCGGGGGTGAAGCGGCGCTTCACCCACTCCTCGTGGATCGCCACCTGCGCCTTGGCCTCGGCGAGCACCGCCGCGCCGCTGTCGGTGAGGTGAAGGCCGAGCCGGCGCGCATTGTTCGCCATCGGCCGCCGCTCGATATAGCCGCGCCTGGTCATCGTGTTGGTGATGCCGAGCATGGTCGCCCGGTCGATGCCGAACAGGCGCGCGAAATCCACCTGGCTGACGCCCGGATTGTCGCTCACCAGCCAGAGCAGGCTGGTCTGCTTCGGGGTAAGCTGCAGCGTCTCGAAGCGCTTCTTGAAATTCTGCAGGATCGCCGCATTGGCGAGGCTGATATGCAGGCCGATAATCTCGGCCAGCGCGCCGAAGCCGACCTCGGTCCGGCCCGCGGTCGGGCGGGTCTCGATCTTCTGCCAGATGGTGTCGCGGGGAGCCATGTCAGGGCCGTTCGCATATCATCGTTGATTTCTCAACGTCTTTATGCCGCTGCGCCGGCCGCCGCCGGGCCGGTGACGGGCGGGGGCGCCTTCTTGTCGCGGACCATCAGGATGATCGCGGCGACGGCGAGCGGCATGGTCGCGATCAACGTCATGGTCAGCTCCAGCGAGAAATGCTCGCTCGTCGCCCACCAGCCGAAGAGCGGGAGGACGATGCCGCCGATCCGGCCGGCGCCGCCCGCCCAGCCGATGCCGGTGCTGCGCATGCTGGCCGGGTAGATCTGGGTCATCAGCGTGTTCAGGCCGGTCTGGCCGCCCACCTGGAACAGGCTCATCGCGATCATCACCCCGACGAAGACCGGGGTCCCGAAGGGCACGGTCGCGAGCCCGATCATGGTCGCGGCCAGGCCGAAGTAGAAGAGCGGGATGATGCGGGACGGCCGGAACTTGTCCATCAGCCAGCCCATGGACAGCGTGCCCACCAGGCCGCCGATGAAGCCGATCATCGCATAGACGGCGAAACGCTGGATCGGGATGCCCGCCATCTGCTCGAAGAAGGTCGGCAGCCAGGCGGCGAGCAGGGCGCTCGTTCCCATGGAACAGACGCAGGCGAGCCAGATCAAGGTCGTCGTCCGCGCCCGGCCGCCGCGGAAGATGTCCGTCAGCCGCGCCTTGTCCGCCCGGTTGGAGCCGTCGCCGGCGACGAAATCCTCGCTGCCGTCCAGCACGACATTGCGATCGATGCGGCGCAGCATGGCCGGGATGCGCGGATCGTGGGGATTGCGGCTGACCGTGAACTGCAGCGATTCCGGCAGGAAGAAATACATGAGCGGGACGCTGAGCAAGGGCAGCATGCCGCCCACCCAGAACCCGCTCTGCCAGCCGAAATCGTCGATCAGCCAGGCGGCGATGGCGCCGCCGCCCAGCGTCGAGCCGATGCTGTAGCAGGCGAAGGAGATGGCAATGAAGGTGCCGCGGCGATGGCGCGGGGTCGATTCCGCGACCAGCGACACGGCCATGGGCAGGCCGCCCGAGAGGAACAGGCCGGCCAGGCCCCGAAGCACCGCCAATTGCGTCAGCGTGGTCACGAAGGCGGTCGCCAGAGTGAGCACGCCGAAGATCAGCGAGGAGATGATCAGCATCCGCTTGCGGCCGAAACGGTCGGCGAGCGGGGTGGCGACGAAGGCGCCGATGGCCAGGCCGATCTGCTGGAGCAGGAAGACGAAGCCCATGGCGGAGCGTTCCTCGCCCAGGCCCTGCGCGATCGCCGGCGCGATCTTGCCGACCATGAACACGTCCAGCCCGTCGATGAACATGGCGATGCCGCAAATCCCGAGCATCGCATAATGCGGGCTGCGGACCGGCTGCCGGTCGATGAATTCCTGGACGTTGAAGCTGGCCATTGCCGCTCTTCCTTACGCTAACTCGCCATCCGAAGCACCGGCTTCAGGGCCGTACCCGCTTCGCACGCCGCCCAGGCCTCGTCGATCTTCTCGAACGGAAATTCCGCGACCAGACGGTCGAACGGGAAGCGGCCCTGGCGCCAATAATCGATCATCAGCGGGATGAAGGTCTGCGGGTTGGCGCTCCCGCCGAGAATGCCCTGCAGCTTGCGGCCGCCCGCGAGCAGCATCGCGATATTGGGCTGCCACTCGCCGATCGGGCGGGTGACGAACCCCGCCGTGCCTTCGTTGGCAAGGCAGAGCGTCGCGAGATCGTAGACCGCCGGCACGACCGTGGTGTTGAAGCTGTAATCGTAGCCGTGGGGCGCGATCTCCTTGAGCGCGCCCAGCGTGTTCGCGTCCGACGCGAGCGCATGGGTGGCGCCCAGCTCCTCGGCGAGCTTCAGCCGCGCCGGGTCCACGTCCACGGCGACGATCGTCGCGCCGCCGGCGAGGCGCGCCGCCATGATCGCGGCCAGGCCGACGCTGCCGACGCCGAACACGACGATCGCCTGGCCGGGGCGGAGCCGGAAGGCCTCGAGCACCGAGCCGGCGCCGGTAATGATCCCGCAGCCCAAGGGGCCGAGCAGGTGCAGCGGCACGTCCTTCGGCACCTTCACCGCGCTTCGCGCCGGGGTCACCACATGGGTGGCGAAGGAGGATTGGGCGAAGAAGGAGCCCGCCAGCCGCTCGCCGTTGATGCTGAGCGGGGAGGAGCCGTCGCCGCGCATGCCGGCGAAGGCGAGCTTCATCGCGTCGCGGCAATAGGTCGGCCGCGCCGACAGGCAGCTCGGGCACTGGCCGCAATTGCCGCCGCTGATCACGACATGGTCGCCGATCTTCAGGCTGGTGACGCCGGCGCCGACCTCCTCGACCACGCCCGCGCCCTCATGGCCGAGCACGATCGGCTTCGGCACGGGCATGCCGCGGCCCGAATGGCAGTGCAGGTCGGTATGGCAGATGCCGGTGGCTGCGATGCGCACGCGCACCTCGTCCGCGCGCGGCGCTTCCAGTTCGACCTCTTCGATCCGCGGATGGGCCGCGCCGTCGCGCGAGACCGCGGCGGCGATGCGCATCACCAGGGATCCTTCGACTGATCCAGGAAGGGCCGGGTGTCGGCGGGCGGGGAGGGGTTGCGCGGCCGCTTGTCGATCCGGAACTCGCCCTTCCAGGGCACCTGGTCGGCGTCGGTCCAGGCATTGACGTGCAGGCTGTGGAACAGCCACTTGCCGTCCCGCTTCACGAGCTTGTCGTCGCGGGTGCCGATGCCGAACACGAAGTTGGTCTTATACTCGACGTTGAACTGCAGGATCTGGAAGAAGACGCGCACCCGCGCCCCTTCCTCCCGCGGCTCCATCACGAAATTGTTGAACAGATGCTGGCGCCCGTACCACCAATGCTGGCGGCGGTTCCAAAGCTCGTCCATCTTGTCGAGAATCGCCTCATGGCCCTTCGACGTGCCCTGCCAGAGATGGTCGAAGGCGCCGTCCTCGGCGAAGACCGAGACCAGCATCTCCTTGTCGGCGAGATCGAGGCCCCAGGCGTAGCGGGCATAGAGGTCCATGATATCGGCACGGTCCTGCGCCGGCATCGTCGCCGGGACACCGTCGGGCCACAAGGGGTGCGTCATCCTGTCCTCTCCTTCGTTTTGTTGAATAATCAACAAGTGGGAGAGTGGTGTCAACCGCCCCGATCAGCCGCCCGCTTCGGCATTGAGGTCCGCCACCTTGCGCGCGATCCGGAACAGGAGCGAGTCGAGCATGGCCCGCTCCGCATCGGTCAGGTCGGAGGCGAGGGTGCGGTGGAATTCGGCGCGGATCGGCAGCAGCCGCTCATAGAGCGCGGTGCCGGCCTCGGTGATGAACAGGATGGGCGAGCGGCCGTCGCTCGGATTCGGCCGGCGCGAGGTGTAGCCCCCGGCCTCCAGCGAGGTGGCGGCGCGGCTCACCTCGGCCCGGTCCACCCAGGCCATTTGGGAGATTTCGCGCACGGTCGCGCCATGCTCCGCGGGCGCCAGGCGGCTCAGCACCCGCCATTCGGCGATGGTGAGCTCGCAATTGTCGTCCAGCATCTTCAGCGTCAGGCGGTCGATCGCCTTGGCGACGAGCACCAGCCGGAAGGTGGAATAATCGAGGCCGGGATAATTCCAGCCGGCGATCTCGCGGCCGGTCTCTTCCGGCGTCCCGTCATTGGCGGGATTTTTCAGCTTGCTCGCTATTTTATCGCTCCCCTTTGCCGGTCGAACCGGACGTCCCGTGTCGCCGTTCGGCTAGGCATTGGCAAGTGCCGCCGCCTGTTCCGCATCATATTGCTCGACGCGGACGGCGACGTGGAGCAGCAGATCGTCCAGCTTCTGCCGGTCCTCTTCGCTCATCCCGTCGAGCAGATAGGTGTAGAAGGCGCGGCGCTGGACGCCGATCCGGGCCGCCATCTCGCGGCCCGCCTCGGTGAGGCTGAGCAGCCGCTTCGCCTTGCTGGACGGGTGCGAGCCGCGCGCGACCAGACCGTGCTTCTCCAGCGAGCGCGACGCCCGGCTCACCTCGGCCCGGTCCACATAGGTGGCGGCGGCGAGGGCGTTTACCGTCGACTGGCCGGTCCGCGCCAGGTTCGCCATCACCCGCCATTCGGCCAGCGCCAGATGCTCGCCGCGCAGGATCGTGGCGGAGGCCAGCCGGTCCAGCATCTTGGCGAGAATGAGCATCCGGTAGGGCAGATGGAGCAGGCCGTACGCCTCCCATAATGCGCGCAGCGAATCGCTCGCCTCATCGATCCCCTTGGTCAACGCCCCTCTCCGTTTTTTGCACGCGCCCGGTCGTCGCACGGGCTTGTGGTGTGTGTGCTGTTGAGTTATCAACGGATTGTTGAGTTATCAATAAACGCGTCACCAGAGCGCGGAACGCTTGGAGAGGAAACGGCAAATGGTTGCAATCCCCAATCGCGAATCGACCAAGGCGCGCGGCCACGCGGTGGTCAGCTCGCTGGCTCTCGTCGCAGCTTTGTGCTTCGCGTCGCCCGCCTGGGCGCAGGACGCGGCGCCGGAAGCGCAGCCCCCGGCCGAGGATGTCGCGGCGCCCGCCGCCGACGCCGCCCAGCCCGCCGAAGAGGCGTCGGGCGACAACAATGTCGTGGTCACCGGCTCCCGCCTGGGCCGCTCCGGCTTCACCACGCCGACCCCGGTCACGGTCGTCGGCAACGAGCAGATCGAGCGCCAGGGCGCGACCAACGTCGCCCAGATCCTGAACGAAATCCCCGCCTTCCGCGCGCAGAGCTCGCCGGCCACCACGGCGATCTTCGTCAGCAACCTCGGCGCCTCGACCGCCGACCTTCGCGGCCTCGGCGGCAACCGCACCCTGGTGCTGATCGACGGCCGCCGCGTGGTCGCCTCGACCGTCTCGGGCGGCTCGTTCACCCCGGCCAATACGGTCGATCTCAACCTCGTGCCGACCGCCCTGCTGCGCCGCGTCGAGGTCGTGACCGGCGGCGCCTCCGCCGCCTACGGCTCCGACGCCGTCGCCGGCGTCACCAACCTCATCCTCAACCGCGACCTGGTGGGGCTGCGCGGCTCCGCCCAATATGGCCAGGCCAATGAGGGCGACGGCGAGGAATATCAGCTCTCGCTCGCCTACGGCGTCCGCTTCGACGACGACCGCGCCCGGTTCATCATCGGCGCCGAATATGTGAACAGCGACGGCACCGGCGACTGCTATTCGCGCGACTGGTGCGCCCAGAGCTACAATACGGTGGCCAATCCGTTCGTGACCGGCAGCACCACCACCCGCGTGATCGCGGGCCAGCCGGCGACCCTCATCCTGCCCAATGCGCGCACCGCCACGGCGACGCTGAACGGCATCATCCTCGCCAACCCCAATGTGCCGCTGGCGCTGCGCGGGCTCGAGTTCAACCCGAACGGCACCACCTTCGCGCACGATTACGGCGTCTATGCGCGCGTCGGCCCGGCCTCCGGCCTGTTCCAGTCGGGCGGCGGCGATCCGGTGCTGCCTTTCTACCAATTCTACCCGCTGTCGGCGCCGAGCGAGCGGCTCAACGTCTTCTCGAATTTCGACTATGACGTGAACAGCGAGCTGAACCTCTTCATCCAGGGTTCGTTCGGCCGGGTCGAGGGCGACATCCTCGGCGCCAGCCGCCGCGACGTCTCGCCCGCCGGCTCCTACCAGATCCAGCGCGACAACGCCTTCCTGCCGGCCTCGGTGAGCGCGCTGATGGCGCCGGGCACGACCTTGCCCTTCGGCCGCATCTGGAACGACATCGGCCCGCAGCGCGGCCATGTCGAGCGCGAGACCTATCGCGGCGTCGCCGGCTTCACCTGGCGCCCGACCGAAAGCTTGACGCTCGACGGCTATTATCAATATGGCCAGACCAATTATTCGCAGCGCGGCGAGAACACGACGGTCAACTCGCGCATGGGCTTCGCGATCGACTCGGTCGACCAGGGTCTGTTCCAGACCGGCGTCGCCAACGGCAATATCGTCTGCCGCGCGACCCTGCCGGGCCCGGCCTTCCGCGCCGCGGCCGCCGGCTGCGTGCCGCTCAATCCGTTCGGCGCGGGCGCCAGCTCCGCCGCGGCCCGCGACTATGTGACCGAAACCGCGATGCAGGACACGACGCTGAAGCAGCATGTCGTCGCCCTGACCCTGCGGGGCGATCTGTTCGAGGCCTGGGCCGGCCCGCTCTCCTTCGCGACCGGCGTCGAATATCGCCGCGACAGCGTGACCAGCGTCACCGACGCGATCTCGCAGGCGAACGATTTCCACACCAGCCCGGGCGGCGGCATCTCCGGCGGCAATCGCAGCCTCGACGTCCGCGAGGGCTTCGTCGAGCTCGGCCTGCCGCTGTTCCGCGATGTCTCGGTGATCGGCTCCGCCAATCTGAACGGCGCGGTCCGGGTCACCGACTATAGCAACAGCGGCACCGAGACGACCTGGAAGATCGGCGCCGACTGGCAGGTCGCCGATTTCCTCCGCTTCCGCGCCACCCGGTCGCGCGACATTCGCGCGCCCAACCTGTTCGAGCTGTACGGCGCGCCGCAAAGCTCGTTCCAGTCGGTCACCGACACGGGCCGCACCGGCAGCCAGTTCCTCGTGCCGACCCTGCTCAGCGGCAATGCGGCGCTGGTGCCCGAAGTGGCCGACACCTGGACGGCCGGCGCGATCGTCACCGCCCGGCTGGGCAGTGCCGGCACGCTCCGGGCCTCGGTCGACTGGTTCGACATCTCGCTGGACGGCGCGATCACCACGCTCGGCGCGCAGACGATCGTCAACCGCTGCAACGCCAGCGGTCCGGCCTTCGACAGCCCGCTCTGCGCCCTGTTCGATCGCGACCCGAACACCCTGGTGATCACCCAGGTCCGCAACCCGAACCTCAACATCAACACGCTGATCACGCGCGGCTGGGACGTCGAGCTCGACTACACCCTCCCGCTGTCGGAGCGGTCGAGCCTCAACTTCCGCGTGCTCGGCACCTTCGTGAAGGACCTGATCACGATCGACATCGCGGGCGTCGCGATCGACCGCGCCGGCCAGAACGGCTCTGGCGTGTCGCAGCCCTCGGGCCTGCCCGACTACACGATCAACGCCTTCCTGACCTATCAGGGCGGGCCCTTCTCGGGCCAGATCCAGGTCCGGCACATTTCGGGCGGCCTCTACGACGTCACCCGCGTCGGCCCGCATCAGGACGGCTACAATCCGCTGTCGCCGACCAGCATCAACGACAATAAGGTCTCGGCGGTCACCTATGTGAACCTTAACGCCCAATACACGATCTGGGAGCGGGGCGAGCAGCAGATCCAGCTGTTCGGCGTGGTCAACAACCTGTTCGACAAGGATCCGCCGAACGACATCCCGTCGAGCTTCGGCCCGACCAACAACGTGCTCTACGACGTGGTCGGCCGCTATTACCGCGCCGGCGTGCGCTTCTCGTTCTGAGCCTGGGAAAGGGTGAAATGACTGCTGTTCATCCGTTCCAGCCGGTCCTGGAACATGCGTTCACGATCTCGATCGAGCTCTCCCGCCTCTACAAGGTGGACCCGACCGCCCTGGGCGACCAGCGCTGCGCCATCTATGCGGCGGAGGGCAAGATCGAAGGGCCGAAGCTGAACGGCCGGGTCGTGCCCATGTCCGGCGGGGATTTCCCCCTGGTGCGGCCGAACGGCGTGATCGACTTCGACGCCCGCTATCTTCTGGAAGCGGACGACGGCGCGATCATCTACATGCAGAATCGCGGCTTCCGGTGGGCCAGCACCCCGGAAGTCGCGGCCCGCATGTCGCGCAACGAGCCCGCCGACTGGTCCGAATATTATATGCGGGTCAGCCCGAAGTTCGACGCGCCCGCGGGCCCGCACGAATGGCTGAGCAAGCATGTATTCGTTGGCGTTGCTGAAAAGGTCCCGGGCGCCAATCGAATCCACTACTTCCAGGTTCTCTGACCGGTGGCGAAGGCGTCGAAGCCTTTCGCCCCGATCATGCGGGACGGCGTCGATCCGACGCAGGCCGTGTTCAAGAAGCAGCCGCATCCCGGCGTGGGCCATCTGGTCCGCGTCGAGGACGGGCTTCGCTTCGAACGGGACATCGAGGTGGCGATGCGCGACGGGACGCGCATCCTGATCGATCTCTATCTGCCTGAGGGTTTGCCGGACGGCGCGACCGTGCCGGCGATCCTGGGCTGGAGCCCTTACGGCAAGCACAATCTCGCCGACAATCTCTGGCCCGCGGCCGGGATCGAGCCGGGCTGGATCTCGAAGCACACCGCCTTCGAGGCGCCGGACCCCGCTTATTGGTGCGCGCACGGCTATGCGGTCGTCTATCCCGATCCGCGCGGCACCTGGTATTCCCAGGGCGAGATGAACCATGGCGGCCCGCAGGAGGCCGAGGATACTTACGACCTGATCGAATGGCTGGGCGTCCAGCCCTGGTGCAACGGCAAGGTCGGGATGAGCGGCGTCTCCTATCTCGCCGCCTCGCAATATCAGGTCGCGCCGCTGCATCCGCCGCACCTCGCCGCGATCAATCCGTGGGAGGCCTTCTCCGACTGGTATCGCGAGTTCGGCTATCATGGCGGCATCCGCGACACGGGCTTCGTCCCCAAGGCGACGATGGGCCTGCGCTGGTCGACGACGCGGACCGAGGACACGCTGGCGAACATGCTCGCCCACCCGCTGATCGACGAATATTGGGAGAGCAAGGACGTCGACCTGACGGCCACCACCTGTCCCGCCTTCTTCGTCGCCAGTTGGTCGGATCAGGGCTTCCATACGCGCGGGACGCTGGAGGCCTTCAAGCATGCGTCGAGCGAGGACAAATATCTCCTCGTCCACGGCCAGAAGAAGTGGCAGCATTATTACGATCCGCCCAATGTCGAACTGCTGCGGCAGTTCTTCGACGTTCATCTGCAAGGGCAGGGGAGCCTCGACTGGCCCCGGGTGCGGATCGAGGTCCGCGAACGGGCCTGGGTCGGCCATTGGCGGGACGAGCGGGAATGGCCGCTCGCCCGCACCGAATATACCCCGCTCTGGCTCGACGCGCTCGACGGCTCGCTCAACGCGCAGCCGGTCGCGGCGGAAGCGTCCGTTGCCTATGACAGCGAGACCGGCGGCAGCGCGCGGTTCGATTTGCGCTTCGTCAAGGACACGGAGCTGACCGGCCACGCAAAGCTGCGCCTATGGATCGAGCCCGAGAGCGCCACCGACATGGACCTGTTCGTCGCGCTCCAGAAGCTCGATGCGGACGGCAAAATCGTGCCTTTCTGCTTCTACGCGGTCTCGGAGGAGGGGCCGGTCGCGCTCGGCTGGCTGCGCGCCTCCCATCGCGCGCTCGACGAGGAGAAGTCCACGCCCTGGCAGCCCGTCCACCTCCATACGCATGAGGAGCCGCTGAAACCGGGCGAGGCGGTGCCGGTCGAGATCGAGATCTGGCCGTCCGCCACCCTGTTCCGCGCCGGCGAAAGCCTGCGCGTGCTGGTCAAGGGCGAGGATATCTACACCGAGATTCCCCAGCCCGGCCCGGCGATGATGCGGCACGAGGAGACCCGCAACAGCGGACGCCACATCATCCGGACGGGCGGCCGATATGACAGCCATCTGCTCGTCCCGGTGATTCCCGGAGCGCAAACGTGACCTTCCCGAACACCCCCAATTTCACCGGCTTCTTCTCGCCCTCGGGCGTCGAGGCCGAGGTGCCGCATCTTCCCGTCATCCAGGGCGCGATCCCGCTTGAGCTTGACGGCGCCTTCTACCGGGTCGCGCCCGATCCCCGCTGGGCGCCGCTCGCCGGCGACGACATCTGGTTCAATGGCGACGGCATGGTCACGATGTTCCGGCTGAAGGGCGGCCAGGCGTCGATGAAGCAGAAATGGGCGCGCACCGAGAAGTTCATCCTCGAGGAGGAGGCCGGCCGCTCCCTGTTCGGCATGTACCGCAACCCGCTGACCGACACCGAGGAGGCGAAGGGCAAGGTCCGCTCCACCGCCAACACCAATGTCGTCGTCATCGGCGGCAAATTGCTGGCGCTGAAGGAGGACAGCCCGCCGACGGCGATGGACCCGCTGACGCTGGAGACCACCGATCCGGTCTACACCTTCGACGGCAAGCTGGAGAGCGAGACCTTCACCGCGCATCCCAAGGTCGATCCGAAGACCGGCGAGACCCTGGCCTTCTCCTATGCCGCGACCGGCCTGCTGACCAAGGACATGGTCTTCTACACGATTAGCCCGGAGGGGGAGATCACCAAGGCGGTGCGCTTCGAGATCCCCTATTATTGCATGATGCACGACTTCGGGATCACCGAGGATTATGTCGTGTTCCACGTCGTGCCGATCACCTCGGACTGGGAGCGGCTGGAGAACAGGCTGCCCCATTTCGGCTTCGACAAGCAGCGGCCGATCCATCTCGGCGTGCTGCCGCGCAACGGCACCGCCGAGGATCTGCGCTGGTTCTCCGCGCCGAACTGCTTCGCCAGCCATGTGATGAACGCCTTCAACGTCGGCACCAAGGTCCATTTCGACACGCCGATGGCGGAGGGGAACATGTTTCCCTTCTTCCCCGATTATGAAGGCGCTCCGTTCGAACCGCAGAAGGCGGCGTCGCGGATCACCCGCTGGACCGTCGACATGCTCGGCAATAGCGACGGCATCGAGATGGAGCGGAAGACCGATCTGGTCGGCGAATTCCCGCGCATCGACGACCGCTTCGCCGGCAAGCCCTACAAACACGGCTTCCTGCTCGTTCAGGACATGGAGAAGCCGGTGGACCTGCCCGGCGGCCGCTCCGCCTCGGGCATGATGATGAACACGCTGGCCCGGATCGATCTCGAGACGGGGGAGAGCGACAGCTTCTGGGTCGGTCCCGTCTCCTCGATGCAGGAGCCGGCCTTCATCCCGCGTCCGGGTTCGGACGTGGAGGGCGACGGCTACCTCGTCACGATCGAGAACCGGCTCGCCGAAATGGGCTCGCGGCTGCTGATCCTCGACGCGATGAAGCTCGCGGACGGGCCGGTCGCGACCATCCAGCTTCCCTTCCGAATCCGCCAGGGCCTGCACGGCAACTGGTACACGGCCGACCAGATCGGCGCCTGAGAAAGAGAATAATAACATGGCTTTGCACGACGGTCCTGCCGGCGAATATCCCGCGCTCAAATTGCATATCGACGGCGAATGGCTGGACGCGGGCACCCGCCGGACGCAGCGCATCGTCAACCCGGCGACCGGCGAGACGCTCGGCGAGCTGCCGCTCGCCGACGCCGCCGATCTCGACCGGGCGCTGGACGCGGCGGACAAGGGCTTCCGTCTCTGGCGCCGGGCCAGCGCGGAGGAGCGGGGCGCGGTCCTGACCGGCGCCGCGCGGCTGCTGCGCGAGCGGGCCGACATCATCGCCCGCAACGCCACGCGCGAGGAGGGCAAGACCCTCGTGGAAACGCGGATCGAGGTGATGGCCTGCGCCGGCCTGTTCGATTTCTACGCCGCCGAAGCGAAGCGCCTCTACGGCCGCGTCCTCGTCCGCCCGGCGGGCGTGCGCTCGCTGGTGATGCGCGAGCCGGTCGGCCCGGTCGCCGCCTTCGCGCCCTGGAATTTCCCGATCCACAATCCGGGCCGCAAGCTCGGCGCGCCGCTCGCCACCGGCTGCTCGGTGATCCTGAAGCCCGCCGAGGAGGCGCCCGCCTCCGCCATGGCGGTGGTCCAGGCCCTGCTCGACGCCGGCCTGCCGCCGGGGGTCTGCCAGCTCGTCTTCGGCGTGCCGGACGAGGTCTCCCGCCACCTGCTCGCCAGCCCGGTCATCCGCAAGCTGAGCTTCACCGGCTCGACCGCGGTCGGCAAGCATCTGCTGAAGCTCGCCGCCGACACGATGAAGCGCACCACGATGGAGCTGGGCGGCCATGCGCCGGTCATCGTCTTCGACGATTGCGACCTCGACAAGACCGTCGAGACCCTCGCCGTCGCCAAGCTGCGCAATGCCGGCCAGGTCTGCGTCTCGCCGACCCGCTTCTACGTGCAGGAGAATATCCACGACCGCTTCGTCGCCGCCCTCACCGAGCGGGTGGCGCGGGCGAATGTGGGCGACGGCCTGCTCGACACCAGCCATATGGGCCCGATGGCCAATCCCCGCCGGCCCGAGGCGATCGAGGGCTTCGTCGCCGACGCCGTCGCGCACGGCGCCCGCCTGCGCGCCGGCGGCGCGCGGATCGGCGAGACCGGCTTCTTCTTCCAGCCGACCATCCTCTCGGAGGTCCCGCTCGCCGCCCGGATCATGAACGAGGAGCCGTTCGGCCCGGTCGTCGTCACCGCCCCGTTCAGGAGCTTCGACGAGGTGGTGGAACAGGCCAACCGCCTGCCCTTCGGCCTCGCCGGCTACGCCTTCACCGAGAATGGCCGCACCGCCAACCTGATCGGCGACGCGCTCGAGGTCGGCATGGTCGGCATCAACACCACCGCCATGGCCGCGCCCGACAGCCCGTTCCAGGGCGTCAAGGAAAGCGGCCACGGCTCCGAGGACGGCCCGGAAGGGCTCGAGGCCTGCCTCGTCACCAAATCCATCCATCAAATGTGAGGACGCGTGCCATGACCGAATTGAAGACCGGAGGCGCCCAGGGCTATCTCCGCATCGCGACCGAGGAGGCCTTCGCGCCGCCCGAGATGATGGACCTCTATGCCGAGGTGCTCGACCAGGACGATGTCGATCCCGGCTTCGAAAGCCTGATGGGCTTCTACATGCGTCACAAGAGCGAGCGCGCCACCGCCATCTTCCGCCGCCTGCAGAATCTCGACGAGGAGCGGCTCGCCGACATGGACGAACGCGGCATCGACCGGCAGGTGATCGGCATCACCGCCCCCGGCACGCAGATCCTCTCGAAGGAGAAGGCGGTCACCCTGTCCGTGCTCGCCAACGACCGGCTCGCCGAGGCCTGCAAGCGCCATCCCGACCGCTTCAGCGGCATGGCCGCCGTCGCCCCCCAGGATCCGGCCCATGCCGCGAAGGAGCTGGAGCGGGCGGTGACGAAGCTCGGCATGCGCGCCGTCGTGATCAACTCGCACACCCATGGCGAATATCTCTCCGACCAGAAATTCTGGCCGATCCTGGAAGCCGCCGAGGCGTTGGACGTGCCGATCTACCTCCACCCGCAGACGCCGCCGCGCGAGATGATCCAGCCCTTCCTCGACGCCGGCCTGGACGGCGCCGTCTTCGGCTTCGGCGTCGAGACCGGCTTCCATGCGCTGCGCCTGATCGGCTCGGCCGCGTTCGACCGCTTCCCGAAGCTGCAGGTGATCCTCGGCCATATGGGCGAGGCCTTGCCCTTCTGGATGTACCGGCTCGACTACATGTACGGCGCCGGCCTCAAGTCGAAGCGCTATCCCTTCCAGCCGCAGCTCAAGGGCCAGGTCTCCGACTATCTGAAGAACAATTTCCACATCACCTGCTCGGGCATGGCCTGGGAGCCGGCGATCAAGTTCACGCAGAGCGTGCTCGGCGAGGACCGCGTCCTCTACGCGATGGACTATCCCTATCAATGCCCGCCCGAGGAGGTGGTCGCGCTCGACGCGATGGACATGCCGCTCGCGACCAAGAAGAAATTCTTCCAGACCAATGCCGAAAAGCTCTTCAAGATCTAGACCATGAGCCACGTCCCGTCATTCCCGCGGAAGCGGGAATCCAGCTCCGCCGCCGCCTGGATCCCCGCTTGCGCGGGGACGACGAAGGAGGCGGATGATGGCCGCGCATGACTATATCATCGTCGGCGCCGGTTCGGCGGGCTGCGTGCTCGCCGACCGGCTCTCGGCCGATCCCGCCAACCGCGTCCTGCTGATCGAGGCGGGCGGGTCGGAGAAGAGCAATCTCGTCTCGATGCCGCTCGCCTGGTTCCGGGCGATGCTCACGCCGGAGATCGGCTGGGGCTATCTGTCCGAGCCGGAGCCGCATGCCGACAATCGCCGCATCCCGGCGCCGCGCGGCAAGGTGATCGGCGGCTGCGGCTCGATCAACGGCATGATGTATTCGCGCGGCCACGCGCCCGATTACGACCAGTGGGCGCAGATGGGCGCGCGCGGCTGGAGCTGGGCCGAGGTGCTGCCCTATTTCCGCAAGTCCGAGGCGAACTGGCGCGGCGAATCCGAGCATCATGGCGGCGAGGGTCCGCTCACCGTCTCGCGCAACCCGCCCAATCCGCACATCTATGGCGGCGTGATCCGCGCCGCCGAGGCGATGGGCTACCGGCATCTGGACGATTTTCACGGCGCGGAGGCCGAGGGCTTCAGCTCGCCCGACATCACCACCCACAAGGGCCGCCGGGGCAGCAGCGCCGCCCGCTTCCTTCGCCCCGCCATGACGCGGTCGAACCTGATGGTGATCGACCGGGCGCTCACCACCCGCATCCTCGTCGAGAACGGGCGCGCGATCGGCCTCGAATATGAGCGGGACGGCCAGCTGCACCGCGTCCATGCGGACAAGGAGGTCATCCTCTCCGCCGGCACGTTCAATTCGCCGCAGATCCTCCAGCTCTCCGGCATCGGCGCGGCGGACGAGCTGCGCGCGCTCGGCATCCACGTCGTGCTCGATCTGCCCGAGGTCGGCCGCAACCTGCAGGACCATGCCTCGATCCGCGGCCTGTACGAGGCGGCGGGCGATTTCACCTTCGACCGGCAATTGCGCTTCGACCGGATGGCGCTGGCGGCGGTGCGCTGGCAGCTCTTCGGCAGCGGCCCGATCTCGTCCATGCCGATCGGCGCCCAGGGCTTCGTCCGCACCCGCGAGGGGCTGGACCGGCCGGACCTGCAATGGCTGGTCAGCTCGGTGGCGATGGACGCCCATGTCTGGATGCCCGGCATCAAGGCGCGCAAGGGCGATTATATGGCCGTCGCCTCGGTGCTGCTCCATCCGGAGAGCAAAGGGACGGTCACGCTCCGTTCGGCCGACCCGAAGGACAAGCCGAAAATCCTGTTCAACCTGCTCGCCACCGAGGGCGACCGCGCCGCCTTCCGCCGGATCGTCCGCTTCACCCGCGAGCTGTTCGCCCAGCCAGACGCCGCCGCTCTGGTGAAGCAGGAGCTGCTGCCCGGGCCCGAGGTGCAGACCGACGCCGAGATCGACGCCTTCGTCCGCTCGGTGATCGGCACCGCCATGCACCCGACCAGCAGCTGCGCGATCGGCCCGGTGGTGGACGAGGAACTGAAGGTGCATGGCATCGAGGGCCTGCGCGTCGTCGACTGCTCGGTCATGCCGATCATCCCGGGCGGCAACACCAATGCGCCGGCGATCATGGTGGCGGAAAAGGCCGCGGACATGATCCTCGGCAAGCCGCCTCTCGCGGCGGCGGCGTGAGCTTCGACTATATCATCGTCGGCGCGGGCTCGGCCGGCTGCGTGCTCGCCAACCGGCTGAGCGCCGATCCGGACAACAAGGTGCTGCTGCTCGAGGCGGGGGGCACGCACCGGAAGTTCCTGCTCACCATGCCGCTCGGCTTCCTGCGCGCGCTGACCAAGGAGCGTTATCGCTGGAGCTTCTGGTCGGAGCCGGAGCCGCACCTCAATAACCGCCGCATCTTCCTGCCTCGGGGCCGGGTGCTGGGCGGGTCGTCGTCGATCAACGGCCTGTTCTTCATGCGCGGCCACAGCCTCGATTTCGACACCTGGCGGCAGATGGGCTGCGCGGGCTGGGGCTATGCGGACGTGCTGCCCTATTTCAAGCGGATGGAGACGAGCTGGCGGGGGGAGGGGCCCTTCCACGGCGGCTCCGGGCCGCTCTCCGTGGTGCAGAACGACACGCGCAGCCGCCTCCACCACGAATTGATGGCGACCGCCGAGGCCGCCGGCTTCACCTGCACCGACGATCTTCATGGCGAGCGGGAGGAGGGCTTCGCCCGCGGCGAGCTGACCATCGACGCCAAGGGCCGCCGGGCCAGCACCGCGCGCGCCTATCTCGATCCCGCCATCGGCCGCCCGAACCTGACCGTGATCACCGGCGCCGAGACCAATCGCGTGCTGATCGAGAATGGCCGCGCGACGGGCGTCGAATTCGTCAAGGACGGCCGGATCGTCGTCGAACATGCGGATCGCGAGGTGATCCTCTCCGGCGGCGCTTATGGTTCGCCCCAGCTCCTCATGCTGTCCGGCATCGGTCCGGCCGACGATCTGATCCGGCACGGCATCAAGGTCCATCGCGACCTGCCCGGCGTCGGCCAGAACCTCTCCGAACATCCGCGCGTGCCGGTCCATTTCAAGCTGAAGGACAGGATCAGCTTCCTCGGCGAGCTTCGCGCCGACCGCGCGGCCGGCTCGGTGCTGCGCTGGTGGCTGACCGGCAAGGGCGCCTTCGCCAGCCAGGTGAACAGCTGCAACCCGATCCTGAAGACCCGGCCCGAGCTCGCCCAGCCCGACATCCAGCTCTGGTCGAACCCGATCCGCATGGACGCGGAATTATGGTTTCCTTTGGTCAAGCCCCGCCAGGAGGACCGGATCAGCGCGGACGTGATCCTGCTCCACCCGCAGAGCCGCGGGCGGGTCTCGCTGCGCTCGGCCGATCCGCGCGCCCATCCCGCGATCCTGCTCAACAATTTCGCCGAAGCCGCCGATCTGCGCACCGCCCGCGACGGCATCCGCATCGCCCGCCACATCTATGCGAGCGGGCGGCAGGGAGAGATTACCGGGGACGAGATATTGCCCGGCCTGGACAGGCAGAGCGATGCGGAGCTGGACGCCCATATCCGCGAACATGCGCAGGTCACCCAGCATCCGGTCGGGACCTGCGCGATGGGCACGGGCAGCATGAGCGTCGTGGATCCGCAGCTGCGCGTCCGCGGCGTGACGGGCCTGCGCGTGGTCGACGCCTCGATCATGCCGACCGTCCCCGGCGGCAACACCAACGGGCCGACCATCATGGTGGCCGAGAAAGCCAGCGACATCATCCTGGGCCTGACGCCGCTCCCGGCCGAAGACCCGCGCAGCACCGACAGAAAGGAAGCGGCATGACCCTGACCAAGGAAGAATGGGCGGAGAAATATATCGGCGCCTTCAACCGGGGCGATTTCTCCTTCACCGATTATTATGCGGACGATGTCGTGCTCTATCTGGGACAGAAGGCCGTCATCCGCGGCAAGCAGGGCATCCAGGATTTCTACACCGGCGTCTTCGCCAAGGTGCGCGAGACCCTGACCATCCTCGACGTCGTGCTCGACGAGACCGGCCTCGCCGGCCGCGTGGCCACCGAATTTTACGCGCTCGAGGACTGGCCGGATTTCATCGCGGGGCCGATGAAGAAGGGCGATTCCATCCACATCGAGAGCCTGATCCTCTATCGCATCGGGCCGGACGGCAAGTTCACCGAGATCCGCAGCGCGCGCAACAAGGGGTAGGATTGCCGACAGAGACCCACCATCGTTCGGGCTGAGCCCGTCGAGGCCCGTTCCTTTCTTCGGGCGGTGGGAGAAGAAGAGGGCTTCGACAAGCTCGGCCCGAACGGGTCTGGGGTCGGAGCGAGCCGAGGACCAGAATCATGAACGCACCTTATTCCCCCGAGACCCTCACCAGCCTGAAGGCCGATCTCGCCGCCAAGGCGCGCACGCATTTCATCAATGGCGAATTCGTCGAAGCCGCCTCGGGCGAGACCTTCGAGGTCGTCGATCCCGCGACCGGCCAGGCCTTCGCCAGCGCCGCCATGGGCGACAGGGAGGATATCGATCGGGCGGTACGGGCGGCGCGCGCGGCTTTCGAGCCCTGGGCGGCGACCCCGCCGGCCCAGCGGGCGCGGCTGATGCTGAAGCTCGCCGACCTGGTCGAGGCGGAGGGCGAGCGGATCGCGCTCACCGAGGTGCTCGACAACGGCATGCCCTTCATGATGGCGAAGTTCGGCGCGGTGGGCGGCGCGGCCGAGCAGCTGCGCTACAATGCCGGCTGGGCGACCAAGCTCACCGGCGAGACGATGCAGATTTCCTGGCCCGGCGAGTGGCAGGCCATGTCGCTGCGCGAGCCGGTCGGCGTCGTGGGGGCGATCGTGCCGTGGAACTTCCCCTTCGTGATGGCGGTAGCGAAGATCGCCCCGGCGCTCGCCGCGGGCTGCACGGTGGTGCTGAAGCCCGCGGAGCAGACGCCGCTCACCGCCACCTTGCTCGGCGAGCTGGTCGCCAGAGCGGGCTTTCCGGCGGGCGTGGTCAATATCGTCACCGGCTATGGCGGGACCGCGGGCGCCGCGCTCGTCGACCATCCGGGCGTCGACAAGATCAGCTTCACCGGCTCGACCTCGGTCGGCAAGCTCATCGTCCGCAACGCGATGGGCAATCTGAAGCGCGTGTCGCTGGAGCTGGGCGGCAAGTCCCCGACCATGATCTTTGCCGACGCGGATCTCGCCAAGGCGATCCCCGCCGCGGCGATGGGCATTTTCGGCAATGCCGGCCAGGTCTGCGCGGCCGGCTCGCGCCTGTTCGTGCACGAGAAGGTCTACGACCAGGTGGTCGAGGGGATTAGCGAGCGGGCGCGGACCCTGCGCGTCGGCGCCGGTCTCGCGCCGGGGACGGAGATGGGGCCGCTCGTCAGCCAGGAGCAGCTGGACCGCGTGCTCTCCTATATCGACGCCGGCGCGAACGAGGGCGCCGCGGTCGGCGTCGGCGGGGTGCGCGCGGACGGGCCGGAAACCGGCGGCGGCTATTTCATCCAGCCGACCGTGCTCACCGGCACCGCCAAGGGGATGAAGGTGGTCGAGGAGGAGATTTTCGGCCCGGTCCTCTGCGCGATGCGCTTCGGCGACGACGATCTCGAGGCGATCGCCGCGGCGGCTAACGACTCCACCTACGGCCTATCCTCGGCGATCTGGACCCGCGACCTCTCCACCGCGCTGAAGCTGGCGAAACGGCTCAAGGCGGGCACGGTCCGGATCAACGGCGGCGCCGGCGTCGATCCGGCCATGCCGCTCGGCGGCTACAAGCAATCCGGCTGGGGCCGCGAGAACGGCCGAGCGGGGGTCGAGGCCTATACCGAGCTCAAGGCGGTGACGATCGGGCTGTGAGGTCGGGGACTAGGGACTAGGGACTAGGGGCACCTTTTCAGTCCCCAGTCCCGAGTCCCCAGTCCCCAATCCCACCTTGACCCCATGTAACCCATAGGTTACGTGTAACCTCAAGGTATCATCCTTGGGAGGAAACGACGTGACCGGAGGACAGGATCTGAATGCCCGCGCGGAACGATTGAGCCGCCGCCGGGCGCGGCTGCTGCCGGTCCTGGCCGTGCTCTATCTCGGCCAGCAGATCAGCTATTTCGCGGAGCCGTCCGGCGCCGGCGGGCGCGCGGTCGACTATGTGAAGGTCAGCGCCTGGCTGGTCCTGTCCGTCGTGCTCCTCGCCTTGCTGATCACCAAGGGCTTCTGGTTCCACGGCCGCGCGGTGCGCGACCTGATCGACGACGAGAATACCCGCGCCAACCGCCACGACGCCTTGCGCGTCGGCTTCGTCGCGGCCATGCTGACCGGCATCTTCCTCTATTTCCTGGACCAGTTCGAGCCGATGCCCGCCCGCCACGCCGTGCACGCGATCATGTCGCTGGGCCTCGGCGCCGCCCTGATCCGCTTCGGTATGCTGGAACGCCGGGCGCACCGGGAGGGCTGACGCCCGCATGGCCGAGGGCCTGACCAACCGCCTCAAGGAACTGCGCGCCGCGCGTGGCCTGACCCAGGCCGAGCTGGCCGCCCTGGTGGGCGTCACCCGCAAGACGGTCAACACGGTCGAGAACGGCGTCTTCGTGCCCTCGACCATCCTCGCCCTCAAGCTCGCCCGCGCGCTCGGCGTCCCGGTCGAGGCGCTGTTCCTGCTGGACGGCTGACCCAGCGCTATATATACTGAGTCCTTATATAAGGGAGAGGACTCGGACGATGCGTCAGCCGAACGGCCGCGCGATCCGCATGAGCAAGGATCGCAAAGTTTCGCGCTCGCTCCGGCTCAGCGCGGCGAGCATGTCGTCCTCGATCTCCGGCGTCGCCTTGCGCACCTCCGCCAGCACCGCGTCCGCCTTGTCCGTCAGCCGCAGCAGCACCCGCCGCCGGTTGGTCTCGTCCGGCCGCCGCGCGATCAGGCCGCGGGCGTCGAGCGGCTTCAACAGCGTCGTCATCGCCTGCGGCGTCAGGTGGAGCGCGCGGGCGAGGCTGGCGGGCGTCGCTTCCCCCATTTCCTCGAGCACGGCGAGCAGCAGCAGCTGCCCGGACGAGATGGTCAGCGGCCGCATCGCCTTCTCGACCCGGCTGCGCACGGCCATTTCGGCCCATTTGATCAGATGGGCGAAGGCGGGCGTCCGTTCGCCCCAGGCTTTGTCGTCACCGGCCATCGCCAAGCCGTGCCGCAGCGCGCGCGCCTTGCCAACCCGTTTCGCTTCAGGAGGCTGACATGAGCGATTTCGTCTTCAACGCTTGGTACGCCGCCGGCTTTCCCGGGGAGATCGGCGAGGGCCTGCTCGCCCGCCGTCTGCTCGGCCTGCCGGTGCTGCTCTACCGGACGGAGGCCGGCGCGGCGGTGGCGATGCTGGACCGCTGCCCGCATCGCTTCGCCTATCTGACCAAAGGCCGCCGGCTCGGCGACGAGGTCGAGTGCGTCTATCACGGCCTGCGCTTCAACGCCGCCGGGCGCTGCACGCGCAGCCCCTATCAGGAGCAGACGCCGGACATCCGGATCCGCACCTTTCCGCTGGTCGAGCGCGACGGCATCGCCTGGATCTGGATGGGCGAGGCGGCGCTGGCCGATCCGGCCGACATCCCGGATCACAGCCACATGTACGCGCCCGGCTATCGCACGATCACCGGCTATCAGAGCTACAAGGGCGACTGGCAGCTGTGCAACGACAACCTCATGGACCTGACCCACCTCTTCTGGCTGCACACCTCCACCATCGGCGGCTACAAGGAGGAGGCGGGTCCGGCGCCGGGCGAGGAATATCTCGTCCGGCAGGAGGGCGAGCGGATCGTCGGCCGCAACCTCACGCCGAACGTCACCAGGGCCGGGGTCGCGGACAATGGCGTGCCGCCCGGCGTGGCCTATGATCAATGGAACGACATCATCTGGTCCTGCCCAAGCAGCATCCGCTTCGACATCCACGCCGCGCCCGCGGGGCGGCGTGACGTGAAGCCCTATATGATGCAATCCCATCTGATGACCCCGGCCGGGCCGGCCGAAACCCACTATTTCTGGACGGCGGTGCGCAGCTTCGATCAGGATCCCGCGAACGACGCCAAATGGGCGAAGTTCTTCGGCGGCATTTTCGATGCGGAGGACGGGCCGATGATGGAGGATATCGAGGCGCAGATGGAGGGCCGCGACCTGATGGACATGCGGCCCGTCATCCTGCCGAGGGACAAGGGCGCGATCATGGCGCGGCGCACCGTCGCGCGGCGGCTGGCGGCGGAGCGGGGCGACTTGGCCGCGGCCGAATAGGAGAGCAGGGAATGGATTTTCGTGACTATGAGCGGCGTTTCAATGCCGGCGAGGACGAGGCGCTGATCGACGAATATTATGCCGACGATTGCGAGTTCGTCGCCACCACGCGGCACCTGAAGGGCAAGCAGGCGCTGAAGGATTTCCTCGCCTGGGCGCATGACGGGGTGCGCGAGGTGATGCGGCCGCAGCTCGTGGTCGAGGGCAGGGATCATCTCTTCGTCCAGGTCGACATGGACTTCCACTGCACGAAGCCCAGGCCGGACTTCCCGTTCGGCGCGATGCTGCCGGGCGACCTGATCACGGTGAAGTTCTTCGTGACCTATCATCTGAACGCCGACGGCAAGGTGAAGCGCCTCGACAGCGTCACCTGGCCGCCCGAATATCAGGTCTCCAAGCTGCCCCGCCTCGGCGCCCATCCGAGCCAGCTCGCGGCGTTCCACGCCTATGTCGCGGCGTTCAGCAACAACGACGTGGCGCGCTTTCCGACCTTCTACCAGGACGATGTCGAGCTCGAGCTGGGCTCGGTCGGCATCCTCAAGGGCAAGCAGGCGATCGTGGATTTCTACAGCGACCTGTTCCAGTCGGTCGGCGAGAACCAGATCATCCACGCGGCGATCGCTGGCGACGACGCCATCTCGCTCGACAGCACGACCTGCTTCACCGCGCTCAAGGACGCGCCGGACTTCCCGGTCATGCCGCTGAAGAAGGGCGAGGAGGTACGCGGCAAGACCTTCGTCCACTATACACTGCGCGACGGCCTGATCAGCCGCATCCACGTCGCCCGCGCGGGGCCGATGGAAAAGGTGACGGGCTAGCTCAGACCGGCTGCTTCAGCTTCACCGCGAGGATCGCGAGGCCTGCAATGGCCAGCGGGATGGAGAAGACGAGCGCGATCGCCGTCTGCCCCCACTGGGCGTAGAGCATGTAGCCGCCGATCCCGGGGCCGAGGATGGACAGCAGGCGTCCGAGCCCCGACGTCCAGCCGAGCGCGGTCGCGCGCATGTGCGTCGGATAGGCGGCGGCGATCAGCGCGTAGAGGGCACTGATCGCGCCGACGACGAAGGCGCCGTAGGTGATCGCGACGAAGATCATCAAGGGCGGCGTCGCCGGCTGCACGGCGAAGACCAGCATCGCCGCCGCGCCGAGGAAATAGCAGGCGATCAGCGAACGCTGCAGCCCGATCAGCCCGATCAGCAGGATCATGATGACCGGCCAGGCGATCGCGCCGAACGACGAGGTGGAGAACAAGGCCGAGCCTTGGGCCATGGAATAGCCCGCCAGCGCATTCCAATAGGTCGGTGCCCAGGAGGCGACGAGGTTGCCGACGAACATCATCATCCCGCCGGCGAGCATGAAGAGGAGGGTGTTGGCGAGGCGGCCCTCGCTGAACAGGGCCGCGACCGGCACCTTGCCCGCCGGCGGCTCCAGCGTCGTGAAGGCGTCCACGGTCGCCGCCTCCGGCGCGATCCGGCGCATCACCTTGCGGACCTGCTCGACCGGTCGTCCCTTCACCACCATGAAGCGCGCGGATTCGGGGAGCAGAAAATACAATACGGGCAGCATCGCCAGAGGGGCGAGCCCGCCGGCCCAGAAGGCGCCCTGCCAGCCATAGGCCTGGACCAGCTTCGGCGCGATCAGGCTGCCCATCGCCGCCCCGAAGGCGAAGCAGGCGTTGAGCAGGATGATGTTGCGCGAGCGCGCCCGGAAGGCGGAGAGCTCGGCGATCAGCGAGATGATGTTGGGCATGATCCCGCCGAAGAAGACGAAGGCGGCGAGGCGCAGGCCGGAAACCTGGCCGAGCGTCGTCGCCTGCGTCGTGGCGAGGGTGATCAGGCCGAAGCCGAGCACGCAGCAGAGGATGAGCGGCCTGCGTCCGAACCGGTCGGCGAGCGGGGCGAGCGCCACATAGCCGAAGGCGAGCCCGATCCCCTGCGCCATGAACACCGCGCCGATCGCGGCCGGCGAGACGCCGAGCCCCTGCGCCAGCGTCGGCACCATGGCGCCGAGCATGTACATGTCGAAGCCCTCGATCGCCATGACGAGCCCGCAGAGCAGGAACACCATCAGCCGCCAGCCGCCGAACGGGCGGTCCAGCAGGGTCTCGATTTCGGCGGTGCGCGATACGGTGTCGGTCATCAGGCCGCCACGTAGCAGCCGTGGAAAGCCGAAGGCTGGTTGAAGGGCAGCAGCACGCGCGCCACCGGCGGGGCGGTGACGTCCATCGCGTCGACGATGCGCAGCTCGGCGCGGTTCTCCGCGTGGATGTTGACCAGGAACAGCACCCAGCCGTCGCCCTCCGGCGCGTCGGGCGAGCGCGGCACGAAGACCGGCTCCTGCACGCCGCCGGGCGCCTCCGGGATGGCGTGGACGAGCCGCTCGCCCGTCTCCCAGTCCAGCCGGGCGAGGCCGTCGCGCGTCTTCATATAGCCGTAGCGGTAGCGGCGCATCTGGAAGCGATCGTCCATCTTCGGCATCTCGCCCACCGCGCCGGGGAAGGGCGCCTCTTCCACGCGGTCGTCATTGCTGTCCAGGTGGAAGGTCATGCGGCTGACGGTGGCGAAGGCGGGTTCGCAGTCGCGGCCGTCGACCGTCTTCACGAAGGGGAAGCCGCTGCCATGGCTGATCGTGGCGTCGACATGGACCTTATGGCCCTCGGTGAAGGCGTTCATGATGTGGCCGCTGAACGCGCCCGGCGCCTTGAACCAGCGCAGGTCCTTCACGCTGCCCTCGCGGGGCATGATTCCCCACATGCTCGGCAGGTCCGGATCGTAGGCGTAGAAATCGCCGCCCGCCTTCAGCCGCTCGACGTCCACGGTGAGCGGCATGATCGGGAAGATCACATGTTCGCGAGTCACCGCGAAATCGTGGCAGACGCCGGGATAGGGGGACTGGAAGGCCTCCTCGCGATAGAGCTTGCCGTCCTTGTCCGCGACCTGCAGCGCCATGTCGCCGTCATAGCGTTTCTCGGCGAACAGGCCGTAGCCCCACCATTCGCCCGTCTCGGGATCGATCTTGGGGTGGGCGGTGACGGTCTTCGACTTCAGCCTGCCGTCGAAGTCGAAGACCTCCTGCGTCTCCAGCGTGCCCGGATCGATCTCATAGGGATGGCTGTCCTCGCGCAGGGCGAACAGGCGGCCATTGTGCGCGAAGGCATAGGTGTTGCCGGTATTGTCGCGGTCCACATCCGCCGGCGCGTCGGCCGTGTCGGTATAGGCGTTGCGATATTTGCCGTAGAGCCGCCGCCGCGCCGCCCGCTCGGCGAGCATGCGCGCCGTCTTCACATAGCGGCAGCGGAAGTCGACATGGCCGTTTTCGAAGCGGAACATGGAGATCATGCCGTCGCCGTTGATGATGATGTCGCCTGCCATGGTCGGATATTGGGTGTCCGGCCCGCAGCGGTAGAAGGTGCCGTTCAGCCCCTCCGGAATCTCGCCCTCCACCTCGCAATCATAGACGTCGGCCTCGAAGCGATAGGGCTTTTGCGTGCCGTAGAAGCTCAGGAGATTGTGGAACGGTTCCATGGTCTTATCCGAACTTGTGAATAAAGGCTTTGATCTCGGCGGAGAGCGGATCGCCCGCGCGGCCGATGCCAAGGGCGGCGGTCATGTGATTGCCGTCGGGCAGATAGAGCATGCGCGGCCATTCCCGCTTCGCCGCGGTCCATTCCCGCACGACCAGGGCGGCCTGGTTCTGGAAATGCCAGGCGTCATATTCGGCGATGGTGAACAGGCAGGGGATTGCGCTCGCGACCAGGCCGGGAATCGCATTCTGCGCGGCGAAGCGACTGGGATCGGTGCCGTAATAGGCATGTTCGAACGGGCTGTGCTCGGCCCGGGTCGGATCGTAGAAGCCCGACAGCATGATCGCGCCGGCCACGGCCGGCCCGTCGCCGTGCAGATCCGGCAGGGCCAGATAGGTCGCGACATGGGCCGCGCCCGCCGACTGGCCGGACACGAAGATCCGCTCCGCGCTTCCGCCATGGGCGCCGATATTGTCGCGCAGCCAGGCCACGGCCGCGCCCAGATCCTCGGCGCCGGCGGGCCATTGATGCGCCGGCGCGAGCCGGTAGGTGAGGGTGACGCCGATCATGCCGTTCGCCGCCGCCCAGGCGCCGACATTGTTGTAGAAGGGCGCGTCCGCGCCGCCCTTGTCGCCCTGGATGAAGCCGCCGCCATGGACGTAGACGAGCACCGGCGCGTCCGCGACCGGCTCGGCCGGCCGGAAGATGTCGAGCCGGTGGCGCGCGTCCGGCCCATAGGCGATGTCGCGCTCGACGGTGCAGCCGACCGCATCGGGCTTCAGCGCGTGCGGCGCGTAGAGGGCCTGCGTCCCGCCGAACATTGCGGGGGTCAGCGCATTGCCGAACGCGCGGACTTCGTGGCGGAGATCGTCGGTCATGAGTGCGGCATCCTCATCCTGTCCTTTTCCGGATCACACCAGATATTTGATGATGAATCAACGATCCTGTCGGTCGGCGAGCCGGCGCCATTCGCGGCGGAAAACCGCCGCGCGGATGCGCGTGAAGCGGCGATCGGGGCCGAGATCGTAGAGGGCGAAGCTGTTCAAATAGTAGCGGTCGCCGCGCAGCATCGGCCCCGAGGTGAAATCGGGCGCGTCGCGCAGGGCCCGGAATTCCGACTGAATCTCGGCCGCCAGCACATCGCCGTCCGACCAGGCCTGCAGGATCTCGATCTGGCGCGTCGTCGCGTCGTTCACATTGGTGTAGAAATCGACGATCGCCTGCCGGCCGCGCAGCACGGTGCCGTTGCCGATGGTGAGCTGCACTTCCGGATCGTAGAAATCGACGAGCCGCGCATAATCGTGCGCGTTGAACGCCGCCATATAGGCCCGGAAGCGGGTGACGATCTCGTCCTCCATCAGAGCCTCGCGAAGCGCGCCGAGCGGATGCGCTGGAAGCGGCCGTCGGCGATCTCGTAGAGCGCGAAATTGAGGCTCTGCCGCCGGTCGCCGCGGGTGAAGGGACCGGTCGGGAAATCGGGCCAGTCCTCGCGCGCCACAAGGGTGGTGCGGATTTCCGCCATGATCCGGGTCGGCCCGCCCGAGACGAAGGTGACCAGGTCGACGCGCTCGTCGAGCCGGGCATGGACGCCGCGGTAGAAATCAACGATCGCCCGCGGGCCCTCAAGGGTCGCGGCCTGGCCGAAGAACCGCACGTCGGGCGCATAATAAGCGGAGAAGCCCGCATAATCCTTGCCGTTGAAGGCGGCGAGATAGCGCTCGAACCAAGGGCGCGTGCCCGGCTCGAGGGCAGGGGTGGGCTGCGCGCTCACCAGGCCGGGCCCGAGCGCGAGCAGGGCGCCGCCGGCGGCGAGGATGTCGCGGCGCGTCGGATCATGGCTCATGCGACCGCCGAGGGCGCGCCGGCCGCTTCCTCGCGGAGCAGCCGCTTCAGCACGCCGGCATAGGTCAGCACCGCCTTGTCCATCACCATCGGCATCATCCGCGGATTGGCGGTGGACTGGATCACCTTGTGCTGCGCCTCGATCATCTCCCGATCTTCCGTGAAGGCGCGCACGCCGAGATCGGCGAAGAATTGCTTCCGCTCCGCCTCCCGGCTCCAGGGGCCGTAGGCGAAGAAATAGCAGGCCGTGTTCTCGGTCAGCGGCGTCACCGCCTGGCAGGTGAAGGTCGAGAAGACCGGCTCGCCCGATCTGGGACCGCCATCCTCGCCGACTTCATATTCGCCGCGCCGGTAGCGCTCGCTGACCTGGAGGAAGATGCCGGGCGCGAGGAAATCATAGGATGTCCACACGTCCATCACCTCTTCCGTCTTGATCCGGCCGGGCGCGGGACCGGCGGCGGATGGCGGCATCCCCTTCATCCAGCGCGAGACGCGCACGCCGCGCGGCAGCGTCTTGTACATCGTGTCGGAATCGATCCAGCCGCGGCCGGAGGCGGGGTTGCCGCCCGAGAAGCTGTTCAGATGGACATAGGCGATGTGGCTGAGGTCCAGCAGATTGTCGTGGATCAGATGGGCGGGCGCGGCATAGTCCATCCGCCCCGGCTCCATCGCCCAGGCCGGATCGCGATAGCCGGTGAAGGGCGGGATCAGACTCTCGTCGGCCAATGCCGGATCGCCCATCCAGAGCCAGATCGCGGCGTGGCGCTCGACCACGGGATAGGTCTTCACCTTCGCCGCCTTGGGGATGATGTCCTGCCCGGGAATCTCGATGCACTGGCCGGACGGATCGAAGAGCAGGCCGTGATACATGCACCGGAGGTTCGCGCCCTCGCAGCGGCCGCGCGAAAGCGGGGCGAGGCGGTGGATGCAGCGATCCTCCATCGCGACCACGCCGGCGTCGGTCCGGTAGAGGACGATCGGCTCGTCGAGGATGGTCTCGGCCTTGGGGGCGCCGGCTTCGAAGTCCTTGTCCCAGCCGGCCATGTACCAGGCGTTGCGGAGATAGGTCATGACGCGGGCTCCAGCGGGGCGATACGGAAGATACGCTCGGCATTGCCGCCAAAGACCTTGGCCTTGGTGGCGTCGTCGAGCGGCGCCGAGTCCATGAAGTCGACGGCGGGTTTCTGCGGCTGGTAGGGATAGTCGATCGCCCAGAGCACATTGTCGGCGCCGAGCTTCTTGATCGCGTAATCGAGCGCGAGATGGTCCTCGACGCCGCTGGTGGTGATCACGAAATTCTCGAGGAAATATTCCGCCATGGTCCGCTTCGTTTTCGGCGAGCGGCCGCCCGCCTGCGCGCGCGTGTTCATGAAGTCGAGCCGCCAGAGCCAGAAGGGGATGGCCTCGCCCATATGGCCGAGGCAGATCTTGAGTTTCGGAAAACGGTCGAACAGGCCGGAGGTCATCATCCGGACCGCATGGGTGCCGGTCTCCATGCCATAGCCCCACATGGCGCTGTCCATGCCGTAATCCTGCAGCGGCCCCTTGAAACCGTAGGAGGCGGCGCGCGGGTGGATGTAGATGCAGGCGCCGAGCGCCTCGGCGGCCTCGAGCGCGGGCCAGTATTTCGGGTCGTCCAGATATTCGTCATTGGTATGAGAATTGAGGATGAAGCCGTTGAGGCCAAGCGTGTTTATCGCCCGCTCCATCTCCTTCGCGGCGCGCTTCGGCGACTGTGGCGCGAAGCTGGCGAGGCCGGCGAAGCGGGTGGGGTGGCGGCGGCAGATCTCGGCCAGCCGGTCGTTGGCGAGGGCGGCGAGCTCGGTCGCGGTATCGGCGTCGAACATCTGCACGCCCGGCGCGGTGAGGGAGAGCAGGTGCATGTCGACGCCCAGTTCGTCCATCTGGGCCAGCCGGCGCCCCTCCACGTCGAGCAGGCCGCCGAGGAAATCGAGCGCGTCATAGCCCTTGCCGGGCTCCGGCGCGTCGTAGATGCCGCGGACGAGATTCTTGTCGAGGCTCTGGCTCGGGCCGCGCGCGACGTCCTTCAGCGCGGCGGCCACCTCCGGGATGGAGAAGGCCTCCTCGGTGGCGATCTTCCGAAACTTCCCTGCCATGCGTCCTCTCCCCTCGGCACGGCCGTGCGCCGTTCATGCAGCCCGCAATTTATACGGATAGAGACCCGTCTCCAGCGTTTCCTCCGGCACCCAGCAGCCGTGGAAGGTGGAGCGCACGCGCACGGGCAGCTTCACCGTCGCGACCGGGCCGGCGGCGAGGTTTTGCGCGTCGAGCACGACGAGATCGCTGCGGTTCTTCGACACGCGCGCCACGGGAACCAGCAGCCAGCCGTCGCCCTCCTCGCTGTCCGGCGTGCGCGGCACGAACTGGCATTCCTGCACCGTGTCGCCCGGACCCGGCGACCAGACGTCGAGCTTGCCGGTCTCGAAATCGAGCCGGCCGGTCGAGCTGGAGCCGTCGGCGCCGCGATAGACGATCATGTAGCCATGTTTGTAGCCGCGCGTCTGATAACGGTCATCGGTGCGCGGCATCTCGCACGGCACGGGCATGAGCGGCGCCTTGGCGAAGGCGTCGTCGTTACGCGCGAGATCCATGGAGATCCGGGTCAGGACCGGCGGGACGGGCGGGGTCTCGACCCCTTCCGGCGTGGTGAAGAAGGGGAAGCAATTGCCCTCGTAGAGGCAGAGGTCGAGATGGACCTCATTGCCCTGCTGGAAGGCGTTCATCATATGGCCGGCGCTGGTCGCGGCGCCGCGATACCAGCGGATGCCGGAGGCGTCGCCGCGGCGCGGGACCAGGGCGATCACCGTCTCCTGGTCCGGATGCCATTGATAGAAGGCGCCGCCCTGCTTCACATGCTCCATGTCCGTGATCAGCGGGAAGAAGGGGAAGACCACCCAATCCTCCGTCACCGCGAAATCGTGGACGCAGGCCGCATAGGGCATGTCGAACCAGATCTCGGTCGTCTTCGCGCCCTTGGCGTCGAAGGCGTAGAAGACGATGTCCTTCGTCCCGTCGCCCTTGGCCTGATAGGCGAAGGCGAGCAGCTCGTTGGTGATCGGATCGACCTTCGGATGGGCGGTGAAGCGGGTGGCGGTGATCTGCCCGCCGATGTCGGTCCGGCCGAGCGTCGCCAGCGTGTCCGGGTCGAGCTCGTAGGGGAGGTCGTCCTCCTTCAGCGCGTAGAGATGGCCGGCGTGGAACATGGCGGTGGTGTTCGCCGTCCCGTTATGCACCTCCGCGACCGCCGGATCGTTGGTGAAGGTGTTGCGGTAGCGGCCGAAAAGGCCCCGGCGTGCCTTGGCCTGGACCTTGAACCGGTCCGTCTCCACCCAGCGGCTTTTGTAGTCGACCTGGCCGTCCTTGAAGCGGAACATGTGGACCATGCCCTCGCCGTCGATGAAGATGTCGTCCTCGCGGCCCGAAGGATATTGGCGGTCGGCGCCGTTGCGATAGAGCGTGCCCGAAAGCCCCGCCGGGATCTCGCCCTGGATCACCTCGAGCGCGTCGATCGTGCATTCCGTGCGCATCGGCTCGCCCCAGCCGGCGTAGAGCTGGATTTCGGGGAAGCGGATCGGCTGGCTCATCTGAGGTTACTCCGCGGGCTGAGGCTGCGGCTGCGGCGCGGGCGCCGGCTTGCCGAGATGATGGTCGTCGAGAATGTTCGCCGGCTCCCCATGCTGGGTCATCAAGGCCTTGCGGCGGACGAAGCGAAGGATCGATTCCGGCCCCGTGCGCGAACCGCCGAGGCCGGAGAAACCGAAGTTATGGGTTCCGATCGTGCGATTCTTGCCGAAGGTGAGGAAGGTGTCCTGCACGAACACCGCGCCGGCATTGACCCGCCGCGCGATGGGAAGGGCTTCCGCCTCGCTGCCGGCGATCACCGAGGCGGTAAGGCCGAAGACGGTGTCGTTGGCGAGCGCGACGGCTTCGTCCGCATCCTTGAATTTCATCACCGCGAGGATCGGCCCGAACGTCTCGTCGCGCATGATGATCATGTCGTGATTGACGCCGGTGATCACGGTCGGGCGCATGTAGAGGCCGCCGCCGATCTCCTCGATCCTGCCGCCGGTATGGACGGTCGCGCCCTTGGCGACGGCGTCGGCGATATGGCTTTCGACGATCCCGGCCTGCGGCGCGAAGGTGAAGGGATGGATGTGGCCGGCGCGCGGATTGTCGCTGTTGAGGCGGACCTCCTCGGCCTTCTTGACCAGCAGGGCGACGAAATCGTCGTGGATCGACGCGTCGACATAGATGCGCTCGACCGAGAAGCAGACCTGGCCGGTCGCATGGACCGCGCCGCGCAGCACGGCGGTGGTGGCGCGGTCCAGATCGGCGGAGGCGGTGACGATCGCCGGGTCCTTGCCGCCGAGCTCGAGGAAGCAGGGGATCAGCTTCTCGGCGCAGGCGATGGCGACCTTGCGGCCGGTCGGCACGCTGCCGGTGAAGCAGACGAGATCGGCCTGGGCGATCACCTCCTGGCCCGTGCGGCCGTCGCCCATGACATAGTCGAAGACGGCGGCGAGCTCCGGCACTTCGGCCACCGTCTCGAAGAGCGGCATGATGAAGCGCGGCGTCACCTCCGACGGCTTGAGCAGCACCGCCGAGCCCGCGAACAAAGCCGGCACCGCGTCGAGCAAGGCGAGCATCATCGGCGCGTTCCAGGGCGAAATGATGCCGACGAGCGGATAGGGGACGAGCTGCGAGCGGATCTCGACGCTGGGCATCGCCTTGGACGGGCCGTCATAGATGGCGCGCTGCAGCGCCGCCTCGGCATCCTCGGCCCAGCCGCCGATATTGCCCATGGTGATGAAGCCCTGGATGTAGGAGGTGTGGCACCCGCCGGTATCCACCGCGTCCGCCTCGGCGATGTCCTGGGCGCGCTTCGCCACCTCGCCGAGCCAGCGGCGCATGATGCCGATCCGCTCCGGCAGCGGCCGCGCTGCCCAGATCTTCTGATTCTCGCGCAGCCGCGCGGCCTTGGCGGCGACCTCCTCGGGCGGAGAGACGGGCAGATCGAAATCCACGGCGCCCGTGCGCGGATTGCGCACCGGAATGAAGCGTTGTTCTCTGTCGGCCATCTGTCCTCGCCCGCCAGGCGGCTTGTGATCCGCCTCGATATTTGTACGACGTCGTTGTATCTCGGCCGCGCGGCGAGTCAAGCGGACTGCGGGGAGACGCCGCCGCGATCGGGTGAAGCGACGGTCAGAGCGGCCGGGCGGAGACCAGGGCGCCCGGGAAACGCAGGCGACGGCTGTGGGCGAGCACGAGCTGCTGCAGCTGTTTCACCAGCCAGCGCGAGTCGGCGGCCGACTCGTCGCGGAAGACCAGCCCTTCGGACCGGTCGACCCGCGGCCCCGCTTCCGCCGCCATGCGCCGCCCCGCCGCCGTGATCCGGTAGGTGCGGGCGCGGCGGTCCTCGGCCGAGGGTGCGCTGTCGAGCAGGCCGCGTCGCGCGAGGTTGCGCATCACCACCGCGCAGGTGGAGGGATCGAGACCGAACAGGCGGGCGAAGCCGACCTGGGTGATCTCCGGTGCCTGCGTCAGAATGAAGAGCAGCGACAATTGCCGGGGGGTGAGGTTCAGGTCGCGGACGCTCGCGATGAACTGCGCCTGGAACAATTGCAGGGCACGGCGGGAGAGGAAGCTCGGCGCCGAGTCGAGCAGGCTGCCCGAGGGCAGGAAAGCGGGCGCGCCGCCGTCCGGATGGGCGGCGATCCGCCCGAGCATAGCCCGAAGCCGCTCGCGCGCCTCCGGCTCGAGCGGGGCGAGCAAAATATCCTGCAGCGCGGCATAATCGGCGGCGACGGGCGCGAGCCTCGTCCGGCCAGCCGCGGTCAGCGTCACGACCGCGCGGCGGCGGTCTTGCGCGTCCTCGGTCCGCGCGACGAGCCCGCGCGCGCAGAGATTGGCGAGGACATAAGCGGTGGTCGACGTGTCCACGCCGGCGGCGCGGGCGAGCGCGACCTGCGGCGGCGTGCCGAGCGCGTCGACCAGCAGCAGGAATTCGGCCTGGGCCAGGGTCTCCCCGCTGCCGCGCTCGCCATAAAGCGCGGTGCAGATCTGGTCGACGCGCGCCAGCAGGAAGCCGGGCTTGGTGAGGAAATGGCGCATGATCGCCGCGTCCGACGCCGGACCGGCGTCGGTGCTGAGGCTGTCGGACAGGGCCGCGACGCTGCGCATGGCCTGGGTCTAGCCAGCGGCGGCGGCTCTTGGAAAGCCGAATTCCCGCTTTCGGCGGCGGCAGCCCGGTCTATGAATGTTCAATGATGAGTGAGTCGAACGAAGCAGGGGAGCAGGCGGAACCGACCATGAAGGTTCCCGCCGCCATCGCCGAAATATTGAAGCGGGAGGGCGTGGACATCCTCTTCGGCTATCCGCGCAACGCGGTGCTCGAGGCCGCGGCGGCAGCCGGCATCCGCCCCGTCATCGTCCGCCAGGAACGGACCGGTTTGCACATGGCCGACGCCTATTCGCGGCTGACCCGGGGACGGCGGATGGGCGTGTTCGCCATGCAGCATGGGCCGGGCACCGAGAATGCCTATGGCGGCGTCGCCCAGGCCTGGTCCGAGTCGGTGCCGTTGCTGGTGCTGCCGCAAGGCTATGCCCGCCGGCTCGCCCACGTCCCGGGCAATTACAACGCCACGCTCTCGATGCGCGACGTCACCAAACATGCGGAGCCGATCACGGCGGCGGCGGAGGTGGGCAACGTCTTCCGCCGGGCCTTCACCCAGCTGCGCAACGGCCGCCCCCGGCCCGTCTTGGTGGAGATGCCCGGGGACGTGATGGGCGAGGAGCTGCCGGCCGCGCTTGCTTATGCCCCGGTGGTGCGGACGCGGAGCGCGCCCGATCCGGACGCCGTGCGCCACGCGGCCGCCATGCTCGTGGGCGCGGCGCGGCCCGTCATCCATGCGGGGCAGGGGGTGCATTGGGCCGAGGCTTATGCGGAGCTGCGGGCGTTGGCCGAATTGCTCGCCGCGCCGGTTTCGACCAGCCTGGAGGGGAAGAGCGCCTTCGACGAGACCCATGAGCTCGCCCTTGGCGCGGGCGGCGCGGCCATCCCCGGGCAGCTCCGCCATTTCCTGGACGAGGCGGATCTCATCCTCGGCATCGGCTGCAGTTTCGCCGAGACGCCGTTCGGGGTGCGCATGCCGGCCGGCAAGACCGTCATCCACGCGACGCTCGATCCCGCCGATCTCAACCAGGCCGTGCCCTGCGCTCTTGCCTTGGTCGGCGACGCGAAGCTGACTCTGGCCATGCTGCTCGAGGAATGCCGCAAACTGGTCGCCAGGCCGCGCGATCCGACGCCGGTCGCGGCGGAGATCGCGGCGGTGGAAGCCAGATGGCTGGCGGAGTGGCTGCCGCTGCTCACCAGCGAGGAGACGCCGCTCAACCCCTATCGCGTGCTGTGGGACCTGCAGCGGACGCTCGACGTCCCGAACACGATCATCACTCACGATGCCGGCTCGCCGCGCGACCAGCTCTCGCCATTCTGGAAGAGCCGCGCGCCGCTGTCCTATATCGGCTGGGGCAAGACGACCCAGCTGGGCTACGGGCTCGGCCTGGCCATGGGGGCGAAGCTCGCCTGCCCGGACAGACTCTGCGTCAACGTCTGGGGCGATGCCGCGATCGGGTTCACCGGCATGGATTTCGAGACCGCGGCGCGCGAGCGCATCCCGATCCTGTCCATCCTGCTGAACAACAGCGCCATGGCGATCGAGCTGAACGTGATGCCGGTAGCCACCGAACGCTACCGCTCGACCGACATTTCCGGCGACTATGCCGCTCTGGCCCGGGCCCTGGGCGGCCATGGCGAGCGGGTGACCGAACCCGATGAGATCGTCCCCGCCATCCGCCGCGCGCTGGCGGCGATCGAGACCGGCCGGCCGGCGCTGATCGAATTCATCACCGCGAAGGAAGTCCGCGCGTCGCGGCTCTGATCGAAAGTTGGAGGCCCGAGCCGGAATCGAACCGGCGTGCAAGGATTTGCAGTCCTCTGCGTAACCACTCCGCCATCGGGCCGCCGCCGGGCAGATGGGCGGGATTGGCTTGGCTGTCAACCGGGCGCGGGCTAAGCATGGTCCCATGCACGCCGCCGCCGCATGGGCCGGGAGGGCGCTGAAACCCGTCCTCGATTTCGCGCTGCCGCCGCGCTGCCCGGGCTGCGGAGCCGTGACCGAGGCGCCGCACCGCTTCTGCCTCGACTGCTGGTCGGCGCTGACCTTCCTCGGCGAGCCCTGCTGCGCGCGCTGCGCCCTGCCGTTCGACTATGAGGCGGGGGCGGAGGTGGAATGCGGCGCCTGCCTCGCCGCCCCGCCGGCCTTCGACCGGCTGCGGGCCGCGGTCGCCTATGGCGAGATTTCGCGCAAGGTGGCGTTGAAGCTCAAATATGGCGGCCGGCCGGGCGTCGCGGAGACGATGGCGCGATTCATGGCGCGGCACCTGGCGGCGGAGGAGGGGACGATCGTGGCGCCGGTGCCGCTGCACCGGTGGCGGATATGGCGGCGGGGCTATAATCAATCGGCCCTGATCGCGAGCGCGCTGGCCGGCCGGGCCGGGCTCGAGACGCGGCTGGATCTGGTCGAGCGGGTGAAGCGGACGCCGCCACTGCGCGGCATGGGTCCGCGCGAGCGGCGCGAGGCGGTACGCGGCGCCTTCCGGATCGGCGCGCGGCACAAGGCGGCTCTGAAGGGCAGGACAGTGCTGCTGGTCGACGACGTCTATACGAGCGGCGCCACCGCCAATGCCTGCGCCCGCATCCTCCGAAGGGCAGGCGCGGCGCGCGTGGACATCCTGTGCTGGGCGCGCGTTGTGAAGGGCGACGATTGACAAGAGGCGCCGCGCGTCCCCACTTCGGCGTCAGGGAGAAAGACATGGCTCGGGTCGAGATCTACACCAAGGCGTTCTGCGGTTATTGCGCGGCGGCGAAGCGGCTGCTGGCCAGGAAGGGCGTGGATTTCGAGGAATATGACATCACCTTGGGCGGGCCGAAACGCGCGGAGATGCTCCAGCGCGCCAATGGCCGCACCACGGTCCCGCAGATTTTCATCGACGACGCCCATGTCGGCGGCTCGGACGACCTCCACGCCCTCGAGGATGACGGCAGGCTCGATCCCTTGCTTGCCGCATGAGGATCGCGCTGTTCCAGGCGCAGACCGGGATCGACCCGGACAGGAATGCGACGGACCTCGTCGCGCGGGTCCACGAGGCGGCCGCCGGCGGCGCGCAGCTTCTGTTCACGCCGGAGATGAGCGGCCTGCTCGATCGGGATCGGTCGCGGGCGATCCGGCATCTGCACCTCCAATCGGACGATCCCCTGCTGGCCGCGGTGCGCGCGGCGGCGAGGGAGGCCGGCATCTGGGTGCATCTGGGCTCGCTCGCCTTGCTCGCCGAGACCGGCGAGAAATTGCTCAACCGCGGCTTCGTGATTGACGATGCCGGCGAGATCAGGGCGACCTACGACAAGATCCACTTGTTCGACGTCGACCTGCCGACCGGCGAGAGCTGGCGGGAATCCGCGGCCTATGAGCGCGGCGGCCGGTCGGTCGTGGTCGACACGCCGGTCGGGGAACTGGGCCTCTCCATCTGCTACGATCTGCGTTTCGCCGGGCTCTACCAGGCGCTCAGCAACGAGGGCGCGACGATCCTTGCCATTCCGGCCGCCTTCACGGTGCCGACCGGCGAGGCGCACTGGCATGTGCTGCTGCGGGCCCGGGCGATCGAGGCGGGGGCCTTCGTGGTCGCCGCCGCGCAGGTCGGCACGCACGAGGACGGCCGGGTCACCTACGGCCACAGCCTCGTCGTCGATCCCTGGGGCAAGGTGCTGCTCGACATGGGCGGCGAGGCGCCGGGGCTCGGTTTCGCGGAGCTCGACCGGAACGGCCTCGAGGAGGTGCGCAGGCGCCTCCCGGCCATCTGGCACCGCCGCCCGATTCCGCCGCCCGAGCATGTGCGGCTGGACCGGTGATCATCTTCGATCTAAAATGCGCGCCGCAGGGTCATGTCTTCGAAGCCTGGTTCGGTTCGAGCGAGGATTATGAGGGGCAGCGGGCGCGGGGGCTCGTCTCCTGTCCGCTCTGCGGCTCGGGCGCGGTGGACAAGGCGCCGATGGCGCCCGCCGTGCCGGCCAAGGGCAATCAGGCGGAGGGCCTGCCGCCCGCGCAGATGAAGGCGCTGCTCGGCGCCATGGCCGACGCGCAGAAGAAGATGCTCGAGACGAGCGAGCATGTCGGCCCGCGCTTCGCCGACGAGGCCCGGGCCATCCATCTCGGCGAGACCGAGGCGCGCGCCATCCACGGCCAGGCCACGCCCGAGCAGGCGAAGGCGTTGCGCGAGGAGGGCATTCCCGTCGCGCCTCTGCCTTTCCCGGTCGTCTCGCCCGAGGACGAGAATTAGGCCTCAGTAGAAGCCGGGGAAGAGCCGCCAGCGCACGTGCGCCTTATAGTCGCGATAGGCCTGGTCGTTGGAGAGGAACTTCTCCTCTTCCTCGATGCGCAGCACCATGGCGAACCAGGCGACGAGATAGACCGAGGCGTTCCACAGGGTCGGGTTCAGCAGGAAGAAGCCGAGCTGGGTGACGACATAGCCCGAATACATGGGGTGGCGCATGATCCGGTAGACGCCGCCGCGCTGCACCTTGCGGTTGGCCGCGACGATCCCGAAGCTGCGCCTGAGGAACAATTTGGCGCCGAAGCTCAGGAACAGACCGGCGAGCATCATCAGCGCGCCGGCCTCGACCGGGATGGCCGGTTCGCCGGCCGGATAGACCAGCAAGGGCGAACAGGTGCCGGCGATGGCGATCAGCCAGGCGTAGAGCGAGACCGACATCGGCCCGGGCCGGCGCACCATCACCAGGATCGCGGTGAAGCTCTCCGAGGCAAGGATCATCGCATTATAGGGATGATCGGGCACGCTGGGCGCGACCCGCGACACGAACCAGCCGAACAGGAGCAGCAGGAAGACGCGCTCGCCATAATCGGCCCAGGGGGAAATTTGCCACTCTGCGCGCTTCGGCGCTCGGTTCATCGGAATGTCTGGCATGAAGTCTGGCTCCTCAAGCCGCCGAGCCATAAGCCGCAAGTGGTTAAAAAGGCGTGAGAAGGCCGCGGCGATTGACCATGGCAGGCGCTTGCGCCAAACCGCCAGCGGCGGCGGCCCCGTAGCTCAGCAGGATAGAGCAACTGATTCCTAATCAGTAGGCCAGAGGTTCGAATCCTCTCGGGGTCACCAGCCTTCGCTCGGCCCGCTACGGGCGGCGGGGCAATAGGGGAGTGAGTGATGAAACCCGTGCGCGACGTCAGCAGGCGCTCATTTCTCGCCTCGGTGGCCGGCGCCTCGATGCTCGGCGTGGCCGGCTGCGCCGCGCCGCGCGCGGAGCAGGACGCGCAATGGGATCCGCTCGACAATGCCTCGCCCCGCGATCGTGGCCGGGTGCGGCCCGGCAGCGAAGCGCGCCCGGCCCGCTGTTCCGATGGCGACAGCGGCCCGCAGGCCGATCCGCACGAGCGCGGCCGCCGCTGCCGGCCGCGCTGAACCTCGCCGGAGACTAGGCGCGCCGGCCTCTCGCGCTATATGGGCCGGTAAAGGAGTATGCGCATGAGCGAAGCCGATCCGGAGGACGGCGATCTGGTGGAGGGAGCGGGCAAGCTTCCGGTCCCCGAAAATGTCCAGGATGCCGTGCGGACGCTGATCCGCTGGGCGGGCGACGATCCCGCGCGCGAGGGATTGCTCGACACGCCGAAGCGGGTGGCGCGCGCCTGGCGCGAATATGCGCAGGGTTATGCGGAAGATCCGGCGCATCATCTGAGCCGCACCTTCGAGGAGGTGGGCGGCTATGACGAGATCGTGCTGCTGAAGGACATCCCCTTCCAGTCGCATTGCGAGCATCATCTGGCGCCGATCATCGGCAAGGCGGCGATCGCCTATCTGCCGGGCGACCGCGTCGTCGGCATCTCCAAGCTGGCGCGCGTCCTGCACGGCTTCGCCCGCCGCCTGCAGGTGCAGGAGCGCCTTACCGCCCAGGTCGCCGATTGCATCTGGGACAATCTGCAGCCGCAGGGCGTCGCCGTGGTGATCGAGGCGAGCCATGCCTGCATGACCGCGCGCGGCGTCAACACGCCCGGCGTGATGATGACGACCAGCCGGATGATGGGCACGTTCCGCAAGGACGAGCGCAGCCGCCGCGAAGTGCTCGCTCTGATGGGCTATTGATGCGCGCCGCGCTAGCCCCGCTCCTGTGTCTCGCCGCGTGCGGCGGCGGGCCGGGGACGGGCGGCGAGGGCCAGGTGGACGCCAACCAGATTGAGCGGCTGGCGCGGCCCAAGGTGGTGCCCCAGGTCGATCCGCAGATCAGCGCGCGGCCGCAGCCGCTGACCGGCGGGGATTTGCGCGGCGCCAACATGCCGGATCCACCGGCCTGCGATTTCTCGGACGACGGCCACCGCCTGTTCGCCGTCCATGGCGGCGACGCCATCGCGCGGGTCAATGGCGAACTCTACCATTTCGACCAGACCAGCCCGGCCGAGACGACCGGCACCTACGTGCAGGACCGCCAGCTCAGCATCAGCGTCGGCCGGACGACGGAGGTCGATCCGGGCGGCCTGGACGATCATCGCTGGCCCGCGCGCCTCACCGCCACCAATCGCCGCAGCGGCGCGCAGGTCGAGCTCAGCGGCACCTGGCGCTGCGGCGCGAACTGATCATCGGAGGAACATTTGGCCAGGGCTGAACGGACGCCGCTCCGGCGCGTGATCATGGCGAGCCTCGTCGGCACCGCTATCGAATGGTATGATTTCTTCCTCTACGGCTCGGCCGCGGCCCTGGTCTTCAGCCACGTCTTCTTTCCGCAGGCCGATCCGTTCGTCGGCACCCTGCTGGCTTTCGGCACCTATGCGGTAGGCTTCGTCGCCCGGCCGATCGGCGGCATCGTCTTCGGCCATTATGGCGACCGGATCGGGCGCAAGAAATTGCTGATGCTGAGCCTGGTCATGATGGGCGTGGCGACCGTGCTGATCGGCCTGCTGCCCGGCTATGCGCAGATCGGCATCTGGGCGCCGATCGCGCTGATCGTCCTCCGGCTCGTCCAGGGCTTCGCGGTGGGCGGCGAATGGGGCGGGGCGGTGCTGATGGCGGCCGAGCACGGCAATGCCGCGCGGCGCGGCTTCTGGGCGAGTTGGCCGCAGGCGGGAGTCGCCATCGGCAACCTGCTCGCGGCCGGGGTCCTGGCGTTGATGGCCGTGCTGCAGAGCGAGGAGGATTTCCTGAGCTGGGGCTGGCGCGTGCCCTTCCTGCTCTCCTTCCTGCTGGTCGTCGTCGGCTGGTACATCCGCAACCGGGTCGAGGAGAGCAGCACGTTCGAGGACGCTTTGGCCGAGGCGGAGGCGCCGCCGAAGCTGCCGGCGCTTGACGTGCTTCGCGAGCGGCCGCGGGCGGTGGTACTGGGCGCGGGGCTGCGGGTGGGCGAGAATATCTCTTATTACATTCTCACCGCTTTCTCGCTGACCTTCCTCGTCGACGTGGGCGGGGAGAGCCGGGGGCTGGCGCTCAACGCGTTGTTGATCGGCGCGGCGGTGCAGTTCTTCGCCATCCCGTGGTTCGGCCATCTGTCGGACCGGCTCGGGCGGCGCCGGGTCTATGCGTTCGGTGCCTTCGGCCTGGCCGGCTGGAGCTTCGCCATGTTTCCGCTGCTTTCGAGCGGGAGCAACGGCGCGATCATCCTCGCCCTCGTCGTCGGCCTCGTCCTGCACGGCGCCATGTACGGGCCGCAGGCGGCGATGATCGCCGAGCTGTTCCCGACCCGGATCCGCTATTCGGGCGCGTCCATCGCCTATCAGCTCACCGCCATCTTCGCGGGCTCGCTGGCGCCGATCATCGCGGTCTGGCTCTATCGGGACTATGGCTCGGCGCTGCCGGTCGCGATCTATGTCGCCGCCGCCTGCCTGATCAGCGGGGTGAGCGCCTTGCTCGCCCGGGAGACGAAGGGCGTGGAGCTGCGCGATATCCGTTAGGACCGGATGATCAGGGCTTGTCGCCCCAGTGGCGGAGCAGGTTCGCCTGGACGAGCTGGAGGCGGGCATAATTGTCCGGCTGCATGGTCAGCCCTTCCAGCGCGGCGATCTCGTTCAGCTCGTAGAGCAGGCTGCGGCGGAAATTGTCGGCGATGCGGCTCTGGATGAAGGTGATCGCGACGAGCCGCTCGCCCGAGGTCACCCGCTCCACCTCGTGCAGCATGTCCGAAGGATAGATCACCGCCATGCCCGGCCGGCCCTTGAAGCGCTCCGTCCGGCTGCCGAGGTGGATCGCCAGCGCGCCGCCCTCGTAGGTGGCGGGATCGCTGAGGAAGATTGTGCAGCTGAGGTCCGAGCGCAGGCCCATGGCGCCGAGCTGGAGAAACGCGGCGTCGGCATGGGCACCATAGCGCATCTCGTTCGTGTAGCGCGCCATGAGCGGCGGCAGCATCCCCACGGGCAGGGCGAAATTCTGGAAGTCCTCATGCGCGTAGAGCGCCTGGATCAGGATCTGCGAGGAGCGGTTATAGGCGGCCTCGTCGTGCAGCTGCAGGTTCTGCTTCACTTTGCTGTGCGGGTTGCTGATCCGGCCGTCGACGAAATTGGCCGAGGCCGCGATCGCGCGCAGCTCCGCCACCTGCGCGGCGGTCAGTATCTCCAGTTCCTTGAACATCAGCCCGTCCCCCGCGCCCGCCGAATCGCGTCCGCCACCGCAGGATAGCGCCGGGCGAGGCCTTCCAGCCAGTTCAGCGCGTCGCGGATCGCCGGGGCGTGCCGCCAGCGCGCGTCGGCGAGGATCTCCCGGCGCAGGGCCGGGCTATATTCATAGTCCAGCGCCTTGGAATAGCGGCCCATGAGCGGCCCCTCGGCGATGGCGCGGGCGGTCGGCTCGTCGGCCTTGTGGCCGAAATGCGCGGCGACGGCGCGGAATTGCGCAACCGGATCGGCCAGGAAGGCGTCGAACTCCAGCCAGCGGACCGAGCCTTCGGGGAGGCGCGCCGCCGCGGCCTCCAGCGAAGTCATCTCGCAGGCCCAGCCGAGCGCCGCCTTCAGCCCGTCATGCATGGCGCCGAGTTCCGCCTCCAGGCCGGGGCAGCGGCCCTGCAGGCGGCGCAGGCGGAGCGGGCTCAGCGCCTGCAGCGTCCGCCAGCTATTCTCCCCGGCGAGGATATTCTCCAGATAGCGGTCCGGCCGCGCGTAGAGGAACAGCGCCCTGGAGCCCAGCGGGACCAGCCGGTCGGCGATTTCGCTGGTGAAGCTGGTCGCCTTCACGTTCGCACGCTGGTCGGGGCGGAAGGTGCGGGACAGGAGGGCGGTCAGCCGGTCGAACCCGTCCGCGTCCGGCGGGCTCTCGGCGAAGGCGCGCAGCAGCAAGGGCTCGCGGAGCGCGAAGACCTCCGGCAGTTCGCCGAGCAGGCGGGAGATCAAGGTCGAGCCGACATTGCCGATATGGAAGATGTATTGCGCATTCCGCCGTGCCTCCGCCGGCATGGCAAGCTTCGCCCATTCCGTCTCGATCAGCACCGAGTCCGGCCGGAGCACACGCTGGTCGAGGAAGCTCGCCGCCCGATAATCGGCCTCGGTCATGCGCAGCAATGCGACGCGGCCGCTTGCCGGGTCATATTCGAAGGGTAGATATTCGGGCGTATCCAGATCAAGCATGGCGCGCCACGCTAGCAGAGAATGACGAGGGGCAAAGGGACATGGACATACCGGACGACATCTTCACCGAACCGGAGGACGTCGATCCCGAGACGCTCGCCAATCTCGGCCCGCTCGCCCGGCTCGCCGGCATCTGGGAGGGCATGCGCGGCCACGACATCAACCCCAAGGCCGACGGGCCGGAGAATCGCGATTATTACGAGCGGATCGAGATGCAGCCGATCGATCCCCAGGCGAACGGGCCGCAGCTCTTCTACGGGCTGCGCTATCATGTCCACGTCAACACGCCGGAGGAGGACATCACCTTCCACGACCAGGTCGGCTACTGGCTGTGGGAGCCGGCGACGGGCCTGATCCTCCAGACGCTCGCCATCCCGCGCGGCCAGATCGCGATCGCTGCCGGCCACGCCACGCCCGATGCGAGGCGGCTGGTGGTGAAGGCGGAGCGCGGGCAGACGGAATATGGCATCTGCTCCACGACCTTCCTGGAGCTGGCCTTCCGCACCGATTCCTACCAGCTCCAGGTCGATTTCCACGAGGACGGGACGTGGAGCTACATCTCCGATACGATGCTGATGGTGAAGGGACGGGACGCGCTGTTCCAGCATCGGGACCGGAATCGGCTGACCAAGATCGCGGAGGCGGATCTCAATCCCTGGGCGAAGATCCTGCGGGAGAAGACGCCGATGCTGGTGGCGACGGAGACGCCGGAATAAGCCGTCCCCGTGAACTCGTTTCAGGGTCCAAGGTCGAGCCGCGCGGATGCATGCGGCTTTCGCCCGATGTGGAACCGCATCTACCCTGGATTCTGAAACGAGTTCAGGGTGACGTATTCAAGAAAAAGGCCGCCGGGACGAACCGGCGGCCTTTCGCTTGACGCTGAGGTCAGGCCTCGCCGGCCTTTTCCTCGCTCGCTTCGGCCGGAGCGGCCTCGGCCGCCGGGGCCTCGTCCGCGTCCCGGGCGATCTCGCCGGGCTCGGCGTTCGGATCGAACTCCTCGGTGAAGCCGGCGACGTCCTTCTCGAACATCTCCGCCATCACGTCCTTGCCCTGCGCCTGCAGCTCGGCCTCTTCCGGCGAGCGGGCGACGTTGACGGTGATCGTGACCGACACTTCCGGGTGAAGCGCGATCTTCACATCCTGGACGCCGATCGCCTTGATCGGGCGGTCGAGCACGATCTGGTTCTTGGCGACCTTGTAGCCGGCCGCGTCCAGCGCCTCGGCGAGGTCGCGGGCCGACACCGAGCCGTAGAGCTGGCCGACGTTCGACGCCTGGCGGATCAGCTGGATCTTGGCGCCGTCGACCTTCTGGGCCTCGGCCTCCGCGCCGCTGCGCCGCTCGGCATTGGTCGCCTCGATCTTCTCGCGATTGGCTTCGAAGACCTTGCGGTTGGACTCATTGGCCCGGAGCGCCTTGCCACGCGGCAGGAGGAAGTTGCGGGCATAGCCGTTCTTCACCTTGACCACGTCGCCGATGGTGCCGAGCTTCTCGATCCTCTCGAGCAGGATGACTTCCATGTCCCTGGCTCCTTATTTCACGACGTAGGGAAGCAGGCCGAGATGGCGGGCGCGCTTGATCGCCTTGGCCAGCTCGCGCTGCTTCTTGGTGGACACCGCGGTGATGCGGCTCGGGACGATCTTGCCCCGCTCGGAGACGAAGCCCTGCAGCAGGCGGACGTCCTTATAGTCGATGCGCGGCGCATCCTTGCCGGAGAAGGGGCAGGACTTGCGGCGGCGGAAAAATGGGCGTGCCATCGTGTCGTGCCTCCTTAAACGTCGTATTCGTCGCGGCCGCGACGGGGGCCACGGTCACCGCGATCGCCGCGGTCGCCACGATCACCGCGCTCGTCGTCGCGACGCTTGTCGCGGTCGCCGCGGCGCATCATCGCCGAGGGGCCCTGCTCATGCTCATCCACCTTGATGGTCATGTAGCGGATCACGTCCTCGTTGATCTGCGTCTGGCGCTCCAGCTCGGCGACCACCGGGGCCGGCGCGTCGAAATCGAGGGCGACATAATGCGCCTTGCGATTCTTCTGGATGCGGTAGGCGATGTTGCGCAGGCCCCAGGTCTCGGTCCTGGTCACCTTGCCGCCATTGTCCTCGATGATCTTGGTGGCGGTTTCCGCCAGCGCGTCCACCTGGGCCTGGGCCAGGTCCTGACGCGCGAGAAATACATGCTCGTAGAGCGGCATGTTCGCGCATTCCTTCTTTTGGCCGATCGCTGACGCCGCCCAGTGCGGCGCCCCTCCGGCTGTCGTCTCGAAATAAAACCGGGGCGATCAGGCATGGCCTTCGCCCCGGAGGCGGCGCATGTGGCCGAAAGCGGAGGGAAAATCAACCCCGGCCGACTCGGCCTTGCATGACCGCCCTTGGCGAAAGGTCAGGGAAAGGTCAGGCCAACGCACCGTTCGAAACGGGACCGTCGGCGGTCGAATGGTCCCAATGTTCGCGGTGGCCATGGGGTTTCGCGGGACCCACCTGTCCCCGGCCGTCGCCGGAGCGCGTCTGCGCGGTTCGCGCGTAAACGGACGATGCGAAAGAGCCGGCGCGGCCGGGACCGCGAGTCGGCCGATCCTGACACGGCAAATCCTACATGTATCCAACGATCAGTAGCTGCTGTCCGAACCGCCGCCGCCGCTGGAGCCGCCGCCGCTGTCGAAGCCGCCCGAATCCGAGGAGGACCAGGAGGAATCCGACGAGGAGGATGAGCTGTCGTACGAGGAGGAAGAGGAGCTGTCCGAGCTGAGGTGCTGATAGGCGAAGGCGGAGCCGCTGTCCCATGCCGCCGCGCCGCCGCCCCCGGCCGCCGCCTGCGCCGCGCGCCGGGCCAAAGCGCGCTTACTCAGCGGGCGCACCGGCCCCGTCGGCGCCAGCGCGCGGGCGCGCCGGAACAGCCAGAAGAGGATGCCGACGATCAGCAGTGCCGGCGTGAAGCTGATCAGCAGGACCCAGAAGACGGAAGGGCCCTCGTCGACCGGCGGCGGGCCGGCCAGGCGGGCGGGCGTGGCCGAGGCAGCGGGCGCCGGCGCCCCCGCCGCCGCCATGATCTCCTCCGCGCCGGCGGTCAGCGCGACGCCGGGCTGCTTGTCGATCAGGGGCACGATCGCCTCCCGGATGATCCGGGCGGAGGCGGCATCGGTCACCGCGCCTTCGAGACCGTAGCCGACCTCGATCCGCACCCGCCTTTCCGTCGGCGCGTGGAGGAGGAGAATGCCGTCATTGGTGCGCGCCCCGCCCAGCCGCCAGTGACGGAACAGGCCCACCGCATATTCGGCGATGGTGCGGTCCTGCAGGCTGGGCACGGTGGCGACGACCAGTTGGTGGCCGGTCCGGCGCTGCCAGGCGGTCAGGCGGCGCGCCAGGGCGCGCTCCTCCGCGTCCGGGATCACATTGGCCGCGTCCACGACGGCGTCGCGGCCGCGCTCGAGGAAGGTCTGGGCCCGGGCGGAAGGCGACGGCAGCGTGGCCGCCAGCAGCAGCAGGGCGAAAAGGAACCGTCCCATAAGCGGGACATAGCATCGCGGCGGCGTCGCCGCGAGATCAGGCCGTGGCGGCCTCGCCGCGCACGCAGGCCTCGATATTGTTGCCGTCGGGATCGAGCACGAAGGCGCCGTAATAATCGCCGGCGCCCTCGCGGGGGCCGGGCGGGCCGTTGTCCTTGCCGCCGGCCGCGAGCGCGGCGCGGTGAAATTCGTCGACCATCGCCTTGCTCTCGGCGACGAAGGCGACGTGCATCTGGTTGAGGCCCGCCCGCGAGCCTTCGACCCAGTAAGAGGGCCGCAGCGTCCCGATCCACAGATAGGGGATCGGCTCCTCCTTGCTCTTTCCGAACAGGAAGGAGTCCGGGCTGTTGTCGGTCGTGGCGAGGCCGAGCGCCCCGGCGATCGCATCGTAGAAGCGGCGGGCGCTGGCGAGGTCGGTGACGACGATTCCGGTGTGATCGAGCATGAGCGGCCAACCGGCGCGGGCCGATCCGGTTCCCCGGACTCGACAAAGCGGCGCGCGGGGCCGAGGAGGCGCGCATGATCCCGCGCGAACTGATCGATACGGCCGACGTTCCCGGCGGCGCGCCTTTGCGCCTGTTCCGGCGCGGCGCCGACTACATGATCGTGCTCGACCGCAACGAGCTGATGAACAGCCGGATGAGCGGCTCGGAAGAGGCGCTCGCGACGATGACCTGCGAGCGGCTCGCGGGGCGCCGCGCGCCGCACCTGCTGATCGGCGGCTATGGCATGGGCTTCACCCTGCGGGCGGCGCTGGCGGTGCTCGGCAAGGACGCGACCGTCACCGTCGCCGAGCTGGTGCCGCAGATCATCCGGTGGGCGCGGGGGCCGATGGCGGCGCTGACCGCGGGCTGCCTCGACGATCCGCGGGTGAGCCTGCTCGAAGGCGATGTCGGGGCCGCGATCCGGCGCGCCAGGAGCTCGTATGACGCGATCCTGCTCGACGTCGACAACGGGCCGGACGGCCTCACCCGGGCCGGCAATGACGGACTCTACGCGCCGGCGGGGCTCGCCGCCGCCCGGGCGGCCCTGAAGCCCGGCGGCATCCTCGCCATCTGGTCGGCGGCCCCGGACAATGGCTTCGCGCGCCGCTTCGGCGGCTCGGGCTTCGCGGTGGAGGAGGTCGCGGTCCGCGCCCGCGCCAACGGCAAGGGGCCGCGCCACGTCATCTGGTTCGGCACGCGCCGCTGAGCCCGTTACAGGGAACCCGCGGCCGCCGCGGACGCTCCGGCTTGCACAGCGGCGATGGCCTGCCTACCAGCCCGCCCGAACGAAGGAGAGGATCATGCGCGCATTCATTTTCCCGGGTCAGGGCAGCCAGGCCGTCGGCATGGGCAAGGCCCTGGCCGAAGCGAGCGCCGAGGCCCGGGCGGTGTTCGAGGAGGTCGATGCGGCGCTCGACCAGAAATTGAGCGCGCTCATGGCCGAGGGGCCGGCGGACGAACTGACCCTGACCGAAAATGCCCAGCCGGCGATCATGGCCAATGCCGTCGCCACCCTGCGCGCGGCCGGCATCGACCTGCAGGCCAAGGCCGATTTCGTCGCCGGCCACAGTCTCGGCGAATATTCGGCGCTCTGCGCGGCGGGGACCTTCGATCTCGCCACCACGGCGCGGCTGCTCAAGCAGCGCGGCCAGGCGATGCAGGCGGCGGTGCCGGTGGGGGAGGGGGCGATGGCGGCCCTGCTCGGCGCCGATCTGGCCATCGCCCAGCAGATCTGCGAGGCCGCCGCCGAGGGCGAGGTCTGCACCGTCGCCAACGATAATGATCCGAGCCAGGTGGTGATCTCCGGCGCCAAGAGCGCGATCGAGCGCGCCCTGGAGATCGCCAAGGAGAAGGGCGCCAAGCGCGCCATCCTGCTGCCCGTCTCCGCGCCTTTCCACTGCCCGCTGATGAAGCCCGCGGCCGAAGCGATGCAGCAGGCGCTGGCGGGCGTGAAGATGGAGCCGCCCAAGCTCTCGCTCTACGCCAACGTCACGGCGGCGCCGGTCGACAGCCCGGACACGATCCGCGACCTGCTCGTCGAGCAGGTGACCGGCATGGTCCGCTGGCGCGAGAGCGTCGCCAATATGGCGGCGGCGGGCGTCACCCATTTCGTCGAGTTCGGCGGCAAGGTGCTCGGCCCGATGGTGAAGCGGATCGCGCCGGAGGCGGAGGTGACCAGCGTGGTGACGCCGGAAGATGTGGACGCGCTCGTCGGCGCGCTCTGAGCCTCAGCCGTAGGACGCCTGCAGGCGCCGCCGCCGCCAGGACAGGTAGATCGGCCGGTCGATCGATCCCTGCGACCAAGGCGATTGCATGCGCCGCGTCGCGCGCACCACGTCGCCGGTGGTCAAAGCGACGATGTCGTCGAGGCTGATCGGCTGGCGCAGGTGCCGCGCCAGGGCCTCGGCGAAGGGGCTGTGGCGGCTGCCGGGCCGCGCCCCGTCGAAGGCGACATTGGCCGGATCGGTGGAGAAGACGATCTTGATCTGGCTGCCCTGCAGGGAGAAGGCGCGCAACCGGCCCAGCGTTTCGCGCGGCGCGCCGCGCAATTCGTCCATGCCGACCGTCTGGATACGGATGTCGTTGCCGTCCTGGCTCAGCATCGTCCGGGTCAGGCTGCGGCCGGAAATCGCCGCGGCGACATTGCCGAAGGGGTTGTTGCGGCAGGCGTCGAGGAACAGGACGGTGACGCCGGCGCGCTGCTGCAGCAGTTGCACCAGCGTCTGGAGGCTCAGGAAGGACGAAGCGCCGTCGAGCAGCAGCAGATTCTCGCCGCCGATCTCGACTCCATGGCCCGCCATGTAGAGCAGGGCGATGGTGTTGGTGTCGATCGTCCCGAGATAGGTGGCGATCCGCGCCATCGTTTCCGGCGCGCCGCCGTCGCTCTGCACGGTCACCGAGTCGAAGCGGAGCTGCTGGAAGGTGCGCGCCATCAGGGCGGCGTCGCTCCCCGTATTGGCGAGCGTGAGGCCGGGCGAGCTCCGGTAGCTCTGGCTGAGGATCATGGCGCTGATGCGCGGCGGCTGCGCCCGCGGCTGCGCCGTGTCCTGACCGCGGCTGGCATCGCGGGGCTGCGTCCGCTGGTTGCCGAGCCGGGTGCCCAGCGTGCCCCCGGCATTGCCCGGCTGCCCGCCGCCGGGATTGCCGCCGGCGCCGGCGGGCGCGCCGCCCTGATTGCCGCCCGGACGCGGCGGGCCGCCGGGCTGGGCCGAGCCGGACGCCGGCAGGGCCAGGCCCGCGAGGCCGCCGAGCACGAGCAGTCGCCGATCGATCATGCGCATCTCCCCCGCGTCCGATCTTATCAGCGCGAAACGGGGCTTGCAAAGCACCGGCCCCGGCTGGCAACGGCCCGGGCGACATGAAGGAGAGTGATATGTTCGACCTCAACGGCATGACCGCCCTGGTGACCGGCGCCTCGGGCGGGATCGGCTCGGCGATCGCGAAGGGACTGGCGGCGCAAGGGGCGCGGCTCGCCGTGTCGGGCTCGAATGTCGACAAGCTGGAGGCGTTCCGGGCGGAACTCGGCGGCGATCATGTCGCGCTCGCCTGCAATCTCTCCGACGGGGCGGCGGTGGACGCGCTCGTCCCGCAGGCGGTCGAGGCGCTGGGGCAGATCGATATCCTGATCAACAATGCCGGGGTCACCCGCGACAATCTCGCCATGCGGATGAAGGACGAGGAATGGGCGGACGTGATCCGCATCAACCTCGAGGCCGCCTTCCGGCTCGCCCGCGCGGCGCTGAAGCCGATGATGCGGGCGCGGTTCGGCCGGATCATCTCGGTCACCTCCGTGGTGGGCGTCACCGGCAATCCGGGCCAGGCCAATTATGCGGCCTCCAAGGCGGGCATCATCGGCATGTCCAAGGCGCTGGCGCAGGAGGTCGCGTCGCGCGGCATCACCGTCAACTGCATCGCGCCGGGCTTCATCCGCTCGGCGATGACCGACGGGCTGCCCGAGGCGCAAAAGACGGCGCTGCTGGGCCGGATCCCGGTCGGCGATCTCGGCAATGGCGAGGATATCGCCGCGGCCGCGGTCTATCTGGCGAGCCGCGAGGCGGGCTATGTCACCGGCCAGACCCTGCACGTGAACGGCGGGATGGCGATGCTGTGAGGCGGCTGCTGCTCGCCGCCGCGCTGGCGCTGGCGGCGACGCCCGCCGCCGGGGCCGATCTCGCGACCCTGTCCTGTCCCGCCGACTCCGTCACGGAGGCGCAGCGCGCGGCGATCGCCGAGGCGATGCGGAACCGCCAGCCCGATCACCCGGGCGTGCGCCCGCTCGACGAGGCGCTGGCGGCCTGCGCGCAGCGGCTGGGCTGGTCCGCCGAGACGGCCGATATCGCCAAGAGATATCATGGCGCGATGTTCAACATCGCGATCATGCGGCGCCGGCTGGTCGCGGCCGGAGTCGCCCTCGGCGCGCTGGAGCGGCTCTTGCTCGCCGACGAGGCGCTGATCGGCGCGGTGCACACGGATCGGCAGCAGGCGGAGATGAACCGGTTCGTCGAGGCGAACACGCCTTTCCTGCTCCGCCTTCTCGAGGGGCGGGCCGGCGACACGCAGACGATGATCGGCCAGTTTTCGGGCTATGTCGCCGCCGCGGAGAAGCTTCGCCGCGAGTTCATCGCAGGCTGAGCGGCCGCGCGGCGCGCGTCCGGCCCGCCGGCGCGAGGCCGCGGCGAACGGCGAGCGCGAGGACGATGACGCTCGCCGCCTGGCCGAGCGGGACGAGGGCCAGCTCGGCGAGGCTGCGCGAGAGCAAGGGGCTGATCCAGACCAGAGCGAGCAGGCTCTTCTCCCAGGGCAGGAAGCCGCGCTCCAGGCCGTCGGCGACGAGGAAGGCGGCGCCGAGGCCGAGCACGACCAGGTCATAGTCCAGCACATAGGGCGTGGAGAGCATCGCCGCCGCGCAGACCGCGGCATTGCGCAGGTTCGGCCGGGCGGCGCGGGCCAGCCAGAGCACGGCGCCCATCGCCGCCACGGTCGCCGCGCCCTGCACGGCATAGGCGATTGGGAGAGAGCCGCCCCACATCCGCACCATCGCGAAGGCGCTCTGGATCTTGTGCCAGCCGGTCTCGCCCTGCTCGATCACGATCTGGCGGGTCAGCGGCAGCGACTCGAGGAAGGCCTGCCAGACCGGCCAGCCCCAGATGGCGAGGGTCGCCCCGACGAGGAGGGCGGCCGAGAGGCAGGCGCCGACGATCGCCCGGACATGGCCGCCGGCAAGCAGCAGCAAGGGCACGGCCAGCGCGAATTGCGGCTTGTAGACCAGGCAGCCGAACAGCAGGCCGGCGAGCAGAGGCCGCCGGTCGAGCAGCAGCAGGCCGCCGCCGAGCAGGGCCGCGGTCAGGAAGCCGTTATGGCCGTGGGTCAGGCAGACCAGCACCACCGGCGCGCCGAGCGCGGTGAGCAGCGCGCCTTTGCTGGGCAGGATTGCGCGATAGACCTTCACCGCCCCCCAGAGCGAGGCCGCCTGCCAGACGAACAGAGCGGCCAGATAGGGCAGGGTCGCGAGCAGGGCGGCGAGCAGGAGGAAGGGCGGCGGATAATGCCAGCCGTAGAAGGGCACGGCCGGGTCGCCATGCGCGGCCTGCTGAACCTGATGATGCGCCGTCCAGTCCCATGCCGCGGGCGCGCGGCCGTCCAGCGCCATCTGCCCCGCCGTCCAGACGTTGGAAAAGTCCGTGCCCAGCGGTCGTCCCCAGGCGTCCAGCGTGCCGTGCGCCGTGGCGAGGAGATAGAGGAGCGACAGGCCGGTGAGCGCGAGCGAGACCGCCGCGACCGCGCGGATGCGGTCGGCGGTGAGCCAGTCGCCGCTGCCCAATTGCCTGATCATCGCGCGTCTGATGGCGCAGGAGGTCACAAGGAAGCGTTAAGCATGAGCCATGCTGCACGGCTTCCACACTTGCCTAAGGGCGGTCCGAGCGGCTAGGGCGTTCGGCGACTAAGCACACCGCTAGGGAAAGGTGGAATATGAGCGAGACTTCCGACCGCGTTAAGAAGATCGTTGTCGAGCATCTCGGCGTCGAGGCCGACAAGGTCACCGAAGAGGCCAGCTTCATCGACGATCTGGGCGCGGACAGCCTCGACATCGTCGAGCTCGTCATGGCCTTCGAGGAGGAGTTCGGGGTGGAGATTCCGGACGATGCCGCCGAGAAGATCACCACCGTGAAGGACGCGATCGACTATATCGACCAGAACAAGGCCTAATCGCCTTTGAAGGTCGCCCGCCCGCCAGGGCGGCGGTCGAGCCGATCCATAGAATAAGCGGCTCCCCGCCTTGGTTCGGGGGGCCGTTTGCCGTTAAGGGCCGTTTTGTTTTCGAGGGAGTGCGCCAATGCGCCGTGTTGTCGTCACCGGACTGGGTCTTGTCACGCCGCTGGGCGGGGACGTCGAAACCAGCTGGCGGAACCTGATCGCGGGGAAGAGCGGCGCCGGGCCGATCACCAAGTTCGACGCTAGCGACCAGAAATGCACGATCGCCTGCGAGGTGAAGCCGGCGGATCACGATTATGGCTTCGATCCGGGCAAGCGCGTCGATCACAAGGTCCAGCGCCAGGTCGATCCCTTCATCGTCTACGGCATCGACGCGGCCGGGCAGGCGCTCGAGGATGCGGGCCTGACCGAGATGGACGAGGCGACGCGCCTGCGCGCCGGCGTCTCGATCGGCTCTGGGATCGGCGGCCTGCCGGGCATCGAGAGCGAGAGCCTGCTGCTGGCGGAAAAAGGACCGGGGCGGGTGAGCCCGCATTTCGTCCACGGCCGGCTGATCAACCTGGTGTCGGGCCAGGTCAGCATCAAATACGGCCTGATGGGGCCGAACCACGCGGTCGTCACCGCCTGCTCGACCGGCGCGCATTCGATCGGCGACGCGGCGCGGATGATCCGCGACGACGATGCCGACATCATGCTGGCCGGCGGCGCCGAGGCGACGATCTGCCCGATCGGCATTGCCGGCTTCGCCCAGGCGCGTGCGCTCAACATGACCTATAACGACCGCCCCGAGCAGGCGAGCCGGCCCTATGACAAGGATCGCGACGGCTTCGTCATGGGCGAGGGCGCGGGCGTGGTCGTGCTCGAGGAATATGAGCATGCCAAGGCGCGCGGCGCGAAAATCTATTGCGAGGTGGTCGGCTACGGCCTGTCCGGCGACGCCCATCACGTCACCGCGCCGCATCCGGACGGGTTCGGCGCCTACCGGTCGATGGAGATGGCGCTGAAGAAGGCGGGCATGGTCCCGGCCGACATCGACTATATCAACGCGCACGGCACCTCGACCATGGCCGACACGATCGAGCTTGGCGCGGTGAAGCGCCTGTTCGGCGATGCGATCGGCAAGGTCTCGATGAGCTCCACCAAATCGGCGATCGGCCATCTGCTCGGCGGCGCCGGCGCGGTGGAGGCGATCTTCTGCATCCTGGCGATCCGCGACCAGATCGTGCCGCCCACGCTGAACCTCGACAATCCGGACGAGGGCACCGAGGGCGTCGACCTGGTGCCGCATACGGCCCGCAAGCGCGAGGTGAAGGCGGTGCTGAACAACAGCTTCGGCTTCGGCGGGACCAATGCCAGCCTGGTGATGAAATCGATCTGAGCCCTTTCAGGAGCCGGGAGCAGGGAAGAGGCGGATGAGCGATCCTGGGGACGCCGAACCTTCCGCTCCCGAGTCTCCGGGCGTCGGCGGGAAGCCCCCCCCGAAAGGCCGGTTCAGGCGCCGGCTGCTGATCTTCACGCCGGTCGCGCTGCTGCTCGCGGGCTTCCTCGCGATCTGGCTGCTCTGGGCCGGGCCGGGGCCTTCGTCGGAGCCGACCACGATCATCGTCGCCGAGGGCGCCAGCGTCGCGCGCGTCGCCGACCAGCTCGCCGACGCCGGGGTGATCCGGGGCGGGGCCGGGAGCTTCCGCCTGTTCGCGCGCATCCTCGGCTCGCGCGACCCGATCCAGATGGGCGAGTTCGTCATTCCCCCGGGCGCGAGCCCCGCGCGGATCCTGGACCTGCTGCAGCACGGCCGGCCGGTGGTCCGCGCGGTGGTCATCCCGGAAGGCCTGCCCTCCGTGCTGGTGCGCGAGCGGCTGCTGCGGACGCCGCATCTCACCGGCGACATCGCTGTGCCGGAGGAAGGGAGCGTCCTGCCCGGCGGCTATACCTATCGGCGCGGCGAGAGTCGGGCGGCGGTGCTGGCGCGGATGCAGACGGCGATGCGGACGGAGCTGGCGCGCCTGTGGGCCGCGCGGCGCCCCGGCACGGCCGTCTCCAGTCCGCGCGAGGCCATCATCCTCGCCTCCATCGTCGAGAAGGAGACCGGCAAGGCCGCCGAGCGGCGCCGGGTCGCCGGCGTCTATTCCAACCGCCTGCGCCAGAATATGCCGCTCCAGGCCGATCCGACGGTCATCTACCCGGTCACCCAGGGCCGTCCGCTCGGCCGCCGCATCCTGCGCTCCGAATTGCAGGCGCGGAACGGCTACAACACCTATGCGATGCGCGGCCTGCCGGTCGGACCGATCGCCAATCCCGGCCGCGAGGCGATCGCGGCGGTGCTAGATCCGGAGCCGACCAGCTTTCTCTACTTCGTCGCCGACGGCACCGGCGGACACGTCTTCGCCAACACGTTGGCCGAGCATGAGGCCAATGTCGAACGCTGGCGCGCGTTCAGGCGGGCGCGCGGGGAGATCACCTGACGATGCTCGCGCTCGACGATCCATCATGGGCCGAACTGAAACATGCCTATGGGCCGGCATCCGACATTCCCGGACTGCTGCGAACGCTCACCGCCTCGCCGGAACCGACACAGAGCAGCGAGGAGGAGCCCTGGTTCAGCATTTGGTCCGCGCTGTGCCATCAGGGTGACGTCTACACCGCTTCCTATGCCGCCGTGCCCCATATCGTCGAGATTGCCCTGAGAATCTCGGGCCCCATCGATTTCTCATTTCTGCAGCTGCCTTCCGCGGTGGAGATCGCGCGCAATAGCGGGCGAGGCCCCGCGCTCCCGGCGGACCTCGCCGAAGCCTATTCCAGCGCGATCGCGAGCCTTCCCATCTTGGTCAGCCGGCATCGGCATGAAAGCTGGGACAGGTCGATGCGCCTATCCGCCGAGGCCGCTATTGCTGTCGCGAGAGGCGACATCGCCGCGGCGGAGGCAATGCTCGATCCGGACGACGCTTAACTTTGCATCAATCGGTCGTATCGTTGCCCGCCGGTCTGCTCAGAACCGCCGGCGGATCAGCGTGCCCAGGCTCGAGGCGGGGGAGACGGTCACCTTGCCGGCGGCCTTGCTGGCATGGATCATCAGCAGATCGTCGATCATCAGCCCGCTGCCGCCTTCCTCGCCGAAGACGAGGTCGCCGCGCCGCGACGGTGCGAGATCGGGGACCTCGCCGCCGAGCCGGCGCTGCTGGTCGGTGAAGTGCGGCGCGGGCAGGCCGGCGAGGCTGAGGGCGAGCTGGATCAGGCCCGGGCCGTCAATCCCCTCCAGCGTGCGGCCGCCGGCGCGCCAGGGCACGCCCATGAGCCGCTCGGCGCTGCGCACCGGGTCTGGCTCGCGGTCGTCGACCGGGCGGAGATGGGCGAGGCTGACGCAGCCATATTCGGTGGTCAGGCAGGCGCCGCATTCGGCGCCGTGCAGGCGGGCGCCCATCGGCAGGTGGGCGATGATCGTCGAGGTGATGCGGTTGTCGGGCGAGACCGGCGCGCATTTCTCGCAGACGATATGGGTGGCGACGATCGGATCGGCGAGCGCGATCGCCTCGACATAGCCGGTGACATGGTCGGCGCGGGCATAGCCCCAGGCCCAGCCGCCCGCATATTCGAGGACGGCGAATTCCTCGCCGGGGAGCAATTCGGTGATCGCCGCGCTCTGCTCATCGGGCGAGGCGTGGATGGTCGCGGGACGCGAGCCGCAGCCGCGGACCAGCGGGCGCGCATAATGGGGCGCGAGCACCTGGCCGGCGAGGCCGATATCGGCGATGTCGTCCCGATAGGCGTGGATGCGCGGATCGAGCGTCAGCGACGGCCCGGTCAGCCGGAACCACTCATCCGTTCTGGAGGAGGAGACCCCGTTCGCCGCTGCCGCTTCGGGAGCCGATGCTCCGTCCGCCGCTTTCGCTGCTGCCGCCGCCTTGGCCGCCCCCGGCCTGCTCGAGATTGCGTTCGAAGCCTTCAAGGAAATCCTGTCCAGTGCCTGTCTTTGCGACGAAGACGTTACGCCGATCGCTTTCATCGCGAACGCGCCGCAGATAGCCGAGCGCACCCAGCGTATTCAAGGCGCGCGTGATGACCGGCTTCGACACGCCGAGACGTTCGGCGAGGCCGCGCACGGTGTGCGGTCCGGGGGTTAGGTAGACGAGCAGCATGAGCGCCATCTGCCGGTTGGTAAGGTCGGGCTCGCCGGATCGCACATAGGCGATGAGAGTACGCATCCAGCTGCCAAGGGCTTGATCGGCCACGGGCCTGCTCCACAACAATGACTTACGTTACGGAGCAAGAACCAGTCAGACGCACTTTTGTTGCCGTTCCGTCTTAAAAAGGGACCGGATCGTCACTTTGCGTAGCGTTCGCGCAACATCTCCCAGGCCGCGCGGAGGCCCAAAGCGTCGCCGCCCTTGGGCCGGCCGGGCTTGGCCGTGGCGCGCCAGGCGAAGGTGTCGAGATGCGCCCAGGGGGTGCTGGCGGGCACGAATTTCTGCAGGAAGAGCGCGGCCGTGACCGCCCCGGCCATCGGCGCGTCGGTCATGTTGCCGAGATCGGCGACGTCGGAGGAGAGCATTTCGGCATAAGGCTGCCAGAGCGGCATCCGCCAAAGCGGATCGGACACAAGGGTGCCGCCGGCGAGCAGGCTCTCCGCCAGCGAATCGTCGTTGACGAACAAGGCCGGAAGGTCCGGGCCCAGCGCCACGCGCGCGGCGCCGGTCAACGTCGCGAAATCGATCACCAGCTCCGGCGCCTCCTCCAGCGCGCGGGTGAGCGCGTCGGCGAGGATCAGGCGGCCTTCCGCATCGGTATTGCCGACCTCGACGGTGAGGCCGTTGCGGCTCCGCAGGATGTCGCCGGGGCGGAAGGCGCCGCCGGACACCGCATTCTCCACCGCCGGGATGAGCAGATGCAGGCGCACGGGCAGGCGGCTGGCGATGATCAGGCGGGCGAGGGCGAGCGCGTGGGCCGCACCGCCCATGTCCTTCTTCATCAGCCGCATGCCCGAGGACGGCTTGAGGTCGAGCCCGCCCGAATCGAAGCAGACGCCCTTGCCGACCACGGCGATGCGCGGATGGCGCTGGTCGCCATGTTCCAGCTCGATCAGCCGGGGCTCCCGGCCCGGCGCCGCGGCGCGGCCGACGGCGGCGATCATCGGAAAGCCCTCGGTGAGCGCGGCGTCGCGGGTGACGGCGACCTTCGCGCCGGTCTCGTCGGCGAGGGCGAGCACGGCCAGTTCCAGCTCGGCGGGACCGAGATCGGCCGCTGGGATGTTGACCAGGTCGCGGACCAGGAAGGTCGCCTCGGCCTGCAGCACCGCCGCGTCGATCCGCGCCGGTTCGTCGGTCAGCAGCACCCGCGCGCCTTTTGCCGACGGCTCCTTCCGGTAGCGGTCGAACCGGTATTGGCCGAGCAGCCAGCCGAGCACCGCCGGCCCGGCGCCGCGGCCCGCGACCCGGTATATGCCCTCGGGCAGCGTCTCCGCCGCCTTGGCGAGGCACCAGGGGCTGAGGTCGTCGACATTGGCGACGCCCAGCACCGCCGCCCATTCGTCGCGCTCGCCGGGCAGGATGGCGAGCTGATAGCCCTCCGCCTTGAACCCCTGCGCCTCCGCCGCCTTGCGCAATCGCACCGGCTGGTCCTTCAGCCAGGCCTCGAAGCCCTTCTTGTCAACGAGGTGAAGAAGGGTAGCGGACTGGCCCTGGTCGGGCTTCAGCAGGGCTTTGAGATCGATCATGGCCGCGCCTTAGCTTATGGCGCCGCCAAGTTACAGGCGCAGATGGATGCCGCGCCGGTGCAGGGGGATCAGCAGCGCCAGGACGATGAGCAGCACCGCCAGCGCGTAGAGGAAGGACGAAAGATAGGGAGCGTGGATGACGCCATCGATCGCGTTGAAGCCGGCCGCCTGGAAGCCCAGCCGCATGCCCGCCAGGCCGATCAGCAGCGAGACGACATAAGCGAGGATCGCGTTCATCCCGAACACGTCGAACGGCTTGAACGCGCTGCGGACCACCGCGCTGCGCATCGCGACGAGGCAGGCGGCGAAGAGCAAGGCGGACAGGCCGGTCGAGAGCAGGACGTAACTGCTCGTCCAGAGCTTCTTGTTGAGCGGGAAGGCGGGCGCGAGCGCGAGGCCGAGCAGGACGAGCCCGGCTCCGGCCAGCGCGATCCACAAGGTCGCGCGGTCCTTCGCCCGCTGCCAGACGATGGCGGCAAGCAGGCCGAACAGCACATTGGCGGTGGCCGGCAGGGTCGAGAACAGCCCCTCGGGGTCGTAGACGACATTGCCGGCGGCATCCCGGCCCGCGCGCCACATATGGTTCGCGCCAACGACCGCGCGGTCGACCCAGCCGGCGAGATTGCCTCCGGGCGTGAAGTCCCCGCCCAGCGTCATCGCCGCCCAATAGCCGAGCAGCAGCGCAAAGGTGACGATGACAATGGCGACCGGGTTGAGGCTTGCCGTTCCCTCGGCGTCGCGACGCGCGGTGAGGATCGCGACGGTCGCGGCAAGGCCGAAGCAGAGCCCGAGGCGCGGCAGCACGCCGAAGACGCGGAACATCTCGATGCTCGGCCGCGCGAGCATCTGCCACGCCCAGCCGATCGCGATCAGGGCGAACACCCGCCAGGCGATGCGGCGCCAGAGCCGGGCGTCCACCTCGCGAGGGAAGGACAGGCCGAGCGCCATGCCCATGGCGCAGAGGAAGGCCGGAAAGATAAGATCGGTCGGCGTAAAGCCATGCCATTGCGCATGGTCCAGCGGCCACCAGACATAGTCGCCCGATCCCGGCGTGTTGACGATGATCATCGCGGCGACGGTCAGCCCGCGAAAGCTGTCGAGCGCGGCGAGACGGGGGCGGGGCGCGACCTGCATCGCGCTTATCCTAGGCAGGTTTGCGGCTTTTCGTCATCCCTGCCGGCTTTCCGCAAGACGGATCACTTGCATGGGCTCTGGCGCCTCCCATGTCGGCGAGAGAGGGAGGCTTCCTATGATCTTCGCTGGTTTCGCTTTGGCCGTCCTGCTGGTGATGAAGTGGCTTCCGGACCTGCCGGTCTCGCGGACGCTCCATCATCTGCTGGTGGAGGCGCCGCTCGCTTTGCTCGCTCGCTTCGACCGGCGGCATGTGATCTTCGTGGGCGTGATCGCCGCCTTGAGCTTTACCGGCATGGAAATGATCATGCTGTTCGGCTCGGCCGAGATGTTCATGCTCTACGCCTGGGATGTGACGCTCGTCGTCGACGCGCTGATCGCGACCTGGACGCTCAGCACTGTCGCGCGCGGCAAGGCCGCCTGGCGCGCCTTCGCCGGCTTGGTGGCCGCGCCGTTTCGCAAGCTGGCGCGGCCGCGCACGACCAGGACACGGCCGGAGGCGAGCCGGAAGGCGGCGAACGATGCCGACGAAGACGGAGGGGCCTGGGCCTACGCCCGGGCAGCCTGAGCCGGCACGCCGTACAGATCGTGCTCGTCCGCATCCTCGACGAGCACCGGGACGATGTCGCCCTGCTGGAGGTGGCCCGCGTCGCGCAGGTGCACCTCGCCGTCGATCTCCGGCGCGTCGGCCTTGCTCCGGCCGGTGGCGCCGCCCTCGTCGGGGTCGACCGCGTCGATAATCACGTCGAGCTTGCGGCCGATCTTGGCCTCCAGCTTGGCGGCGGAGATGGCGGCGGTCTTCTCCATGAAGCGGGCATAGCGTTCCTGCTTCACCTCTTCCGGCACGATGCCGGGCAGGTCGTTGGCGGCGGCGCCGGTGACCGACTCGAAGGGGAAAGCGCCGACGCGGTCGAGCTTCGCCTCGTCCAGCCATTGCAGGAGATAGTCGAAATCCGCCTCGGTCTCGCCGGGGAAGCCGACGATGAAGGTCGAGCGGATCGCGATGTCCGGGCAGATTTCCCGCCAGCCGCGGATCCGCTCCAGCACCTTGGCCTCGTTGGCCGGCCGCTTCATCGCCTTCAGCACCGTCGGGCTGGCATGTTGGAAGGGGATGTCGAGATAGGGGAGGACGAGGCCCTCGGCCATCAGCGGCACGACCTTGTCCACATGCGGATAGGGATAGACGTAGTGGAGCCGCACCCAGGCGCCGAGCTTGCCCAACTCGCGGGCCAGATCCGTCATGTGGGCGCGCACCTCGCCGCCACCTTTCAGCGGATAGCTCGCATGCTTCAGGTCGACGCCATAGGCCGACGTGTCCTGGCTGATGACCAGCAATTCCTTCGTGCCCGCCGCCACGAGCTTCTCCGCCTCGCGCAGGATCGCGTCGGGGCGGCGGCTGACCAGGTCGCCGCGCAGGCTGGGGATGATGCAGAAAGCGCAGCGATGGTTGCAGCCCTCGGAGATCTTCAAATAGCTGTAGTGGCGCGGGGTGAGCTTCAGCCCCGCATCCGGCACGAGGTTCAGATAGGCGCTGGGCGGGATCGGCGCCGCGACATGGACCGCGCCGACCACATCCTCATATTGCGCCGCGCCGGTGATCGCGAGCACCTCGGGGAAGCGCTCCCGGATGAGTTCGGCCTCCTTGCCCATGCAGCCGGTGACGATCACCCGGCCGTTCTCGGCGATCGCCTCGCCGATCGCGCTGAGGCTCTCCTCCTTGGCGGAGTCGAGGAAGCCGCAGGTGTTGACCAGGACGACGTCCGCGCCCGCATAATCGGGCGACATCTGGTAGCCGTCCGAGCGCAGCTTGGTCAGGATCCGCTCGGAATCGACCAGAGCCTTCGGACAGCCGAGCGAGACCATGCCGACCTTGGGCGGGGCAGGAAGTTCAATCGTTTCCATGGGAGCGCGCCACATAGTGGCAAATGCGCGATTTTCCTAGAGCCTGTCTGGGCGCTCAGGTCGGCCCCAGCTCCGCCTCGGTAACCGAGGTCGGCAGGATCTCGACGATACAGTCGCCGTCGCAGAGCGCGCGCGCCTCCGGCTCCCAGAAGCCGTAGGGCTGGCCGTCGCGATAGACGCGTACGCCCAGCCCCCTGGCGATGGCGGAGAGCGGCTTCCCGCATTCCTCGGGCGTCACCTGCCGTTCGTGCAGCTGGACTCGGCCGGAGCTGCTGGCGAGATCGGCGATGTAATCGGCGATATGCGCGCCCTCGGTCGAGCCCGCGAGCAGCAGGCCGGCGAAGGCGACGGGATTGATCACCGTGGTCGCGCCCGCCTGTCGGGCGAGCAGCTCATTGTCCGCGTTGCGCACGGCGACGCTGATCTTGAGGCCCGGCGCGACATGGCGCGCAGTGAGCGCGATCAGGATCGAGGTGTCGTCCCGGCCGGCCGACACCACGAGCGCCTTGGCGCGGTCGATATGGATGGCCTGGAGCGTGCGGTCGCGCGTGGCGTCGCCCTGGAGCACGGCGCAGCCGATCTCCTCGGCCTTCTCCAGCGCGGCGGTGTCGCAGTCGATCACCACGATGCTCGAGGCCGGAGTGCCGCGCGCGATCAGTTCGTCGACCGTGTCGGAGCCGCTCGTGCCGTAGCCGGCGACGACGACGTGGCCGGTCAGCTTTCTCTGCAATCTCGCCATCTGCCATTTGTCCCATGTCCGGCGGAATACGAAGGTGTAGGCCGTGCCGATGAAGATCAGCACGAAGAAGATGCGGATCGGCGTCACCACGAGGGCGTCGAACATCCGCGTATTGTCGGCCACCGGAACGACGTCGCCATAGCCGGTGGTGGTGATCGAGATCATCGTGAAATAGATGACGTCGAGGAAGCTGACCTGGCCGTCATAATTGTCGCGCAAGCCGTCGCGCTCGAACCAGTGGACGAGGATCGCGAAGAGCAGCAGGCCGAGCACGAGGCCGACGCGCCAGCCGAGCTGCACCCAGATCGGCAACGGGCTCTTCCGCTTGAGCATGACGCTTTCGCGCCGCCGCCGCCGGAGCAGCGGGGTGATCATTCGTAGCGGGCTCCGAGCACCGCCAGCGAGGCGTCGTGGGTGAGATCGAGGTGCAGCGGCGTCACCGTGACATAACCGTCGGCGATCGCTTCCAGATCCGTGATGTGGCCGGGGGTATGCTGGATCGGGCGCAGGCCGAACCAGTAATAGTTGAAGCCGCGCGGATCGGTGCGCTTGTCTATCCGCAGGCGGCCATAGTCGCGAATGCCCTGGCGGACCACGCGGATCCCCTTCACCGCGTCCGGCGGCAAGGCGGGGAAATTGACGTTGACCAAAGTGTTGGCGGGGAAGGGGGCGGCGACGAGCGGCGCCAGCACCCGCTCCGCCCAGGCCTCGGCGGCGGCGAAGGGCACGGTGTCGCCCATCCCCTCGCGCGCATAGGACTGGCTCAGCGCGATCGAGGGAATGCCGGCGAGCGCGCCCTCCATGGCGGCGGAGACCGTGCCCGAATAAGTGACGTCCTCGCCCAGATTGGCGCCGCGGTTGACGCCGGAAAGGATCAGGTCCGGCTTCGCGTCGGCGAGGATGTGGGCGAGGCCCATCATCACCGCGTCGGTCGGCGTGCCGGTCACGCAGAAGCGGCGTTCGCCGAGCTTGCGGAGGCGCAAGGGGGTGCTCAGCGTCAGCGAATGGCCGGCGCCCGATTGCTCCTCGCTCGGCGCGACGATCCAGATGTCGTCGGAGAAGCCGCGGGCGATCCGTTCGAGCACTTCCAGGCCGGTGGCGTTCACGCCGTCGTCATTGGTCAGGAGGATGCGCATCGCTCCGCCTATGGCGGCGCGGACCGCGCGCGGCAACCAAGTTCGCGGGCGCCGCGTTCAATCGGCGATATCCCAAATATGGAGCGCGCGATGCAGGTCCCCCACAACAGCGTCATTCTGGTCGCCGACGGCCGCAAGAGCCTGTTCTTCCGCAATCAGGGCGATGCGGACTTCCCCAATCTCAGCGTCGTCGAGAAGGAAACCCATCCCAATCCGGCGCATCACGAGCAGGCCAGCGATCTTGCCGGCCAGTCGATGAAGACCGCCGACGGCATTGGCGGCTCGATGCAGGAGGTGGATTTCCACCAGCAGGAGGAGGACCGCTTCGCCGCCGAAACCGCGGCGATGCTGAAGGACCGGGCGCTTCGGAACGAGTATGACGCCTTGGTCGTGGTCGCGCCGCCGCGCACGTTGGGCGAGCTTCGGAAACATTATCATGTCGAGGTGGAGAAGCGCCTCGTGGCCGAATTGCCCAAGGACCTGGTGAACGTGCCGGTGCCGGAGATCGAGAAGATCCTGCAGGACGCCTGACCGCGCGCCCGGCGCATGACGAAAAAAGCCCCGCCGGTCGTCCCGGCGGGGCCTTTCCGGTCTCGCGGATGTTGAATTCAGGCTTCGGCCTTCTTCCCGCCCAGGCGCTTGCGGGCGACGAGCACCGCGGCGGCGGCGCCGAACAGCAGGATCATCGGCGGCGCCGGCACGTGGGTGCCGCCGGTCGAGCCCGACGAACCGTGGCTGGAGCTGCCGCGGCTCGACGAGCCCCGGCTGGAACCGCCCCAGGAGGAGGAGCCGTGGCTGGAACCGCCCCAGGACGAGCTGCCCTTGCTCGACGACCCGCTCGAGGTCGACGAGGAGGTGCTCGACGAGGTGGACGAGGAGGTCGAGCTCGAGCTGGACGAGGAGGTCGAGGACGAGGTCGAGGTGGACGAGCCGCCGGTCGAGGTGGAGGTCGAGCTGCCGCCGGTGGAGGTCGAGGTCGAGCCGCCCGACGAGGACGAGGTGCTCGAGATCACGATGCCGCCGGTCGAGCTGCCGCCGAAGAAGCCGCCCGAGAAGAAGCCGCCGCCGAAGCCGAAGCCGCCGCCGGACGAGCCGCCGACCACGACCAGGCCGGAAGAGCCGCCGCTCGACGCGACCGCCACGGGCGGCGGCGGGGGCGGGGCGAACATCGGCGGGATGATGGTGCGCGTCACCGTCTGGGTCGGCGCCTCGCAGCCGACGCGGCGGACGGTGCGGCGCACCAGCCGGCGGCCCGCGCTGGCCGAGGAGCGGCGCGTCGTCGTCGTCCGCCGATAGGTGGTGCGCGACGCGGAGCGGGCGCTCTGCGAAGCGGAAGCATGCCGCTCCACCACGGTTTGCGCGCGCTGCGGCGTGCTTTCCGCGACGTGGACCGCGCTGCCGCCGATGATCGCGCCGCCGCACGTGCAAGCGCAGAGTTTCGCCAGAGCCATTCTCACAGACATAACCGCATCCCTGTTCCAGACCGTCCGGTTTTGAGGAGTTCGGGCCTTCGCCCTCGTTCTTCGCCGGTGCGGACCTAGCGAGCAGATGCAAACGATCGGTTTAAGCGCAAGCGCGTTAACCATGAAGGAGGCTGGATTCGGGGCGTTTGCGCGGCTTCCGTCCCATTGTTGAACAGTCTCTCAGGGCACGTGAACGGAACGGGTCCGCACTTTTTCCGGACGCATGGTTAATGGGTGGCGCGCGGGGCCGCGACCCGGCCCGATTCGGCGGCCCGCCTGTGCCGATCGACACCACTCATTTGCCGTTCATCCGGGCCATGCCAAATGCGCCGAACCGAATTTTTTGCCGCCTTTGAACGACTTGTGATTGTACAAAATACGGCTATAGGGCGCGCTCGGGGTGGGAGGCTTAAATTCAGCCAATAGAGTCGCCTCAGACCCCAGGGTTCGGACCGTCCGGTTTTACCGGGGAACGGGAGTGGAGGGGTAATGGCTACGCTTCATAGTGACGCTTTGCATATCCAGGTTGGCGGCGGGTACCGACCCAGCGCCAATGAGGAATTCATGAATGACGAGCAGCTCGCTTATTTTCGCACGAAGCTGCGCGCCTGGAAGGAAGGCATCGTCAAGGAATCCCGCGAGACGATGACCGCGCTCGCGAGCGGCCCGATCCAGGAAGCCGATCTCACCGATCGCGCGTCGAGCGAGACGGATTGGGGGATCCATCTCCGCACCCGCGACCGGCAGCGCAAGCTCATCTCCAAGATCGACGCGGCGCTGCGCCGGATCGAGACCGGCGATTACGGCTTTTGCGAGGTGACCGGCGAGCCGATCAGCCTCGCCCGGCTCGAGGCCCGCCCGATCGCCACTATGACCGTCGAAGCGCAGGAGCGCCACGAGAAGAACGAGCGCATCTCGCGCGACGACTGAACCGCCGCGACGCGCCGAATAAAAACGCCGCCCCGGAAAATGCCGGGGCGGCGGTCCGGCCCTCCTGGGGCCCGGGCTTTGCGAGCCTGCGCGTCAGTGCTCGGTAAGACCCGTCATTTCCTCTTTCACGCGGAGCTTTTCCTTCTTCAGCCTGGCGAGGGTGGCCGTATCCGGCAAGGGCCGCTGGCTTTCCTCGACGATCCTGGCTTCGAGACCGGCATGCTTGGCCTGCAAGGCCGAAACGTGCGCCTGGTGCATATCTAAGCTCTCCTCATACTTGGGTACGGACATCTAACCACGGACCGCGGCCTTTGTCTCCCCCGGGGACGGCGATCCAACACATATGTACGGCGGCTTGCCGAAGGTTTAAGATGGCCGCCACCTAGTGAGAGGGAGCGAGGGAGACCCAATGGAAGGGACGCACTCAGCCGCTCAGGATCCGGAATCGCGACTCGCGGTTCTGCGTACCGAGCATCGTGATCTCGACAGCGCCATCGAGGCGCTCGGCAATATGAATACCAGCGACGACGTCCAGCTCGCCCGCCTCAAGAAACGAAAGCTCCGCTTGAAGGACGAGATCAAGATCCTCGAGGATATGGTCGTCCCCAACATCATCGCCTGAGGGGGCGGATTTTCCCGGCCCGGCCGCCGCTTCGGCGTCACCCTGAACTCGTTTCAGGGTCCAGGGTGGTGCAGTGCGGATGTCCGGGGCCGTCTACGGACTCAATGCCGCGTCCACCCTGGATGCTGAAACGAGTTCAGCATGACGAGCTGCGCTGGGCCCGGCCTCCGCGCCTCGAACACACCGCCCAATCCGGGACAGGGTTTACCTTCTTTTCCGTTTTGACCGGCCGGAACGCTGTGGCATTCCAAGGCCATGGGGGTTCTTGCAATGACCGAGGGGCAGCTCACGCCCAAGCTCATCGACGGGCTGTACGTCGAGGCGATGGTGCTCGCCGACGAGGCGCGCTCCTATTTCGACACGGGCGGCCGCGACGACAGACTGGCCCTCGATCCGCTCGACCGGGTCGGCTTTTCCTGCGAGTCGCTGAAGGTGACGACACGGCTGATGCACGTCATCGCCTGGCTACTCACCCAGCGCGCGGTCGCGGCGGGGGAGCTGAGCCGCGCCCAGGCCGGGATGCAGGAGCGCCGGCTCGGCACCGCGGCGGACACCGACCGGGACTTGCTCGCGCGCCTGCCCGAGGCGGCGGCCGACCTGATCCGTGCCAGCGAGGAATTGTACGGCCGGGTCAGCCGGCTGGACCAGGGCAGCTTCGCCGAGGATGCGGGCAGCCCGGCCCGCAGCCTGCTCAGCCGGCTGCAGCGCTCCTTCTGACCCGCATCATTATCGTCATTCCCGCTTTCGCGGGGATGACGGGGAGGTTAGCAAGGCGGCCATGCAGGGTTACGACTTCCGATACGGGCCGCAGCTGATCTCCGGACCCGGGGCGGCGCGGCGGCTTGCCGAATTGCTGCCGGCGGGCCGCTGCCTCTTCGTCACCGACTCGAACGTGCGCGCCTTGGGCCTGGCGGACGCGGTGCTTGCCGCCTTGCCGGAGACGACCGTGTTCGACTCGGTCGAGGAGGATCCGTCGCGCGAGACCCTGATGGCGGCGGTCGCGGCCGGCGAGGGCTGCGTCTCGGTGGTCGGCTTCGGCGGCGGCAGCCCGATGGACGTCGCGAAGCTCGCCGCCTATCTGCTCGCCACCGGCGAGGATCTCGACACGCTCTGGGGCGTCGGCAAGGCGACGGGCAGGAAATTGCCGCTCGCGCTCGTCCCGACCACGGCCGGCACCGGTTCGGAAGCGACCGCGGTGACCGTGATCACCGTCGGCGGCAGCGAGAAACGCGGCGTGAACAGTCCCGCCCTCTATGCCGACTGGGCGGTGCTCGACGCCGAGCTGACCCTGACCCTGCCGCGCGCGGTCACCGCCGCGACCGGGATCGACGCCATGGTCCATGCGATCGAGGCCTATACCTCGGCGCGGCGCAAGAACCCGATGTCCGACATGTTCGCGCGCAAGGCGCTGCGGCTGATCTCGGACAATCTGCTGATCGCCTGCGACCGGCCCGACAATCTCGAGGCGCGGGGCAAGATGCTGCTCGCCGCCCATCTCGCCGGCGTCGCCTTCGACAATGCGCCGGTCGCCGGGGTGCATGCTCTGGCCTATCCGCTCGGCGGCCATTTCCATGTGCCGCACGGCCTTTCCAACGCGCTGATGCTGACCCATGTGCTCGCCCACAACATGGATTCGGCGCGGCCGCTTTATGCCGAGCTCGGCGCGATGCTCGATCCGACCGCCAAGGATATCGGCCAGCAGGGCCAGGCCCAGGCCTTCATCCAGCATCTCGGCCGGCTGTCGCGCGCCGCCGGCGTGCCGCAGAAACTGTCCGCGGTCGGCATCGGCCATGAGCATCTCGACCTGCTCGCCGCCGAGGCGATGAAGCAGGAACGGCTGCTGGTGAACAATCCCTGCCCGATCACCGAGGCCGATGCCCGGCGGCTCTACGAGGCGGCGCTTTGAGCCGGGCGCCGCTCCTCGGGCGCGGCGCCTATCCGGTCTGGCGCGAGATCGCGACGCGGTGGAGCGACAATGACGCTTACGGTCACGTCAACAATGTCGTCCATTACAGCTGGTTCGACACGGCGGTGAACGCCTGGCTGATCGAGCATGGGCTGCTCGACATCGAGACGGGTGATCCCATCGGCCTCGTCGTCGAGACGGGCTGCCGTTATGCGGGCTCGCTCGCTTATCCGGCGCCGGTGGAGATCGGGCTCGGCGTGGAACGGCTCGGCGGTTCCAGCGTCACCTACCGGCTCGGCGTCTTCGCCAAGGGCGCAGAGCAGCCGGCGGCCGAGGGACATTTCACCCATGTCTATGTCGGCCGCGAAAGCCGCCGGCCGGTGCCGCTTCCCGACGCGTGGCGGGCGAAGCTGGAGGGGATCCGCTTGAGCGAATGATAGCATCGTGCTATCATTCGCACATGGGTCAAATCCTCGTCCGTCAGCTCGACGATGCCGCCATCGAGCGGCTGAAGGCGCGCGCCCGGGAAAAGGGCACCTCCGTTGAAGCCCTCGCTCGCGAGGCGATCCATAAAGCGGCGGAATTCAGCGTCGAGGAGAAGCTGGCGTTGATCCGCAAGTCGCACGAATGGAGCCGGCGCGCCCGGGTGCCCGGCGCACCGCAGACGCTTGGCGTCGACCTGATTCGTGAAGATCGCGATCATGATCATTGACGCGAGCGTCGCGTTCAAGCTGGTCGTCGAGGAGCCTGATAGCGGGGAGGCGCTAGCCTGGATCGGCCGCGGCGAGCTCGTCGCGCCGACGCTGGTCCATGCGGAGGTTGGCAATGCGCTCTGGAAGCGCATCCGCAAGGGTGAATTGACCGCGGACGATGAGATTGGCGAGCGACTGTCCAACCTGGGCCGTTATCTGCGGACGGTCGACGAGACGGACGCCTTGCCACGCGCTCTGGAACTGGCCGTCGCCCTGAAGCATCCGGTCAACGATTGCGTTTATCTGGCGCTGGCCGAGGCGATGGAGGATGAATTGCTGACCGCGGACCGCCGGTTCGTACAGACCGTCGAGGGAACGCCGCTGCAAACCTATGTGCGGGAGTTGGGACGATGACAGACCAGATGACGGGCGGCTGCGCCTGCGGGAAGGTGCGGTTCACGGCGACGATCGCGGACGACGAGGCCTATCTGTGCCATTGCCGGATGTGCCAGCGGGCGACGGGCAGCATCTCGATCGCCTTCAAGAATGTGCCCAAGGCCGATGTCGCCTGGGATGGGGAGCCGGACTGGTATCAGAGTTCGCCGATCGCGCGGCGGCCTTATTGCGCGGCCTGCGGCGCCTCCCTGGGCTTCGAATTCCCGGACAGCGAGAAGATGGATCTGACCGTCGCCGCCTTCGACGATCCGTCGCGCTTCCGGCCGGTCCACCATTTCGCGGCGGAATCCATGCACCGCGCGTGGATCGATACGACGGGCCTGCCCGAATATCGCACGGAGGAGCATCAGGGCCTGGTCGATCGCTGGATGAAGGCCGTTGGTAAGCTCCCCGACTGAGCCGGTGAGACCATAAACTCCGTTCGCCCTGAGCTTGTCGAAGGGCTTTCCTTCTTTGCAGCCGTGGTGAAGGAAAGGAGGCTTCGACAGGCTCAGCCCGAACGGGTTGAAGGCTGGAAGGCATTGAAGGGACGCCATGCAGTTTCATCACCGTGCCGTGCCCATCGTCCTGGCGGCGGTGCTGATCGACACGATCGGTTTCGGCATCGTCCTGCCGGTCCTGCCCGGCCTGATCGTCGACCTCGGCCGGGTCACGCTCGCCGAGGCGACGCGGATCGCCGGCTATATGCTGGTCGCCTATGCGGGCGCGCAATTCTTCGCCGGACCGATCCTCGGCAATCTCGGCGACCGCTTCGGGCGGCGGCCGGTCCTGCTCTTCTCGATGCTCGCCTTCGCCATCGACTATGCGCTGATGGCCTCGGCGCCCACCTTGGCATGGCTGTTCGTCGGACGGCTGGTCGCGGGCGTGGCGGGGGCGGTCTACGGGCCGGCCAATGCCGTGCTCGCCGACGTGACGCCGCCGGAGAAGCGCGCCGCGACCTTCGGGCTGATGGGCGCCGCCTTCGGGCTCGGCTTCATCCTCGGGCCGGCGATCGGCGGTCTGCTCGCCGGCTTCGGCACGCGCGCGCCCTTCTACGCGGCGGCCGCGATCGCCGCCGCCAATGCCCTGTGGATGGCCTTCTACCTGCCCGAGACGCTGCCGCGCGAACGGCGCCGGCCGTTCGACTGGCGCCAGGCCCATGTCTTCGGGGCCTTCGCGCCGCTCTTCCGCGCCGGCGGGGCGACCTGGCTGATCGTCGCCGCCTTGGTCTGGCAGATCGCGCACACCGTCTATCCCGCCACCTGGGCCTTCTGGGCCGAGCTGGACCGGCACTGGACCGCGGGCCAGATCGGCTGGTCGCTCGCCGCTTCGGGGCTCGCCATGGCCGTCGCCCAGACCTTCCTGACCGGCCCCGCCATCGCCAGGTTCGGCGAGGCGCGGGCCGTGGTGATCGGGATGAGCGTCGGCCTGCTCGCCTTTCTGGGCTATCTCCTCGCGACGCGGGACTGGATGATCTACGCGATCATCGCGTTCGGCGCGCTGCAGGGGCTGGTCTTTCCGTCGATCAACGCCTTGCTGTCCCGGCTCACCGATCCGTCGCGCCAGGGCGCCCTGATGGGCGGCATGTCCAGCCTCGCCAGCGTCGCCGCGATCGTCGGCCCGCTCGCCATGACCCAGGCGCTCGCCTTCGGCGCGGAGCGGGGCGAGCCGGGCGGCGCCTTCCTGCTCGCCGCCGGCCTGGTCTTCCTGGCCTTGCTGATCGCTGTCTTCCTGGTCGTGCCGCGGCTAAGGAGCCGGACATGAACGCGATCCTCCATCATTTCGCCGCCGCCGACGGCACCGATCTCGCCTGGCACGAGCTGCGGCCGGAAGCGGGCAATGCGAGGCCGGTGCTGCTGCTCCACGGCCTCTTCTCCAACGCCTTCACCAACTGGCTCCGCTACGGCCATGCCGCCGCGATCGCGGCGAAGGGCTTCCGGGTGATCATGCCGGACCTGCGCGCGCACGGCGAGAGCGGCAAGCCGCACGACCCGGCTTGCTATCCGCCCGATATCCTGGCCGATGACGGGCTGGCGCTGATCGCCCGGCTCGGCCTCGATGACTATGATCTCGGCGGCTATTCGCTGGGCGCGCGGACCAGCGTGCGCATGGTGGCGCGCGGCGCGGCGCCGGGCAGGCTGATCGTGGCCGGCATGGGCCTGCAGGGCCTGCTGGCGACCGGCGAACGCGCCGGCCATTTCCGGCAGATCCTGACCGGCCTCGGCACGCACGAGCGCGGCAGTCCGGAATGGCTGGCCGAGGCGTTTCTGAAGACCACCAAAGGCGACCCGCTGGCGCTGCTGCCGTTGCTCGACACGTTCGTCGACACGCCGGAGGCGGAGATCGCCGCGATCGCCATGCCGACCCTGGTGCTGAGCGGCGAGGAGGATGCCGACAACGGCTCGCCGCGGGCCCTCGCCGCCCTGCTCCCGCGGGGCGAATATGCGGCCGTTCCCGGCGGCCATATGAGCGCGGTGATCAGGCCCGAGCTGGGCCGGGCGATGGCGGATTTTCTCGCCCGTTGACCGGGGCTTGCGGCGGGTTCATGGGCGACTCCATGAAACGATAAGACAAGAGGGATGCTTGCCATGAAGTCCACTGTCTCCCTGCTCGCCATCGCCGCCGCGGCCGGCCTCGTCGCGGCCTGCGCCAGCACCGCCACCGAGACCGCCGCCGCACCGGCCACCCCCGCGACGACGACCGCGCCCGAGCCCGGGGCGTCGGCCCAGCCGACCGCCGCCGAGGCCGACGCCTTCGTCGCCCGCGCCGAGCGGGAGCTCGCCGAATTCACCGTGATCTCCAGCCGCGCCCAATGGGTGAACGCGACCTACATCACCCCGGACACGGACGCGCTCGCCGCCCATTTCGGCACGATCGGCACGGAGATGGGGGTTCGCTTCGCCAATGAGGCGGCGCGCTTCGCCACCGTCCCGGACCTCAGCTACGACACCCGCCGCAAGCTCAACATCCTGCGCAGCGGCCTGACCCTGCCGGCCCCGACGACCGCCGGCGCGGCGGCCGAGCTCAACCGCATCTCCACCGACCTCAGCTCCCAATATGGCCGCGGCCGCGGCACGATGGGCGGCCAGCAGCTCACCGGCAACGAGATCGAGGCGCGGATGGGAACGGTCCGCAATCCCGACCAGCTGCGCGAGATGTGGACCAGCTGGAACGACAATGTCGGCGCGCCGATGCGGCCGCAATATCAGCGCATGACCGAGATCGCCAACCAGGGCGCCCGCGACCTCGGCTATGCCGATCTCGGCGCGATGTGGCGCTCCAAATATGACATGACGCCGGACGAGTTCGCGCAGCTTACCGAGCGGCTCTGGGGCGAGGTGCGGCCGCTCTACGAGGAGCTGCACTGCTTCGCCCGCGCCGGCCTCAACCGCACCTATGGCGACCGGGTCCAGCCCGCCACCGGCCCGATCCGCGCCGATCTGCTCGGCAATCTCTGGGCGCAGGAATGGGGCAATATCTACGACGTGGTGGCGCCGCGCTCGAGCACGCGCCCGGCCTACGATCTCACGCAGCTGCTGACCCGCGCCAATTACACGCCCGAGCGGATCGTCCGGCAGGGCGAGAGCTTCTTCAGCTCGCTGGGCTTCGCGCCGCTGCCGCAGACCTTCTGGGAGCGGTCGATGATCACCCAGCCCCGCGACCGCGAGGTGATCTGCCACGCCTCGGCCTGGGACGTCGACAATGTCGAGGATCTGCGCATCAAGATGTGCACGCGCGTCAACGGCGACGATTTCGTCACCGTGCATCACGAGCTCGGCCATAATTATTACCAGCGCGCCTACAACCGGCAGCCTTTCCTCTATCTCGACAGCGCGAATGACGGTTTCCATGAGGCGGTCGGCGACACGATCGCCCTCTCCGTAACCCCCGAATATCTCGTCCAGGTCGGCCTGCTCCGGCAGAACCAGCTGCCGAACGAGGAGCAGGACCGGCAGCTGCTGCTCCGCCAGGCGCTCGACAAGATCGCCTTCCTGCCCTTCGGCCTGCTGATCGATCGCTATCGCTGGGGCATCTTCTCCGGCCAGATCGCGCCGGGCGACTATCAGGCGGCCTGGGACCGGATGCGGCTCCAATATCAGGGCATCGTCCCGCCGAGCCCGCGCACCGAGCGCAATTTCGACGCGGGCGCGAAATATCACGTGCCGGCGAGCGTGCCCTACACCCGCTATTTCCTCGCCCGCATCCTGCAGTTCCAGTTCTACAAGGCCGCCTGCGACATTTCCGGCTGGCGCGGCCCGCTGCACCGCTGCTCCTTCTACGGCAATCGCGAGGTCGGCCGCCGGCTGAACGCGATGCTGGCGATGGGCGCCTCGCGGCCCTGGCCGGAAGCGCTCGAGGCCTTCACGGGCACGCGCGACATCAGCGCCGAGCCGATGGTCGAATATTTCCGGCCCTTGCTCGGCTGGCTGCGGCAGCAGAACCAGGGGCGGCGGTGCGGCTGGTAGCCGCCGCGCTCACCCTCGCGCTGGCGCTGGGCGCGGCCGCGGCCGCCCCGGCGCAGGTCCCGCTGTCGCCGCTGGCGCCGGGCGAACGGCTGGTCCAGACGGACGGACTCGGTCAGGTCGTCACGCCGGCGGACCAGGCCACGCTCCCCGTGTTCGTCGTCGCGCGCGCGGCCGATCTCGCCGCCGCGCGGCGGGCAACCGCCGCCAGGCTGGCCGACACGGTCGCGGCCGCGCGGGCCGTCGGGATCGCCGCCGCGGACATCGAGGCCGGCCCGGTGACCACCGACCTGCTGATCCTGCCCGTGGCCAGCCTGTTCCAGGTCGTGCAGAGCGGCGGCGCGGGCGAGGACGGCCAGGTGTCCGCCGTCGCCCCGCTGCGGATCACGATCCGGGACCTGCGCCGGCTCGACGCGGTGCGCGCGGCGGTCCGGGCCGCCGGAACGCGGTCGATCGAGGCGCCGGTCTATGCGCTCGCCGACGGCAGCGTCGCGCTCCGCCAGGCGCGGACGCGCGCCATGGCGCGGGCGCGGGCCGCGGCCGAGACCCATGCCGCCGGGCTGAACATGCGGGTGGCCCGCATCGCCCGGATCAGCGAACGGCTGGGCCTGGAAGGGCTCGGCATCATGGTCAGCGAATCCGCCACCTTCATCCGTCTCTTCGGCGGCATCTGGGGCGCGGGGCCGTCCGGCCCGGAGATCGAGACGATGGCGGTGGTGGGCGTCGATTTCGTGCTGGCGCCGCGCTAGCGGACCGGCGGAGACACAGGAAGAAGGGGGCAGGGATATGCGCTTGTTCATCATCGGGCTCACCATGGCGCTGACCACCTCGGCGCCGCTCGTCGCGACCGCGCAGGGATCGGGAGCGCCGGTCAGCACGCAGCCGCTCGCGTCGGGCGAGGTGCTGCTGGAGGTGAACGCGCTCGGCCTCGTCACCACGCGCGCGGACCGCGCGACGCTGACCTTCAACATAACCGGGGCAGGCGAAAGCGAGGCCGCGGCGCGCGCGGACGCGCAGCGGAACATCGCCGAGGTGCGCGCGCTGCTCCGCGCCCAAGGGGTGGCCGAGGCCGACATCCGCGTGCAGCCGGTCAGCGCCTATGCGGATGCCTCCCTCGCGGAGGCCAATGTGATGACCTATGACGTGTCCGAGAATATGGCGATGCCGGTCGCGACTCCGTCCGCCACCGCCAACGCGCAGGCCGAGATCGTCATCCGCAATGTCGACCGGGTGCCGGCGATCCAGACGGCCTTGTCCGAGCGCGGCATCTATACGCTCGGCGGCGGCGCCTATGCGCTGAACGACGACAGCGTGCCGCGGCGCCAGGCGCGGGTGCAGGCGCTGCAGAAGGCGCGGGCCGATGCCGAGGCCTATGCCGCCTCGCTCAACATGCGGGTGGCGCGGATCGTCCGGGTCACCGAGCGGCTGGGCCTCGACCTGCTCGGCCTCGCGGCGACCGAGAGCCAGCTGGTGACCCAGCTCTTCATGTCCGGCATGGCGCGCAGCGGCGCCGCCGAGGTGCCGACCGTGGTCGCGGTCGGCGTCGATTTCGCGCTGGTGGCGCGCTAGGACGCCGGGATGCGGACGGGTCTGGCGGCACTGGCGCTCGTCGCCGCGGGCGCGGCCGGAGCGCAGCCGCCGGCGGCCGGGTCGTTCAACGCGGCCGCGCCGGAGAACAGGCAGGTTCTGCCCGCTTTCTCCTATGCGACGGTCGAGCCGGTGCTCGCCCAGCTCGGCGCGCGCGCCGAGCAAGCGGGGACCGACGAGCGGCCGGCGCTGACCGTCACCTTCGCCAACGGGCGCCGCGCCGCCATCCTGTTCGGCTCCTGCGAGGGCAGCAGCTGCCGGGCGATCTCGATCCAGGCGGTCTGGAACATGCCCTCGGGCAGCTCGGCGGCGCAGCTCGCGGCCGGCATCGCCGGCTTCAACCAGCGTTACGCTTTCTCGCGCGCGTTCATCGCCGCCGACGGCCGGCCGTCGCTGCAGCGTTATCTGACCGCCGATTACGGCTTCATCCGCGGCAATCTGGCGGTGAACCTGATCGTCTTTGCGGGGCAGATCGACCGCTTCGTGGCCGAGGTGCTGCAGGCGCCGCAGCCCACGGCGGCGACGCCCTCCACGCCGCCGGCCGCGGACCCGGCGGCGCCGCGACGCCGGCCGGGCGCGGCCGAGGGCGAATCCTAGAGCTGGCCGACCAGGAATTCCGCGCTGGACACGCTGAACGCGCCCGGCTCCTCGACGTTGAGCTGCTTCACCACGCCGTCCTCGACGATCGCCGAGAAACGCTGGCTGCGCTTGCCCATGCCGAACTTGGAGAAGTCCGCGTCGAGGCCCAGCGCCTCGGCGAAGTCGCCATTGCCGTCGGCGAGCATGGTCACCTTGCCTTCCGCGCCGCCCTGCTTGGCCCAGGCGGCGAGCACGAAGGCGTCGTTGACGGAGATGCAGGCGATCTCGTCCACACCCTTCGCCTTCAACTCGTCCGCGCGCTCTACGAAGCCCGGCAGATGCCGGGCGGAGCAGGTCGGCGTGAACGCGCCGGGCACCGCGAACAGCGCGATCTTGCGGCCCGCGAAAAATTCGTCGGTCTGGACGGGCTGCGGACCCTCGGCCGTGGCCTTCACCAGAGTCGCGCTGGGGATGCGGTCGCCAACCTTGATCGTCATCGTCGATTCTCCTTCGGACAGGCCGGCCCTCTAACAAAGGCCGGAAGGAGTGTCATCCTCGCCGGCAGGCCCCGGGCGAAGTGGGCGTGGGCAGGAGCGCCCGCAGCAGGTCCCGGCGCAGGGCGGACGCATCGGCGAAGCCGAGATTGGCCAGGACGATCACGCTGAGCCCCGGCTCCGGCGCCCGCGCGAACTCGCTGACATAGCCGTTCGTGCCGCCGCTATGCTGCCAATAGGTGCAGCCGTTCATCGTCCGGATGAGCCAGCCATAACCGTAGCGGACATCGTCGTTCACCCGGACGGCCTCGCCGATGTTGCGCGCCTGCATGGCCGGCGAGAGCAGCCGGCCCGACCCGAGCGCCGCGTCGAAGGCGAGGAGGTCCCGATAGCCGGCATGCAGCGCGCCCGCGCCCTGCTGGACGAAGCTGTAGCTGTCCGCCCGCGTCCACGCCGCGGGCGTGCCGTTGAAGCCGGGGACGAGGCGGGCGCTCGGGGCGGCGGCCAGCGGACCGGGGCCGGTCATGGGCCGCTCGACGCTCGCCATATGCATGCCGGCGGGGACAAAGATCTCGCGGCGCAGCACCTCGGCGAACGGCCGTCCCTCCACCCGCTCCGCAATGCGGGCGAGCAGTTCGTAGCCGAAATTGGAATATTGCCAGTCCGCGCCGGGCACACCGGCCAGCGCCGCGGCCCGGGCCTCCGGGCTGGCGAGGACGAGGTCCATCGCCTCGGCGTGGGTGCGGGCGCCGCCGTTTTGATAGGCCTCGAGCAGCCGCTCCGTCAGGTCGGGAATGGCCGACCGGTGCTGGAGCAGATGACGGACCGTGACGCCGCGCCATGTCTCGGGCGCGTCGGGCAGATAGGAGAGGATCGAACGGTCGAGCGCGAGCCGCCCGCGCGCCGACAGCCGCAGGATCGCCGTGGCCGTAAAGCTCTTGCTGAGCGAAAAGAGCTTGAAGCGCGCCTGGAGCGTGATGGGGATGCTCCGGGCGGCGTCGACGAACCCGCAGGCCTGACGGTAGACGATCTCGCCCCGCCGCCGGGCGACGACGACCCCCGAGAAGCTGCCCGCCGCGCACTCCGCTGCGACCCTCGACCGGATCGCCGCCAGAGCCGGAGCTTCCGCCGCCGCCGGTTGGGCCGAGGCGAGGCCGGGAAAGCTCGTCACGAGAAGCAGCGAAGCGAGCTTGACGTTCATGGCATAGTACTAAGGTTACTATTTCGGTGGCGCAACTGGCGTTGTTGACGGTGGCGCGGGCTCTTATAACGGGGCGATGGACGCGCCGCGTTTCCTTGTCGGCCAGTTTCTGCTCGCGATGCCGGGCATTGGTGATCCGCGCTTCGAGAAGGCGGTGATCGCGATGTGCGTGCATGACGAGGATGGCGCGCTCGGCATCGGCCTCGGACGGATCGCCCCGCGCATCGGCTTTCACGATCTGCTGAAGCAACTCGACATCGATCCGGGCGTCGCGCCCAACGTGGCCATCCACCAGGGCGGGCCGGTCGAGCCGCAGCGCGGCTTCATCCTGCACAGCGCCGATTGGGGCGGCAGCGATTCGGTCGACGTCGCCGGCCGCTGGGTGCTGAGCGCGACGCTCGACATCCTGAAGGCGATCGCGGCGGGGAAGGGCCCCAGCCGCTGGGTGGCCGCGCTCGGCTATGCCGGCTGGCAGGGCGGCCAGCTCGAACAGGAGATGCGCCGGCACGGCTGGTTCGTCACGCCGGGCGACACGGGCCTGCTCTACGACAAGGCGGTGGACGAACGCTGGGCCGCCGCCTTCGCCGGGGCCGGCGTCGATCCGCGGCTGCTGACCGCGGAATTCGGGACCGCCTGACCTCGGCAGCGGCGGGCCTGCGAGCTATGGGCCCGACACGGCTCGTCGCAACTAAGTGATTGAACCTCAAGAATTAACCCTGAACCTTCACATCCCGAAAACCTCCCGCGTGAGACCCTTCGACTCGGTCCCGCGCATCTCGCGCGGGGCCATGTAGAGTTGGGGGAAACCATGCGTGGACTGAAGAAAGGGCGCGCCGCCATGCTGGCGGGCGCCATGACGATGTGCGCCCCGGCGACGGCGAATGCCCAGCCGGGCTGCTGGAACCAGACGCAGGTCGCCGCGGCGAAGATCCGGGACCTGCAGAGCCGGCTGATGGTGGCGACGTTGCGCTGCTCGGCCATGGGCGTGAATGTGGCGGGCGCCTATAATCGCTTCCTCGCCGCCAGTCGCGAGACCATCCGCGGCGCCAATGCGGTGCTGATGGGCCAGTTCCAGGCGTCGCATGGCGGCCTGGCACAGGTCCATTACGACCGCTTCGCGACGGCGCTCGCCAACGTCTATGGCGACGATGCCACCAGCCAGGCGGTCTGCGCCGAGACGGCCTTGCTCGCCGAGGAAGCGGCCGCCGCGCAGGGCGACATCGAGGCGCTCGTCGGCATCGCCGACCGGCTCGGCTTCGTGGCCGCTCTGCCGGGCGGGCAATGCACGATCACCTTCGCGGGCGGCCGCTGAGCGACGAAGGGGAGGGGCGGGCCCGACCGGAAATCCGGCCCGCCCCTCCATCGTCGGGCCGTCACATATAAAGATATCTTTATATTTGCATTTGCGGCCGGTCGCGGCTAGGGAGCCCCCGCCAGTGCATCCCTCCGGACGCTCTGCGCGGCGCGCGTGCCGCGTGGCTGAAGCTGGCACCCGGCCGCCGTTCGATGGCGGTCCTTTCGCTTTTCAGGAGACCGTCAGTGGCCACGCAGCCTCAGTCCGACTTCAACGATTATGTTATCGCCGACATCTCCCTCGCCGGCTTCGGCCGCAAGGAGATCGAGATCGCCGAGACCGAGATGCCGGGCCTGATGGCCCTGCGCGCCGAATATGGCGGGTCGCAGCCGCTCAAGGGCGCGCGCGTCACCGGCTCGCTGCACATGACGATCCAGACCGCGGTGCTGATCGAGACGCTGACCGCGCTCGGCGCCGAAGTCCGCTGGGCCTCGTGCAACATCTTCTCGACCCAGGACCATGCCGCCGCCGCGATCGCCGCGACGGGCGTGCCGGTCTTCGCCGTCAAGGGCGAGACGCTCGAGGAATATTGGGACTATGCCGCCCGCATCTTCGACTGGGGTCAGGACGAAACCTGCAACATGATCCTCGACGACGGCGGCGACGCCACCATGTTCGCGCTCTGGGGCGCGCGCGTCGAGGCCGGCGAGGAGCTGTTCACGCCGACCAACGAGGAAGAGGAAATCTTCGCAGCGACGCTGAAGCGCTTTCTCGCCGAGCGTCCGGGCTACCTGACCAAGACCGTCGCCGCCATCAAGGGCGTCTCCGAGGAGACCACGACGGGCGTGCACCGGCTCTACGACCTCGCCAAGAAGGGCAAGCTCCCCTTTCCGGCGATCAACGTCAACGACAGCGTCACCAAGTCGAAGTTCGACAATCTCTACGGCTGCAAGGAGTCGCTGGTCGACGCCATCCGCCGCGCCACCGACGTGATGCTCGCCGGCAAGGTCGCCTGCGTCGCCGGCTTCGGCGATGTCGGCAAGGGTTCGGCCCAGTCGCTGCGCAACGGCGGCGCCCGCGTCCTCGTGACCGAGGTCGATCCGATCTGCGCGCTGCAGGCCGCGATGGAGGGCTTCGAGGTCATCACCATGGAAGAGGCGACCAAGCGCGCAGACATCTTCGTCACCGCCACCGGCAATGCCGACGTGATCACCCTCGATCACATGCGCGAGATGAAGAACATGGCGATCGTCTGCAATATCGGCCATTTCGACAGCGAGATCCAGATCGGCGCTTTGGCCAATATGAAGTGGACCGAGATCAAGCCGCAGGTCGACGAGGTCGAATTCCCGGACGGCAAGAAGATCATCGTCCTCTCCAAGGGCCGCCTGGTGAACCTGGGCAATGCCACCGGCCATCCGAGCTTCGTGATGAGCTCCAGCTTCACCAACCAGACGCTGGCGCAGATCGAGCTGTGGACCAAGTCCGACCAGTATAAGAACGACGTCTACGTCCTGCCCAAGCATCTCGACGAGAAGGTCGCGGCGCTTCACCTCGACAAGCTCGGCGTGAAGCTGACCACGCTCAGCCAGAAGCAGGCCGACTATATCGGCGTGCCGGTCGAAGGGCCGTTCAAGCCGGACCATTACCGCTACTGATCCGCGCCCCGGCGCTGGATCCTCGCAGCCGTCGGAGCCCGTGCTCCGGCGGCTGTCTTGCATCCGCGAAAGATGATGTGGATCAACTAACCTACGGAAAAAACGGTATTTAATTGGATGGAGCGCAGGGCGTAACCCAATTGTCATCTCGTCGAAAAGCGTTCGCGATTCGTCGAAAGTTTCGAGCCAGTCACCCCCGAACCCGCCTTGCTCGGCGGGCAAAAGCAAAAAAGCAGAGGTGTTGTATGCGTCGCTTGCCCCATAGCCTTCCCGTGTCCGTGTCCCTCATCGCCCTTGCCGCCGCCGGCCTCGCCAGCCCGGCCGCCGCCCAGGACGCTCCCGCCGCCGCCAAGACCGAGGCCGCCGTCGCCGTCCAGGACGGCAGCGCGGCCGCCGTGCCCGAGGCCGAAGCGCCCGCCGAGGGCCAGGAGGTGTTCGTCACCGGCTCGCGCATCGCCCGCCCGGCCCTGACCTCGCCCAACCCGGTCACCTCGGTCGACCAGGAATCGATCCAGCTGTCGGGCGAGACCAACCTCACCAACTATCTCCAGTCGATCCCGGCGCTGGTCAGCTCGCTCGACTCGAGCCAGACCTCGGGTTCGGCCGGCTTTATCGGCTCGACCGGCCTCAACCTGCTCAACCTGCGCGGCCTCGGCACGCAGCGGACCCTGATCCTCGTCGACGGCCGCCGCCACGTCGCCTCGCTGCCGGAAACCGCCGCGGTCGATATCGGCACCATCCCGCAGGACCTGATCCAGCGCATCGACGTTGCCACCGGCGGCGTGTCCGCGGTCTACGGCGCCGATGCGGTGTCCGGCGTCGTCAACTTCGTGATGCGCAAGGATTTCGAGGGCATTACCGGCCGCGTCCAATATGGCGCCGCCGACGACGGCGAGCCGGTCAACTGGACCGCGAGCCTCACCGCCGGCACCAATTTCGCCGACGGCCGCGGCAACATCGCCATCGCCTATCAATATACGAGCGAGGGCCGGCTGCGCGCCCGCGACCGGCGCTACCTGCGCGGCGCCAATTACTGCACGCTGCAGGAGAATCTGAACGACCCGAACGACGATCCGAACCTGCCGGATTTCGTGCCTTATTGCGGCGTCCAGTTCTTCGACACCTCCCGCGAGGGCGCGATCGACGTCGATTTCGACACGCTGCCGGACTTCCGGCCGAACGGCGACGTCTACAATATCGGCACCTTCATCCCGCCTTTCTATTCGGTCGGCGGCGACGGTACGCTGCGCGGCGACTATATCGGCGACCTGCTCGCCTCGAACCGGCGGCACGTGGTCAACGCCTTCCTGAACTATGAATTCTCGCCCGCGCTGCGCCTGTTCGGCGAGCTCAAATATGCACATGGCCGCGCCTTCAGCGAGGCCCAGCCGACCTTCGACTACACGCTCTTCATCTCCGAGGAGAATCCGTTCATCCCGGCCGCGGTCCGCGCGCAGATCATCCCGGGCATCGGCGACGATCTCTCGGCCTCCTTCGGCCTGCCCGCCGGAACCATTCCCGACGGCATCGCCATCGGCCGCGACAATTTCGATCTCGGCGTCCGAGCCGAGCGCAACACGCGCGAGACCTGGCGTGGCGTGCTGGGTTTCAACGGCGATATCGCCGACGGCCTGCGCTACGAGGTGTCCTACACTTACGGCCAGTCCACGGTCCGCAACGTCTCGATCAACAACCGCTTCAACGACCGCTATTTCGCGGCGCTGGACGTGGTCACCGATCCGGTGACGGGGCAGGCGACCTGCCGCTCCAACCTCGATCCGACGGCATTGCGCGACAATTACACCTACAATTATTTCAACGGCTATTACTTCAACCCGGCCAACCTCTCTTTCACCCCGGGCGCGAACAGCGGCTGCGTGCCGCTGAACCTGTTCGGCGAGGGCGCGGCCAACCAGGCGGCGATCGACTGGATCTTCACCGACAGCCTCGCCACCTCGAAGCTGACCCAGCATGCCGCCAATGCGTTCGTGGCCGGCAACATTCCGGGTATCCGCCTGCCGGGCGGGCCGATCGCCTTCGTGGTCGGCGCCGAATATCGCCGCGAGTCCAGCCGTTCGACGCCGCCGCCCGAGGATACGGCCGGCCAGACCTTCGGCAACGTCATCTTCCCGGTCTCCGGCAATTTCGACGTGAAGGAGGTCTTCGCCGAGGTCCGCCTGCCGATCCTCGCCGATCTGCCCTTCGCCCAGGAGCTTGAGGCGAACGGCGCGATCCGCTTCTCCGATTATTCGACGGTGGGCGGGACGACGACCTGGAATCTGGGCCTGCGCTGGGCGCCGATCCGCGATCTCGCCTTCCGCGGCACCTGGGCGCAGACCGTCCGCGCGCCGAACATCGGGGAATTGTTCTCGCCGCAGAGCCAGACCTTCCTGTTCATCAACGACCCGTGCGACGTCGGCAATCTCAACAACGGCACCTCGACCCGCGCGGCGAATTGCGCGGCGATCCTGACCGCCCTCGGCCAGGATCCGACCACCTTCCAGGATCCGAACAGCTCCAACATTCCGGGCTTCCAGCGCGGCAATCCGGATCTTGACGAGGAGACGGCGCGGAGCTGGACGCTCGGCGCGGTGCTTCGCCCAAGCTTCATCCCGGGGCTGAGCATCACGGTCGACTGGTACAACATCAAGATCCGCGACGCGATCAACACGCCCGCCGCGCAGGATATCGCCGAGCTCTGCGTCGACCAGCCGACCACGGACAACGTGTTCTGCGACTCGATCACGCGCAGCGCGGTGACCGGCGGGATCAACGGCTTCTCGGTCCAGCCCGAGAATGTCGCCGCCTTCCGCACCTCGGGGCTCGACTTCGAGGTCAATTACCGGCTCGACCCGACCCGCCTGGGCGCGCGCGGCAATCTCGGCACCTTCAACTTCCGCCTGACCGGCAATTATCTGCACCGGCTGAACTTCATCCCGACGCCGGGCGCCGAGCTGGACGATGCGCGGACCGAGCAATATGCGCCCAAATGGCAGGCTACGTTCGATCTGACTTGGGTGCGCGGGCCGCTGACGGTCAATTACGGCTTCAACTATTTCAGCGCGACCAAGCGTTATTCGGTGGCCGCGCTGGCCGGCGATCCGGACCTGGCGGATCCGGAGAACATCACGTTCGACGCGCGGCACACGCACGATCTGCAGATGGGCTACCAGGCCCTGCGCAATCTCCAGATCTATGCGGGCGTGAACAATCTCACCAACCAGCTGCCGGATTATTCGACCAGCTATCCGGTCAACCCGATCGGCCGCTTCTTCTATTTCGGCGCCCGCGTGAACTTCGGCAACTGACGTCGCCGGGGATCGGAGGGAAGGGGCCTGGGCGCGATCCCGGGCCCTTTTTCATGCGCCGGCTGGACAGGGCGGCGGCGGCGGGGCATCGGGGCGCAATGCAGCAGCAGCTCAGCATGGCCGAGGCGGAACAACTGGCGCGCGCCGGCGCCGAGGCGCTGCGCGGGGGCAATAATGCCGCGGCGCGTCGGAATTTCGAGCAGCTCGCCGGGAGCGGGCGGGCCAATGCCCAGATCTGGCTTCTGCTCGCCCATAGCTGCGCCGCGCTTGGCGATCATCCGGCGGCCGAGCGCGCCGCCGACGAGGTGCTGCGCCGCGACGGCAACAACCTGCGCGCCCTGATCATGAAGGGGGATGCGCGGCAGGCCGGCGACGACGAGCGGGGCGCCGTCAGCTTCTACCAGAAGGCGCTTCGGCTGGCCGCGCAGCTCGCCGAGGTTCCCGCCGATCTCCGGGGCGAGCTCGCCCGCGCCGAGCAGGCGACCCAGGCCTTCGCGGGACAGTCGCGCCGGCGGCTGGAAACCTATCTGACCGGCGCCGGCCTGGCGGTCGACGCGCAATCGGCGCGGTTCCGGGAATCGATCGCCATCCTGCTCGAGGAGAAGCAGGTCTATTTCCAGCAACCCAGCGCCTATTATTTCCCCGGCCTGCCGCAGCGCCAATATTATGAGCGCGAGGAGTTCGACTGGGCGCCCGCGGTCGAGGCCGCGACGGGCGACATGCTCGCCGAACTCCAGGCCGCGTTGGCCCAGGACGCCCCGTTCCAGCCCTATCTGCGCTCGCGCGAGGACCGGCCGTCCTACGATTTCCACGGCCTGCTCGACAATCCGGCCTGGAGCACGCTCTACCTCTGGGAGAATGGCGGGCCGGTGGCGGCGAACGTCGCGCGCTTCCCGAAGACCTTCGCGGCGATGCAGCAGGTGCCGCTCCCGCACATCACCACGCGCGCGCCCTCCATCCTGTTCTCGCTGCTGCAGCCCCTCGCCCGGATCGAGGCGCATAACGGGATGATCAACACCCGCCTGATCTGCCATCTGCCGCTGATCGTCCCGCCCGGCTGCGGCTTCCGCGTCGGCAACGAGACGCGCGAATGGGAGGTGGGCAAGCTGCTCGTGTTCGACGACACGATCGAGCATGAAGCCTGGAACGACAGCGGCGAGGACCGCGTCGTCCTGATCTTCGACGTCTGGCGGCCCGAGCTCAGCGCCGACGAGCGCCGCGCGGTCACCGCGATCTTCGAAGCGATCGACACGCCGGCCGCGGGCTGACCGGCGCCGGCTGCTGGCCGGCTCTTCACAGGAAAGGGAAGGGGGCGCGCCTGCGGGCCGGCTTTGTCGCGTGCACCTTGTCATGCGCTGCGCTTCCGCGCCGCACTCACATGTCCGCACATAAAAAGGGGGCCGCCCGAAGGCGGCCCCCGAAAGGTTCGACGTGAGATCGACTTAGAAGTCGACGATCGCGCCGGCGTAGAAGTAACGGCCGATATAATCCCAGGCCGTACCGGCGGCGGTGCCGGAAGAACCGAAGGTGTTCCGGAACTCGATCGGGCTGGTGTCGAACACGTTGTCGATGCCGCCGTAGAACTGGAACCGCTCGTTCACGCGGTAGCTGAGGCGCACCGCATGATAGAGCACGTCCGGATACCAGCGCTGGGACACCGCGTCCGCGTTCGTCGGCGCGTTCGGGTTGCCGGCGATCGGGAAGTAGGCCTCGTAGGCGGCAGTGGTCTGCTTGCCGATGTAGTTCATCGACCAGCGCAGATCCCACGGCCCGATGCCGTAGCTGATGTTGAAGTTCGCCGACCACTGCGGATCGCCCACCTCCGACAGGATCCGATCCTGGAAGTTCGGATTCGTCGGGCTGGTGAAGTTGTCGCGGCGGATGACGTAGGTCGCGATCGCGCGGAGGTTCAGCCGGTGGCCGTTCTCGAACGTCCGGCGGTAGCTCAGCTCGATGTCCACGCCGTCCGCCTTGAACTGCGCGAAGTTGACGCCCGCCGAAATGAGCGCCGGGTTCGCGAAGGTGAAGTCCGGATTACGCGGATTGAGCAGTGCGCAGTAGATGTTGTTCAGATCCGGCAGATCGTAGCACTGGTTCAGGATGGCCTGGGCGCCGAGCACGGCGATCAGGTTGTCCACCCGGATCCGGTAATAGTCGACCGTGAGGCTGAGGCCCGGGATCCAGCGCGGCGTGATGACCGTGCCGATCGTGAGCGACTTGCCGGTCTCTTCCTCGAGGTTCGGGTTGCCGGCCGTGAAGAAGCCGGTCGACTGCGACCGCGCCAGCGCGTTGACGAAGTTGATCACGCCGGCCGTGTTCGGCGCACCAGCCGCAAGGCAGTTGGTGTACCGGCTGGTGCCGGGCGCACCGACGTTCGCGACGTCGCACGGATCGGCGACGAACGCGAAGTTCTGCGACGGGTTCGTGAACAGGTCGCTGAGCGACGGGACGCGGACCGACTTCGAGTAGTTCGCCCGGAACCGGATATCCCGGACCGGAGCCCAGGTACCGTTGAGGTTGTAGGAGAACGTGCTGCCGGCGGTACCGGCGGCGTCGTTATAGTCGGAGTAACGGCCGGCCGCGGTGAAGGTCAGCTCCTGCGCGAACGGAAGATCGCGAAGCAGCGGAATTTCGACCTCGCCGAACGCTTCCAGCACTTCCAGCGCCGGCGGATCGAAGTCCGCGAAGGCGTTGAAGAAGGTGCCGCCGGCGGCCGACAGCGGATCGGCCGTCAGGAACGCGGTCTCGCGGCGATACTCGCCGCCGACCACGAAGCGGATCGGACCGCCCGGCAGTTCGAACAGCTGCGAGAGATCGCCGTTGACGTAAGCGACGACGTTGAGCTGCTCGGCTTCCTGCTCCACCCACGAGGAGGTGTTGATGTAGTTCAGCGCGGCGGCCGTCGGCCGGCCGTTGCCGAACAGGTTCACCGGGACGCAGTTCGCCGAGGCGGGAACGAGCGTGTTGGTGAACGGATCGCGGCAGGTCGGAACGCCGTTCACGAGCACCGGGTCATAAGCGAGCGAGAAGCCCGCCAGGTTGCCGGCCTCGTCGGTGATCACGAGATCGTTCAGCTCGTCCTGGCGAATGTCGACGCGGCCGTAATTGACCGAGACCTCGTAGTTCCAGTCCTCGTTGAAGTCGCCCTGGACACCCGCGACGAAGCGATAGGTATCGCGCGTCACGAGCTCGGAGCGGCCGCCGAAGTCGGTGTTGAAGCGACCGAGCGGGATGCTCTGCCCCGGGGTCCGGCCGTTCGAGCAATAGCCCATGGTCTGGAGCGTCGCGAGCGTCGCGTCGGTGATGTACGCGTTGTCGCACTTCTGGTTCGGGAGGCCGATCGTGCCGCTCAGCGGCTGGAAGAAGCTCGGCTGACCCTGCTGCCGCGAGAAGATGTGGACGTACTTGCCCTCGAAGAACGGACGGAAGCCTTCCGACACGTCGAAGTGGAACAGCACGTTCGCGGTGTAGCGGTCCAGGCCCGGCGTGATCTGGCCGGTGTTACGCAGCGTCGCGCCCGGGACCTGGCTGGTCGGGCAGGAGATGACGTTGCCCGACGCGAACGGACGGAAGTCGTAGCAGGGCACGTCCTCGAGCAGGTTGCCGCCATCCGAGAAGCGGAAGGTGCGCGGCTGGCCGTAGATGGTGCCGGCGTTGATGCAGCGCTGGGCGCCGATCACCGCGTTGATGCCGCCCGGCGCCAGCGTGTTGTTGGTGCAGCCGCCGTTGGCGGCGCTGAACGGCGCGACCGAGGTCAGCGTACCGCCGTTGGAGATGGCGTTGTTGCGGACGGCGCAGAAGAAGCTCGCGTCCGGAACGCCGTCGCCGGCGGCAGGCTCGCCAGCGACGAAGTCGTTGGCGTTGAACTGGCAGCGGCCGTCATAGGCGCCGGTCAGCTCGGGGCGATCGCCGAAATAGAGCGCTTCCGCGTTCACATATTCGAGGTTGATCGCGATGTTGGCGCGGTCGTCGGCGAAGTTGCGGCCCGCGGTGAGCGAGACGAACTGGATGCCGCGGTCGCCCTGCTGGGAGATGCCGCCCTGGCCGCGCAGACGGATGCCGTCATAGTCGCGACGCAGCACGAAGTTCACCACGCCCGCGATGGCGTCCGAACCGTAGACCGCCGAGCTGCCGCCGGTGATGACGTCGATGCGCTCGATCAGATCGCTGGGGATGGTGTTGATGTCGACCTGATAGTCGCCCGGCAGCGAGGTGATGTGCCGGCGGCCGTTGACCAGCACCAGGGTGCGGGTGACGCCGAGGCCGCGAAGGTCGAGGATGTTGAGGCCGGTCGTGCCGATGAAGCGGACCGAGTTGGCCTGGCTGAAGGTCGAACGCAGCGACGGAAGGTCGTTGAGGGCGTCGCCGACGCTGGGATCGCCGTCGGCGATCTCGTCAGCCGTCACGGAGACGATCGGAACGTTCGATTCGATGTTCGGGCGACGAATGCGGGTGCCGGTGACTTCGACATTCTGTCCGCCCTGATCGGCCTCTTCCTGATCGGCGGCCGGAGCCGGCTCGTCCTGAGCGTAGGCCGGCGCTGCAAAAGCCAGCGACAGGCCAAAGAGCGCAGCAGAGCCCATCGCGCTCGAGCTGAGCAGTCCAAACTTCTTCATTATCTATTCTCCCCCAAAGAGAATCGCACCGGAACACGACATGTGCCAGGTAGACCATGCAGCCACAGCCGACTCTTCCCGGTGATTCAAGCTTATCGTGCTGGCGTTCATCGAAAGTTCAGCCAGTGTAGCCGTTTTGCAACATGTCGGCGGCATGAGGCGTGCCCCGCTTGGCTGACGCTACGGAAGCGGCCCTCCGCGGCCGGACTTCCGCAAGGCGGCGGCCCCGTCTAGACAGGCGCCATGCCGGGCCTCTCGCCGCTCCTCCTGATCCTGATCGCGCTCGTTGCCGGCGGCTGGCTGGCGGCCGCGATCTGGGCGACGCGCCGCGCCTTGCGCGCCGCCGCCGCCGCGGAGGCGCTGACCGGCGACAGCGCCCGGCTTCGTGCCATGCTCGAGAGCGGCCCCGCTCTGGCCCTGATCGTCGACGCGGACGGCGCGATCGAGGGCAATGCGCGCCTCGCCGGCGCGCTCGGCCTCGCGGCGCTGCCGCCGCGCTGGATGGGGCTGTTCGGGGAGGGCGCGCCCTTTCCCGCCGCCGAGGCCGCGACGCTCGGCCGCCATGTCGCGGACGCGGCGGCGGGCGCGAGCTTCTCGCTGACCCTGCGGCCGACGGGCTCGGCGCGCAGCTTCCGGGTCGACGGCGGCCCGGCCCCCGCGGGCTATGGCGAGCGCGCGGTGGCGCTCTGGTTCATCGACGTGACCGAGGCCGAGGAAGCGGGCGCCGCGCTGGCCGCGCGCCTGGCCCGCCGCTCCGCCGCGCTCGACGCCTTGTCGGGCTTGCTCGAGGCGGCCCCATTCCCGATGTGGCACCGCGGTCCCGACCTCAGACTCGCCATGGTCAACGGCGCCTATGTCCGCGCGGTGGAAGGCGAAGATGCCGCCGACGTGATCCGCGCGGGCATCGAGCTGGTCGACGATGCGGACGGGCTCGGCCCCGAGGCGGCCGCGGCGCGGGTGCGCGACAGCCAGGAGGCCGCCTACCGCACCGTCCCGGCCACCGTCTCGGGCGAGCGGCGGATGATGCAGGTGGTCGAGGTGCCGCTGGGCCCGAACGGCGTCGCCGGCTATGCGATCGACGTCGAGGACCAGGAGCAGGCCCGCACCGAGCTTGGCCGCTTCGTCCGCGCCCAGCGCGACATGCTCGACCGGCTCTCCGCCGGCGTCGCCCAGTTCGGCCGGGACCGGAGCCTGATCTTCTTCAACCAGCCCTTCGCGCGCTTGTTCTCGCTGACCCCGGACTTCCTCGCCGACCGGCCCGAATTCGACCGGGTTATCGATGCCATGCGCGACGCCGGCAACCTGCCCGAGGTGCGCGACTTCCCGGACTGGAAGCAGGAGCATCGGCAATGGTTCACCTCCGGCCTCGCGGCCGAGGAGGAGGACTGGCTGCTGCCGCACGGCAAGCATCTGCGCGTGGTCGCCCAGCCGCTTCCGGACGGCGGCCTGCTCACCATCTTCGAGGACCGGACCGAGCAGATCCAGCTCGCTTCTGCCCGCGACACTCTGCTGCGCGTCCGCACCGCCACGTTCGACAATCTGTTCGAGGCGGTCGGCGTGTTCGCCTCGGACGGCCGGCTCAATCTCTGGAACAACCGCTTCAAGGAGCTCTGGGGCCTGGAGGAGGAGCAGCTCGCCAGCCATCCGCGCGTCGACGCTCTCACGCCATTGCTGGCGCCGAAGCTGAAGCGCGCCAGCCATGCCGGCCTGGTCCGCGAGCTGGTGCGCAGCGCCACCGTCGAGCGCAAGCAGCGGACCGGCCGGGTCTCCCTCGTCGACGGGCGCGAGTTCGAGTTCGCGGCGGTGCCCCTGCCCGACGGCAATGCGCTCTTCACCATGCTCGACATCACCGACAGCCGGAAGGTCGAGGCGGCGCTGCGCGAGCGGACCGAGGCGCTGGAGGAAGCGGACCGGCTCAAGACCGCCTTCGTCTCCAACATGAGCTATGAACTGCGCACGCCCCTGACCTCGATCGGCGGCTTCGCGGAGATGCTGGCCGAGGGCTATGGCGGCACGCTGCCGCAGGTCGCCGCCGAATATGTCAGCGCCATCCTGGAAAGCGTGGGGAGGCTCGGCGTGCTGATCGACAATGTGCTCGATCTCACCCAGAGCGAGACCGGCAGCCTGCTGCTCGCCGAGGACGAGGTCGATCTCGCCGCGCTCTGCCTGGACGTCGTCGCCGGGGCGGAGGAGGCGGCGGCGCGGGCGGGGCTCGACTTGGCCACCGAGATCGAGGCGGAGGTCGGCGTCGTCACCGGCGACCCGCGCCGGCTCGGCCAGGCTTTGGGCAATCTGATCAAGAACGCCATCGCCTATACGCCGGAGGGCGGCCGCGTGCTGCTGCGCGCCGAGGGCGACCGCGACGAGGCCCGGATCATCGTGTCCGACAATGGCGCCGGCATCGCCACCGCGGACCAGGCGCGCGCCTTCGACCGGTTCAGCCGCACCGTCGAGGGGCGGAGCGGCGAGGAGGCCGCAGTCGGGCTCGGCCTGCCGCTCGCCAGGCAATTCGTCGAGGCGCATGGCGGCGCGATCGCGCTGCAATCGGCGGTGGGGCAGGGGACGACGGTGACCATCCGGCTGCCGCGCACCGCCGAGCAGCGCGCCGACTGGCCGGTCCCGCAGGTCGCGGAGTGATCCTGCTTCCCGACGAACGGGCGACCGAGCGGTTCGGGCGCGCGCTCGGCGTCCTGCTGCGCGCGGGAGACGCGATCGCCCTGTTCGGGACCTTGGGCGCCGGCAAGACCACGTTGGCGCGGGGGGTGCTGCGCGGGCTCGGCTTCGCCGGCGACGTGGCGAGCCCGACCTTCCCGATCGTGCAGGCCTACGAGACCGAGCCGCCGCTCTGGCATGTCGATCTCTACCGGATCGAGCATGAGGGAGAGCTGGATGAGCTTGGGCTGGACGAGGCGCTGCTGGACTCCGCCCTGCTCGTCGAATGGCCGGAACGGCTGCCCAGGCTCTGGCCGGATATGCTGCGGCTCACCCTCGACATCCGGCCGGACGGCGCGCGCGCCTTGACAGCGGAGGTGCCGCCCGCTTGGGGAGGGCGATGGCCGCCCCGATGATTCCGCCCCCGCATGCGCCGGATTTCCTTGCCGCGCTCGGCTGGGGGGGCTGCGAGCTCAGGCCGCTGGCCGGCGACGCCAGTTTCAGGCGCTATTTCCGGGTCTTGGACGGCGGGCGCCGGGCCGTGCTGATGGACGCGCCGCCGCCCGAGGAGAATCCGCGGCCGTTCATCGCCGTCGCCGAATGGCTCGGCGAGGCCGGCCTGTCCGCGCCGGCCATTCTCGGGCGCGACCTGGAGCGCGGCCTGCTGCTGATCGACGATTTCGGCGATGTCCGCCTGCGCGAGACGCTCGACGCCGCGCCGGCGCGGGAGACGGAGCTTTACGGGATCGCGACCGAATTGCTCGTCCATCTGCACCGGCGGCCGCCCATGCCCGGCCTGAAGCCGCACGGGCTGGAGGAGTGGCTGTCGGAACTGCATCTGTTCACCAACTGGTATTGCCCCGCGGTCGGCGTCGAGCCCGACATGCCGGGCTGGGAGGCGGCCTGGGCCGAGGTGCTGGCGCCGGTCGCCGCCGACGGGCTCGGCCCGGTCACTGTGCTGCGCGACTATCATGCCGAGAATATCATGCTGATCGCCGGGCGCGAGGGCGTCGCCCATCTGGGCCTGCTCGATTTCCAGGACGCGGTCGCCGGCCATCCGGCCTACGACCTCGTCTCCGTGCTCGAGGATGCGCGCCGCGACGTCACCCCGTCGGTCGAGCGCGCGATGATCGATCTCTATGTGAACGCCACCGGCCAGGGCCCTGCTTTCGAAAAGGCTTATTGGGCGCTGGCGGCGCAGCGCAACACCCGCATCCTCGGCGTCTTCACTCGCCTCTGGCGGCGCGACGACAAGCCCGGCTACCGCAAGTTCCAGCCCCGCATGTGGGGCCTGCTGGAACGCGATCTGGCCCAGCCGTCGCTGGCGCCGGTGCGCGCCTGGTTCGACGCCAACATCCCTTCATCGGCGCGTGTCGCCCCCTGGCTCGAGGAGATCGCGGCATGAGCCGCTACAGGAAACCGCTCGCGCTCCGGCCCGATCCGGGCGTGGCGGTGCCGAAGACCGCGATGGTGATGGCCGCCGGTCTCGGCAAACGGATGCGGCCGCTGACCGCGACCCGGCCCAAGCCGCTGGTGAACGTGGCGGGCCGGACCCTGATCGACCATTGCCTCGACCGGCTGAAGGCGGCGGGCGTCGAGACGGCGGTGGTCAACGTCCATTATCTCGCGGCGCAGCTCGAAGCCCATCTTCAGAATCGTGTCCAGGGTATTGAGATCGTTGTGTCCGACGAGCGCGACCAGCTGCTCGAGACGGGCGGCGGCCTGGTCCGGGCGCTGCCCCTGATCGACGCCGATCCCTTCCTGGTGGTGAATTCCGACAATTTCTGGGTGGACGGGCCGGTCGACACCTTGCGGCTGCTCGCCTCGCACTGGGACGACGCGCAAATGGACGCCCTGCTGCTCGTCGTGCCGCACGCCCGGGCCAATTGCCATCGCGGCCGCGGCGATTTCCACATGGACGCGGTCGGCAAGCTGAAACGGCGCAAACCCAATGGCGTGGCGCCCTTCGTTTATACCGGCATCCAGATGGTCTCGAAGCGCCTGTTCGGGGGCGAGCTGCCGGACGGGCCCTTCTCCACCAACCTGCTCTGGAACCGCGCGATCGAAGCGGGCCGCTGCTTCGGCGCCGTCCATCAGGGCCTCTGGTTCGACATCGGTCAGCCCGAGAATATCGCGATGACCGAGGCGTTCCTGGAAGCGGCCTAGCCTGCGCGCGCACCAGCGCCTAACCTCGCGGCCGTGACGCCGAAGGTCTTCACCATTCCGCCGCACCGCGCCTTCGCGGACGCGCTCGCCGCCGGGCTGATCGCGCGGCACGGACGCGAACGCACCGGCCTGGCGCAGGGTATCCTGCTCGTTCCCAACAACCGCGCGGCGCGGGCGCTGCAGGATGCCTTCGTCCGTCGTTCGGGCGGCGGGCTGCTGCTGCCGCGGCTGGTGCCGGTCGGCGATCCGGAGCTGGACGAGCGGATCGGCGGGATGCTGGAGCCGCTGGACGAGGCGCCGGTGCCGCCGGCGGTCGAGCCGGCGCGGCGGCTGATGCTGCTCGCGCGTCTGGTCCAGCGCCATCGCGGCTGCGACGCCGCCGAGGCGCTGCGCCTCGCCGAGGATCTCGGCCGGACGCTCGACCAGTTGCTGATCGAGGAGGTCGAGCCGGCGCGGCTCGGGAGCTTCGCCCAGGATCTGCCCGATTTGTCCGTCCATTGGCAGAAATCGCTCGACCAGCTGCAGCTGATCCTCGCCGACTGGCCGGCCGAACTGAAACGGCTCGGCCGGATCGACCTGACCCGGCGGCGCAACCTGCTGCTCGACGCCGTGGCCGGGCGCTGGCGCTCCGCGCCGCCGCCGGGCTTCGTCTGCGCGGCCGGCATCACCACGGCGGCGCCCGCCGTGGCGCGGCTGCTCGGCGTCGTCGCCCGGCTCGGGCAAGGCTCGGTGGTGCTGCCCGGGCTCGATCTCGCTCTGCCGGAGGCGGAATGGCGGGCGCTCGGCCCCCACGCCGCGGACGAGACGACCGGCCGCCGCCGGCCGGCGATCGAGACCCACCCGCAATTCCACCTGAAATTGCTGCTCGACCGGATGAGCGTCGCCCGCGGCGAGGTCGAGCCCTGGCGCTGGGGCGGCGGCCGCGATGCCCCCGCCGCGCGCAGCCGCGCCATCGCCCATGCCATG
>DATJUQ010000020.1:0-135000 GCA_035502235.1 Allosphingosinicella sp.
GGGGAAGATCAGAAGCGGCGGGTGACCGTGAGCGCCCACTCGCGCGGGCGGCCCGGCTGCGCCTTCACGAAACCGGCGCCGGCGCCGCGGAGATCGAACGAGGTCAGGTAATAATATTCGTCGAACAGGTTGGTGACCTCCAGCGCCACCTGCCAGTCATTGTCATTGTCGCGCCAGGTGAGGCGGGCATTGGCGATGGTGAAGGACGGCAAGGCGAAGCCGCCGCTGGTCACGCCGCCGGCCGTGGCGCCGTTATAGGACATGTCGAAGCGCGGCGTGAGCGTGCCGCGGGTGCCCAGCGGGATCTCGTACTGGATGCCGAAGCTCCACTTCCATTCCGGCAGCGCCGGCGGCCGCTCGCCCAGGCCGCCGATGATCGACGGGTCGGTGGAGCAGATGTCGGTTTCGCCGGGATTGAGCGGGCGGACCACGGTGATCTGCACGCAATCATAGGTGAAATCGATCCAGCTCAGCGAACCGTCGATCTGCAGGCCGTCCACGGGCCGGGCGAACACTTCGACCTCGAGACCCTGGATGTGGGCGTCGCCGGCATTTTGCGGCAGCGCGCACGGCCCCGGCCCGCCGAACTGCGGACAGGAGAGCAGGGCCAGCTGGATGCCGTCATATTGGGCGTAGAAGGCCGCGACGTTCAGGCGCAGGCGCCGGTCGAACAGGTCGGTCTTGATGCCGAGCTCGTAGTTGGTGAGCACCTCCGGGCCGAAGCCGCGGGCCTGGGCCGGGTTGAATGGACGCGGGCCGACGCCGCCGCCCTTGAAGCCCGTCGAGGTGGTCGCATAGACCAGCACCTCCGGCGAGAAGCGGTAGTCGACGCTGAGGCGATAGTCGGTCCGGTTGCCGTCGAAGGTGGCGACGGTGCCGGTCAGGCCGCCGAGAAACGGATTGAACGAGCCGTCCGGATTGGAGCGGTTGAACTCGTAATCCTTATGCTCCTCCGTGTAGCGCAGGCCGCCGGTGATCGTGAGATTCTCGATCGGGCGCCAGATGGCCGTGCCGAACAGGGCCCAGCTGTCCGCATTCACCGGATCGTGGTTCGGCGCGTAGATGAACTGCAGCGGGATCGCCGCGTAGCGGATGTCCTGGAAGGTGAAATATTCGGTCCGCTGATCGTTATAATAGCCGCCCAGGGTGATATCGAAGCCCTCGAAGAGCTGCGCGTTGAGGCGGAGCTCCTGGCTCCAGAACCAATAGTCCAGCGCATTCTGGCCGAAGCCGATGTTCGACGGCGACAGATCGTCGTCGGCGTTGAAGCGGTTGTTCCACTCGCGATAGGCGGTGATGGACTGGATCTGGACGTTCTCGGCGACGTTGAAGTCGGCGTTCAGCGCCAGCCCCCAGCCCTCGAACGTGCTCTCGTCCGTGCCCGACGTCGCGATCAGCGGGATGCCGGGCGCCGCGGGGCCAGCCCAGACGATCGCCGGCTGCGCGAAGGCGCTGTAGTTGCAATAGCGGCCGCAGATGAATTGCGGACCGAAGGCCGGGCCGATGTTGAGCGTGTTGCCGGGGGCCTGCGTCGCGACCAGCACCTCGGGGGCGATCGTGCGATGATCGCGCGTGTAATCGCCCGACAGCACCACATCGACGTCCGGATTGGGGTGGTAGCGCAGCTGGCCGCGCACGGCGGTATAGCCCACGCCGCCATGATGGCTGACGGTGCAGTCGCCAGGCGTGCGGGTGGCGGCGATGCCGCTGTTCGGGAAGGCGCAGCCATAGTCGATCCGCTCGACATAGCCGCGCTGCTGCCGCGCGGTGCCGGAGATGCGGCCGTAGAGACCGTCGGCGATGGTGAAGGTGGCGCCGCCGCGAATGCCGATCAGGTTGCGGCTGCCGTAGCTGGCCTCGACGAAGCCGCCGCCGTCGCCGTCCGGGCGCCGCGTGATCAGGCGAATCGCGCCGCCGACCGAGTTGCGGCCCTGCAGCGTGCCCTGCGGCCCGCGCAGGATCTCGATCCGCTCGAGATCGAGCAGCTCGAAATTGGCGCCGGTCAGCGAGGAATAATAGACGTCGTCGATATAGAGGCCTACGCCCGGTTCGTAGGCGGGGCTGAAATCGAACTGGCCGATGCCGCGGATCGAGGCGCCGATCGACGGGCCGAAGGAGGCGCCCTGCTGGCGCAGGGTCACGTTCGGCGCCTGGTTGGCGACCTCCACGAGGCTGTCCTGACTGCGCTGCTCGAGCAGCTCGGCCGGCAGCGCGGTGATCGCGAGCGGGATGTCCTGCAGCCGTTGCTCGCGGAACTGGGCGGTGACGACCACTTCCTGGCCGTCTTCCTGGTCGGCGGCCTGCGCGGCCGGCGCCGGATTGTCCTGCGCGAACGCTGGCGAGGCGGCCGCGATGCTGATCAGTGAAGCGGAAGCGATAAATGCGCCACGCACGAAGCGCCGGCGGAGACCGAGCCTGTTCATCCTAACCCCTCCCATGTCGCGGCCGCCCCGCCTGATTTTTCAGGTTGCTTACGGGACCGCCGAATGGCCACACCAAGCTATATATGTTTGTGTAACATACAATGCTGAATTTGTATGTCACACACGATTTCTCGGGGTGTAGCGATCCGGCAACAGCGCCGCCGCGCTGCCGCCCCGGGGCTCAGCGCAGAGCCTGCTGAATCACCGGATGCGCATAGTGGAATTCGACATGCGCGCGCTCCGGCCACATCGGCCTGATTTCGCTCAGCAATTCGTCGGGACCGAGCGGATTTTCCGGGAAGGTGACGCTGGCCGGACGGAGGTGCGCCGCCTGCCTGGCCCAGCCCGCTTCATAATCGGCCTGCCACTGGACGCGGTAATCGAGCCGCCGGATTTTCCACACGCCCTGCTCGCGAACATAGTCGTTCTCGTAGACCCCGGCCTCCCAGAATTGGGCCGGCAGGCCCTCCGGGGCATCGGCCCGCGACTCGTGGCTGCCGCCCGCGAGCAGGGCGCGGAACCGGCCTTTCGCGGTCGCGCCGTCCTCGGCGACGGTGACGATGTCCTGCATCTGGAAATGATCGAGCAGGAAGCCGTCGACGGGGCCCGGCCGGCCGCCGGTGAAAAAATTCTGGAACCAGGTCTTGTAGAGCCGGGCGGCGCCGGCCTTGCCGCGATAGACGCCGGACAGGAAGATCACCTCGCCATCCTCGGCGAAGAGATCGACCACTTCGTCGTACATGCAGACGTCGATATAATAGCCGTAGGCGTAGTGAAGCTTGCGAATCGCGTTCACGTCCTCGAGACGCGCGACCCGCGCGGAAAGCGCCTCGATCTCAGCCCTGAGCGCCGCCTCGTCCGCCATCCTCGCCCTTTCCGGGTTTGTATGGCACGCATACTATGCTGCGCAGCATAGGAATCAAGCGGGCTTGTAAAAGGTCAGGTGTGGATGCGGTCCAGCAGCCCCATCAGGGTCTTCACCTCGTTCTTGCTGAACCGGCTCTTCAGCCATTTCTCGTGCTGGAGGATGGCATGGCGGGCGCGCAGCAACAGGTCGCGGCCGGCGTCGGTGAGATAGAGCGTCTTGCGCCGCCGGTCCTCGGGCGAAGGGCCGCGCTGCAGCAGGCCGCGGCCCTGCAGGCGATTGACGATGCCCATGGTGGTGGCGCGGTCCATGAACAGGCGCTGGGCGAGATCGGTCTGCGCCACGCCCGGATTGTCGTCGACCAGCCAGAGCACCGAGACCTGCTTCTGGGTCAGGTCCAGATCGGCGAAAGTCTCCATGAAGTGACGATAGACGGTGACGTAGGCGAGCCGGATGTGGAAGCCCAATATGTCCTTGATGTCGCCGACCTGGCTCAGGTCCACGGGATCGACGGCAGTCTTGCCGGATTTGACCAAATCCACTCCCCCTCTTCGCTCTTGCCCGACTGTCAGCGACGCGTACCTTTAGACCAACGGGAACGGCCTGTCCAAATCCTCTGTGGGCTTCCGCCCGGGCCGCATGTCAACTCGTCCGCGCAGCCATGGAGGCAGGAACCGATGATCGAACCGAATTTCGAATTCGTCTACGAGGCCGAGGCCGTGCTCGGCCCGCCGGTGGCGCAGGGCAGCGCGCCCGACGGCGAGCGCCGCTTCATCCCGATCCTCTCCGGCCGTTTCGAGGGGCCGCTGCTGAAGGGCGCGTTCGTCGAGGGCGGCGCGGACTGGCAGGTGACGCGCCCGGACGGCGTGCTTGTGCTCGACGCCATCTATGCGCTGCGGACCGACGACGGCACGATCATCCAGGTCCGCAATCGCGGCATGCGCGCCGGGCCGCCCGAGGTGATGGCGGCGATGGCGCGCGGCGAGCGGGTCGACCCGACCTCGGTCTATTTCCGAACGGCGCCGCAATTCGTGGCGCCCGCGGGTCCGTATGACTGGCTGAACCGCGCCGTCTTCATCTGCACCGGCGAGCGCTGGGTCGACGGCATCCGGCTCTGGGTGTGGAAGGTCACCTAGACCCTTAAAGAGAGCCTGATTCACACTTTCGGCGGAAGCGCGCAACGCTTCCACCTCCAACGATCAGGCTCTAGGTCCCCGCGTTGCGGGCGACGCTCTCCTCCATGCGCGCGATCTGCTGGGGAGTCGCCTCGGGCTGGGCCCGCTTCCATTCGGCATAGTCCATGCCGTAGATCGCCCGCCGCGCCTGGTCGCGGCTCATGGGCCTGCCGGCCTCCGCGGAGGCCTCCGCCACCCAATCGGCCAGGCAATTGCGGCAGAAGCCGGCCAGACCCATCAGGTCGATATTCTGCGCATCCTGACGGTGCTTCAGGTGCGCCACGAGCCGGCGGAAGGCGGCGGCGGCGACATGATCGTCAATCTCGTCCATCAGACAGGTTCTCCGGCGTCTCTCGCCCGCTGGATCAGGCGGGCCTCGTCCCGCGGCAGCTGGCGGATCAGGATGATGAGGAAGATCACGATCGGCGGCCCGAACCAGTAGACGCTGAGGATCGCGCTGCCGAGATCGCCGCCGTTCAGATCGCTGATCAGCCCGACCATATAGGGCCCTACGCCGAGGCCGACGATGGTCTGGGCGAGGATGTAGAAGCTCATCACCACGCCCCGCATCCGGGGCAGCACCAGATCGAGCAAGGTCGCGTAGACGGGCGGCAGCCAGGCGCAGAGCACGATCGAATAGAGGACGAACCAGAGATAGAAACTGGTCACGTCCGGCGCCCGGTAGGTGATGAAGCCGAGGAAGGGCGAGACGCCGAGCGAGAAGAGCGTGACCCAGACGCGCCCGCCCGCCCAGCGCTTGCACGCCCAGTCGGAAATCGGCCCGGCGATCAGCGCGCCGGCGACGCCGATCACGGCGGAGAGCAGGCCGAAATGCAGCGCCGTACTGGCCTGGCTCTGCTGGAAATGCTGGACGATGAAGGTCGGCGTCCAGCCCATCACGCCGTAATTCACCACCGACTGCAGCGAGGCGACGCCGATGACCAGCCACACCGCCGGTGCGCGGGCGATCACCGCGAAGGCCGGGCGATCGGTGAGGCTCGTCGCCTGCAGCCAGTTCAGCAGGACATAGGCGCCGAGCCCCGCGATCGACCATTGCAGCGCGCTGCCGCTGACCGTCAGGCCGAACAGGTGCAGCGGCGGCACGTGCGGGCGCAGCGACTCCGTCCAGAGCGTGAGCGCGACCGCCGCGGCCACGATCGAAGCGAGCCCTGCGAGATTGGCCAGCCAGAGCGCGGCGGACGCGCGGCGGCGGCTGAAATTGATCCAGCAGAGGATGGGAAGGATCGCGAGCAAAGTATCCCAGGCCGCGCCGAAGGGCCGCGGATCCGCCTTGGACGCCACCCCGTCAGCGGCGCCGCGCGTCGGCTCGGGCATGCGCGCGAGGAACCAGCCGAGGATCAGGCCCGGAATGGCGGCGGTGAGGAAGGCGAACTGCCAGCCCCGGAGGCCGAGCGGCGCCTCCCCCGCGGGCCAGGCATTGTTCCACCATTCGGCGCTCAGCCCGCCCATCACGATCGCGCCGCCCAGGCCGAGGGCGGTCGCCGCCGCGATCCAGGCGGTGATCATGCCGCGCTTCTCGCGGGGGAAGGAGTCGGCGAGGAGGGAGAGGCCAGCCGGCTGCACGCTCGCCTCGCCGATGCCGACGCCGAGCCGCGACAAGGCAAGCATGGCGAAGCTGTTCGCGGTGCCGGCGAGCGCGGTCGCGCCCGACCAGGCGATGATCGAGATGGACAGCAGCCGGGTCCGCACCCAGCCGTCGGCGAGCCGCCCGAGCGGCAGCGAGAAGATCGCGTAGAAGAGTGCGAAGACGGTGCCGTAGAGCAGGCCGATCTCGGCCCGGGCGATGCCGAGGTCGCGCTCGATATGCGGGACGAGGATGGCGAGGATCTGCCGGTCGACCATCGACATGGCCTGGGTGAGCGAGACCAGGATCAGGGCGATCCAGGCGGCGCGGCCGCCGAGTTTCGCGGCGTCGGTCGATGAAGCGTTCGAGGCCACCTTACTCATCCTCTCGTCATCCCCGCGAAAACGGGGATCCAGTCTTCTTCTCTACCCGCCTTCAGCACGGAAGCTGGAGCCCGCTTCCGCGCGACGGACGGGTCGGCGCGGGGCCTAGCCCTCGTGCACCGCCTTCAGCACCATGCAGGCCTCGACGCCCTCCGGCCCGTCCTCCGAGCCGTGGCCCGACCAGCGCACGCCGCCGAAGGGCGCGTCCGCGCCGCCGATCATGTTGGTGTTGATCCCGACCATGCCCGACTCGATCTCCCGGGCGACGATCTTCTGGCGCCGGCTGTCCGCCGTCCAGGCATAAGCGGCGAGGCCGTAGGGCAGCCGGTTGGCCTCGGCGATCATGTCCTCCTCGCCCCGATGGGGATTCAGGATGGCGACGGGGCCGAACGGCTCCTCGTTCATGATCTCGGCGTCGAGCGGCACGTTGGAGAGGACGGTGGGCGCATAGAAATAGCCCTGGTTGCCGATCCGCTCGCCGCCGGTGTGGAGGGTGCCGCCCCGGGCGACGGCGTCGCCGATCAGCCGCTCCATCGCGTCCGGCCGGCGCGGATTGGCCATCGGCCCCATCTGCGTGTCCGGATCGAGGCCGTTGCCGACCTTGATGGTCTTCACCCGCGCGGTGAAGCCGGCGACGAAGGAGTCGAAGACATCCTCCTGGACGATGAAGCGGGTCGGGCTCACGCAGACCTGGCCGGAATTGCGATATTTGGCGGGCGTCATCACGTCGAGCACGCGATCGACCTCGACATCGTCGAAGACCAGCACGGGGCCGTGCCCGCCCAGCTCCATCGTCGTGCGCTTCATGTCGTCGGCGGCGAGCTTCATCAGATGCTTGCCGACGACCGTCGAACCGGTGAAGCTCAATTTGCGGACGATCGGGCTGCCGAGCAGGTGGCGGGAAACCTCGTCCGGCACGCCGAACACGGCCTGGGCGACCTCCTTGGGCAGACCCGCGTCGAGCAGGGCCTGCAGAACCGCGAGCGCCGAGGCCGGCGTCTCCTCCGCCGACTTCATGATCACCGAGCAGCCCGCCGCGATCGGCGCGCCGAGCTTGCGGCCGGGATTGCCGACCGGGAAATTCCAGGGCGAGAAGGCGGCGACCGGGCCGACCGGCTCCTTCGTCACCGTCGAGCGCGTCCCGGCGGGGCGGACCAGGGTGCGCCCGTAGAGCCGGAAGACCTCGCCCGCATAAAAGTTGAACAGGCCCACGTTCATCATCACCTCGATCCGCGCCTCGGCGAAGGGCTTGCCCTCCTCCATGGTCGCGACCCGGGCGATCTCGTCGGCGCGCTCGGCCATCAGCCGGGCCGCGCCCTGCAACACGGCGGCGCGCTGCTGCGGCGTCGACTCGCGCCAGATGCGGAAGCCGCGCTGCGCCGCGTCCAGCGCCCGGTCGAGATCGGCGGGATCGGCGAGCGGCAGTTCGCCCAAAGCCTCGCCGGTGGCGGGATTGCGCACGGTGAAGGTGCGGCGGCCGGCGGCGGGCACGCGCTCGCCGTCGATGATCATGTGGAGCGAAGGATAGGTCATGCGTCTTTCTTACGGCCCTCTCACCCGGTGGGAAGCAGGAAAGCACGACGTCGTACGATTTCCGCGTCCCTCCCGGCGGCCGTTTCGGAACGGCTCTTGCCAAAACCGGGAAATTTGTATTGTTCCCTTACAAATATGCGCTGACTCGGCAAGCCCGCGTGGGCGGGAAAATGCCGGCGGCGAAGGGAGGGGAAGGATATGCGGGATCTGTCTGGCAAGACCGCCTTCGTCACCGGCGGCGCCTCGGGCATCGGCCTCGGCATCGCCATCGCGCTGAAGAAGGCCGGAATGAAGGTCGCGATCGCCGACATCAGGCAGGATCATCTCGACGCCGCGGTCGCGGAGCTTGGCGCCAATGAGGACGGGGGCGAGGTGCTGGCGCTCCGGCTGGACGTCACCGACCGCGCGGCCTTCGCGGCGGCCGCGGATGCGGCGGAGGCCCGCTTCGGCAAGATCCACCTGCTGGTCAACAATGCCGGGATCGGCGTGGTCGGCCCGGTCGAGATCGCCTCCTATGGCGACTGGGACTGGTCGACGAGCGTCAATCTGGGCGGCGTGATCAACGGCGTGGTGACGATCCTGCCGCGCATCCTCGCCCATGGAGAAGGCGGCCATATCGTTTCCACCGCCTCGATGTCCGGGCTGATGCCGCATCCGGGCGCGGTGATCTACACGACGACCAAGGCGGCGGTGATCGGGATGATGGAGGCCATGCGCGGCGAACTGGAGCCGAAGGGTGTGATCTGCTCGGCTTTCTGTCCGGGCGCGGTGGCCACCAACATCCAGGAATCGGGCAAGACCCGCCCCGACAAATATGCCGAGACCGGCTATGCGGAGAGCGACAAGCGCCGCCAGGGCAGCGCCGATTTCGGCCATCTCTTCATGACCAAGGAGGAGGTGGGCGAGCGCGTCCGCGAAGGGATCGAGGGGGACGAACTCTTCATCTGCACGCACCGGGAATTTCTGGACGGAGTCACGTCCCGCGCCGAAGCTATGGTCGCGGCAATCCCCGATCGGGCGGAGAATGAGGACTACAGGAAGGTCTTCGGCATGCTGATGCACAATCCGATCTATGCCGCGGAGAAAGCGCGGCAGGCGGCGAAGAAGGGCTGAGGCCGGTGCACCCCGATGAGTGATCCCCGCTGAGTCATCCCGGCGGAGGCCGGGACCCATGAGCACGGTTCCTGAGGCTGGCCGGAAGCGGCAGCACTTCCTCCGGGCAGCGCGGAGTTCATGGGTCCCAGCCTTCGCTGGGATGACTATTATTTGCTCAATCCCCCTGCCAGCCCGATCAGCGCCTCCGCCAGCGCGTCCGGCGCCGACAGGAACGGGCTGTGGTCCGCGTCCAAGGTGGTGACGCTGGCGCAGGGCTGCAGACTCTGCATCCAGCGCTGGTCCTCGATCGGGATGGTCCGGTCGTGCAGGCATTCGACATAGTGGCGCGGCACCGTGCCGTAGCGCTCGGGCGTCAGGCTGAGCGGAGTCTGGCGCGGGCCGTTCGGCTCGGCGGCGAGGCGGGAAAGCGCGTCCGCGGCCAGATCGGGCGGCGAGAGATTGGCGAAGACGGGCGCCGCATGGTCGCGGTCGATGACCGTGCCGTGCCCGCCTGGCGTCGGCCGGATGATCGCCTGGAAGGCCGGATTGGGCGCCTGTCCCTCGCGGAACTGCACGCGGGAGATGCCGCTCGGCATCAGCACCGCGCAGATATAGACGAGCGCCGCCATCGCCCCGGGGTCGCGCTCCGCCGCCTGGCTCAGCACGATCCCACCGCGGCTGTGCCCGCAGAGCAGGACCGGACCCGGCTGGGCGCGGCAGGTCTCCACGGCGAAGGCGGCCCATTGGTCGAGCGTGACCCTGGCCAGCGTCTCGTCGTCCCCGCCCATGCCGGGCAGGTCCGGGGCGACCAGGCGGTGGCCGGCGCCTTCGAGCCGCGCGCGCAGCGGCGCGAAGCTCCAGCCGCCATGCCAGGCGCCGTGGATCATGACGAAGCTGGCCATGGCCGCCCTACTGGAGCGCGACCAGGTCCGGAATCACATGCCCGGCCGCCCTGAGCCGCGCCCGCGCGGCCTTCAGCGTGTTCTCCATCAGGCAGGCGATGGTCATCGGCCCGACCCCGCCCGGCACCGGGGTGATCGCGCCGGCGACATGCTTCGCCTCCTCGAAGGCGACGTCGCCGACGATGCGGTGGCCGCCCTCGGGCTTCTCGACGCGGGTGGTGCCGACGTCGATCACCACCGCGCGCGGCTTGATCCAGTCGCCGCGCACCAGGCCGGGCTTGCCGACCGCGCTGATCAATATGTCGGCGCCGCGGCAGACGAAGCGGGTGTCGCGGGTGTGGATATGGGTCATCGTCACCGTCGCCCGCGCCTCGAGCAGCAAAGCCGCCATCGGCTTGCCGACGATGTTGGAGCTGCCGATCACCACGGCGTGGCTGCCGGTGAGATCGGGGACGATCGACTGGATGATCTTCATGCAGCCGAGCGGCGTACAGGGGATGAGCCCCTCCGCCCCCTGCGAGAGCAGGCCGGCATTGAGCGCGTGCAGCCCGTCCACGTCCTTGGCCGGATCGATCGCCGCCATGACGCGCAAGGTGTTGATGCCGTTGGGCAGCGGCAGCTGGACGAGGATGCCGTCAATCTCGCCGCGCGCGTTCAGCTTCGCCACTTCGGCGAGCACCCTCTCCTCGCTCGCGTCGGCCGGCAGCGCGATCACCTCCGCGGCGAAGCCGATCTCGCGGGCGAGCTTGGTCTTGCTGTTCACATAGACATGGCTGGCCGGGTCGTCGCCCGCGAGGATCACGGCAAGGCCGGGCACCCGCGGCAAGGTGGCCATGGCGGCCTTCACCTGGTCGACAACCTGGGCCGCCAGGGCCCGCCCATCAATCAACTCGGCAATCATGTTAACGCGCTCCACTCCATGTTCGAAGGCCCGGGGTCGTGTGGTCCGGCATGGCCAGCGCCTCCTTCGTCGCCGGCCGCGCGTCAACCCGCCGGCGCCAGTCGACGAGGCGGGGAAAGCGGCTGTCCACCGCCATCTCCGGGAACATCCGGTCCACCATCATCCCGCAATGCGAATAGAAATTGATGTCGGCGAGCGTGTAGGTCTCGCCCGCCAGCCAGGGCGTCTCGGCCAGCTGCGCCTCCACTTTGGCCAGCGCGACCTCGATCTTGCGGGTCGCATTGTCGAGATCCGCCTGGGAGAAGCCGGACCGCGCCGTCCGCCATTTCTCGCGCTGCTCGTGGAGCGGGATATTCTCCAGCAGCTTCTCGAATTCGCCGCTCTCGATGTTGCGGGCGATGATCCCGACCAGCCGGTGCCAGCCGTGGATCGAGACGAAGTTCATCACATGCTCGTCGACGAACTTGTTCCAGATCCGCATCCGCGCATTGCCCTCCGGATTGTTGGGGCGGAGCGCGGGCAGGTCCGGAAAAGCGTCCTCATAATATTCGTTGATCGCCGTGGTCTGCGTGACGATCACGCCGTCATGGTCGAGCACGGGCACCTGCCCGTCCGGGTTGAGCGCGACGAACCACGGCTGGTGCTGCTCGAACTTGTGCAGGTTCACATAGACGCTCTCGAAGGCGAGGCCCTTTTCGAAGAGCGGGAGCATCGACTTCAGCGAATTGGCCAGCGGCTCGGCATGATAATATTTGAGCGCCATCGGTCAGGCCCTCCAATAAGCGAAGGCGCGGATCTCGGCCGAGGCGCGCGGGACGGGGTTTTCGGCGCTGCTGTCCGCGAAGGCGACGTGCGGCACGCCGACGATGTCCGGATCGGCGGTGTCGAACTGCTTGAAGATGAGCGCCTCGTCCGGGCGCATGTCGCGATAGTAGAACCAGCGGTGCCGCGGATTGGCATGATAGAGCGAGGAGCCGAAGCGATATTCCTCGATGCCGACGCCGTCGACGCGCGCCTCGCCGGTGACCCGGTCCGCCTCGGTCACGCTGTTGGCGGCGCAGACGGCGAGCGGCAGGTCCTGCGGCGGCTGGGTCAGCACGCGCCAGATGTTGAAGCCGACATAGCGGCCGGCGAGCAGGGCGTCCTTGTCCGGATGGTCGCCGAGGCCCAGCGCGGCGAACTGGGCGAAGCTCTCCCGCGAGACGTCGACATGGACGAAGCCGGCGGGCAGCGAGTTCACGAAGGCGTCGCGATTGCGCTGCTTGGAGAAGCGCAGCACGGTGCCGCGCGCGACGACATGATCGGCGCCGGTCAGACCGCGGATCAGCGCCTCGACCTCGCGGGCGTAGACGGTCGCCGTCGCGTCGGCATCCTCGAAGTCGGTCACCGCGCTCTTGTGGGGGACGAGCGTGAAGCCTTCGACCTCGAGGCGCGGCGGCCGCTCCGCCTGGCGGGCGTCGGCGATGCCGACCCGGTGCGGCTCAAGCACCAGATTGTCGCGGTCGTGATCCTTGGCGTAGAAATAGGGCATGGAATCCATCGCCCCGAGATAGTTGATCTCGGCTTCGACGGTCCGCGGCCCGGATGCGAGCGTGGCCATCTTCCCTCTCCCGACTCGGCGTTCTCATTTGTATGCAACGCCTACTATTTTCCCTTTAACGCGAAGGATCGAGCGTGCCAAGCATGCCGCCGTCGATCGACCAGCTCTGCCCGGTCACGTGGCTGGCCGCGTCGGAGAGCAGGAAGGCGGCGACTTCGGCCACTTCGTTCGCGCCGCCGGTGCGCCCTTGCGGCACGATGCCGGCGAGCCGCGCCATCGCGCCGGGCGGCAGCCCGTCGAGCATCGGCGTCTCGATGAAGCCGGGGACGATGCAGTTGACGCGGACCCCGTGCGGCGCGGCCTCGGCGGCGACGGCGCGGGCGAGGCCGAGCACGCCATGCTTGGAGGCGACATAGGCCGCGTTCATCGGCATGCCGCGCTCGCTGGCGAGGCTGCCAGTAACGAGGATCGCGCCGCGCCGGCGGTGGATCATGCCGGGCAGGACATGCTTGATCGCGCGGAACGGGGCGATGAGGTTGACCGCCAGCACCGCCTCGAAATCCGCGTCCGCATAATGCTGGACCGGGCCGAAGGCGCCGCCCGTGCCGGCATTGGCGAAGAGGCCGTCGATCGGCCCCTGCGCCGTGGCCGCCGCCTCGAGCGCGGCGATGAGCGCGTCCTTGTCGGCGACATCGGCGGGGAAGCCCCGGGCGGCATCGCCGATCTCGCCGACGGCGATGTCCAGTGTCTCCGCGCTCCTCGCGATCAGGCTGACCCTGGCGCCCCGTTCGGCGAGCAATGTCGCGGTGGCGAAGCCGATCCCGGTCGAGCCGCCGGTGACGACGACATGGCCGCCAGCCGTCACGCCAGCCCCAGCACCCGGGCCGCATTGTCCTTCATGATCAGCGGCAGCACCTCCTCCTTGAAGCCCACCTCCTTCGCCGCCTCCAGCCATTTCAGCGGATGGATCAGCGGGAAATCGCTGCCGAACAGCATCTTATGCTTCAGCTGCGTATTGGCGTAGCGGATGAGCTGCGGCTGGAAATAGCGGGGGCTCCAGCCGCTGAGATCGATGAACACATTGTCCTTGTGCAGCGCCATGGACAGGCTCTCGTCGACCCAGGGCCAGCTCGGATGGGCGAGGATGATCTTCATGTCCGGGAAGTCCACGGCGACGTCGTCGACCAGCATCGGCTCGCCATATTTGAGGCGCATGCCGCCGCCGCCGCGCATCCCGGTGCCCATGCCAGAATGGCCGGTGTGGAAGATGACCGGCAGTCGATAGTGGTTGATCACCTCGTAGATCGGATAGCCCATCGGATCGGCCGGATGGCAGTTCATCGCGATGTGATGGAATTTGAAGCCCTTCACCCCCGCATTCTCGATCAGGTCCCGCGCCTCGCGGGCGCCGAGCTTGCCCTTGTGCGGATCGATCGAGGCGAAGGGGATGACGATGTCGGTGTTCTTCGCGGCGATCTCGGCGATCTCGTAATTGGAGACGCGCTTCGCCCCCATCCCGCTCTCGGCATCGACGGTGAACAGGCAGAAGCCGATCCGCGCCTCGCGGTACAATTCGATGATCTCGGGGATTTTGGGCCGTTCGCGCGGCGCCTTGAAATAGGCGCTGGCCGCGTCGAAAAACTCGGCCATGACCGGGTCCTCCGGATCGTGGCACGACACCTCGGCATGGACGTGGACGTCGATGGCCTTGAGTTTGGATATGTCAATCGGCAACGGCTTTTCCTTACGTCATTGCGAGCGAAGCGAAGCAATCCAGTGCGGGGTCTCGCGCTCTGGATTGCTTCGTCGCTTCGCTTCATTCGGGGACGTACCTTTTCGCGAAAAGGTACGTGTCCCCATTCCGGTTAAAGCGCGATGATGACCGTCTTCAGCTCGGTATAGGCCTCGACGCCCTGCCGGGCCTGCTCGCGGCCGAGGCCGGACTGCTTGTAGCCGCCGAAGGGCAGCGCGGGATCGATCATCGAGTGGCAATTGCCCCAGACCGTGCCCGACTTAATCTTCGCGGCCAGCTTGTGCATGTTCGAAAGATCCTTGGTCCAGACGCTGGCGCCGAGGCCGTAGAGCGTGTCGTTCGCGGCCTTCGCCACCTCGTCCAGATCGTCGTAGCGCTGGGCGACGAGCACCGGCCCGAAAATCTCCTCGCGCACCACGCTCATCTCCGGGTTCACGTCCACCATCACGGTCGGATTGACGTAATAGCCTTCCGATCCGCAGGCGTCGCCGCCGGTCAGGATCGAAGCGCCGGCCTTCCGGCCCTGGTCGATATAGTCCATCACCCGGCGCTGCTGCTCGTCGGAGACGAGCGGGCCCATATGGGTGTCGGGATGGAGGCTCGGCCCGGGCGCCCAGTGCGCGGCATGATTGGCGACGCCCTCGACCAGTTTGTCGAAGATCGAGCGGTGCGCGAACAGGCGCGAGCCCGCCACGCAGATCTGCCCGGAGTTGAAGAAGATCGCGCCCGCCGCGCCGCCCGCGGTCGCGTCCACGTCGACGTCCGGCAGGACGACGACCGGGGACTTGCCGCCCAGCTCCAGCGTGACGCGCTTCAGCGTGTCGGTGGCGGCGCGGTTGATGATCTTGCCGACCTCGGTCGAGCCGGTGAAGGCGACCTTGTCGACATCCGGATGGCGGACCAGCCGGTCGCCGGCGGTCTCGCCGAGGCCGGTGATGACGTTGATCACACCGACCGGGAAGCCCGCCTCGGCGATCAGGTCGGCGAGGCGGAGCGCGGTCACCGAGGTCTGCTCGGCCGGCTTCAGCACGATCGTGCAGCCGGCGGCGAGCGCCGGCGCGATCTTCAGCGTGGCCATGATCATCGGGAAGTTCCACGGCACGATCTGCGCGGCGACGCCCACGGGCTCGCGGCGGACATAGGCATGGAAGGCGCCCCGCGGCGCCGCCATCGGATCGATATGCTCGCCGCCCAGCTTGGTCGCCCAGCCGGCCATGTAGCGCAGCATTCCGATCGAGGCCGGGATGTCGAGCGCGGCGGCGATGCCCTTGGGCTTGCCGTTGTCGATCGCCTCGAGCTCGGCGAATTCGTCGGCATGGGCCTCGAGCAGGCTGGCGAGCTTGTGGATCAGCAGCTCGCGGGCGATGGCGGGCATGCCCGTCCAGCGGCCGTCGTCGAAGGCGGTGCGGGCGGCGGCGACGGCGCGGTCCACATCCTCGTTGGTCGCATCGACGAAATGGCCGACCTCGCGCCCTGTCGACGGATCGATGACGGGCAGGGTCTTACCGCCGGTGGAGTCCACCCATTCGCCGTTGATGAACAGCTGCGGCTTGCGCGCCAGGGCCTTGCTGGCGGCGTCGGAATAAGCCGGCTGGGCGCTGATGCGGGTCATCTCGTTCATGTCGCTCTCCTCGGAACCCCTGTTCTCGTTGCTGAGTCGCGGTCTAGCATGGGCTAGGCGAAATACGAAGTGTCACTTACAAAGTTCGCGGTCGTTCGAATCGGGGTTTTCGTGTGCCCTGATTCACGTTTCAGGCGGAAAGCCTGACCCGATCAAGGCTGTGGAGAGGGAATGATAGAGGCAAATCTGGATTCGGTCCTGAGCTTTGCCCGCACCAGGCCGCGGCAGCTCGCGCTTGCCGACCTAGAGAGCGGGCGGCGCTGGACCTATGCCGAACTGGACCGCGCGGCGGACGGCGTCGCCGCTTGGCTGGTGGCGCGGCTGGGCCCGGCCAGCGGCGCGCGCGTGGCGGTGATCGCCCGCAATTGCGCCGAGACGATGCTGCTTCACCTGGGCGCGATCCGCGCCGGCGCGGTGTTCGTGCCGTTCAACTGGCGGCTCGCTCCGGCGGAGTTGGAGGCCCTGGTCGCGGATGCCGAGCCGGCCCTGGTCTTCCATGACGAGGATTTCGCCGGGGTCGCGGCGCAGCTCGGCGTGGAGACGGTCAGCCTCGCCGCGCTCGACGGAATGCGCGGCCGCCCGCCCGAGGGCGCGAAGCGGCATTGGGAGGAGCCCGCCACCCTGCTCTACACGTCCGGCACGAGCGGCCGGCCGAAGGGGGTGATCCTTTCCGAGCGCAACGCCTTTTTCGGCTGTCTCAACTTCGTGCTCGGCAACGATGTCGGCCGGGACAGCGTGTTCCTCTGCGACATGCCGCTGTTCCACACCGCGGGCCTGTTCGCGGCGGCGCGCGTGCCCCTGCTGGGGGGCGGCGCCGTGCTGGTCACGCGCGGCTTCGATCCGGTGAAGACGCTGGATCGGCTCGGCGACCCGGCGCTCGCCGTCACCCATTATTTCTCGGTGCCGCAAATGGCGCAGATGCTCTGGCAGCAGCCGGGCTTCGATCCCGCGAAGCTGCGCAACATCAGATATTGGGCGACCGGCGGCGCGCCCAATCCGGCCGCGCAGATCGAGCGCTTCCTCGACGCCGGCATCGCCATGTCGAACGGCTTCGGCATGTCGGAGACCGGCTCCAATTACGGCACGCCGATGGACGACCCCGCCAAGGTGATCGCCAAGCAGGGCAGCTGCGGCCTGCCCTATCCGTTCATCGAGACCAGGATCGTCGGCGAGAATGGCGAGGACCTGCCGCCCGGCGAGACCGGCGAGGTCTGGCTGGCGGGCCCGAGCGTGACGCCCGGCTATTGGAACCGGCCCGAGGAGAATGAGAAGGCCTTCGTCGGCCGCTGGTTCAGGACCGGCGACGCGGGCTGGGTGGACGAGGAAGGCTGGCTCTATGTCGTCGACCGCCGCAAGGACATGTACATTTCCGGCGGCGAGAACGTCTATCCGGCGGAGGTGGAGGCGGTGCTCGCCGAGCTGGAGGCGATCGCCGAAGCGGCGGTGATCGGCGTGCCCGACGCGCGCTGGGGCGAGGTCGGCCGCGCCTATCTGATTCCGCGCGCCGGCCACGCGGTCGACGCCGGCAGCGTGCTGGCCCACTGCGCGTCCCGCCTCGCCAAGTTCAAGGTTCCGGTCACGGTCGCGATCGTGGAGACGATCCCGCGCACCGCCTCCGGCAAGGTGCTGAAGCACGTCCTGCGCGATCTCGCGAAGGAGGAAATGGGAGGCTAGGCATGCGGCGCTACATCCTGCGCGCGGGCGCGAGCTCGCTGGACGACATGGTCCTGGAGGAACTGGACGAGCCCAGGCCCGGGCCGCGCGAACTGCTCATCCGGGTGCGCGCCTGCTCGCTCAACTATCGCGACCAGGCGATCGTCACCGGCAATTATTTCGGCGGCAAGCTGCCCGCCGACCAGGTGCCGCTCTCCGACGGCGCCGGCGAGGTGGTCGAGGTCGGCGCCGAGGTGACCCAGTTCAAGCCGGGCGACCGCGTCTCCTCGACCTTCTTCCTGAACTGGATGGACGGCCCGCCGCCGCCCATGCCCCGCGCGGCGCTCGGCGCGCCGGGGGCGCCCGGAATGCTCAGCGACCATGTCGTGCTGCCGGAGACGGCGGTGGTGCCGATGGCGACGACGTTGAGCTTCGCGGAGGCGGCGACCCTGCCCTGTGCCGGCGTCACCGCCTGGAACGGGCTGGCCCGCGGCGTGGCGCCGCTCCACCCCGGACAGACCGTGCTGACCATGGGCACGGGCGGGGTCTCGTTGCTCGCCCTGCAGCTCGCCCGGGCGGGCGGGGCGCGGACCCTGATCACCTCCGCGTCGGACGAGAAGCTGGACCGGGCGCGGGCGCTCGGCGCCCAGCTTGGCTTCAATTACCGGGCCGAGGAGAATTGGGGCCGCGCCGCCGCGGCGACGGCTGGGATCGATGGTTTCGACAAGGTGATCGAGATCGGCGGCACCGGCACCCTGCCCCAGTCGATGGACGCGGTCGGCCCGGACGGCGAGATCGCCCTGATCGGCGTCCTCACCCGCGGCGACGACACCAATCCGCACCGGATGATGTTCAAGGGCGCGAGCCTGCGCGGCATCCTAGTCGGCTCGCGGCGCATGCATCTCGACCTCAACCGCGCCCTGGAAGCCTCGGACATCCACCCGGTCATCGACCGCGTCTTCCCCTTCGAGGAGGCGATCGAGGCCTATCGCTACCAGGCGACGCCGGCCTTGTTCGGCAAGGTGGTGATTTCGGTCTAAGGGGCTGAAGGAAGAAGAAGAAGTTATCTCACGCGAAGGCGCGAAGATCGCGAAGGACGCGAAGGGTGCCGGCGATCAGGGCTGGGGTTCGATCTGAAGCGGATGGACTCTGTTGACCCGCAAGCGGGTCGAAGGTTTCCGATGGTCGTTGACGACCCGTTTCAGGCCCTCGCGAAAGGTCTCGCCGCCGAAGTTCATGAGAAGGCCGAGAGGCTGATCCAACAGCCTCAAATAGGTCAGCAATTGCTTGCCGTGGAGCAGCGTTAGCCGTTCGATCGATTTGACCTCGATGACGAGCCTGCCCTCGACGAGGAGATCGGCCCTGAACGACTCACCGAGCAGCACTCCGTCATAGTCGAGGTTTATCGGCGCCTGGCGCACCACGGATATTCCGCGCCGGGAGAGTTCTAGCGCAAGAACGGCTTCGTAGACAGATTCGAACAAGCCCGGGCCAAGGGCCCGATGAATCCCGAGACCGGTATCGATCGCGATCCTCGCCAGCTCTTCGATGTCCCGCATATCGGCCCCGCTTCGCGTCCTTCGCGATATTCGCGCCTTCGCGTGAAATAACTTCTTCTCTCCCCCTCCCTTATACGGAAAACGCGGAAGAAACCTAGTCGACCACCGCAAATGCAAACCCGTCCCAGCCCTTGGCGCCGGTGGTCTGCAGGGCGGTGGCGCTGAGGCGGGGGTCGGTGGCGAGGCGGTCGATGAAGCGCTGGACGCCCTGGACGTTGGGGTCGGCCGTGTCCGGGTTCGCGACCTCGCCGCCGCGGACGACATTGTCGCCGATGATCACCGTGCCCGGCCGCGACAGCCGCAGCGCCCATTGAAGATAGGCATCCTGATTGGCCTTGTCGGCGTCGATGAAGACGAGGTCGAACGGCCCCGCCACATAATGGAGCAGGTCGAGCGCCGGGCCGATGCGGATCTCGACGCGGTCGCCGACGCCGGCGCGGGCGAGATTGGCGCGGGCGATCTCGGCGTTGCGCGGCTGCAGCTCGAGCGAGACGACCTTGCCCTCGGCGCCCACCGCGCGGGCCAGCCAGAGGGTGGAATAGCCGCCGAGCGTGCCGATCTCGAGCACGCGCCGGGCGCCGATCGCGCGGGCGATCAGGTGGAGGAACTTGCCCTGCAGCGGCGAGACGTCGATCGGCCTGAGGCCCGCATCCGCATTGGCGTCGAGCACCGCGTCCAGATCGGGATCCGACCCGATCAGCCGCTTCGTGAACCAGGCGTCGACGTCTTCTTCATCCATGGCGGCGCTCCTCACCCTTCGACGATGGTGAGTCCGCGCTAGCGCGCCGCGCCGCGTCCGGCCAGCGCCTTGTCCTGATGGGCGCGGCGGATGATGTAGTGGCGGATGCCGTCCGATTGCTCGGCATTCATCACCCGGCGCCAGGAGACCATGCCCTGCTCGCGCAGCGCGCCGTCGATCACCACGCGGCGCCAGGCCTCGGCATTTTCCAGCGTGCCGCTGTGGCGCAGGTCCGGCACCAGCGGCCCCGCAATGCCGGCATCGCCGTGGCAGACCCCGCAATAGCGGCCGTAGAGCTGCCCGCCCGCGGCGACCTGCTCCGGCGTGCCGCGGTCCGCCGGCGGATCGAGGGCGCGCGCGGCGAAGGGCTGCGCCTCGGGGAGCCGGGCGGTGCCGCCGACGCGGAAGACGAGCAGCCGGCTGACGTTCCTGACCGGGCCCGAAATGTCGATCAGGGCGCCCGGGGCCAGCGCCCAGACCCCGCCCCAGCCGGCCATCACCGCGACATATTGCTGGCCGTCGATCGTGTAGGTCACGGGCGCGGCGACGATCCCGGTCTGCGCCGGGAAGCGCCAGAGCTCGCGGCCATTGGCGGCGTCGAAGGCGGCGAAATTGCCGGCCGCCGAACCCTGGAAGACGAGCCCGCCCGCGGTGGAGAGCAGGCCGCCGTTCCAGGGACCCTGATATTGGTGCCGCCAGACCTCGCGCTGGTTCACCGGATCCCAGGCGATGAGCGCGCCGCGCGTCGCCGCGCGCGCGCCCGCCCGCGCCGCCGGATCGGCCGGCATCGCCGCGGCGCTCATGTTGAGGCCGTCGTTGAAGCCCATCGCCTGCGGCCGCCAGTTGGCGTCCGGGAAATAGGGGAAGCCCGCCTCCTGCGCCGGGATGAAGACATAGCCGGTCCGGGGATCGAAGCTCATCGGATGCCAGCTATGGGCGCCGGCCGCGCCCGGCATGGAGACGAAGGGCCGCCCCGTCCGATAATAGCGCGCCTCCGGATTCTCGATCGGCCGGCCGGTGCGCGGATCGACCCCCGTCGCCCAGTTCACGGGCACGAAATTGCGGGCCGAGATGAACTGCCCGTTGGTCCGATCGATCACGTAGAAGAAGCCGTTCTTCGGCGCCTGCATGATCACCTTGCGGACCCTGCCGCCGATATTGAGATCGGCCAGGATCATGTGCTGCGTGGCGGTGAAGTCCCAGGTCTCGCCGGGCGTCTGCTGGAAGTGCCAGACATAATCCCCCGTGTCGGGCCTGATGGCGACGATCGAGCTCAGGTAGAGATTGTCGCCGCGGCCCTCGGAGCGGAATTGCTGGTTCCAGGGCGAACCGTTGCCGACGCCGATATAGAGCAGGTTGAGCTCCGGATCGTAGGCCATGCTGTCCCAGACCGTGCCGCCGCCGCCGAGCGTCCACCATTGGCCGTGCCAGGTCTCGGCGGCGCGGCGAAGATGCTCGCCCTCGAAGCCGTCGGCCGGATTGCCGGGGACGGTGTAGAAGCGCCACAGCTGCCTTCCGGTCGCCGCGTCATAGGCGGTGACATAGCCGCGCACGCCGAACTCCGCGCCGCCATTGCCGATGATCACCCGCCCGTCGATGACGCGCGGCGCGCCGGTGATCGAATAAGGTTTGAACTGGTCGAGCGTGACCACGCTCCACTGGACCCGGCCGCTATGGCGATCGAGCGCGACGAGGCGGCCGTCCAGCGTGCCGACGAACAGGCTGTCGCCCCAGGCGGCGACGCCCCGATTGACCGCGTCGCAGCAGACCATCGCCAGCCGCTCGCGCGGCACTTGCGGATCATAGGACCAGAGCAGCCGGCCGGTGCGGCCGTCATAGGCTTTCACCATCGACCAGGCGGTGGAGACGTAGATCGTCCCGTCGATGACGATCGGGGTCGCTTCCTGCCCGCGGCTGGTGTCGAGATCGGCATGCCAGGCGAGGCCGAGCTGGCCGACGTTCCGGCGGTTGATCTGGGTCAGCGGGGAATGGCGCTGCTCGTCATAGGTGCGGCCCGTGGTCAGCCAATTGTCGCCGTTCGAGCGGGCCGCGAGGATCCGTTCTTTGGTGACGGCGCCCTCGGTCCCGCCGGCCTCCGCAATGCCATTGCCGGATTGTTGCGAACAGGCGGCGACCAAGGTCGCCACGACCGCCAGCGCGAAGGCCTTCAAACCCTTCATTCACCCCTCCCCGACCGGCCTTTGCGGCCGTGCCTTCATGCGATGGAGAGAATGTTAGTTCACCATACGGTCTTGGTCACCCCAATAGTGTTTGCGGAGCGCCTTCTTGTCCATCTTGCCGGCGGCCGTGCGCGGGATGGCGTCGACGAAGGCGACACTCTTCGGCGCCTTGACGCCGCCGAGCTTCGCCTTGGCATGGGCGACGATCTCCGCCTCCTCGATCCCGTCCGCGACCACGATGGCGTGGACGGCCTCGCCCCAATGGTCGTGCGGCACGCCGATCACCGCGCATTCGCGGACCGCGTCCAGCTCCATCACCGCGGCCTCGACCTCGGCGGTGAAGACGTTGAAGCCTCCGGTGACGACCATGTCCTTCTTGCGGTCGACGATGAACAGATAGCCGTCCTCGCTGAACTTGCCGACATCGCCCGTATGATGCCAGTCGAAGGCGCGGACCTCCCGGGTCGCGTCGGGCAGCTCGAAATATTCCTTCGAGACGAGCACGCCGCGCACGCAGATCTCCCCGGCCTCGCCCGGCGGGAGGATGGTGCCCGCGTCGTCCATCACGCAGACCCGGACGGAGTAAGACGGCTTGCCGCAGCTGGCGAGCAATTCCGGCCGCTCGCCCGCCGCCGCCTTGGCCACCGTCTCCGGCGGCAGCCAGGTCGTGATCATCGGCGATTCCACCTGGCCATAGGCCTGGCACATGACCGGCCCGAAGGCCTCGACCGCCTGCCTGAGCTTGTCAGGGGACACGGCCGAGCCGACCAGCACGAAGATGCGGAGCGAGGACACGTCATAGGCTTCGCGACCCGGATGATTGAGCAGGCCGTAAAGCGCGGTCGGCGGCAGATACATGTGGGTGACCTTGTGGTCCCGGATCGCCTCGAACACCGCCTGCGGATCGAAGCCGGGGAGGATCACCTGAGTCGCGCCGAACTGGAGCGTCGCGAGCGCCACCGGCCCCGCCGCATGGGTGAGCGGCGCGACGACGAGGTTCACCGGCGCGTCGGTGCGGCCGCCAATGGCGTTGCCGACCGTCTCGATCATCGTCCCCCAGCCGAGATTGGTGACGTTGACGCCCTTGGAGGGGCCGGTCGTGCCGCCGGTCGGGAAGATGCCGACGATTTCGTCGAGATTGCAGAAGGGGTCGCTCGGATCCTCCCAGAGCCCGCCGTCCGCGCCGGCGATGAACTCGGCCATGCCGGGATCGCCGTCATACGGCCCGTCCAGGCAGATGCAGTGCCTCAGCCCCGGCACCCGCGCCTTCAGCTCCGCCACGTCGTCCGCGAGGCTGCTATGGTAGAAGAGCCATTCGCAGCGCACGTAGTTCAGATAGGCCGCATTGGCGTCGATCGCGTTGCGCGTGTTGACCGGGATCCACTTGGCATTGGCGCGCCACAGGCCGAGCAGGGTGACGAGAACGTCGACGCTGTTCGGCGAATAGAGGGCGGCGGGGCTCTGTGGCGCGAAGCCGGCCCGCGCCATCGCCACCGCGATCTGCTTGGTCAGCGCCTGCGCTTCCGCGAAGCCCAGTTCCCGCTCGGCGTCGCGCATGGCGATGCGGTCCGGATCGATCGCCGCGCCCCGGTCGAAATAGTCGATCGCTCTCATGCCTGTCCTCAGCCCCAGCGGTTGATTTCGGGCCCCGGCGCCCAGGCCTGGAGCGGGTCGTTGCTTCGCGCCTGCGCGAGCGCCCGCTGCACCGACGGCCGCGCCTTCACGCGGTCGAGCCAGGCGGCGGTCTTCGGCGCGTCGGCAAAGGCCTCCGGCACCACCGAGACCATGCCGGCCAGCCAGGCATAGGTCTCCAGGTCGGCGATGGTGAAGGCGCCGAGGATCCAGTCGCCCGCGAGCCGCGCCTCGAGCTTCCGCACGGCCTGGTGGATCTTCGCCCGGCTGTCCTCCAACTGCGCTTCCGGATAGTCGCCCGCCCGCTCCCGGCGCCAGCGCGCGACGAGATCGGCGCTGCCGATCCGGCCCACCAGGGTCTCGAAGTCCGCATCTTTCATCGCCTGCAGCGTCGGCGTCAGGTGCGCGCGATTGCCGAGAAAGGCCGCGGCGGGCGCCACCCGCTCGATCACGAAGCGGCACCACATCTCCATCTCCCAGCGCGCATAGGCGTCGGTGGGCTGGAGCGTGCCGGCGCCGCTCTCGTCCAGATACTGGGCGAGGAAGACCGAGTCCGCCATCGGCTCGCCGTCCGCGACCAGCACCGGCCCCTCGCCCTCGATGCTCATCTCGACCAGCCGCGCCGGCGGCGCCTTGGCGTGCCGCTCTCCGGCGCCGAGATCCACGGCGACGAGCTCGGCCTCGCGGCCGCTCTCGAAGAGCGCGGCGAGCACGGTGAGCGACGGCCCGTTGGGCTCGCCATGATAGAGAATCAGGCTCATGCTTGCGGCTCCCTTTCCAGGAATTTCACCCGCTCGGTGAAGCGGGGCGCGCGGCCCATCGCCCAGATCGCCTTGGTCGCCGGCCGCTCGTAGATCTTGCGCAGCCATTCCATGATGTGCGGCGTCTTCTCGTCATTGGCGAGATCGGGCATCGACATCGGCAGGGCGTAGCCAAGGTTGAAGCCGTTCACGTCGGCCAGGCTGTACCGGTCGCTGCCGAGCCACTTGTTCTTCGTCAAAGCCTCCTCGAGCATCCCGATGCCGACGCCGATACGGCGGTTGGATTCGGCCATCTCCTCCGCGGAAAAGAGATTGTAGATCGCCTTGCGCCAGGCGGTGCGCCGCTCCGGAAGCGGGATCCGCTCGATCGCGGCCTCCAGCTCCTTGGGATCGCGGGCACGGACGGAGGGGCCGACGAAGATGCTCCAGCCGATCATCGAGAAGCTCGGGCCCAGCCACTGGTCCATGAACTTCATCCACCAGCGCACCCGCCAGCGGTCGCGGGGATCCTCGGGCATGAGCGCGGGCCCGTCGAAGGCATTGTCCGCATATTCCATGATCGCGGTCGATTCGGTCAGCACCAGATCGCCGTGGATCATCGCCGGGATCGTGCCCTGCGGATTGATCTTCAGATAATCGGGCTTGTGCTGATCGAAATTCAGCAGGTCGAGATAGTGGCTCTGGAATTCCACGCCCTTCTCGGCCAGGGCCAGCATCGGCTTGCCGCTATTGGCATTGGGTTCCCAGTGGAACAGGGTGATGTCTGCGCCCATGCGGACGTCCTCTCCTCCTCGGAATCCCCCGCGGTCTTTTACCGCGGCTTGTAATTCCGGCTGCTCAAATTAGGATGTGAAGCATACAAGTTTGGCGCGCACGATCAATGGGCCGCTGCCCGCCCCAAGGCACCAGGTGAAACGCGAGAGGATGATTGAATGAGTGAAGCCGAGCAGGGCACCGTCAGCTACGAAGTCGAGAACCGGATCGCCTGGGTTCGCTTCAACCGGCCCGACAAGCGCAACTGCATGAGCCCGAAGCTCAACCGGCGGATGCTGGAGGTGCTCGACACGCTCGAATTCGATCCCGAGGTCGGCATCCTCGTGCTCACCGGCGAAGGCACGGCCTGGTCGGCGGGCATGGACCTCAAGGAATATTTCCGGGAGACGGAGGCGGAGGGCCTGCAGGGCACGCGCAAGGCGCAGCGCGAAGCCTATGGCTGGTGGAAAAGGCTGCGCTGGTACCAGAAGCCGACCATCGCGATGGTCAACGGCTGGTGCTTCGGCGGCGGCTACGGCCCGCTCTTCGCCTGCGACCTTGCCTTCGCGGCCGAGGAGGCGCAGTTCGGCCTTTCCGAGATCAACTGGGGCATCCTCCCCGGCGGCGGCGCCTCCAAGGTGGCGACCGAGCTGCTGCCGTTTCGCAAGGCCATGTATCACGCGATGATGGGCGAGAATGTCGACGGCAGGACCGCGGCGGAATGGGGCCTGATCAACGAGGCGGTGCCGCTCACGCAGCTCAGGGCGCGCGTGCTCGAGGTCTGCGAGAATCTGCTGAAGAAGAATCCGGTGGCGCTGAAGGCGACCAAGGACGCGATCCGCCGGGTGCGCGAGATGACCTACGAGAATGCCGAGGATTATCTGATCCGCGCCCAGGAGGCGGCCAACTTCTTCGACAATGACGGCCGCAAGGAAGGCATCCGCCAGTTCATCGACGACAAGAGCTACAAGCCGGGCCTCGGCGAATATGATTTGAACAAGCAGAACACCGCCTGACCCGGGAAAACCGGGCGGCCGCCACGGGAGAGGAACAATGGCTGAAGAGATCGTCGCCGACTATATCGTCGTCGGGGCGGGAAGCGCGGGCTGCGTGCTCGCCAACCGGCTCTCGCTCGATCACGGCAACAAGGTGCTGCTGCTGGAGGCGGGCGGCGACGACCGGCCCTGGCGCAATCTCAAGCAATTCTGGTCCAACACCCTGATCCACACGCCGATCGGCTTCGGCAAGACGCTGAACGATCCCAAGGTGAACTGGCTCTATGAGACCGAGCCGGATCCCGGCACCGGCGGACGCCCGCACAAATGGCCGAAGGGCAAGGTGCTCGGCGGCTCCTCCTCGATCAACGCCATGCTCTACATTCGCGGGCAGGCGGCGGATTATGACGGCTGGGCGCAAATGGGCTGCCAGGGTTGGTCCTATGACGACGTCCTTCCCTATTTCCGTCGCTCGCAGCATCAGGAGCGCGGAGCCTGCGAGAGCCACGGCACCGGCGGCCCGCTCAACACCTGCGACTATTCGGAGCGCAACGCGGTCAGCCAGGCGCTGCTGGACGCCTGCGTCGAGGCCGGCATCCCCTATTCGCCCGACATCAATGCGCGCGAGCAGGAAGGCGTCACCTGGTTCCAGCTGACCGAGCGCAAGGGCAAGAGATGCTCCACCGCCGTCGCCTTCCTCCACCCGGCCATGCATCGCAAGAATCTCCGGGTCGAAACCGAGGCGCAGACCACGCGGATCCTGTTCGAGGGCAAGCGCGCCGTCGGCGTCGAATTTGTCCAGGGCGGCGAGACCAAAGTCGCGCGCGCCAATGCGGAGGTGATCCTGGCGGCGGGCGCGGTCGCCTCGCCGCAATTGCTGGAGGTGTCCGGCATCGGCCGCGGCGACGTGCTGCAGGGGCTCGGCGTGCCGGTCGTCCAGGAGAGCGCCGGCGTCGGCGAGAATCTCCAGGACCATTATATGATCGGCTGCCAGTGGCCGGTGAAGGCGGAGTATCGGACGGTCAACGAGCTGTCGCACGGCTTCCAGCTGGCGAAGGAGATCGTCAAATATGCGACGCTGAAGAAGGGCCTGCTGACCTATTCGGTCGCCCATATCGTCGCCTTCACCAAGACCCGCCCGGAGCTCGCCTCGCCCGACGTGCAGTTCCACCTGATGGCCGCCTCGATGGATCTCGAGGCGCTCGGCCGGACGCAGGCGCTGGTGCTGGAGAAGACGCCGGGCCTCAGCTGCACGCCCTGCCAGCTCCGCCCGGAATCGCGCGGCTCGATCCATGCGAAGTCGGCGGACATGCGCGTCTATCCCTCGATCGTCCCCAATTACCTGTCCGATCCGATCGACCAGCAATGCGCGGTCGACCAGCTCAAGCTGGCGCGCCGCATCATGAGCCAGCCGGCGATCGTGAAATATCTCGCCGACCCGGGCGACCATTTCGGCGACACGGCCGAATCCATGCTCGGCTATGCCAGGGTCGCGGGCGGCACGCTCTACCATGCGGTCGGCACCTGCCGGATGGGTTCGGACCCGGGCGCGGTGGTCGATCCGGAGCTGCGCGTCGTCGGTGTCGAGGGGCTGCGCGTGGTCGACGCCTCGATCATGCCGCGCATCGCCTCGGGCAATACCAATGCGCCGACCATCATGATCGCCGAAAAGGCGGCCGACATGATCTTGGGCAAGCCGGCGCTGGCGCGCGCCGCCTGAGGAGATGCTTCAGCGCAGCTTATAGCGGCCGGGCAAGTTGAATTTCCCACCCCCGGCATTGGGCGGCAAGGTGAGCGCCTTGCCCGCCTCTCTGCCGGAAGAGGAAGTTTAGGATGACGGCCTGAATGTCGACCCAGCCCAGGCGTACCCAGGTCGCGATCGTCGGCGCCGGCCCCTCGGGGCTGCTGCTCGGTCATGCCCTGCGCATGGCGGGAATCGCGGTGCTGGTCGTCGAGCGGCAGAGCCGGGACTATGTCGAGAGCCGGATCCGCGCCGGCGTGCTGGAGACGACCACGGCCGACCTGATGGACCGGCTCGGCCTCGGCGCGCGCATGCGCGCGCAGGGGCTGGTCGAGAAGGGCTTCAACCTCGCCGACGGCCAGCGGCTGATCCGCATCGATCTCGACAAACTCGTCGGCCGCCATGTCCTCGTCTACGGCCAGACCGAGCTGACCCGCGACCTGATCGCCGCCGCGCCGGACCGGGGGCTGGAGATCGTCTGGGAGGCGAAGGATGTCGCCCTGCACGATGTCGAGAGCAGCCCGCGCGTGACCTGGGCGGGCGGCGAGGTGGCCGCCGACTTCATCGCCGGCTGCGACGGCTATCACGGTCCGTCGCGCCGGGCGGTCCCGGACGGGCGGAGCTTCGAGAAAGCCTATCCCTTCGGCTGGCTCGGCGTGCTGGCGGACGTGCCGCCCTGCCATGACGAGCTGATCTACGCCAATCACGAGCGCGGCTTCGCTCTGGCCTCAATGCGCTCGCCGACGCGCAGCCGCTATTATGTCCAGGTCGGGCTCGACGAGAAGCTGGCGGACTGGCCGGACGAGCGCTTCTGGGAAGAGCTCGCGCTCCGGCTCGGGCCCGACGCCGCCGCCGGCCTCGTCACCGGCCCGGCGATCGAGAAGAGCATCGCGCCGCTCAGGAGCTTCGTCTTCGAGCCGATGCGCCACGGCCGGCTGTTCCTCGCCGGCGACGCCGCCCATATCGTGCCGCCGACCGGCGCCAAGGGCCTGAACCTCGCCGCCTCGGACGTCACCTATCTCGCCGAGGCGCTGACCGCCTTTTACGGCGCGGGCGACGAAGCCGGCCTCACCGGCTATTCGGCCCGCGCCCTTTCCCGCGTCTGGAAGGCCGAACGCTTCAGCTGGTACCTGACCAGCCTGATGCACCGCTTTCCCGAGGCCGGGCCGTTCGAACGCGCCATGCAGGTCGCGGAGCTGGACTATATCGCCGGCTCCGATGCCGCGCGCACGACCATCGCCGAAAATTATGTGGGGCTGCCTTTATGAGTGACGTGACCGTTCGCGACGCCGTCTTTCGCCTGCTGCGCGAGTTCGGGCTCACCACCATCTTCGGCAATCCGGGTTCGACCGAATTGCCCATGTTCAAGGGCTTTCCGGACGATTTCCAATATGTGCTGGCGCTGCAGGAATCGGTCGCGCTCGGCATGGCCGACGGCTTCGCCCAGGCGACGCGGGGCGCCGCGGTGGTGAATCTGCACAGCGCGGTCGGCACCGGCCACGCGCTCGGCAACCTCTTCACCGCCTGGCGCAACCGCAGCCCGGTCGTCGTCATCGCCGGCCAGCAGGCGCGCTCGATCCTGCCCTACCAGCCCTTCCTCTATGCCGAGCAGGCGGCGGAATTCCCCAAGCCCTATGTGAAATACAGCGTCGAGCCGGCGCGGGCCGAGGACGTGCCGGCCGCCATCGCCCGCGCCTATTACACCGCCATGCAGCCGCCGCGCGGTCCCGTCTTCGTGTCGGTGCCGATCGATGACTGGGACCGGCCCTGCGAGCCGCTCGCCGCCCGCCAGGTGAGCCGGACCCTGCGCGGCGATCCCGCGATGCTCGCCGACCTGGCCGAAGCGCTGGCCAAAGCGAAGAATCCGGCGATCGTCGCCGGCCCGGAGGCGGCGCGCGACAATGCCTGGGACGAGACGGTCGCGCTCGCGGAAGCGCACCAGGCGCCGGTCTGGGTCAGCCCGATGTCGAGCCGGAACAGCTTCCCCGAGGATCATCCGCTCTTCGCCGGCTTCCTCGTCGCCGGGCGCGAGCCGATCGTGCGGGCGCTGACCGGCCACGACCTCATCCTCGTCCTCGGCGCCGCCGTCTTCACCTATCATACCGAGGGCTTCGGGCCACACCTGCCCGAGGGCGCCGCGCTCTGGCAGCTGATCGACGATCCGAATCTCGCCGCCTGCGCGCCGGTGGGCACCGCCATCGTCGGGGACATCAGGGATGCGCTGGCGACGGTGCTCTCCACCCCGGCGCCCGAGCGGCCCGCGCCGGGCCCGTTCCGCCGGGCCGCCGCACCGTCGGACGCGCCGCTGACCGACGCCTATCTCCTGTCCCGGCTCGCCGCGTTGCGCGGCCCGGAGTCCATCGTCGTCGAGGAGGCGCCGTCGAGCCGCGGGCCGATGCACGATCATCTGCCGATCCTGAGGCCCGACACCTTCTACACCTGCGCCTCGGGCGGGCTGGGCCACGGCCTGCCCGCCGCGATCGGCGTCGCACTGGGCCGGCCCGGCGAAAAGGTGATCGCCCTGATCGGCGACGGCTCCGCCATGTATGCGGTGCAGGGCCTGTGGACGGCCGCCCAGCTCGGGCTGCCGATCAGCTTCATCATCGTCAATAACGGCCGCTACGAGGCGCTGCTGAGCTTCTGCCGCCATTTCGGCATGAACAATGTCGTCGGCACGGAGCTGCCCGGCATCGACTTCGTCGGCCTCGCCCAAGCGCAGGGCATCAAGGGCGTGCGCGTCGAGAGCGCCGAGACGCTCGACGCCGCGCTCAGCGCCTCACTCGCCGCGACCGGGCCCAGCCTCGTCGAGGTGGTGGTCGCCTGAGAAAGCGAGCCGCGCCGCGCCGGCGCTGAGCAGGGCACAGCCCGCCATGACCGCCAGCATCGGCATGACCGTGCCGTCGTCCAGCGCGCTGACGAGGCCGGCCGACGCCGCGCCGAGGCCGAAGCCCGCCGAGCCGATCAGGGCCGAGGCGGTGCCGGCCATGCGCCCGTGCAGATGGAGCGCGGTCACGGTGGCGGTCGGCAGCATGATCCCGGTCGCGAGATAGGCGAGCAGCATGGCGATGATGATCGCCACCGGGCCGACCTGCCCGAGCAGCCCCGCCGCGAGCAGGACCGCATAGGTCGCCAGGTTAATCGCCGCGGCCGTGGTCAGCACCCGCTTGGCCCCGAAGCGCGTGATCCCGATGGGCGAAAGCTGCGCCGAGATCGCCCAGAAGGTGGCGGTGGCGCCAAACATGAGGCCGAATTCCCAATCCTCCCAACCGTACAGATCCATGAACAGGACCGGCGAGGCGCCGAGGAAGGCGAAGAAGGCTGCCTGGGCGAGCGCCATCATCAGCATCAGGCCGGTGAAATGCGGGTCGCCGAGCAGAATCCGGTAGTCGCGGAAGACGGCGCGGATCCCGCCCGTGGAGCGGCGCCCGGGCGGCAGCGTCTCCTTGAGAAAGAGCGCGACGAGCAGAATGGCGAGCAGGCTGGTCCCGGCCATGAACCAGAAGATCGTCCGCCAGCTGAAGGCCGAAGCGAGGCCGCTGCCCGCGAGCGGGGCGAGCAAAGGCGCGATCGAGACCACGAGCACCATCATCGCCAGCAGCCGCGCCGCCTCCGCCCCGGTATGGAGATCGCGGACCACGGCGCGCGGGATCGCCATCGCCGCGCAGGCGCCGAAGCCCTGCAGGAAGCGGAAGGCGACCAGCCATTCCAGCGTGGTCGCGAAGGCGACGGCGATGGAGGCGACGAGGAACAGGGCGAGGCCGACGAACAGCGGCCGGCGTCGCCCGAACCGGTCCGACAGCGGCCCGTAGACATTCTGGCCGAATGCCAAAGCGATGAGGAAGCTGGTCAGGCTGTACTGGATCGCGGCCGGATCCGTGCCGAGATCGGCGGCGATGCGCGGCACCGCGGGCACATACATGTTCATCGCCAGCGGGCTCGACAGGGTGACCATGCCGAGCACGAGCCCGCGCCGGCCGAAGCCGTGGCGCGGCGGCGGCGCGGTCGCTATCGGCGGCGGTTCGGAAATCCCCACGCGCGGTCTGTGGGGGATGGACAAACGGTAAGCAAGACATACCATTGCCGAAGACCATCTGATCGGAACGGAGAGGAAGAATGACTGAAGTTGCGAGCGTGCGCCTGTCCATCGGCGGCGAGGAGCGGGAGGCCGAGGGCGCACGCACCTACGACCGGATCGATCCGATCACCGGCCAGGCCGCGACCCGTGCCGCCGCCGCCTCGGTCGCGGACGCCGAGGCCGCCGCCGACGCGGCCGCCGCCGCCTTCCCCGCCTGGTCGCAGACCGGGCCGAACGCCCGCCGCGCCCTGCTCAACAAGGCGGCGGCCGCGCTGGACGCGAAGGCCGACCAGTTCGTGGCGGCGATGATGACCGAGACCGGCTCGACCGAGGGCTGGGCGCGCTTCAACCTGATGCTGGCGACCGGCATGGTCCGCGAGGCCGCCGCGATCACCACCCAGATCGGCGGCGAGGTAATTCCCTCCGATCATCCGGGCAAGATCGCCATGGCGCTGCGCGAGCCGGTCGGCGTCATCCTCGGCATCGCGCCGTGGAACGCGCCGATCATCCTGGGCGTGCGCGCCATCGCCGTTCCCCTGGCTTGCGGCAATGCCGTGATCCTGAAGGCGTCGGAGACCTGCCCGCGCACCCATGCGCTGATCGCCGAGGCCTTCATCGAAGCGGGCTTTCCCAAGGGCGTCGTCAATTGCGTCACCAACGCGCCGGAGGATGCCGGCGCGGTGGTCGGCGCGCTGATCGACCACAAGGCGGTCAGGCGGATCAACTTCACCGGTTCGACCGCGGTCGGCCGGATCATCGCCAAGCGCGCGGCGGAGCATCTGAAGCCGGTGCTGCTCGAGCTTGGCGGCAAGGCGCCGCTGATCGTGCTCGATGACGCCGACCTCGACGAGGCGGTGAAGGCCGCGGCCTTCGGCGCCTTCATGAACCAGGGCCAGATCTGCATGTCGACGGAGCGGATCATCGTCGTCGACGCGGTCGCCGATGCCTTTGCGGAGAAATTCCGGGCCAAGGCCGCGTCCATGCCGACCGGCGATCCGCGCGAGGGCAAGACGCCGCTCGGCGCCGTGGTCGACAGCAAGACCGTCACCCACGTCAACAGCCTGATCGACGACGCGCTCGGCAAGGGCGCGACCGCCCTCACCGGCGGCAAATCGGACAGCGTGCTGATGACCGCGACCGTGATCGCCGGCGTCACCGAGAACATGAACCTCTATCGCGACGAAAGCTTCGGACCGGTGGTCGCCCTGCTCCGCGCGAAGGACGAGGCGGACGCGATCCGGCTCGCGAACGATTCGAGCTACGGCCTTTCCGCCGCGGTCTTCACCAGAGACACGGCGCGGGGCCTGCGCGTGGCGCGCCAGATCAAGTCCGGCATCTGCCACGTCAACGGGCCGACCGTGGCCGACGAGCCGCAAATGCCCTTCGGCGGGGTCGGCGATTCGGGCTATGGCCGTTTCGGCGGCAAGGCCGGCATCGACAGCTTCACCGAGCTGCGCTGGGTGACGATCGCCACCGGCCCGGGCCACTACCCTATCTGAGGCCGTCTCCGCTCGCCAAGCAGGATGCGCCGCAGGTGGCGGAATGCTGCTGCGCGTCTGCGGGATATTGGAACGATCTTCTCGGATCGCCCTGAAAATCGCAATCGAAGCCGGAGGCCCATGCCGCTATTCTGAGCAATAGGAGAAGTTTGTTCCAATCCGGCCCGTGGCCGGCCGGAGGCCCGATGAGCTATCACAGGCTGCTCGAAAGGACGATCGTCGACGGCCGCTTCCGCGAGGCCGGGGCGCTGATCGACCATCGCGGCCCGCCCGCTGCCCATTTCGAGCCGCTCGATGTCCGCGAGCACGGACTCTGGCTTCGCGCGACTCGGAGCGCGCGGCCGGCCCGGGATGAAAGACGTGCCGCTGCCTGACCGCCAAGCTTCCAGGCCGGTGATCGGCGTCCTGTGCTGCAACGAGATGGCCGACCGCCCGATCCAGGCGGTCGCCAGCCGCTTCATCGAGCCGCTGTCGCGCCTCTCCGGCGCCAGCGTGCTGCTCGTGCCCGCCTTGATCGACACGCTCGACGCGCAGGCGTTGGGGGCGCGGCTCGACGGGCTGCTGCTGACCGGCGCGCGCTCCAACGTCGCGCCCGGCCGTTATGGCGGCGTGGGCGAAGGCGAGGCGCTGGACGAGGAACGCGACGAGGTCGCGCTGGCGCTGGCCGGCCACATGATCGAGATCGGGCGCCCGGTCTTCGGCATCTGCCGCGGGCTGCAGGAGCTGAACGTCCTGTTCGGCGGCACGCTGCGAGACACCGGCGACCATCATCGCGGCGAATCGGGCCTGCCCTTCGAGACGCTGTTCCACCATCGGCATGACCTCGACCTGGCCGAGTACGGCCGGCTGGCGGGCGCCGCCGGGACCCGCCACATCTCGGTGAATTCCGTCCATCGCCAGGGCATTGACCGGCTGGGCGGCGGTCTCGCCGTCGAGGCGATTGCGCATGACGGGCTCATCGAAGGCTTTTCCGGCCGCCCCTGCGGCGCGGACGTCCTCGCCGTGCAATGGCATCCGGAATGGAACACGGCCCGCTGCCCGGCGAGCCTCGCCTTCTTCAACGCGATCGGGGGCGCTTTGCGCGGGGGAGAGGGCGGTTGGGCCGGAGCCTCAACGCCGCATTAGAAGGCTGGTGGAGCTGAGGGGAATCGAACCCCTGACCTCTGCAGTGCGATTGCAGCGCTCTCCCATCTGAGCTACAGCCCCTCGCCTTCGGGACGGCCCAGATAGCGACGGGCGCGGCCCGATGCAACCCGCCCCTCGCACCCGCGTTCTCACTCCTTATCCGGCCCTTTGCGGCAAGTGGAGGAGTTCGACATGATCGGCAAGGAACGCGGCCCCGAATGGCAGGGCGATGACAGCTTCGGCTCCGGCTGGGGCAACCAGATTACGCATGAGGTGCGCCCGACGGCGGAAACCGCGGTCGCGGGCGAGGATTTCGGCGCCGGCGCGAAGGCGGGCACGCTCACCCAAGGCGGCTATGGCGCGGCGACGGGCAGCGAGTTCGCCGTTCGCGACGCCGCCCGGCACGGCGATGTCGAGAAGGTCCGCCCGCATATGGAAGTGCGCGGCGCCGATGGCGGCCATGTCGGCCTCGTCGACGCCCTGCGCGGCGACCACATCGTGCTGACCCGGAACGACGCCAATGCCGGCGGCGCGCATCACGCCATTCCGGCCGGCTGGGTCGCCAGGGTGGACGACAAGGTCCATCTCGGTCTTCCCGCCGACGAGGCGAAGGCGCGCTGGCGGGTCGAGGGCCGCAGCCGCGCGCTGTTCGAGCGCGAGGACAGCGGCAGCGACGGGCCGCATATCCTGGACCGCGCCTTTTCCGGCACCTACGAGGACAAAAAGAAATAGGGGCCGCCGCCCGTCCATTTTGACTCCTTGCGTCATTCCCGCGATGCAGTCGCGGAACGACGCAAGGAGAGTTTCATGACCGGCAACCGCGCCTGGCACCTGATGTCCCGCCCCGAGGGGATGCCGACGAACGACAATTTCGCCCTGAAGGAGCAGCCGGAGACGGCGCTGCGGGACGGCTGGGCGCGGGTGGAGAATCGCTGGCTGTCCGTCGATCCCTATATGCGCGGCCGGATGAACGACGTGAAATCCTATGTCCCGCCCTTCGCGCTCGACGAGCCGATGCAGGGCGGCGCGGTCGGGGTCGTCACCGAAAGCCGCTCGCCCAAGCTCAAGAAAGGCGACATCGTCTTCCACATGCTGGGCTGGCGCGAGCAGGCGGCGGCGCCCGCCGAGGCATTCAACAAAGTCCCGCCGCTGCCGGTGGCGGACCATCACTGGCTCGGCAATCTCGGCCTGACCGGCGGCACCGCCTATTTCGGGCTGCTCCGCGCGGCGCAGGCGAAGGAGGGCGACATCGTCTTCGTCTCCGCGGCGGCCGGCGCGGTCGGCTCGGCGGTGGTGCAAATCGCCAAGGCGAAGGGCATGACCGTGATCGGCTCGGCGCGCGGGCCCGAGAAGTGCGCCTGGGTGAAGGAACTCGGCGCGGACGCGACCGTGGACTATACGGCGGGCCCGATCCTGAAGGGGCTGCTGGCGGCGGCGCCGAAGGGGATCGACGTCTATTTCGACAATGTCGGCGGCGCCCATCTCGACGCCGCGCTCGCCGGCGCGCGGCAGGAGGCCCGCTTCGCGATCTGCGGGATGATCGACGATTACAACAAAGGCTCGACCCACCAATTCCGCTTCATCACCAACGTCATCCGCCAGCGGATCATGCTGAAGGGCTTCATCTACACCGACTATCTGGCGGAGATGGCCGACTTCTACCGCGACATGGGCGGCTGGCTCGCCTCGGGCGCGGTCACGTCGCGCGAGACCGTCCGCGAGGGGATCGAGGCGGCGCCCCAGGCCTTTCTGGACCTGTTCAGCGGCGCGAATACCGGGAAGATGCTGGTGAAGCTCGGGTGAAACGGGCGGCGGCGCTGGTCGGCGTCCTGCTCTCCGCCTGCGCGGCGGCACCCCGGCCTTTCACGCCGCCGGAGGGGGCGTGGGTATCGGCGCGCGGCGTGCAGACCTATCGCGGCCGCTGGATCCAGGGCTTCGAGGTCTCGCTGTTCCAGGGCTGCTGGCTCGAGATGCGCGATGCCGAGCCGACTCCGGGCGTACCGCCGCCGGCCGGCGATCCCCGCGAGATCGTGTTCGAAGGGGTGCGGCTAAGCGCCCCGGACGGCCGGTCCTATTACGGCCATATGGCCAATTATCCCTGCCTCTTCCGCGTGGCCCGCCTGGTTGATCCGCGGCGGGAGGCCTGGCCGGGGCCGCCGCCCGCCGGCCCGCCGCAGCCTTATCGCGGCATCTTCCGCTTCGGCTTCGCGCAGGCGACCTTCGAGGATTGCTGGCTGAGCCTGCGCGGCACGGCCTGGGAGGCCTTCGAACGCCGTCATCCCGATTATGAGCAGACCGCGTTGGACGGGAATATCGCCGCCTACGAGATCGCGTTCGAAGGCGTGAAACGGACGAGCGGCCGCTATGGCCATCTCGGCGGCTACACGTGCGAATATGAGGCGACCCGCCTGCTCGACTCGCGGCCCGCGCCCGCGGCGCCTACGCACTGAGCGCCTCGGCGCGCCTGCCGACCCGGCGGAGATCGTCGACGAATTTCTCATATTCCGCCTCGCGGTCGTCGCGAACGCGGAGCAGGAAGCTGGGGTGGACGGTGACCCAGGCCTCGCCGCCCTCGTCCAGCCGGTGCCCCTTCCCGCGCAACGCGGAGATGGTGACCGCCTTGCCGAAGATGCCGCGCGCGGCGGTGGCGCCCAAGGCGACGACGAGCGGCGGGCGGATCAGCGCCAGCTCCTGCTGCAGCCACCAGCGGCAGGCGGTGATCTCGCCGGCATTCGGTTTTTCGTGGATGCGGCGCTTGCCGCAGCGCTCGAACTTGAAATGCTTCACGGCATTGGTGACGTAGGTCCGCTCGCGCGCCACGCCCGCCTCGGCCAGCGCCCGGTCGAACAGCTGGCCGGCGGGGCCGACGAAGGGATGGCCGGCCAGATCCTCCTGGTCGCCGGGCTGCTCGCCGACGAAGACGAGCCTGGAGTCGAGCGGTCCCTCGCCGAACACGGTCTGGGTCGCGTGCTTGTACAGGTCGCAGCGGGTGCAGTGCATCGCCTCGGCGCGGACCGAGTCCCAGCTCTTGTCGACATTGTCGCCGACCTTCACGGCGGAGGCCGCGGCCATCTGCGTCTCCCGCGCCTGCGCGCCCTTGAGCAGTTCCGGGACCAACGCGGTCTCGGGCATGTTTTTCCAATATTTCTTCGGCATCTCCTTCAGCATCGCGCCCACCTTCACGCGGGCCGGATTGAAGATGGAGGCATAATAGGTCTTCCAGACCTCCTCGACCGGGTCGCCCTCGGGCGCATCGCCGCGGGAGGCGCCCGGGCCTTCGCTCAGCATCTCGCCGTCCCAGTGGATCGAGAGTTCCGGCGTCAGGATCGACCAGTCCATGGTCGCGAAGCGCTTCACGAAGAAGGGCGCGGCGGCGCGGACGATATGATGGTCCGGCTCGAACCAGGCGACGAAGCGGGGCCCCGCCCCGGTCGCCACCTCGCGGAAGCGGACGAAGGCGGTCATCTTGTGAATGTCGCGGCGCACCTGCCGCGCCAAGGCCTCGAGCCGGTGGACGACCGGATCGGCCTTGTCGGCCAGCGCATCCGCGCGCTCGCGCAGCTTCACCAGCATCGCGTAGAGCAAGGCGAAGCGCTCGGGGTCGCGGTGGCAGATCGCCTGCCTGGCCAGATCGACGAAGGGCCGGGGCACGCTGAACAAGGCGTTGGGCGCCGGCGGGGCGGGAGCCGGCGCGCCGAACAGATCGGCCGACTCGCCCGCCACCTCCCAGATCACCTCGGACGGCGCGGCATTCACCAGCGCCAGCGCCCGGGCCGCCTCCCGCCAGCCGTCGAAATCGTCCGGCGCGGCCAGGCGGACGGTGCGGATCGCCCGCCGTTCAGTCGCGATCGTCGCCAGGCTTGCTCTCCTCGGCCAGGGCCAGCTCCTTCGGCTTGCGCGCCTCGAAGACCCTGGCGAGCCGATCCTGCTCCGCCTTGGGCAAATCCTCGGCCGCGGAGGGGAACATCTCTTCCTCCTCCTCGTCGATATGATGCTCGTAGCGGTGGCGCATCTCCTTGAACTTCGCGGTCCAGTCCGACGAGGCGGGATCGAGCTCGGTGAGCTCGCCGAAAAAGTCGTCAATCTCCTTATGCTCGGCGACGGAATGGCGGGCCTCGTCGCGCAAATCCGGATTGGCGAGCATGGTGGCATAAAGCGATTCCTCCTCAGCCGCGGCATGGGCGGAGACTTCGACCCGGAAGCGCTCGAACAGATCGGCGCGGTCGGGGCAGTCCGCCGCCGCGAGCCGCTTCAGCATGGCGCGGTGGCGGTCGTGATCGGCCTTGAGATCGGCGAAGATGCGGGCGTCAGCCATGGAAAGGCTCCTTCGAAGGGGTCGTTTCGCCTCTCAACCGACGAGGCCCCGGAGCGGTTGCGTCGGGCCGGAAGTTGACAAAGTTGATGCTACGTCCGGCGCGCATCACCCTCCCCCGAACAATTCGAGCTGCTCTGTCTTCGCGCGCGGACGCGGCAACACGGCGTCGGCGAGGCGGACCGGCCGCCAGTCCGCGGCGATTAGGAAAGGCCGCAGCTTCGCGATCGAATGGGTGAGCCGCGCGACGTCGTCGAGGCGCAGGCGGCGATGGGCGCGGGCGGCAAGGATCTTGTCCACCGCCTTGGTGCCGAGGCCGGGCACGCGCAGCAGGGCCTCGCGCGGCGCCCGGTTCACGTCCAGCGGGAAGGTGTCGCGATGCTTGAGCGCCCAGGCGAGCTTGGGATCGATATCGAGCGGGAGATTGCCGCCCGCCTCCGCCGCGCCGGCCACCTCGCGCGGCGAGAAACCGTAGAAGCGCATCATCCAGTCCGCCTGGTAGAGCCGGTGCTCGCGCATCAGCGGCGGCCGGACGAGCGGCAGCACGGCGCTGGCATCCGGAATGGGCGAAAAGGCGGAATAATAGACCCGGCGCAGGCGGAAGCGGTCGTAGAGCGTGGCGGCGCGGGTGACGATCGCGGCATCGGTGGCCGCGTCCGCGCCGACGATCATCTGGGTCGACTGGCCGGCGGGGGCGAAACTGGGCGCCGACCGATAGCGCGCCTTCGCGTCCGCGCCGTCGGCGATATCGGCCTTCAGCGCCCTCATCGCCCCCTCGATCCGGCCCGCATCCTTCTCGGGGGCGAGGCGAGCGAGGCCGGCATTGGTCGGCAGCTCGACATTGATCGAGACCCGGTCGGCATGGAGGCCGGCCTGATGGATCAGCGCCGGATCCGCGTCCGGGATGGTCTTGAGATGGATATAGCCGCGAAAATCGTGGTCCTCGCGCAGCGACCGGGCGACCTCGACGATCTGCTCCATCGTGTAGTTGGAGGAGCGGATGATGCCGGAGGAGAGAAACAGCCCTTCGATATAATTGCGCCGGTAGAAAGCGAGAGTCAGCTGCACCACCTCCTCGGCCGTGAAGCGGGCGCGGCGGACGTTCGAGCTCTTCCGGTTGATGCAATAATGGCAATCGAAGATGCAGCTGTTGGTCAGCAGGATCTTCAGCAGGGAGATGCAGCGGCCGTCCGGCGCATAGGCATGGCAGATCCCCATGCCCGGCGCGGTCGAGCCGATCCCCTTGCCGCCGACGCTGTCGCGCCTCTTCGAACCCGAGGAGGCGCAGGAGGCGTCATATTTGGCGGCATCGGCGAGAATCGCGAGTTTCTGCTGGACATCGAGCGCGGGCATATGTTCGATATATGTTCTTGACAGGATCAAATCCAGAACATAGATCAGGGGCACGCCAAACCGGTCGCCGATTGAAAGAGACGCGCCGGGGCGCACCAGGAGCCCTCCAGATGCCCCACCCCCTCGGGCCGCTGGAGGGCTTCTTCATGTGTGGGTTCGCGACCCGATGCTGACCGCGTGGTCCGGCGACGGCCGAGCTGCTAGGTTGTATCGACATTCAGTTTTTTCTTTCCCTCTCCCCTGGGGGGAGAGGGTAGGGAGAGGGGGCTCGGGCTTCGGAGCCGACTTCGGCCGCAGAGCCCCCTCACCCCAACCCTCTCCCCCCAGGGAGAGGGGGCTGATGCTGTCCCTGCTGAATGTCGATACGCTCTAGGCGAGAGGCTCATGCGGGTCTCGCAGCGATCCGGCCTTCGTCGGATCACGGCGGTGGGCAGGCTCGCCTTCTCGGCGCCCGGAACTGGCGGCCGCGCGTGGGACAAGCGCGTCCCGCGCCCCGCCCGCCGGCGGTTAGACGCGGCGGCGATGCTCTGCTAGGGTTGATCCGCTCGAGCACGACCCCACCTCGTGTCTGCGTTCTAGGAGGTGACTTTGGCGGCCGCGCGCCGGACATGGCTGTTTACCCTGTGCCTGTGGCTGTCGCTGGCCACGGTGCTCGGCCATGCGCTCGCGCCGATCGGCTCGCCGCTCGCGCAGAAAAGCGGCTCCGCGTTCAGCGCCTCGACCTGGGACGTCTCGCTCGCCGCGCCGCGCGCCGGGCTCAATGCCAAGCTGAAGCGCGGCCAGGCCGCGCCCGACGACGAGCTCCAGAACGGGCCGGACCTGCCGGGCCCGGGCCTGCTCGCCGCCGCGCCTTCCCTGCCGGAGCCCGCCCCGGGCCGACCGGCCTTCGCCTTCCTTTCCCAAGACGCCGCCGCGCCGTTCGGCCCCGGCGGCGGCTTCCACGCCCGCGCGCCGCCGCGCGCCTGATCGCTTCCCAGCCCTGAACCGCCGCGCTCCGGCGCGGCACCGAGGCGGACCGACCCTTGCGCGCGAAACGCGCCGGGGCATCCCGCCGCAAATGGAAGTCATCGGAAATGAATGCCATCGAACAATCGACGCCCGCGCGCGGCCTGCCGGTCGACCGGACGCAGCTGGACCGCATCGAGGCCCTGCTCGAACGCTATCCGGCCCTGACCGATCCCGAAGTCCACGAGGTCCTGCTCTTCCTCCGCAAGGGGAAGGCGCTCGAGATCGGCTACCTCACCAGCAACGAGGCACTGAAGCCCCAGCTCGACCGTTTCCGCGCCGATCATGCGCGGGACCTGTCGATCGGCACGCGCGAGCTTGTCGTGGTCGGCATCGTGCTGCTGGTCATCCTCGCCGCCGTCGCCCTGCTCTGGAACGCGGGCGTCAGGCACTAGCGGGCGCGGGCGCGGGCTTTTTGGCCCCCCTCTACGTCCGCGCCCGTTGCCGCCCTTCCCGGCGCCCGCGCGCGCCGCTGAAAAAGGAGACTGAATGCCCCATCACACGCCCCTCATCGGCACCATCGTCGCCGGCCTCGTCATCGCCTTCGCGATGGGCGCGCTCGCCCACAGGCTGAAGCTGCCGCCGATCCTGGGCTATCTGCTCGCCGGCGTGATCGTCGGCCCGTTCACGCCCGGCTTCGTCGCCGACGGCAATCTCGCCGCCGAGCTGGCCGAGATCGGCGTGATCCTGCTGATGTTCGGCGTCGGCCTGCATTTCTCGCTGAAGGACCTGCTCTCCGTTCGCCGGATCGCGGTGCCGGGCGCGATCGTCCAGATCGGCGTCGCCACCCTGATGGGCCTCGGTCTCGCTTTGGCGATGGGCTGGACGGTCGGCGCCGGCCTGGTTTTCGGCCTCTCGCTGTCCGTGGCGAGCACGGTGGTGCTGCTGCGCGCGCTGCAATCCCGCGGCCTGGTCGAGACCGAGAAGGGGCGGATCGCGGTCGGCTGGCTGATCGTCGAGGATCTCGCCATGGTGCTCGCGTTGGTGCTGATCCCGGCCTTCGCCAGCGCCGGCGGCACCGGCTGGGACCTGGCCGGCGCGGTCGGCGCCATCCTGCTCAAGGTGGTCGGCTTCATCGCCCTGATGCTGATCGTGGGCCGGCGCGCCATCCCCTGGCTGCTCCACTGGGTCGCCCATAGCGGCTCGCGCGAACTGTTCCGCCTCGCCGTGCTGGCGGTGGCGCTCGGCGTCGCCTTCGGGGCCGCGCTCGCCTTCCAGGTCAGCTTCGCGCTCGGCGCCTTCTTCGCCGGCATGATCCTGGGCGAGACCCAGCTCAGCCGCCGCGCGACCGAGGAGACGCTGCCGCTGCGCGACGCCTTCGCGGTGCTGTTCTTCGTCTCGGTCGGGATGCTGTTCGACCCGAAGGTGATCGTCGCGCAACCGGGGCCCCTGCTGGCCACGGTGGCGATCATCGTGTTCGGCAAATCGGTGGCGGCCTATCTGATCGTCCGGCTGTTCCGCCACCCGACCGACACCGCCCTCGCCGTCTCCGCCAGCCTCGCGCAGATCGGCGAGTTCAGCTTCATCCTCGCCTCGCTCGGCACCGGGCTGAACATCCTGCCGGCCGAGGGCCGCGACCTGATCCTCGCGGGCGCGATCCTCTCCATCCTGATCAACCCCTTCCTGTTCGGGTTCGTCGCCAAAAGGAGCGCGGCGAAAGCGGACGCGGCGGCGGCCAAGCCGGCCGAGAAGAGGCCGGGCCATGTCCTCCTGGTCGGCTATGGCCGGGTCGGGCGGCGGATCGCGGCGGGGCTCAAGGCCAAGGGCCGGGACTGCGTCATCATCGAGGATCAGGGCGACATCGCCGAAGAGGCCGAGGCGGACGGGCTGGAGGTGGTGCGCGGCAATGCGGCGGAAGGCGCGGTGCTGCTGGAGGCCGGGATCGACCGCGCCGCCAAATTGCTCGTCGCCATCCCCGGCGGCTACGAGGCGGGGGCGATCACGGAGAAGGCGCGGTCGCTCGTTCCCGGCCTGCCGATCGTCGCCCGCGCCCATAGCGACGAGGAGGTCGCGCATCTGGAGCGGCTCGGCGCGCGCCATGTGGTGATGGCCGAGCGGGTCGCGGCAGAGAAGATGCTGGAACTGGCGGCGCCCGGCGCCGGGAAAGGGAGGAAGCCATGAAGGGAAAGCCCGGAGAGCCGCCGCGCGGCTTCATCGTCTGGCTGACCGCCGGGGCGCTCGGGGCCGGCGCCCTGCTCGCGCTGGCGCTGGCGCAGGGCTGAGGCGCGACGGGTCAGGGCGTCTCGAACACGACCCGGCAGACGCGGCGGTAGCGGCCGCGGCCGAACACCTGCACCTCGCTCCGGTCGAAGGCGAGATCGGGCATGTTCTCGGTGAAGGTGCTGAGCCAGAAGATGTCGCGCTTGGGGCCGTCATAGCCGGTCTGGCAGGCCGCGCCGCGGCACAGATAGAGCTTCATCCTGTCGCCGGTGACCGCGAAGAAGGCGAATTCATAGGGCGACATGGGCAGGGCCGAGAAGCCGAAATCCGGCGAGTCCAGGACGCTCAGGTCCGCGCCCAGCGCGGCGGTGAACCAGCGGCGCTGGTCGGCGGGCACGTCGTGCCGGAAGGCGGCGGGGGCCCAGGCGATCTGCGGCGGGACCGTGGCGGTGCGCACGTCCTCGGCCGTGCAGGGTGTCGCGGCGGCGGCCTGGACGGCGAGGCTGGCGAGGGCGGCGGCGAAGCTCATGCCCGGAGGCTAGGCCGGGCCGCCGCCCGCGTCCAGATCAGAAGGCGAACCGGGCGGTCACCTGGAACAGGCGGCCGGAGCGCTCGCGCTCGATCTCGAACTCGTCGAGATCGCCATTGGCGCGATTGTCGAGAATCTCCTCGAAGCTGTCGCCGTCATAGACCCGGAAGACCTCGCGCTTGGTGCGGTTCAGCAGGTTCTGCGCGGACAGGCGGATCACCAGATTGCGGCCGAAGCGGCGCTCGATGAACGCCTCGAGGTCCGGCGAATAATGCAGGTCCACGGTCTCGTCGAAATTGCTCGCCACCGCGTCGCTCCGCCCGGAGAGCGAGGCGCCGAAGCTGAGGTCCCAGGGCCGGACATTGTGGATGAAGCCGATATTGTAGACATGGTGCGGCTGGTTGTTGAACCGCCGCCGCTCGCCGGTGAACGGGTCGGTCGTGCGGCTGTCCAGATAGGTGTAGTTGGCGAAGATGCCGGTGTCGGGCAGGCCGATGAAGCCGAGCGGCGTGGAGAGATCGAACTCGACGCCCCAGAGCCGGCCGTCGCCGACATTTTGCGGCGTGAACAGCTGGCCGGCACCGGCATTGCCGATCACGACCAATTCGATCAGGTCGGTGATGTCGCGGTAGAAGAAGTTGACGCCGAAGATGCCGTTGCCGGGCAGGCGGCGCTCATAGCCGAAATCCACGCCCCAGGCGGTCTGGTTGCGCAAAGCGGGATTGCCGATCGTGGTGTCGTCGTCGGCCGGCGATTCGTCCTGCTCGAGCGGCGAGATCAGATCGTAATCCGGACGGCGCACCGTGCGGGCGACCGAGAGGCGGAACTGGTCGAGCGCGCTCGGCTGGTAGCGGAAGTGAAGCGACGGGTTCAGCAGGTCGTTTTCGTAGTCGCCCGAGAGGGGGCCGCCGTCGACGCTGCGCCGGGTGATCTCGAAGCGCGCGCCGGCGTCGATGACGAGCTGGGGCGACGCCTGCCAGGTGGCACGGACGTACGGCGCGTAGCGATCCTCGCGGATCGAGAATTCGCCGCTGAGGAAATCGCCGTCGTTGAGGCCGTCGCGCTCCTTGCGCAGCCAGTCGACGCCCAGCTTGAACTCGAACGGCGAGCCGCGGCCCAGCAGCAGCGAGACGGTGCCGGTGAACTCGTCGTCGTCGATTTGCAGCGTCTCGACATCGTCGAGGGTCACGTCGGTATAGTCATTCTCATTGTCGCCCTCGAAGGTCGTGGCGACGGTGTCCTCGCGATAGCCGCTCCAGCCGGCGGCGAGGCCGAGCTCGACCGAGCTGGACAGAGGCAGGCGCAGATCGCCGGTCAGCGCGTAGGTCTGCTGGCCGATCTCCTCGTGCTGGACCTCGACGCCGTCGAAATCGAGCGTCGAATCCTCGAAGGTGATCGAGGTCTCGTCCTCGTCGCGATTGGTGTCGACGAACAGGCCGGAGAGGCGCAGCCGGCCCTCGGCGCCGATCGGCGTGGAGATTTCGAAATTGCCGGAAATGTCGGTGCCGTCGCGGGTGTCGTCCTGCAGCTCGGTGTCGCTGAACTCGGGATTGGACGGGCCGGCGTCGAGCGGCACCGCGTCGCCGAAGCGCAGGCTCACCTTCTCCTTGGGATTGCGCCGCTCCTGATAGTTGAGCGCGGCCCAGAAGGTGGTCTGGCCGATCGTGCCGGCATAGGCGGCCGAGGCCGAGGGGCGCACGCCGCCATCCTCGTTGATCAGGGCGCCGGCGCGCAGGAAGCCGCCCTGGAAGGTCGCGCCCTCGCGGGTGATGACGTTGAGCGTGCCGGCGATGCCGTCCGAGGGCTCGTCGGCGCGCGGCGCGCGGACGATCTCGATCCGCTCGACCAGCTCGGCCGGGATGCGGTCGACGAAGAAGCTGCCGTCCGCCTCGCCGCCGGGCGCGCGGCGGCCGTTGATCGTGATGTTGGTGAAGCCCGGCGGCAGGCCGCGCATCTGCACGCCGTCATATTCGAGCACGTCCGAGGTGAAGGTCACGCCCGGCACGCGGCGCATCATGTCGCCCACCGAGACCGGCTCGAAGCGCTGGAAATATTCGAGGTCGTAGGAGAGGACCGGGTTCACGTCCGTGGTGCGGTTGCGGAAGCTGAGCCGGCCGTTGACGATGATGTCGCGCGCGTCGGTCGATTCGGGAGCGGGCTCGCCCTCCTCCTCGCCGGGAGTCGCGGCCTGGACCGGCGCGGGCGCCGGCTCGTCCTGCGCGAAAGCGGGCGAGCCCGCCAGGGCCGAAAGGGCGCTGCCCAGCAGCGCGACATGCTTCACCGTCATTGTGAATACCCCCGAGCTCGTGATTCGCCCCCTTGGCCGGGGGTCTCGTCGGAGCCGTTACGGGGCGTGCATGACCGGAGCCGGTCAGCTTCGTTGCGGTTTCGTGACGGTCCCGGCGCTCAGTCTTTCAGCACCGCCACCGCCTCCAGCGTCACCGCATTGTCGTTGGGCAGGGTGGCGAGGCCCAGCGCCGTGCGCGCGTGCCGCCCCTTCTCGCCGAGCCGCTCGACGAGGAGCGCGGACGCGGCGTCGATCACCTTGTGGACCTGGCCGAAATCCTCGGCGGCGTTGACGTAGCCGCGCACCAGCAGGAGCCGCTCGACATTGGCGAGGTCGCCGCCCGCCGCCTCCAGCAGGACGGAGAGCAGATTCTCCGCGGCGCGCCGGGCAGCCGCCTGCCCCGCCGCGAGATCGTGGTCCCGCCCGACCTTGCCGGTGACCAGCATTCCGTCCCGCGCCGTGCTGATCGCCGACAGGGCGACCAGCCGATCGACGCGGACGAAGGGCTCGTAAAGGCCGACCGGCTCGGGATGGCTCATGCCGCCGCTTTCTTCGCCGCCTTCTTCGCGGCGCGGGCGGCCTTCTCCTCGGCGCCCGCGATCGCGTCGGGGACATGGATGTCGCCCGCGCCCTTGGCGCCGTAGACCTGCAGCAGGATATCCGCCGCCGCCACCGCGGCCGCGTGCATCTCCTTCGGGTCGCCCTCGCGGATCGCACCGATCAGCCGGCGGTCCAGCATGTCGGTCTCGAGCAGACCCTTCCATTGCATCGCCACCGTCCAGGGATCCGCGCGGCGCAGGATGCCGACCTCCATCAGCCTGGCAAGACGGTCGGCGAAGGTCTGCCAGGCGGGCTTCAGGATGTTGGCGTAAAATTCCTCTCCGATCCCCAGCTCCTCCGGCTGCGCCGCCATGATCCGCATGTTGGAGATGGGCCGGCTCGCGAGCCGGCGCGAAATATAGGCGGTGCCGAGCTGGATCAGCCCTTCGCGGAAATTGGGCGCCCGCAACATCGTGTCCATCAGCTGATCGGACTGCTCGTTGATGTCGGCGTAGAGGCACGCCATCAGCAGCTCCTCCTTCGACTTGAAATAGCCATAGAGGGTCGCCTTCGAGCCGCCGACCTTCTGCGAGATCAGCGACATGGAGGCGCGGTCGTAACCGAGCTCCTGAAACGTCCTGGCCGCGATCTCGACGATTTCGCGCCGTTTGTCTTCGGTGCGCACGCGCATTCGACAAGGGCTCCTTTCTCTTTCATTACAGTACATGGCAGTACAGTTATCGTGACGCAAGCCCTTCCGGCTTCGGGTGCCGAATCGAGTCGGGGGAATGATTCGGCCTCAGCCCGATCGGCCCTCGGCCTGTGCGAGCCGAAAATCCGAGCAAATCCAATCCTGTACCGTACAGTACAGTTATAGGTTGACGCCGAAACGAATCAGAACTAAACCGTACCGTACAGTTTAGACGCGATAGTGTCGTCCGATTCAAGGGAGATTTACCGATGGCTCACCCCCGGGCCGCGCGGCTTTGCCGCGCATTGCTGCTTGTCCCCGTGCTGCTGAGCAGCGCGGCCTGCCTGTCCGTACCGAACCTCGGCGAGCGCCCTCAATTGCGCTCGCCCGAGACGGTCGACACCCAAATCGACGCCCCCGTGGCGGCACCCGAGGCCGGCTGGCCCGACGCCGCCTGGTGGGAGAATTACGGCGATGCCCAGCTCAGCGCGCTGATCGAAGCCGCGCTCGCGGGATCGCCGACGATGGACGAGGCGGCGGCCCGCGTGCGCCGGGCCGAGGCCGGCGCCCAGCAGGCCGGCGCGCGCCTGCGCCCCGAGCTTACCGGCAATGCGTCGGGCGGGATCGCGCAGCAGAGCACCGGCAGCATCGACCTGCCCAGCGGCATCGACCTCCCGCACCAGTGGCACGACAATGCCAATGTCTCCCTGAGCCTCAGCTACGATCTCGACCTCTGGGGCCGGAACCGCGCCGCCTTGCGCGCGGCCCTGTCCGATACGGAGGCGGCGCGCGCCGATCTGGCGCAGGCGCGGCTCACCCTCTCCACCGGCATCGCCTCGGCTTATGGCGATCTCGCCCGGCTGGCGGCGGTGCGGGCGACGGCCGAGGCCTATCTGCGCATCCGCGGCGAGACGCTGCGGACGATGCAGGCCCGCGAGGGCCAGGGCCTGGAGAATCGCGGCGCCGTGATGCGCGCCGAAGCCGGCCGCGCCGGCGCGGCGTCGGATCTCGCCGCGATCGACGAGCAGATCGCGCTGACCCGCAACCGGATCGCCGCCCTCGCCGGCGACGGCCCGGCCCGCGGGGCGACGATCGCCCTGCCCCAGGCCGCGCGGCTCGACGCCTTCGGCCTGCCCGCCGATCTCGGCATCGGCCTGGTCGGCCGCCGGCCGGACATCGTCGCGGCGCGGCTGCGCGCCGTGGGCCAAGGCGCGCGCATCGATTCGGCGCGGGCGGACTTCTATCCGAACATCCGCATCAGCGCGCTCATCGGCCTGCAGGCGCTCGGCATCGGCAATCTGCTGTCGGGCGGCGCCAGTTACGGCTCGGTCGGTCCGGCCATCTCGCTCCCCATCTTCTCGGGCGGGCGGATCGAGGGCAATTATCGCGGCACCCGCGCCGATTACGACGCGGCGGTCGCCAATTATGACCGCACCCTGATCAACGCGCTGGAGGACCTCGCCGATGTGGCGGCCAGCCAGCGCGCGCTTGCCATTCGCCTGCGGGAAAGCCGCGCCGCGCTCAGCGCGTCGGACACGGCCTTCCGCATGATCGAAGCGAGATATCGCGGCGGCCTCGCCACCTATCTCGACCTCCTGAGCGTGGAGGATGCGCTCAACACCAGCCGCCGCGGCGTCGCCGAGCTGGAGGCCATGGCCTTCAGCCTCGACGTCGCGCTCGTCCGCGCCCTCGGCGGCGGCTTTCGCCACGCCCCCACCCCCCGCGCCTAAGGAAATCCCGTCATGAACAAGCCCCTCACCAAGGAAGACTTCGACCTTGTCGACGTCGACGCCGCTTTCTCCGAGGAGAATGCGGAGGCCGATGCCGCCCGCAAGAAAAAGCGCAAGCGCCTCTTCATCCTCTTCGCCCTGATCGTCGCCAAGCTCGGGCTCGGCTGGTTCGCCTGGACCTGGTTCGCCCATGCCGGGCGGATCGAGACCGACAATGCCTATGTCGGCGCCGACACCGCCTCGATCACCCCGCTCGTCTCCGGCAGCGTCGCCCAGGTGCTGGTCAGCGACGCGCAGGAGGTGCGGGCCGGCCAGCCGCTCGTGATCCTCGACCAGACCGACGCCCGCCTCGCGGTCGCCGAGGCCGAGGCCGCCTACGACCAGGCGCGGCGGCGCGTGCATGGCTATGCCGCCACCAGCCGCCAGCTGAGCGCGCAGATCGCGATGCGCGGCGCCGAAGGGCAGCGCGCGTCGGCGGAGGTCGCCTCCGCGGCCACCGGGGCCGAGCGGGCCCGGCTCGATTATGCCCGCCGCAGCCAGCTCGCCGAGTCCGGCGCCGTGTCGGGCGAGGAGGTCTCCTCCACCCGCGCCGCCTATGAACAGGCCCGCGCCGGCGTCGCCGCCGCCCGCGCCGCGCAGAGCCAGGCGTCGGCGGCGGCCGCCGCCGCGGCCGGGCAGCGCGACGCCAACCAGGCGATGATCGCCGGCGCCGGCGTGGACGACAATCCGGAGGTCGCGGCCGCCCGCGCCCGGCTGGACCGGGCCAGGCTCGACCTTCAGCGCACGGTGATCCGCGCGCCGGTCTCCGGCATCGTCGCCAGCCGCCAGGTCCAGATCGGCCAGCGCGTGCAGCCGGGCAGCGCCCTGATGCGCGTGGTCCCCGTGCAGGAGGCCTATGTCGACGCCAATTTCAAGGAAGGCGAGCTCACCGAGGTCCGTGTCGGCCAGCCGGTCGAGCTCCATGCCGACCTTTATGGCGAGGAGGTGGTCTTCCACGGCCGCGTCGTCGGCCTCGCCGGCGGCACCGGCTCGGCCTTCGCCCTGATCCCCGCCCAGAACGCCACCGGCAACTGGATCAAGGTGGTGCAGCGCGTCCCCGTGCGCATCCGCCTCGACCCCGCCGAGCTCCGCCGGCATCCGCTTCGCGTCGGCCTGTCGATGACCGCGATCATCGACACCCGGGGCTGAGCCCGGTCACGACAAAACGGGACACCGGAGCGGGCCTCCCCCGGCCGCTCCGGCCCACCGCCAGGAAGGAACGTCATCATGTCCGCTTCGAACATGGGCCACGGTGCCCTCCCCCTCGCCGCGCCCCGCTCCGGCATGTCGCTCTGGGGGATCGGTATCCTCCTCGCCATGGCCAACTTCCTGGCGGTGCTGGACGTCACCATCGCCAACGTCTCCGTGCCGACCATCGCCGGCAATCTCGGCGCCTCGCCGAGCCAGGGGACGTGGGTGATCACCTCCTACGCCGTCGCCGAGGCGATCATGGTGCCGCTCACCGGCTGGCTCGCCAGCCGCTTCGGCGCGGTCAGGGTGTTCATCACCGCCATGTGCGGCTTCGCCTTCTTCTCCGCGATGTGCGGCCTCTCCTCCAGCCTCGACATGCTGGTCATCTGCCGCGTGCTGCAGGGGCTGTGCGGCGGGCCGATGCTGCCGCTCTCCCAGACGCTGCTGATGCGCATCTTCCCGAAGGAGAAGCAGGGCGCGGCAATGGGGCTGTGGGCGATGACGACGTTGACCGCGCCGATCTTCGGGCCGGTGCTCGGCGGCATGTTGTGCGACAATTTCGGCTGGCCCTCCATCTTCTGGGTCAACGTGCCGATCGCGGTCATCGCCGTGCCGCTGCTGATCAGGGCGCTGCGCAAGCATGAGACGGAGACCGACCGCAGCCCCGTCGACACGGTCGGCCTGTCGCTGCTGATCCTCTGGGTCGGCTCGCTGCAGCTGATGCTCGATCTCGGCAAGGAGCATGACTGGTTCGAATCGCCGCTGATCGCCGGCTTCGGGATCACGGCGGCGCTCGGCTTCATCGCCTTCCTGATCTGGGAGCTGACCGAGAAGAACCCGATCGTCGACCTGCGCGTGTTCCGGCACCGCGGCTTCGCGGCCGCCTGCCTGACCTTGCCTCTGGCCTTCGCGGCCTTCCAGGCGGTGAACGTGCTGGTGCCGCAATGGCTGCAGACGAACATGGGCTATACCGCCACCTGGGCGGGCTATATCGCCGGCTTCACCGGCGTGCTCGCCGTGGTCGGCGCGCCGATCGCCGCCAAATTGTCCGGCCGGTTCGATCCCCGGATCCTCGTGTTCGCCGGGGTGATGTGGCTGGCCTGGGTGACCTGGATGCGGGCCGGCGCGACGAGCCAGATGGACTTCTGGCAGATCGGCTTCTGGGCCTTCATCATCGGCATCGGCGTGCCGCTCTTCTTCCTGCCGCTGAACATGGTCGGGCTGGGCAGCGTCAAGCCCGAGGAGACGGCGTCGGCCGCGGGCCAGCTCAACTTCATCAGGACCATGGCGGGCGCCATTGCCACCTCGCTCGTCAACACCATCTGGGAGAATAATGCGGTCGCCAACCAGGCGGAGCTGGCCGGCCAGCTGCACGGCGCCGACCAGGCCATCGCGGCGATGCAGCAATCCGGCCTGACCCAAGACCAGGCCGTGCAGATGCTCACCAACCAGGTCGCGTCCCAGGCGGTGATGATGGGCACCAACCAGCTGATGACGCTCTGCGCGATCGGCTTCGTCATCGCCGCCTTCACCATCTGGCTCGCCCCCAGGCCCCGCGCCGGGGTCGATATCTCCGCCGCCCATTAGAAAGGAAGCTGAAGATGCTCAGTCCATTGCTGTTCGCCGCCGCCGTCCTGGCGGGCGCCCCCGCGCTCCCGCCGGCGCCGGTCGAGGAAGAGGAAATCCGCCGCCCCGCCGTAGAGGACGGCAAGGGCGGTCCCTATGCGCCGGTCGAGGAGGTCGCCGTCATCGTCGAGGGCGAACCGGTCGAGGCGCCCCGCGCCTTCACGATCGCGCCGGATCCCGCGCTCGAGCGCCGCTACGCCCCGCGCGCGCGGGCGCCGCTCAATCGCGTGACGATTCCGTTCTGACCTCGGCCTCCAGGACCTCGTCGTCGATGCCGGCCGCCTTCTTCAGCGGTTGCATCAGCCGGAGCGTGGCGAAGGCCATGATCGCGAGGACCAAAGCGACGTCGAAGACGCCGAGCCCGCAGGCGGCGCCGATCGCGCCGGTGACCCAGATGCTGGCGGCGGTGGCGGTGCCCTGGACGCTGTCCTTGAGCCTCAGGATCGCGCCGCCGCCGATGAAGCCCATGCCGACGATCACGCCCTCATTGACCCGGGCGAGCGCCTCGGCGCTGCCGGCGGCCATGGTCTCGGCGGCCTGGATGAAGCCGCAGCTCGCCATCGCGACGAGCGGGAAGGTACGCAGGCCGGCGCTGCGCTCCTCCTTCTCGCGGTTCCAGCCGATCGGAACGGCGAGCAGATAGGCGGCGAGCAGGGCCGCCGCGTGCGGCAAGATGTCGAAATTGTCGGTTCCGAAGAGTTGCTGCATGGGGCACTGAACCCGACACGATCCGTTTGGATGCAGCTTTATGTCATTTTTGTTGCGCGCCCTGAACATGCTCGACGCCCTGCTCGCGACGCGCGGCACGCGGCGGCTGGCGCGGGACCTGCCTTATGGCGCGAGCTCCCGCCAGACGCTCGACATCTACGCCCCCAAGGCGGCGGGCAAAAACCGGCCGGTGCTGATCTTCTTCTATGGCGGGAACTGGGATTCGGGCGACAAGCACAATTACGCCTTCGTTGGCCGCGCCTTCGCCGAGCGCGGCTATGTCACCGTCCTGGCGGATTATACGCATACCCATGAGCGGCCCTATCCGGCCTTCATGGAGGACGGCGCCGCCGCGGTGCGCTGGGTGAGGGACCATATCGCCGACCATGGCGGCGACCCCGCGCGGATCGCGGTCGCCGGGCACAGCGCCGGCGCCTATATCGCGGTGACGCTCGCGCTCGACCCGCGCTGGGGCGCGCGGCCGGCGATCGGGGCGGCGATCGGCCTCGCCGGGCCGTACGACTTCCTGCCGTTCGATTCGCCGGTGACTCGGCGAACCTTCGGCGGGGCCGAGGATCTGGAGAGCACGCAGCCGGTCAATCACGCCCGGGCCGGGCCGCCGCCTTTGCTGCTGGCCACCGGCGATGCCGACACCACCGTCCGCCCGCGCAACTCCACCGAGCTCGCCGCGCGCGTCCGGATGGCGGGCGGCGAGGCGACATTGATCCTCTATCCCGGCGTCACCCATACCGGCCCGGTCAAGGCGATCGCCCGGCCGTTCCGCAATCACGCCCCCGTGCTCCGGGACGTGGCCGCGTTCCTCGGAGAGAACGGGCTCGGCGCCTAGAAGCCGATCGGCGCGGCCGGCTCCGGCTTGGCGCGCGCCTCCGCCTCGAGCAGGCCCAGGATCTCGGACGGCGACGCTTCGTCCCGGAAGCGCAGCTGCCGGGCGACGACGGCGAAGTCGCCGGGGGTCAGCCCCGCGACCCGAATCAGCCCCGCCGGCGCCGCGCCGCCGAAGAAGCGCGTCCAGGCCCGCGCCGCCAGCGCCGGCGAGAGCGCCTGCAGCTCGAGCTTGAAGACGAAGCGCCGCAGCGCCGCCGGATCGAGCCGCCGGGCGAAGTTGGTCGCCGCGACGAAGGGCAAGGGATGGCTGTCCATCCAGGTGAGCATCTCGTTCACCTGGCTGACCTCCCAGCCGCGCTGCGCGCCCGCACGGTCCGCAAGCAGCGAATCCGCCTCGTCGAACAGCAGCACAGCGTCCTGCTCCCGCGCCTCGGCGAAGGCGTCGGCGATCTGCGCCTCCGTCTCCCCCACCCATTTGGACAGCAGGTCCGAGGCGCGCTTCACCAGCAGCGGCCGATCGAGCCGCGCGGCCAAAGCCGCCGCGAGCGCGGTCTTGCCCGTCCCGGGCGGGCCGGTGAGCAGCAGCGACACGTCCGCCGGCGCGCCCGGCGCGGCGATGCGCGCCAGCAGCGGGCCGACCGCCACGTCCGCCTCGTACAGGTCGAAATCGACCGCGCGATTCGGCTCCGGCGCCGGCAGGCGGCCGCCGTTGAGGCCGAGGATCAGCGACCGGCCGACGGCCCGCGCATCCGCCGCGCCGCCGCCGGCCAGAGCGGCCGCGCGCAGCGCCGCGCGCGCGACGCCCGCCGTGCCGGCGCCCGGCGGCAGCACGCCGTCCAGCCCGGCGCCGTCCGCCGCCACGCCCTCGGCCTCGGCGACGCGGGCGACGATGCGGGTCCGCGCCCGCGCGTTCGGCGGGGCCATCTTCAGGATGAAGCTCATCCGGCGGAGATGGGCGGGATCGACCATGTCGATCGCGTTGCTCGTCCAGAGCGTCGGCACCCGATTGCCCTCGAGCAGCCGGTTGATGAAGATCTTGGAGGGCGGGATGCGGCCGCCGGGATCGCGGAACAGATCCTCCATCTCGTCGAACAGCAGCAGCGCCTGCCCGCGCCGCTCCAGCAGCCGCTGCGCGCGGTTGAGCGCGGCCAGCCGGGCGCGGCGGTTCGGCTCCTCGCCATAGTCGGTTGCCTCGCCGACCGCGTAGAGCGGCGCCCCGCAGGCCGCGGCGAGCACGCGCGCGAATTCGGTCTTGCCCGTGCCCGGCGGGCCGTAGATCAGCACGTTGACGCCGGCGGCGCCGCGCCCGAGCGCGCCGGCCAGCAGCCGGGTCAGCAGCGCCAGCGGCTCCGCCTGCTCGACGAAATCGGCGCCGGCCAGAGCGGCCCGCTGCGGCATGCCGGCCAGCGCCTCGAGCAATTCCTCCGGCTCGCTCAGCCCCGCGTCCAGCACGCGCGAATAGTCCCAGCCGAGCGCGACCTCGCGATCGCCCTCGCCGTCGCCGGGCGTCTCGAGCAGGCCGAGCGCCACCGGCCCGGACCGCCGCACGCGATGCGCCGCCTCCACCGGGTCCGCCCCGGCGAGCTGGCCGACGATGCGCACCAGCTGCTCGCGCAGGCCGTAGCAACGGCTGCGGAACACCGCGAGCCGGGGGAGCCGGGTCAGCGCGGTCGCGACCGTCAGCACGGCGCGGTCGAATGCGTCGAAGGCCAGCAGGTCCGCGACCCGCTCCGCCGCGGCCAGCGCGCGCGGGGCCGGCTCGTCGACGTCGATCGCCTCGACCAGGCCGGGCAAGGCATCCCAGAATGCCCGCGCGCCCTCATCGTCCGAGGCCTCGGCGAATTCGGTCTCCGGCCACAGCCAGTGACGATGGTCGCCGGCCCATTCAACCAGCGTCCGCGCGGCCCGGCCGGACCTCGGTTCAGTGTCGCGCAGCAGGCGGATCAGCCGCTGCGCCAAAAGCTTCTCGCCCATGGCTCACCTGCATCCGGCCACGCGCGGAGACACGTTCCGGGCCTGGCCTGGTTTTCGTTTCTGGCTGTCTGGTCCCGCCGGGTCCGTCGTCCCGGCGGCGGCGCTGCTAGCGCTTGCCCGGGCGGCGGACGGAGGCGGGACGGCAGCCGATTCCGATGATCGAATCGCGCATTTCATCCTCCGTCGTTTCGGCGCTGTGCCGAAAGGAGGGCGCCGTTACGCCGGTCCGGCGGCGGCGTCAAGCCGGGTCGGCGCGCGTCCGGGCGGCGGCGAGGGCGGCGCCGAGGGTGGTGGCGCCATAGGGCTTGGCCAGGGTTTCGAAGGCGCGGGCGGCGCCGCCCGCCATCTCCTCGCTATAGCCGCTGGCGAGCAGAACGGGCAGGTCCGGGCGCGCCTCCCGCGCCTTGTCGGCCAGCTCGACGCCGCTCATGCCCGGCATCATCACGTCGGTGAACAGCACGTCGACATGCCGGTCCGCGAGCGCCTCAAGTGCCCGCTCCGCCGAGGGCGCGCTGATCACCCGATAGTCGAGCTCGGCGAGCAGGCTTTCGGCGAATTCGCGCACCTGGTCATTGTCCTCGACGAGCAGGACGGTGGCGCCGCCACCCTTGGCCAGCCCGGTCTCGCAGGGCCGGGCATCGGCCGCCGCGCCCGAGGCTCGCGGCAGATAGAGGCTCAAGACCGTGCCCTCGCCCTCGACCGAGGCGATCTCCGCCCGGCCGCCGGACTGGGCGGCGAAGCCGTGAATCTGGGAGAGGCCGAGGCCGGTGCCCTTGCCGATCGGCTTGGTGGTGAAGAAGGGATCGAAGACCCGCTCCAGCGCCTCCTTCGAAATGCCCTGGCCCGTGTCGGCCAGGCTGACGCAGACCATGTCCGCGACGCCCTCGCCGCCCGGCACGTTGCGGGCGGCGATGGTGAGCCGGCCGCCGCCCGGCATGGCGTCGCGCGCATTGATCGCGGCGTTCAGCAGACCGGTCTCGAGCTGGGTGGCGTCGACCTCGACCGTCCAGAGCCGCGGCGCGGGATCGAGCAGGATCTCGATCTGGCTGCCGAGCGTGCGCGAGACCATCTCGACGAAGGCGTCGAGCCTGAGGTTGAGATCGATCGTCTCGGGTTTGAGCGGCTGGCGGCGGCCGAAGGCGAGCAGATGCCCGGTCAAGGTCGTCGCGCGATCCGCCGTCTCGATGATCGCGTCGAGATAGCGCCGGCGCTTGGCGTCGGGGAGCCCCTCGGTGCGCAGCAATTCGGCCGAGCCGCGGATCACCGTCATCAGATTGTTGAAGTCGTGCGCGATGCCGCCGGTCAGCTCGCCCAGCGCCTGCATCTTCTGCGCCTGGAAGAGCGAGGTGCGCGCCTCCTCCAATTGCTCCTGGGCGGCGCGGCGCTCGGTGATGTCTCGGGTGATCTTGGCGAAGCCGAGCAGCGCGCCGTCCTCGGCGCGGATCGGATCGATCACCGCATTGACCCAGAAGCGGCTGCCGTCCTTGCGCAGGCGGACGCCCTCGGCCTCGAACCGGCCCTCGCGTGCTGCCGCGGCCAGCGCCTGTTGCGGCAGGCCGGCGGCGCGATCCTCCTCGGTGAAGAAACAGGAGAAGTTGCGACCGACAATCTCCTCCGCCTCATAGCCCTTGAAGCGGCGCGCGCCCGGATTCCAGCTGGCGATCGTGCCGTCCGGCTCCAGCATGTAAATGGCGTAATCGGTGACCGCGTTGATCAGCAGCTGGAAGCGCTGATCCATGAGATGCGATTGAAATCGCGACGTTTCCTTTGCGGTCATTGCGACCGCCGTAACGAGAAAAAGCGTTCTGGCAAGCGCTCTCGGCCGGAACCGCGCGCTGGCCGCGGCGGTTTTCCCGGCAAGCCACCCAACGGAGATTGAGCCATGTCCAACGAAACCGAAATCCGCGACCGCTTCTGGAAGGAGCTGAAGGCCGAGCGCACGTTGATGCTCGGACTGGACGGCGAGCCGGGCGGCGGCATGCAGCCGATGACCGCGATCATCGAGGAGGATGAGGGCGGCCCCCTGTGGATCTTCACCTCGAACGAGACCGATCTCGCCAGGGCGATCGGGAGCGGCAAGCCGGCCCATGCGACCTTCACCGGCAAGAAGCACGATCTGTTCGCCAATATCGCCGGGCACATCGTCATCGACAATGATCGCGCGGTCATCGACCGGCTCTGGAACAGCTGGATCGCGGCCTGGTTCGAGGGCGGCAAGGACGATCCGAAGCTCACCCTGCTCCGCTTCGACGCGGACCAGGCGAAGATCTGGCTCAACGCGACCACGCTCGGCGCCGCGGTCGAGTGGCTGCTCCGCCGCGATCCCAAGGAAAGCTACAAGGACAAGGTGGCGGAAGTCGCGCTGTGACCAAGAGCCTGCGCAAGGGCGACAAGGTCGCCTGGGAGACCAGCCAGGGGCGGACCACCGGCACGGTGGTCCGCAAGGCGACCAGCCCGATGAAGATCAAGGGCCACAAGGTCGCCGCCTCCGCTGACAATCCCGAATATGTCGTGAAAAGCGCGAAATCGGGCGCCCTCGCCGCGCACAAACCCGAGGCGCTGAAGAAGGCCTGACCCGGATTCTCCCCTGCGCAGGGGAGGATCCGGGTCAGTCCGGCAGCTTGCAGACGTTCACCCATCTCTTGCCGACCAGTTCGAACAGCCGCTCGGGGGGGACCTCGACCGAGGCGTTGCGCGAGCCGCCGGCCGGGTAGACGATCGCGAAGTCCTTCAGCGAGACGTCGACATAGACGGGCATATCGGTCGCCAGGCCGAACGGGCAGACGCCGCCGACGACATGGCCGGTCAACGCCAGCGTCTCCTCGGGCCCGAGCATGCGCGGGCGGGCGCCGAATTCGGCCTTGGTCTTCTGGTTGTCGAGCCGCGCGTCGCCTCGGGCGACGAGCAGGAAGGTCTCCTCGCCGACGCGCACGGTCAGCGTCTTGGCGATCTGGCCCGGGGCGACGCCGAGCGTCTCCGCCGCCTCGAGGACGGTCGCGGTGCTCGCATGCGCCTCGATCAGGCGAAGGTCGGGGGCGTGGGCGCCAAGCCAGGCGCGGACGGATTCGAAGCTCATGGCTGGGACCCCTAGCGGCATTCGCGAAACTCGGCCACAAGCGCGCCCGAATCCGGGGAGGGTCGAGTCGTAAGCGTATGAAGTATCTGCGTATCGCCGTGCTGGCGCTCGGCCTCGTCCTGATCGCCGGCAGCGCCTTCTTCCTCATCAAGAACCATGCCCGGGCGGCGGAAGCGCGCGCCTGGCCGCGGGCCCATGCGCGGATCGTGGCGAGCGAGGTGCGCATTCTTCACGCCCAGGAGGTCGGCAATGAGGGCGATTTCCTGCCCTATGTCCGCTACGCTTATACGGTGAACGGCCGGACCCTCCACGGCGAGACGATCTGGCTGGACGAGCGGCGCAGCTTCGGCAGCGCGAACGTCGCCGCGCGGGAGCTGGCCTTCCTCGAGACCGGTAGCGAGACCGAGGTGATGTACAATCCCGCCAACCCGTCCGAGGCCGCTTTGAATGTCGAGGAAAATGCCTGGCCGAAGATCTTCATGCTCCTGTCCGGGCTGCTGCTCGCCGGCTTCGGCTGGTGGTGGCGCCCGCCGGCGAAGGCGGCGGCACCGGCCGGGATGATGCCGGGGATGCCGCCGGGAATGGCCGGAATGATGCCGGGAATGCCGGGCGCGGTGCCGGGGATGCAGCCCGGAATGCCGGGCGTGATCCCGGGCATGCAGCTGAGCCAGGCCGGGCCCGGCGCCGGGCCGGCCGGCGCGCTGCCGAGCCCGCCTTCGGCCCCGGACGCGACGACCGCCTCCTAGGCCGTCGCCAGCCAGCGCCGGGCGAGAGCGATGATGGCATCGCCATGCGCGGCCCAGTCCGCCGCGCCGCGCAGCGTCACCACGGCGCGGTCCGGCGCCTTCCAGTCCATCAGGCCGGTCTCGTCCGCGAACGCGAAGCCGTCGTCACCCTTCGCCCTGGCGCCGCGGTGGAAGACGAGCAGCACGGGCGCCCCGGGCCGGAGGTTGAAGGTCACGCGGTCCTCGCCCAGCCAGGTGAAGCTCGGCGCGTTCCACTTGATCCGCTCGCCGACCTCGGGATCGGCGCCGACCAGGGCCGCGCGGACGGCCTCGACCACCTCCTTCAGGGGATGATCGAGCGCCGCCATATAGGCATCGACATCAGCCGCCATGCAGTGCCCGCTCGATCGCGGCGACGTCGATCTTGCGCATCGTCATCATCGCCTCGAACGCGCGCTTGGCGGCCGCCTTGTCGGAGCTGGTCGTGGCCTCCAGCAGCACGCGCGGCGTGATCTGCCAGGAGAAGCCCCAGCGATCGCTGCACCAGCCGCAGGCGCTCTCCTTGCCGCCATTGCCGACGATCGCATTCCAGTAGCGGTCGGTCTCCTCCTGGTCCTCCGTGATGACCATGAAGCTCACCGCCTCGTCCGGCGTGAAGTTCGGGCCGCCGTTCAGGCCGACGAAGGTCCGGCCGAGCACGGTGAACTCGACCGTCAGCTCGGTGCCTTCGGAGCCGCCGGGGAAATCGCCCGGCGCCGTGTTCACGGCATCGACATGGCTGTCCGGAAAGGTCGCGGCGTAGAATTCCGCCGCCTTGCGGGCCTCGCCATGGTCGTACCAGAGGCAGGTGATCAGTTTGTCCTTGGCCATCGTCTCTCTCCGTTTCTATCTGGTCGCGGCGGTCAGCGCGAAGGCGGCGCCCTGGGGATCCATCGCCTGCACGATCCAGCTGTCGCCGGGCACCTGGTGGGGGCCGGTCAGCACCTGCCCGCCTTTTTCCGTCAGCCGCGCGACCGCGCCGTCGATCCCGTCGACCGTGGTGTAGAAGCCCCAGACCGAGCAGGGGAGGTTGGCCGGCTTGTCCATCATGCCGCCGAGATGGACGCCGTCGGCGCCGAACAGGCGGTAGATGCCCATCGGCCCCATCTCCATTTCCATCATCGAGTCCCAGCCGAACAATTTCGCGTAGAAATCGAACGCGGCCGCCTGGCCCTGGCCCGCATAAAGCTCGTGCCAGGAGAAGACGCCGACCTCCGTCGGTCCGATCGGCGGCGGCGGCTCGGCGCCCTCCGGCGGCTGGGGCGCCATCAGGTAGAAGGGCGCCCCGCCCGGATCGGCGACCATGGCGATGCGGCCCGCCAGCGGCACGTCGCGCGGCTCCATCTGAACGACGCCGCCCGCCGCCTTCACCTCCGCGACCTTGGCGTCGACATCCTCGGCATGGATGTAGCCGAGCCAGCCCGGCCGGGCGCCGCCCTCGCACATCTCGTCGGTGAGCGTGAAGATGCCGCCCACCGGGCGCTCACCCGCCGAGATGATGGTGTAGGGCATGTCGCCCCCGCCCCCCATCTCGGCGAAGGTCCAGCCGACGACATGCCCGTAAAAGGCCTTCGAGGCCTCCAGATCGGGGGTCATCAGCTCATACCAGAAGAATTTGTCGGCCATGGTGCGTCCTCCCCGGTCTGGGCTCAGCGGTCGAAGATCGGGGCGAAGCCGCCGTAGAACATGCGCATGCCGTCGAACGGCTTCTCCTGGTCGGGATCCTGCTTCATGCGCTCGTCGGCCATGACCTTCTCCCAGCCGGCGTCGCGCGCCTCCTTCGAGGGCCATTCCACCCAGGAGAAGACGACCTTCTCGCCGTCCTCGGCCTTGGTCGCGCGATAATAATCGGTGACCTTGCCATGGGGCACGTCGTCGCCCCAGCCCTCGACCACGCGCACCGCGCCATGGTCCTTGAAGACCTCCGACGCCATTTCGGCCATCGCGCGATAGGCCTCCTTGTTGCGCTCGGGCACCGGCGCGACGAAGCCGTCGACATAGCCCGTGCCGGCCTGCTCGCCGGTGTCGAGCAGCGGCGCGAAGCCGGCGACGATCATCCGCTGCGGGTCGAACGGGCAGGCCATGTCCGCCATGCGCGGATCGGCCATGATCTTCTGGTTCGCGGCGTCGCGGGTCGTCTTGTCCGGATATTCGAGCCAGGAGAAGACGACGGCCTCGCCCTCCTTCGCCTGCACGGCGCCCTTGAAGTCGGTGACCTTGCCGTCCGGCACGTCGTCGCTCCAGGCCTCGACGTGGCGGGTGACGCCATATTCCTTGAAGATCGGCGCGGACTGGCTCGCCGACTGCAGATATTCGTCCTTCTTGTCGGCCGGAACCGCCAGCACGAACCCTTCAACATAGGTCATCTCGTCTCTCCTTCTTGCCTGTTGGTCGCCCACCAAATCTCAATATGGCCAGTCTGCCGGCGGATCGCCGGTGAGGCCCGCCCGCAGCGCCGCCAGCGCGCGGGCAAAGGCCGGCCGCGCCTCGCCGCGCGCCACATAGGCGGCGAGGTTCGGATAAGAGTGCAGGATTCCCGTGGCGCCCAGGTGACGCAGCACCTGGACCATGAGCAGGTCGCCCGCGCTGAACGCGCCGTCCAGCCACGCGGCCTCGCCGAGCCGGACGGACAATTCGTCCAGCCGTTCGCGCAGGCGCGCCTCGACGGCGGGAAGCCGCTCCTCGAACCAGGGTTTGTCGCGTTCGAGCACCCTGGCCATGACCAGGTCCCAGACCACGGGCTCGACGGTGTTGAGCGCCGCGAACATCCACTCGGCCGCCCGCGCCTTGCCGTCTTCGTCTTCGGGAAACAGGCCCGGCCGGGTCTGCGCGATATGGAGGATGATCGCGCCGGATTCGAACAGGACGAGCCCGCCCTCCTCATAGGTCGGGACCTGGCCGAAGGGATGGCGGGCGCGGTGCGCCGGCTGCTTCTGCTCGCCCCAGTTGAGATGACGCACGTGATAGGGCTGGCCGACCTCCTCCAGCGCCCAGCGCACGCGCATGTCGCGCACCAGGCCCGCGCCCTTGTCGGGCGACCAATTATAGGCGGTGAGCAGCGGCCGGGTCATGCCTGCTCCGCCGGCGGCTGATCGAGAAATTCATAGCCCTTGGGCGGCGTGCCGGTGAAGCCCGCCAGCTGCGCGGCCAAGGCCCGCTGGAAGGCCGGACGCGCCTCGCCCCGCGCGACATAGGCGGCGAGCGTGTCGCGCCCCTTCGCCATCGGGGTTCCCTTCACCATCCGCAGCACCGCGACCATCAGCAGATCGCCGGCCGAGAATGCGCCGTCGAGCCACTCGCTGTCGCCAAGCCGCTTCGCCAGTTCGTCGAGACGCTCCTCGATCCGCGCGATCACCGACGGCAGGCGCGGCTTCGACCAGGGCTTGTCCTCCTCGAACAAGGTGGCGATCGCATAATCCATGAGCGGCGGCTCGACCGTGTTGAGCGCGGCGAACGCCCATTCGATGGCCCGCGCTTTGCCGCCCGCATCGTCCGGGAGCATGACGCCCCAGGTCTCGGCGATGTGCAGGACGATCGCGCCGGATTCGAACAGCTCCAGCCCGTCCTGTTCGAAGGTCGGCACCTGGCCGAACGGCTGGAGCGCGCGGTGCGGCGGTTCCTTCTGGCAGCCCTGCGGCAGGTAGCGGACGTCATAAGCCTGCCCCGCCTCCTCCAGCGCCCAGCGCACGCGCAGGTCGCGCACCTGGCCCTTCGCGAACCAGGGCACCCAGTCGTAAGCGGTGATCACAGGCTTGGCCATGTCGCTCCCTTTCGCTCAGCCGAAGACGCCCTTGGCGGCCTCGTGCAGTTCGGCCTCGGTGCGCGGCGCATCCGGCTTCGGCGTCGCGATCGACCATTTGTGGCCGAACGGATCCTGCACCACGCCGTAGCGATCGCCCCAGAACTGGTCGGCAACGGGCATGGTGATCGTCGCGCCGGCCTGCGCCGCGCGCGCGACGGCGGCATCCACGTCGGGCACGACCAGATGGATGGTCACCGGCGAGCCGCCGAGGCGGTTGGGGCCGAGCACGCCATATTCCGGCATCTCGTCGACCAGCAGCACCATGGCGCCGTTGATCGTCACCGAGCCGTGCATCAGCTTCCCGTTGGGCCCCAGGAGGCGCATGACCTCCTCGGCGCCGAAGGCCTGCTTGTAGAAGTCGATCGCCGCGGCGGCGCCGTCGCAGACGAGGTGCGGCGACAGGCGGGGCATGACGGGGGTGTCGGTCAACGTCCTTCTCCTTGCTCCGAGAAATTCATCCAAGCCGGCGGAAGCGCAGCGGCGAGCTCCTGGATCGGGCGATCTCGCCACGCGCCTCGAGATCGAGCTGCACCAGCTTCAGCCACCAGCCCGCCGTCGCGCCGCCGGGAAAGACGCTCTCGGGCAGCTTGGCCAGCACCGGTTCGCGCAATTCGGCGATGGTGAGCCCGGGGCTCTCGCTCGGGATCACCGCCAGCATCGCCGCCTCCATCGCGCGATATTTGGTCGCATCGACGCGCTCCTCCTTACCGGGATGGTTCGGGTTGCGGACGGTGACCCTGTCGTCGCTCATCGGCCTGACTCCGGTTCGCCGCGGCGCTCAGGCGTCAGCGGTCTGCGGGCCCATGGCCTGCGTGGCGGCGTCCATGTCCATGAACATCGGCTCCCAGACATGGCCGTCCAGATCCTCGAAGGAGCGGCCGTACATGAAGCCCATATCCTGCTTCTCGCGATGCTCGCGGCCGCCGGCGGCGATCGCCGCGTCGGTGATCGTGTCGACGCCGTCGCGGCTGTCTGCGGAAAGCGCGATCAGGTGGGCCGCGCTCTTGTGGCTGTCGGCGATCTCGCGGGTGGTGAATTGCGCGAACTTCGCATGGGTCAGCAGCATCACGAAGATCGTGTCGGAAATGACCATGCAGGCCGCGGTCTCGTCCGTGAACATCGGATTGTTCTCGAAGCCGATCGCTTCGTAAAAGGCCTTGGCCTTGGGCAGGTCCGCGACCGGCAGGTTCACGAAAATCATCTTCGACATTGTTACTCTCCCTCGGGGTTTTCGGACTTCAGATCAGCGGCCGCCGGCCGGATAATCGAGTTTCGGATACCAGTCGGTCCCGCGCCCTTCCGGAGTCCAGTCGAGGACGTTCCAGAGCGGCGTCGGATCGGGCGCGAGATGCGCGTCGAAGCCGGGGTCGCTGGTCTCGGCACCGCCCTCGGCGCCCCAGAACAGGCGGACCTCGTCGCCGCTGCGCCGCCAGACGGTCGGCGCGGCGCCCTCTCCTTCGTCGGTCACCGCATGGACGTCGCGGCCGAAATCCTCGCCGACAATCTGGTAGAATTTGAGGAAGCGCCAGCCGCGCTCGCGGGCGAAGGCGAGTTGGCGCGCGACGGGCGAGCGGCCGACGATCGCGATGGCGAGGCGCTGCTCGATGTCCGGCGTCGGGATGTCGAGCGAGCCCACGAAGGACGTGCACATCGGGCAGGGCCGCTCGCGCTGCGGGCCGTACATCCAGAAATAGGTGAAGAGCGTGTCGTGCCGGCCGAACAGGTCGACGAGGCCGATATTGTTCCCCTGCTCGTCGAGGAAACGATAATCCTTCGCCACCGGGCCGGGCGGCAGCGCGCGGCGCTGCGCGGCGACGCGCTGGATCTGGCGGCGAAGCTCGATCTCCTCGGCCTGGAGCGAGGTCCGCGCCTGCCGGTATTCGGCGCTTTCGCCATCCCAGCGGGTGGGCAGCGCCTCGGCCATCGCGCGGGCGGGCTTCAACTCGTCCTCAGGCGGCAATGTGGCGGTCTCGCTCATCATTCTCTCCTTGGCCCACCCTTTTTGATCCGAGTTTGCGAATCGGGATTTGACGCTGATGAACCTTTTGGTTATGGAAAGCAACTATGGAGTTAGAAAATCTAACCGAGTCGTTACACGCTTCGTCTCGCCGCCGCTATGAGGATGGCTGCGGAACGGCGCATGCGCTGGACCTGCTCGGGGAGCGCTGGGCCCTCCTCGTAATGCGCGAGCTTATGCTCGGGCCGAAACGGTTCAGTGACATCCGTGCCGACCTGCCCGGAATCTCGGCCAACACGCTGACCCAGCGGCTGGAGGGGCTGGAGCAGGCCGGGGTCGTCACGCGCGAGAAATTGCCGCCGCCCGCCTCCGGCCAGGTCTACGGGCTCACCGAATGGGGCTATCAATCGCTCCCGGTCATGGGCGCGCTCGGCCGCTGGGCGGTGCGCTCGCCGGCCCATGATCCCAGCCAGCATTTCAGCGCGGTGTCGCTGATGCTCTCCTTCATGGCGATGAACAATCCGGCGGTGACCAGGGCGCTGGACGCCCGGATCGGCTTCCGGCTCGGCCGGGAAAGCTATGTGCTGACCGTGAAGGACGGCGCGGTGGTCGCCGCGCGCGGCGATCCCGCCGGCACCGACCTGGTCTTCGAAGGCGCGCCCGGCGCCGTCGCCGCCGCCGTCTATGGCGGCGTGCCGCTCGCCGCGCTGGAGGCGGACGGCGCGCTGAAGCTCGAGGGCGACCGGACGATTGCCGACCGCTTCGTCACGCTCTTCCCGCTGCCGCCGAAAGCGCCGCGGCCGGGCGCTCCGGCCCGCTAGGTCTTGCCGAGCAGGCCGGCCAGCGCCTCGACATAGGCGGCGAACGCCTTGCGGCCCTTGGGCGTCAGGTGGATCCGGGTCAGTCCCTTGCGGCCGACATAGGTCTTCTCGATCTCGACATAGGCGGCCTCCTCCAGCTTGCGCAGGTGGATAGAGAGATTGCCCTGGGTCGCCTCCAGCGCCTGCTTCAGCTCGTTGAACTCGGCGACTTCGGCGTCGGCGAGATAGACCATGATCCCCAGCCGCATGCGGCCGTGGATGACCTCGTCGATCTGGCCGATGCCGCTGGCCATGACGCGCTCAGCCCTCCCGCTCGGCCCGCGCCTGGCGAATCATGATCCAGCCGGGCAGCGCCATGCAGAGGAACAAAGCGGCGGCGCAGACGGCGAGATAGGCGGTGATGTCGCGGTGGAGGATCAGGCCGAGCGCGGTGCCCGAGACGAACCAGCCGATCGCGGTCAGCGCCATCCAGACCCTCCGCCGCAGCAGCCAGGCGACCCACCAGGCGGCGCCCTGCAGGATGAAGACGATGGCGGCATAGAGCAGCCAGAAGCTGAAATCGTTGCGCCAGACCGCGTTCAGCCCGAGCACGGCGATGAAGCCGATATTGGCGAGGCCGGTGGCGCCGAACATGGCGTTGAGCGCGCGGCTGCTCGCCGGGCCGGCCGGGCGTTTCCCGCGCTCCCTGACCAAGACGATGGCGAGCCAGGTGAAGAAAGCCAGGTTCACAAAGACGGCGACACCCAGGGAAAGCGGGCCCGGCCAATGGATCGGCGTCACCAGCTCGATCAGGTGGTAGACGCATTGCAGGCCGTAGAGCAGGCCGGCGACCAGATAGATGGACGGCCCCGCCATCGGGATCGGCGGCTTCCCGCCATCGACGAGCGCCCGCATGAAGGCGAGATCGGCCTCGGCGGTGCTTGGGCTGGGCGTGTCGGACATCAGGCGTCTCCGATGTGGCGGGCCGCCCCCGGGGAAAGCGGGACGGCCCGGTCTTGGCAAGTCAGGCGGCGGCGGGCAACGATTCAGGCTTGGGGCGGCGGCGCCGGGGCACTTTCCGGCCGTTGAGCCAGCGGCCCATGAAGGAATGGCGGATCAGCAATTCGTAGGTGCCGAGCGTCACCACCGCGGTGCCGGCGACGATGGCCACGACCTTCGCCGGCCACGGCCAGGCCAGATCGTGGACCATGACCTGCAGCGCCATCACCACCGGCAGGTGGATCAGATAGACCCAATAGGAGGCGTCGGCGAGGTAGCGCAGAGCCGGCCTGTGGCCGGACAGGAAGCGCAGGCTCAGCGCCAGCGCCGCGAAGGCCGAGGCGAAGACGGCGAGCGCATAGACCGCCGCGTTCACGACGCTCCGCTCCGGCGGCACCAGGAAGTTCGGGATCGACGCCCCGCCGGCCAGGATCAGGCTGCCGACGCCGAGGCCGAGCGCGAGGATCGCGAAGAGCGCCCAGTGGCGCGAGACCGTGGCGAGCAGGATCTCGCTCTGCCGACGCATCAGATAGCCGAGCAGGAAGGCGGTGCCGTAGGCGACGGTCGCGGCGAGATTGGGAACGAGGCCCGTGTCCGGCGTCGGCACGCCGAACCACATGATCCAGTCCGCTTTCAAATAGAGCGCGGCGGCGAGCGGCGCGGCGACCACGGGCAAAGCCCAGGGCGTGACCAGCAGCCGCATCGCCTTGTCGGCGCCCGCGGCGAGCCGCCCCTTCCGGTCGAGCGCGCCGATCGCGGCACGGCCGAGCAGCAGGCCCGCGTAGAAGAGGAGCAGCACCCAGAGGAACCAGAGATGGGTCCACGGGAAGGTCTCGACGGTGATCGGCGGCGGCGGCGGCCCGGGCGGAAAACTATGGCCGTTCCTGATCCAGACGGCCCAGAGCAGGCAGGCAAGGATCCCCATCAGCACCGGCGTCCAGAAGATGCTGAGCGGCATCGCGATCCGGACCGCCCGGTTCTTAACGAACCCCCAGGTGCCGCGCCGCTCCAGCAGCAGGTGCGCGAAATAGCCGGCGATCAGGAAGAAGGCCGCCATCCGGAACAGGTGCGTGAAGAAGAACACCACCGCCATGACCGGCGACGGATCATTGTCCGCGACGATCCAGATCGGAAAGACCGGACTCTCGATGAACGACATGGCGCTGTGCAGCACCACGCCCAGCAGCAGGGCGATGGCGCGCAGCGCGTCGAGCGAATGCAGGCGCTCCGAAGCGCCGGGGGCAGGCGAAGACATAGCGGCGGACATGACGCGACTCTCCATCTCGATTCGCCGCCGGACTAGGCATTCTTGTTTAAAATGTAAACTGGTTTACGAGATGACTGAAAGGAAGGCGACGGAGCAGACAGCCCCGCCGCCTCTGGGGCCGTCCGTTCAGCCGAACACTTCCACCTCCTGCGGCGGCGGCGCCAGCCGCTTGCCCATGAAGGCCTTGAACATCACGAAGGCGACGAGGCCGATCACCGCGCTGCCGACATGGATCAGCCAGAAGGTCGTGGTCGGCAGGCTGGAATAGAGGCCGCCGATATAGCCGACGATCTTGTTGGCCGCGAAGAAGGCCAGATAATAGAGGCCGATCACCGTCGCCGTGATCGCCTTCGGCGCGATCTTGCTGAACAGGGCCAGGCTGATCGGCAGGACGTGCGCGAAGCCGATGCTGTTGAAGAGATGGAACATCACCGGCCAGAACAGGCCGATCTTGCCCTCCGCCGGCTGCGTCGCCGCGGCCGCGACCAGGCAGAGCCCGCCGACGATCGTGAACAGGCTGCCGATGATGATCTTGTTGATCTCGTCCGGCTCCCGCCGCCAGCGGCTCCACAATTTCCAGAAGAGCGCCACCGCGACGAGCATCGAGAAGCTCAGGATCGCGTCGAGGGTGATCAGCCAGCTGGTCGGCAGCGTCCTGCCCATGAAGGTCAGATCGAAATGCTGGTCGCCCCAGACCAGATAGGCGTTGAAAATCTCCTGGTTGGTGAGCAGCGAGATCGCCAGCATCGGAATGAGTACCATCAAGGCGAGCACGCGGGACTTGTCGCCGCTGGAGAGGCTCCGCGTCAGGAAATAATAGAGCGCCCCGATCATCAGGACGACGGAGAGGATCCCGACGGGCCAGGAGGAGAACAGGAAGCCGGACACGCCCAGCCAGGCGAGGGTCAGGACCGCGATGCCGACGCTTCCCATGATCGCGCGCTGGACCAGCTGCCCCTTCGGCCGTGCCGCGACCTCGAGCTCAGGCGGCAGCCACTTGCCTCCCCAGAGATAGATGACGAGGCCGAGCACCATCACGACGCCGGCGCAACCGAAGCCGTAATGCCAACCGACCTCCTCGCCGAGCGTGCCGGAGATGAGGGGTGCGGCGATCACGCTGACGTTGATGAAGATGTAGAAGATCTGAAAGGCCATGGCGCGGCGCAGATCGTGCTCGCCGTAGAGCTCGCCCACCTGGGTCGCGATATTACCCTTGAACAGGCCGACGCCGACGATCAGGCAGAGCAGAGCGAGCAGGAAGGCGCCCTCGAACGCCATCAGGAAATGGCCGAGCGCCATCATCAGGCCACCGGCGATCAACGCGATCCGGCGCCCGGTGAGCTTGTCGGCGATGATCCCGCCGAGGATCGGCATCAGGTAGACGAGCGAGGTATAGTCGCCAAAGATCGCGGACGCGAGCGGCTGGCCTTCCAGTCCCTGATATTGCCAGCTGCGCAGCCAATCCAGGCCGAACACCCCCTCCATCCGCCCCGGCACGAGCAGATAATCGACCATGTAGAGGACCAGCAGGGTCTGCATGGAATAATAGGAAAAACGCTCGCAGGCCTCGGTGAAGCCGAGAAAGCCGAGCCCCTTCGGATGGCCCAGAAAGGCGCGGTCGTTGCGGTCCGCGATCTGGACCTCGGGCGTGGCGTCGGCGACACTCATCAGGCTCTCCTCCCCAAACAGGCGAGGCTAGGCTTTTGCGTCGCCTTCGATCATCGCCTTTTCGACCAACGGCCCGTGCAAGCGCCGAACCGTCAGCCGAACAGCCAATGGCCCATCAGGCGATTGAATGGAAAGGTGAAAATGCCGGCGATGACGAGCGCGCCGAAGATCATGCCGCGGACCGAGGCGCGATGCGCCGCGACATTGTGGGTGCGCGCCGACCAGACGATCAGCGGCACGTTGACCAGGGTCCAGAAGGAAAAGATGTGGATCAGGCTGAGGCTGCCGGCATTGATGCCGCGCACGAACAGGCTGTCGACGGCGGTAAGCAGCATGGCGCCGGCCCAGACCCAGCCCAGCCGCCGATGCAGCCGGTCGCCGCGCCGGCGGAGGAGCATGACCGGCGTCAGGGCGAGCGCGACGACGATGGTGAGGATATGGCCCCAGACGACCAGCGGAACGCGCTGCCACTGGCCGTAGCCTCTGGCCAGAGCGGCGCAGACCATGACCAGCAGGACGATCGCCGCGCTGGCCAGCACCCGATCCCACAGGTCGGGCTTCAGCGAAACCGGCGCCTTGCGCTGCTTCTCCGCGACGCTCGCCATGACGGTCCCCTTCCAGCATCTGTATTGCCATATTAATACGGTAATTCACCTTCGACAAGCCGCGCGCTTGCGTCTGGCGGCGAGGCGCATAGGGTGCGCGGCCTCAGGGGAGATGATCATGCGCCTTGCCTTGCACCTCGCCGCGGCCGCCTTCGCCCTCGGCCTCGCCGCGCCCGCCACCGCCACACCCGCCGAGGATTTCCGCCGGCTGCTCGACGACCATTATCAATGGCTGCTGCGCGAGAACCCGACTTATGCGACCGTGCTCGGCACCCGCGACTATGACGATCGCCTGCGCGACATCTCGCCCGCGGCGCGAGAGCGGCGGACCGGCGAGGCGCGCGCCTTCCTCGCCAGGCTCGACGCGATTCCGGCCGCGGCGCTGCCCGAAGCGGAGCGGGTCAACCGCGCGATCCTGCGGCGCCTGCTCAGCGAGGATATTGAGGCGGACGGGTTCGGCCAGCGCGACATGCTGTTCACCACCTATGACGGCTGGCACCAGAGCTTCGCGGGGCTGGCGCGCAACCTGCCCTTCCGCACCCGGGCGGACTATGAGTCCTACCTGACCCGCCTCAGCCAATATCCGCGGATGAACGACCAGGCGCTGGCGATCACCGCCACGGCCGTGCGCGGCCGCTTCACTTTGCCCTGTTCCGTGCTCGCCAATCATGAGCGCGGCATCGCCGGCGTGATCGCGACCGATCCGGCCCAGTCGCGCTTCTACGAGCCGTTCGCGGCGCAGCGGCCGGCGGCGATAGCGGAGGCGGACTGGACGGCTTTGCAGGCGCGGGCGCGGACGATCATCACGACCGTGGTCAATCCGGCCTATCAGCGCCATCTCGATTTCTATACGCGCGACTATCGGCCGCATTGCGCGCGCTCGGACAGCGTCCGCGACCAGCCGAACGGCGCCGCCTTCTACGCCTTCCGGGTCCGCGCCGAGACGACCACCAGCCTCACGCCGCAGCAGATCCACGATATCGGCCTGCGCGAAGTGGCGCGGATCCGCGCCGAAATGGCGCAGGTCGCGACGCGGGCCGGCTTCCCGACCCGCGAGGCCTTCATCCAGGAGCTGCGCACCAATCCCCGCTATTTCGCACGGACCGGCGAGGAGCTGATGCGCGAGACGGCGCGGGTGACGACCGAGATTAACGGCCATCTGCCGCGCCTGTTCGGCCGGCTGCCGCGGCTCACCTATACGATCCGCCCGATCCCGGACGAGATCGCGGAGGGCACGACCACCGCTTATTACAACCAGGGTTCGCCGGAGAGCGGCATCGCCGGCACTTATTATGTGAACCTCTCCAAGCTCGACCAGCGGCCGCTCTGGGAGGTGCCGGCGCTCTCGCTGCATGAATCGGTGCCCGGCCACCATCTGCAGATCGCACTCCAGCAGGAGGTCGAGATCGCGCCCTTCCGGCGCAACTTCGCCTTCTTCACCGCCTTCACCGAGGGCTGGGGCCTCTATGCCGAGAGCCTGGGCGGCGAGATGGGGCTCTACGCCACGCCTGAGCGGCGGATGGGCGAGCTCTCCTACCAGATGTGGCGCGCGACCCGGTTGGTGGTCGACACCGGCATCCACGCCTTCGGCTGGGACAAGGCGCGGGCGATCGCCTACATGCGCGACAATACGGCGCTGACCGACGCCAATATCGAGGCGGAGGTGAACCGCTACATCTCCTGGCCCGGCCAGGCGCTCGGCTACATGATCGGGCGGCTCAAGCTCCTGGAGCTGCGCGCGCGCGCCGAACGGGCGCTGGGCGAACGGTTCGACGTCCGCCGCTTCCACGACGCGGTGCTGCGCAACGGCTCGATCCCGCTCGACGTGCTGGAGGCGGAGATCGACGCCTGGATTGCGTCGGAGCGGGCGCGGGCCTCCTAACCGAAGGCGGCGCGCCAGAGCCGGTAGGCGCGGCCCGGAGGGACTTCCGGCGGCAGCTCTTCCGCATAGAGCTGGAGATTGTCCGGCCGGCTCGGGCGAAGGCAGTGGCGGCCGCGGATGAGATCCTCGGCGGTCTTCAGCGCGCGGACCAGATCGTCCTCGCTGAACGGCTTCACCAGGCAGCCCAGAGCGAGATCGGGGATCGGGAAATCGGGCGGCTTGCCGGTGGTGAACAGGCAGGGAATGCCGCGATCGCCGAGCTTGGCCGCGACCGCGAAGCCGCTCGTGCCATTGGCGAGCTGGAGATCGACGAGGGCGAGGTCCGGCTTGCGCGCCGCCGCCGCGTCGAGGGCGGACGCGCTGTCTTCGGCGATGGCCGTGACGACATAAAGCGGATTGAGCTCGACCAGCTGCCGCAGCGTCTCCGCGAACAGCATATTATCCTCGACGATCAGGATGGACAGCATCGCCGACCCCTACACCCGCAACCGGCTCTATTGCTTATCGAAATGGCGGGCGGGGACATCGGCTTTGCGGCGAACGATTCCGCGGGCGGGACGAAACGAACTAAATCGTCATCAATCCCTCGATCACCGTCACGCAGCGGCCGCCGAGGATGACTCGATCGCCCTCAAGCCGACCGGTGAGATGGCCGCCGCGGCGGCTTGCCTGGTAGCAGGTGAAGCTGTCCCGCCCGGTCCGCGCCGCCCACCAGGGGATGCTCACCGCATAAGAGGAGCCGGTGACCGGATCCTCGTCGATGCCGGCGCCGGGGGCGAAGACGCGGCTGACGATGTCGGCCGTCTCGCCCGGCGCGGTGGCGATGGTCAGGATGTCGCCCTGCGCGGCGAGCGCGCGGAAATCCGGGGCCAGCGCCCTGACCTGTGCCTCGCTGTCCAGCGCAACCAGCGCGTAGCGGCCTGGATGCCAGTAGGTGTCGCCGGCGCTGCCCAAAGCGGCGAGCACCTCGGGCAGCGGCTTCGGCTCCGGCTTCCAGCTGGGCAGCGACATGGCATAGCCGTCGCCGTCCCGCGCCACCTCCAGCATCCCGGCCCGGCGAGTGCGGAAGCGGAGGCGCTCATGCGCACCCATCAGGACATGACCGCTGGCCAAAGTGGCGTGGCCGCAGAGCACGACCTCGGTGGCGGGCGTGAACCAGCGCAGCTCGTAATCCGCCTCCTCGTCCGCCGCGGGGATGGTGAAGGCGGTCTCGCTGAGATTGTTCTCGGTCGCGATCGCCTGCAGCAATTCGTCCGGCAGCCATTCGGCCAGCGGCATCACCGCGGCGGGATTGCCGGTGAAGGGGCGATCGGCGAAAGCGTCGACCTGGACGAGGCGGAGCTTGGTCATTGCTGAAGTCCCATGGTTTCGTCGCGTTCGGCGAGCGGGTTGTCGGGTTCGTCGACCTGGCCCTCCGGATCGACATGGATGATGATGCCGACGCTGGGGAATTCCCGAAGCAATTCGGCCTCGATCTCGTCCACCACGTCATGCGCCGCGACGATGCTCATCGCGGGATCGAGCCAGATGTGGAACTGGGCGAAGTGGTCGGCGCCGCTGGTGCGGGTGCGCAGATCGTGAATGCCGCGGCCGGCGGGATGGCGGGCGGCGACGGCGAGAAAGGCCTGGCGCCTCTCCTCTGGCCATTCCCGGTCCATCAATTGGTCGATCGCATGGACGGAGGCGCGCCAGGCGCCGTAGCAAAGCCAGAGCGCGATCAGGATGCCGAACAGCGGATCGGCGCCGGGCAGCCGCGCATATTGATCGAGCGCCAGCGCCGCGATCACCGAGAGGTTCAGGAGCAGGTCGCTCGAATAGTGAATGCTGTCGGTCCGGATCGCGACCGAGCCGGTGCGGCGGACGACGTTGCGCTGGAAGAGGAGCAGGCCGATGGTCGCGGCGATGGCGACGACGGAGACGGCGATGCCATATTCGGCATTGGCCGTGGTCTCGCCCTGGACGAGCCGGTCGACGGCGCGCCAGCCGATGCCGAGCGCGGAGACGCCGATGATTCCGACCTGGATGAGCGCCGCCAGCGACTCCGCCTTGCCGTGGCCGAAGCGATGATCGGCGTCGGCGGGCATGGCCGCGATCCTCACGCCGAACAAAGTGACGAGCGAGGCGACGAGGTCCAGCCCGGTATCGGCGAGCGAGCCGAGCATGGCGACCGAGCCGGTCGCCCAGGCGGCATAGGCCTTCAGCAGGAGCAGGAAGCAGGCCACCGCCACGCTGGCGAGCGCCGCCTGCGTGGTCAGCCGCGCGCGTTCGTCGGTCACGGGTAAAGCAGGCTCTCGGCCCAGTGCCCGTCCGGACCGAGGGTGAAGAGACGCCGCTCGTGCAGCCGATGCGGCCGGTCGCTCCAATATTCGATCCGGTCCGGCACGACGCGATAGCCGCCCCAATGCGACGGGCGCGGCACGTCGCGGCCCTCATAGTCCGCGGCAAGCCCGGCATAGCGGGCCTCGAAAAGCTCGCGGTTCGCCAGCGGCCGCGACTGGTCCGAGGCCCAGGCGCCGAGCCGGGAATCGCGCGAGCGGGAGGCGAAATAGGCGTCCGCCTCGGCCGCGCCGACCGGCTCGACCGCGCCTTCGATCCGCACCTGCCGGCGCAGCGATTTCCAGTGAAAGGTGAGCGCCGCATGCGGATTGGCCGCAAGCTCGCCGCCCTTCCGGCTCTGGCCGTTCGTGTAGAAGACGAAGCCGCGCGCGTCATGGCCCTTGAGCAGCACCATCCGCGCCGAGGGCCGGCCGTCCGCGCCGACCGTGGCGAGCGCCATCGCCTCGGGGTCGTTCGGCTCGGCGGCGCGCGCCTCGGCGAACCAGGCGTCGAAGAGGGCGTGGGGGTCCGTGGCCATGCGGCCTCCTAGCCTTCCGGTCCCGCCGGGCCAATCCCCTTGCACCCCCCCGGAACATGGCCCATCTGAATTCCGTTGCAGCGGGGACATGGTGGAATTCTGACGGATGGCCGATCTTTACTCAGAGCTTGGCGTGGCGCGCGGGGCGAGCGAGGCCGAGATCAAGAAGGCCTATCGCAAGCTCGCCAAGGCGCTGCACCCGGACGCGAACAAGGACGATCCCAAGGCGACCGAGCGGTTTAGTCAGGTCACGCGCGCCTATGACATCCTGACCGACAAGGACAAGCGCGCCCAATATGACCGGGGCGAGATCGACGAGGAGGGCAATCCCAAAATGCCCTTCGGCTATGGCGCCGGGCCGGGCGGCGGCTATGGCGGCGGCGGCCCCCAGGGCGGCTTCCGCGGCCCCAATGGCGAGAGCTTCGAATTCGGCAATGACTCGGAAGGCATTTCCGACCTGTTCGAGGGCATTTTCGGCGGGATGCGCGGGCGCGGCGGTGGCGGCGGCGGCCCGTTCAGCGGCTTTCGCCGCTCGCGTCCGCCGCAGAAGGGCGCCGACGTCGCCTACCGGCTGGACGTCAGCTTCGAGGATGCGGCGCGGCTCGCCGGCCAGCGCGTGACCCTGTCCAGCGGCAAGACGCTGGACATCAAGCTCCCGCCCGGCGTCGAGGACGGCACCAAGATCCGGCTCGCCGGCCAGGGCGAGGCCGGGCCCGGCGGCAATGGCGACGCGCTCGTCACCATCGGCATCCGCCCGCACCGTTTCTACAAGCGCGAGGGCGACAATATCCGGCTCGATCTGCCCGTCGCGATCGACGAGGCGGTGCTCGGCGGCAAGGTGCGCGTGCCGACCGTGGACGGCCCGGTGATGCTGAGCGTTCCCAAGGGCTCGAGCTCGGGCAAGGTGCTGCGCCTCAAGGGCAAGGGCTTCACCGGCAAGGCCGGCGCGCGCGGCGACCAGCTGGTGACCCTGCAGGTCGACGTTCCGGACGATGCGGAGCTCGCGACCTTCCTCGAAGGGTGGAGCGGAAAAGGCCGGACGAACCCAAGGGCCGATCTCGGCGTTTGAGGGCGCGTGAGGGACGTCTCCCCAGAATCGCCTGAAGCGAGGCTCAAGCGCAAGGCGCGAGCCCAGGCGCGGGGAGCGGAGCCGGACAAGCCGAAGGAGCAGTCCCGCACCTGGCTGGTCGTGAAGCGCGTCGCGGTGGGCGTCTATAATGACGGCTTCATCCACGCCGGCAATCTTGCCTATCTGGCCCTGCTTTCGCTTTTCCCTTTCGTCATCGTCGCGGCCGCGATTGCCCGGCTCGCGGGGGCCGGCGCCGAGGGGATGAGCGCGGTCAGCGGCATCCTCCAGACCATGCCGGAAGACGTGCAGAACGTGTTGCGGGCGCCGATCGCCGACGTGCTCCATGCCCGCAACGGCAATCTGCTCTGGTTCGGCGCGCTGGTCGGCCTGTGGACCACGGCCAGCTTCATCGAGACGATCCGCGACATCCTCCGCCGGGCCTATGGCGTGACCTACAGCCGGCCTTTCTGGGAATATCGGCTCGGCTCGATCGGGATCATCATCCTGTCGGTGATCATGGCGATGATCGCCTTCAGTCTTTCGGTCCTGCTTTCCGGCGCGCAGCGATTCGTGATCGCCAATATCCCCGCCGCCGAAGACTTTTTCGCCTGGATCACGCTGGTCCAGCTCGTCCCGGCCATGCTGCTGTTCGGCTCGCTCTACCTGCTCTTCTACATCCTGACCCCGAAGCGCTACCGGCGGGGCTGCCGCAAGTGGCCGGGCGCCGCCTTCGTCGCCATCTGGTGGGTGGCGACGAGTGCGCTGCTGCCCGCGATCCTGTCGGGCCTCGGCGGCTACGACACCACCTATGGCAGCCTGGCCGGCGTGATGATCGCCTTGATTTTCTTCTTCATCATCGGCTTGGGTCTGGTTATCGGCGCGGAACTCAATGCCGCGCTCGCGGAAACGCCGCGCCCGACCAGGGAGGATGTCGAGGCGGCGGTGCATGAACAGGCTGCCCAGGCGGCCGAGCAGAAGGCAGTCGAAAAGGCTGCCGGGGGGACCGAAGAGGAGACGTAATGACCGGCTTGATGGCAGGGAAGAGGGGCCTGATCATGGGCCTCGCCAACGACCGTTCGCTCGCCTGGGGGATCGCCAAGGCGTTGTCCGCGCAGGGCGCCGAACTCGCTTTCTCCTATCAGGGCGAAGCGATGGAAAAGCGCGTGCGCCCGCTCGCCGAGCAATTGGGCGTCGCCTTCCTGCTCGATTGCGACGTCGCCGACATGGCGGCGCTCGACCGGACCTTCGAGACGCTGAAGGCGCGCTGGGAGACGATCGACTTCGTCGTCCACGCCATCGGTTTCTCCGACAAAAACGAGCTGCGGGGCAAATATGTCGACACCAGCCTCGACAATTTCCTGCTGACCATGAACATCTCCGCCTACAGCTTCGTCGCCGTGGCGCAGCGCGCCGCCGCGATGATGCCGGAGGGCGGTGCCCTGCTCACCCTGTCCTATTACGGCGCCGAGAAGGTGATCCCCCATTACAATGTGATGGGCGTGGCCAAGGCCGCGCTGGAGACCAGCGTCAAATATCTCGCCATGGACCTCGGCCCCGAGAAGATCCGGGTCAACGCCATCTCCGCCGGCCCGATCAAGACGCTGGCCGCCTCGGGCATCGGCGACTTCCGCTACATCATGAAGTGGAACGAATATAACAGCCCGCTCCGCCGCAACGTCACCATCGAGGATGTCGGCGGCGCCGGCCTCTATCTGCTCTCGGACCTGTCGGCGGGCGTGACCGGCGAGATCCACCATGTCGATGCGGGCTATAACGTGATCGGCATGAAGGCCGAGGACGCGCCCGACATCACCGTCGGGTGATCCGCCCCGCCGAGCCGGGGGACGAGGCCGGCATCCGGGCGGTGCACGAAGCCGCCTTCCTCACCGGGGTCGAGGCGGACCTGGTCGAGGCGCTGGCGCGCGAGGGCGAAGCGGTGGTCTCGCTGGTCGCGGAACGCCAAAGCGAGATTGTCGGCCATGTCCTGCTCAGCCGCATGACGGTGTCGGGCGACGGCCGTTTCTGGCGCGCGCTGGGCCTCGCCCCGGTCGGCGTGCGCCCCGGCTTCCAGGGCAGCGGCTTCGGCAAGGCGCTGATCGACGCCGCGCTCGGCATCGCGCGCGCGACGGGCGAGGAGCTCGTCTTCCTGCTCGGCGAGCCCGATTATTATACGCGCTTCGGCTTCTCCGCCGAAACCGCCGCGCCCTTCGCCTCGCCTTATGCCGGCCCCTATTTCATGGCGCTGGCGCTGCGTCCGGACTTTCGGGCGCCGGCGGCGGGCGAAGCCGCTTACGCCCGCGCCTTCTCCGACCTTTCCTAGGGCGACGGCGCCGCGATCATCGGGGCATAGCGGAGACGCCCCACCTGGCCGACGATCGCCGCCAGCGCGGGATCGCGGCCGGCGCGGAAATCGGCCCAGGTGATCGGCGCGGCGATGTCCGGCTGCAGGCTGCGCACGCGGATCGGATGCTCGCGGATCGCGGCATGGCAGTCCGGCTCCGGGCAGCCGGTGACATAATTGTGCCGCTCGCTGGCATAGAGGAGCATCGCCCCCAGACCCGGCAGCGGCAGGATGTCGCCCTCCGCCCAGAATTCCAGCCGGTCGCCGATCGGCTCGCCGACGATGGTCAGCCGGTCGCCCGCCGCCTGCTTGAGATAGCCGAGGCTCGAAATGGCGGCGGAGAAAGTACGGCCCGAGGTGATCGCATAGACCCGGTCCTGCGCGATGCCGGGCAGCGCCCGCATGAAATCGCGGGCGATGTTCAGGTCGCCGCCGATGTTGAAGCGCAGATCGACGACGATGTTGCGCGGTCGCCTTTGCCGCAGCGTCGCCAGCGTCTCCTCGAAGAAGCGGTCGATGCCGAGCCCGCGCACCGCCTTCAGCTGGATATAGGCGCCGTCAATCTCCGCCGGAAAGGCGAGCCGGTAGATCAGTTCCGGCTCCCGCAAATAGAGCGGGAGGCGCTCGCCCGGCAGCATCGGCGCGGCGTCGAGCAGCACCGAGCGTCCCGAAAAGGCGGCCTCGCCCCGATAGGGGGAGAGGACCGCCTGGGCGACGACCTGCTCGGTTCGGCCGGGCGCGCCGAGCGTATAGGTCACCCGCTCCGGATCCGTGCCGAAGCCCGCCGCATTGAGCAGGGCGGGCAGTTCCATGAACAAGGTGACGAACTGGTCGCGGAAGCTTTGCAGGCCGCCCTGGTAGCGGGTGTAGGCGGTCCGGATTTCGCGCCAGTCGCGGCCGTTGATCCGGAGCACCCGCCGTCCGATCAGGCGCGCCCGGTCCCCCGGCGCGGCGACCACATAGAGGCCGTCGGCGAACAGGCCGAGCCGGACGGGGCTGCGCCGGTAGCGGGCCGGCCATTGCGGCGGCAACAAGGCGCTGTGGCCGTTGTCGGCCAGAGCGGCAATCCGCGCCGTCTCCAGCTCGAAGCGCGCCGGAGTGGCGGCCAGGCCCGGGAGAAGCGCGACCCGCCGCAGCGCCTCCGCCCGCGCGGCGGGCGTATAGGCCCGGTTGCGCTCGACATAGGTGCGCATTGCCGCGACATCGGCCGGCCCGGGTGCCGCGCGCGCACCTGTGGCGGCGAGCGCGATGCTGGCCAGAAGGATCGGGATTTGCTTCAACGCATTCATGGCTCAGGCGGCTGTTATCCCAAGCCGACCGCGAGCGCCAAGGGCGGGACGAGGAGCCTGAGACGATGCTGACCATGATTGCCGCCATGCTGATGGCCCCGACCGCCGCCGACGGCACGCTGACCCTGCAAGGGCTCGGCGGATTCCGCGCCGGCACGCCCGTAAGCGCGCTCCGCCGCCTCGGCGCCCGCCGCCCGGTGCCGCCGGAAGAGCCCGGCGGTTGCCATTTCTGGAACATCCCGTCGCGGCCAGACGTGCTGCTCATGGTGGTCGACGACCGGCTGGTCCGCGTCGACATTCGCAACCGCCGCTACCGCACCGCCTCCGGCGCCCGGGTCGGCATGACCGAGACCGAGGTGCGGCGGCTCTACGGCCCGCGGCTGCGGGTCGAGCCGCATCCCTATACCGGCCCGCAAGGCCATTATCTCGTCTACCGCCAGCCCGGCGCGGCGCACGGCCTGATCTTCGAGACGGACGGCCGCCGCGTGCTCAGCATGCGCGCCGGTCTCTGGGAGCAGGTGCAGTGGATCGAAGGCTGCTCGTGAGATGATCCGGCGGCTGCGCGTCCATGGCCGCGTTCAGGGCGTCTGGTATCGCGGCTGGACCGTGGAGCAGGCACGCGCGCTCGGCCTGGACGGCTGGGTGCGCAACCGGCGCGACGGGACGGTCGAGATCCTGGCGTCGGGCACGGACGCAGCGGTCGAGGCGCTGGTCGCGCGCTGTCATGACGGCCCGCCGGCCGCGCAGGTGGAGCGGGTCGAGAGCGAGGAAGCCGACGAGGCGTCGCCCCCAGGCTTCGCCCAGCGGCCGACTCTCTAGTCCGCGAACGGATCCCGCACGAGGATCGTGTCCTCCCGCTCGGGGCTGGTCGACACCAAAGCGACGGGGCAGGCGATCAATTCCTCGATCCGGCGGATATATTTGATCGCCTGGGCGGGCAGGTGCCGCCAACTGCGCGCGCCCGCGGTGGATTCGGCCCAGCCCTCCATCACCTCGTAGACCGGCTCGACCGTCGCTTGGTCGCCGGCATGGGCCGGGAAATGGTCGAGCTCCCTTTCACCCAACCGGTAGCCGGTGCAGATCCTGATCTCGTCCAGCCCGTCGAGCACGTCGAGCTTGGTCAGGGCGATGCCGGTGACGCCCGAGACGGCGCAGGACTGGCGGACCAGCACCGCGTCGAACCAGCCGCAGCGGCGCTTGCGGCCGGTGACCGTGCCGAACTCGTGGCCGCGCTCGCCGAGCCGCTGACCGATCGCGTCGTCCAGTTCGGTCGGGAAGGGGCCGGAGCCGACCCGGGTCGTATAGGCCTTGACGATGCCGAGCACGAAGCCGGCCGCCGAAGGGCCGAGGCCGGTGCCGCCCGCCGCGGTGCCGGCGATGGTGTTGGAGGAGGTGACGAACGGATAGGTGCCGTGATCGACGTCGAGCAGCACGCCCTGCGCGCCTTCGAACAGGATCCGCCGCCCGCGGTGCCGGGCCTCGTTCAGCGTCAGCCAGACGGGCCGCGCGAACTGGAGGACGAAATCGGCGATCTCCCGAAGCTCGGCGACCAGCCGCTGGCGATCGATGCCGGGCTGGCGGAACCCCGCGCGCAGCGCGTCGTGATGCGCGCAGATGCGATCGAGCTGCGGGCCGAGATCGTCGAGATGGGCGAGATCGCAGACCCGGATCGCGCGGCGCCCGACCTTGTCCTCATAGGCCGGGCCGATGCCGCGCCGGGTGGTGCCGATCTTGCCGGCGCCCGACGCATCCTCGCGCAGCGCGTCGAGATCGCGGTGGAAGGGCAGGATGAGCGGGCAGGTGTCGGCGATCTGGAGATTGTCCGGCGTGATCGTCACGCCCTGCGCGCCGAGCTTTTCGACCTCCGCCTTCAGCGCCCAGGGATCGAGCACCACGCCGTTGCCGATCACCGAGAGGGTGCCGCGCACGATGCCCGACGGAAGCAGCGACAATTTGTAGGTCATGTCGCCGACGACGAGGGTATGGCCGGCATTGTGGCCGCCCTGAAAGCGCACGACGAGGTCGGCGCGGCTGGACAGCCAGTCGACGATCTTGCCCTTGCCCTCGTCGCCCCACTGGCCCCCGATCACGGTGACGTTCGCCAATTTCCTGTCCTTTCCGGAATGCGCGGCGGCTCTAAAGCCGGGCGCCAGCGGCGTCCAGCCACGGCTTGCCGCAGATCAAGGAAATCGTTGTGTGAGGTTAATGAAACCGGGGGCAGGCTGGGCGCGTTGAGGGGCCCGATAAGCAGGGTTCCAAGGGAGAATTGATATGCGCACTCTCATTCTGGCCGCCGCGGCGGCCGCCGTCGCCGTTCCGGCCACGTTCGTCATTCCCGCCACGACCGGCGAGGCCGAGGCGCAGCGGCGCTACAGCCGCGATTATGATCGCGACGGCTATTATACCGGCCGCACGTGGCGCGACAGCCGCGGCCGCTATCGCTGCCGCCGTCCGAACGGCACGACCGGCCTGATCATCGGCGGCGCCGCCGGCGCGCTGGCGGGCCGGGCGATCGACACCCGCGGCGAGCGCACCACCGGCACCATCGTCGGCGCGGTCGCCGGCGCCCTGGTCGGCCGCGAGATCGACCGCGGCAATCGTCGCCGCTGCCGCTAAGCCCTTCGGCCCAGGCCGAAACGAAGCGGGCCGCTTCCCTCGGGAGGCGGCCCGTTTCCGTTTGGACGCGTGACCGGCCTACTTCGCGGTTCGGGCGCCCGGCTTGCGGGCCGGAGCCTTCTTCGCCGCCGGAGCCTTCTTCGCGGCGGGCGTCTTCTTCGCGGGCGCGGCCTTGGCGGCGGGCTTCGACGCCGCGGCGGGCTTGGCCGCAGGCTTGCCCGCCTTGGCCGCCGACTTCGCGGTCCGCTTGGCGGCGGGCTTGCTGGCGGGAGCCTTCTTCGCCGGCGCCTTGCGCGCCGGCGCGGGCGCGGGTGCCGCCGGTTCGACTGGGCTTTCGGCCGGCGCCGCGGCCTGGGCCGCGCCGGTCTCGCCCATCATCCGGCGGACCGCCTCCGTGGCCGCGTCGATCATCGCCGCGCCGATCCGGTTGGCGCTTTCCGCCGCGGCATCGGTCGCCGCCTCGGCCGCGTCGCGCGCGCCCTTGGCGGTGCGCTTCATGGTCTCGCGCGCATTCTTGTTGGCGGCGAGCGCGGCCGTGGCGGTGAGCAGGCCCGCCACCAGCAGACTTCGCGCCACCGGATTGCGCGCCAGATCGGCGGCGCGCCGGCCCGCCTCGCGCAACGTGTCGGGGATCATATCGGCGGCGCTGCGGGCGCTGTCGCTGCCGCCACCGGTCTTGGACGAGGATTTCTTCGCCATGGCATCACCTCCAGTGATCATATCCATGGCGTAACAGACACGCGAGCCTGCTAACAGTTCCCTCAGGCCGCATAGGGCTCGCCGTCCGGAGCGACCGGCGCCGCCGCGGGCTGCACGCGGGCGGCGGCATCGTCGCCCAGCCCTTTCGCCGCGACCAGATGCTCCGGCAGCCGGTCGCGGCCGGCCTCCTCGCTGGCCGGGAGCGGATGCCCGGGCTTATCGGTTCGCCTCTGTCCGGTCATGCTGTCCTCCGCGGAAATCCCTGGCCTCCGGACAAGCGAAAGGCCGCCGGGAAGGTTCCCGACGGCCCCTCGACATGGTCAGCGGCCGGAAGTCTCCAGCCCGGAAGCCACTAGGAAAGCTAGGCTTTCAGCTCCCGAACGGACTTGACCGACCCCTCTGCTGAACCATGAGACATCGGATCACCTCCTTTCGCTAAGTTGATGGCCCGCTCAATATGAGTCGCGCGGAATCGGCGATCAAGTCTTGATCTCATTTATTTTGCCGCTAGGATTCCGGGCTTCGCGCAGCCGCCCCGGGCGGCTTTTTTCATGCCTAGCGCGCCCGGCAATCCTCGATCACCCTGGCCACCTCCGGCCATGCCGGCACGACCAGCGACGGTCCGCCCTCCACGGTGACCAGGAAGCGGCCGCGGCTGAACGCCATCTGCTCGAGCAGCGGATCGCCGGTCGGCAGCTGCGCGACCATCTCGTTGAGGTGGACCCGCTCGGCCGGCAGCCGGCGCACCCCGTAGGAGGTGCGGATGACGAGCGCGTCGCCCTGCGCCCCGGTGACGCCGAGCCAGATCGCGCGATCCTGCTGGCAGCGCACCGCGAAGCTGAGCCCGTCAGAGGCGAAAAGGGCGAGCGGCGTGCTTGGCGAGGGCTGATAGCGCCAGTCGCCCGGACTGAGCGGGCCGCTCTGCCAATCCTGCGGCGGCGGCGCGGGCGGCGGTGGCGGCACGGGCCGGGGCGCGGGCGCCGGCGGCACGGGCACGGGCGCTGGCGCGGGTTCAGGCGGCGCGCTGCGGGGGACGCAGGCGCCGAGCGAGAGGAAAGCGAGCGCTACGCCGGCGCCGAAGGCGATCCGGCTATTGCGCATTCGTCGTCGCCGCATTCCCCCCCGTTACCTCGACCACCCCGTTCGCTTCCACGCTGTTGCCGGCCGAAGGCAGCGCCGGCCGCGCCTCGCCCGCCGCGCATTGCTGGACATAGGTGGCGATGAGCGGGCTGGGCGGCATGACCAGCGGCGGCGCGTCGCCGAGCCGCACGACGATGCGCGTGGCCGCACCGGTCAGCACCCGCACGAACGGATCGTTGGTGGCGAGCGTGCCGCGCAGGCCGGGATTGGCGCCGCTCGTGCCGACCACGGCCAGACGCCGGGTTTCGCTGCCGACGGTGACCAGCAGATTGGGCAGGTCGCCGGGCGGCGCCGCGCCGGGCCGCTGGAGGAGCAGGTTGCGCCGCTCGTCGCAGCTCAGGCTGAACAGATTGGGCGCGCCGCTCGGGCCATATTCGACCACCGGCTGCTCGCCGTCCAGGGCGGTCCGCCAGTTGCCGACTGTGACGTCGTCATCCTCGTCGTCGGAGATATTGGCGGAGGCGGGCAAGGCATTGTCGGGCTGGGCGTAGCGCGCCTCCTCCGAGCGCGCACAGCCGGCGAGCAGGATGACGGTGGAGAGCAAGGCGGGGCGGATCATCGGCGGTCTGTCCTCATCGGCTGCGAAGCGAATATGTTCCCTTAGCCCGGGATTCCGCCATGCGCATCCCATAGCGCGAGGAATTCGCGTCGCGTCTTCGGCCCGTAGGTCGCGAAGCTCGGGTTGCGGCGCTCGCGATAGGCGGCCCGGCGTTCGTGCAAGGTGCCCCGATTGTGGAGGGCGGCGACGTCGATCTTGTAGACGCTGGCGCCGTTGAGGCCGAAGATCCTGCGCTTCGTCTCGGGCGTAAGGGCCGGATAGCCGAAACGCTCCTGATACTCCTCGCTGATCCGGAAGGCGCGGAAGGCCTGGATCTGGTCCTGCGGCGAGCCGTACCAGATCGAATCCGTGCCCCACATGATCCGTTCCTCGCCGAAATATTTGAGGAGCTTGCCCATCACGTGCGCGGCTTCCTGCGGGCGGCTCATGAAGTAGCGCCAGAGCGAGCCCATCTCGGCATAGAGATTGCCCTGGTTGCGCCGGAGCCCCGCCTCCTGGTGCGACTTGATCAGTCGGTCGACGCCTTCGGGCGCGGCGGGATTGTAGGGGCCCTCGGTCTTCCCGCCCTCGAAGCCGCCATGATAGACGAGGAAGGTGAGGTCCGGATTGGCGACGGCGGCCGGGCCCATGTCGCGCGGGGAGCTATATTCATAGTCCAGATTGCCGAGCGGCACGCCCTTGTGGACGGCGACGGTCTTCACGTTCAGCGCCCTTGCCCGCTCGAAGAAGCGGTTCGCGTCCTCGCTCCGGTCGAGAAAGATGCCGCGCCCGTTCGAGCCATATTGGGGATAGAGCTTCCACGCCTCGACGCGGTGCCGCTCGACCATCGAGTCCATCGCCTCGATCGCGCCGGGCTCCTGCGGGAAGACGCCGCCATGGATGAGCGCGCGGGCCCCTTCCCCGCCGATCGACCGCACGATCTCGCGCGCCTCGTCGGCATATTCGATCGGGGTCGGATTGGGCTGGCCCCAGAGCGCGGAGACCACGGCGACGTCGGTGTCGCTGTCGAGAAAGACCTCGCGCGCCAGGGTCTGGGCCGAATAGCAGTCGAAGCCGCCGTCCGTGCACTTCGAGGCCTGGCCGAACACGCTGCGCAACGTGCGCGCCCAGCGCTGGCCGTCCGCGCCCTGCGCCCAGCGGCCGCCCGGCTCGACGCAATGGGTCTGCACGTCGAAGATGAACTCGTCGCCGCCGACCGCGGCCTCGGCGCGCTGCCGGTCGAGCGTGGCCTCACCGTCGATCGCGAAGGACCCGCCCCGCATCCCGTTCGCCTCGGCGGCGCGGTTGCAGGCGGCGAGCACGGTGGCGGCGCCGGCGGCGGAGACCAGGAAGGCACGGCGCGAGAGGCCCAGCCGCCGCGCATTCTCGCTCGCCGCATCGTGGGCGAGCCGGTTCGCGAGCTTCTGGGTCGGGGTCAGCAGAGGCGGCGCATATTCGCCGTTGGAGGTCCGGTCGATCTTGATCGGCAGCCTCTTGCCGTCCGGGTCGAGGTCGTCGCGCAGCGCCATGTCTTCGCCTCCCAAGCGAATCGCGCCCACCCCGGCCGCATCATCCTTTGCCCGCGCGCGGCGGTAAAGGCCGGGCCGAAGACCCCGGCGATGCGGCGGAAGTTTCAAAGTTTCAGCTTCCATAGGCGGAAAAAAGTCCACCCTTCGCACCGGCGCCCGGGCGGCCACGAGAGGCAAGGAAGCATGGCGGGACGGACGCATCATCCGCCATTGGATCACGGGAAAACCAACTTTTCCACCGCGCGATGCTGTCTTGACAATTCCTTGATTGATCATTCAATCAAGCCTCTGAACGGAGGCGATCATGGCCGATGACATGTGGGCGAGCGTCGATGCCGGGCTGCGCAAGAATACCGGCGCGGGCCTGGACGACTGGGTGGCGAAGGCCAAGGCGAGCGGGATCGACAGGCACAAGGCCCTGGTCGACCATCTGAAGAGCGCCGAGGGCCTGACCCACGGCTATGCCAACAGCGTCGCGCTCAGGACCTTCGGCACCGATGCCGGCGCGATCGGGGACGAGGCGCTGATGGCGGCGATGTTCGCCGGACCGAAGGCGGCGCTGAGACCGATCCACGACCGGCTGACCGCGTTCCTCGACACGCTGGGCACAGACGTCGAGTTCGCGCCGAAAAAGGGCTATGTCAGCGTCCGGCGCGCCAAGCAGTTCGCGATCCTGCAGCCATCGACGAAGGACCGTTTCGATCTCGGCCTCAACCTGAAGGGCGTCGCGCCCGCGGGCCGGCTCGAAGCCTCGGGCAGCTTCAACGCGATGGTCAGCCACCGGGTCCGGATCGGCGGGCTTGACGAGGTCGACGGCGATGTCGAAGCCTGGCTTCGGGACGCCTATGAAAGGGCCGCCAAATGAATGCCGACACCCGCCGCAAGATCGTCATGGCGGCGATGGACCTGTTCGCCGAGAAGGGCTTCCAGTCGACCTCGGTCGCGGACATCCTCAGCCGGACCCAGGTCCATTCCGGCAGCCTCTACCATGTCTTCCCCGGCAAGCAGGACGTGCTCGCCGCGGTGCTGGAGGCCTATCGCGACGGCATCGAGGAATGGCTGCTCGCCCCGGCCTGGTCCGGCGTCGACGATCCGGTCGAGCGGATCTTCGCCCTGCTCAACGCCTATCGCACCATGCTGGCGACCAGCGACTGCACCTATGGCTGCCCGATCGGCAGCCTGGCGCTGGAGCTGCACGAGCCCGATCCCGCGATCCGCGAATTGCTCGCCGCCAATTTCGAGAATTGGACCAGGGCCATCCACCGCTGCCTCGAGGCGGCGGGCCCGCGCCTGCCGGCCGATCTCGACCGGCGGCGGCTCGCCGAATTCGTGCTGACCGTGATGGAGGGCGCGGTGATGCAGGCGCGCACCTACCGCGACATCGGCTATTTCGACCGCAACATCGCGATGCTGCGCGACCAGGTCGATCGGATGCTCAGGGAGGCGCGGGCGGATACGGTCGCGGCCTAGGAAGAAGAACAAGCCTCCGGCGCTCGCCGGACCGACGAAGAGGGGGAGTAACCATGCCTGACGTCAATTATCTCGCGGTGGTGCTGGCCGCGCTTTCGGCCTTCGTGCTGGGCGGCCTGTGGTATTCGCCCTTGCTCTTCGCCAAGCCCTGGGTTCGGCTGACCGGGCAGAGCGAGGAGGTGCTGAAGAGCGGCTCGATGGCTATGATCTTCGGCGGCGCCTTCCTCGCCGCCTTGGTCTCGGCCTTCGTCTTCGCGATGTTCGCCCGCCACATCACCGACATTGACGACGGCGCCAGCTTCGGCTTCGCGACCGGCCTTGGCATCGCCGGCGCCAGCCTCGCGCTCAACTATTTCTTCGAACGCCGCCCGCTCGGCCTGTGGCTGATCAACGGGGGCTATTTCACGGCGCAGTTCACGCTCTACGGGGTGATCCTGGCGGCGATGGGCTGAACGCCCCGGCGAGCGGGACGGGCATAGAAGGCGCGATCAGGACTGGCGCTTGAAATACTGGATCGCACGCTCGTGCCGTTCCGCCGTCTCGCGCGAGCCGAACGTGCCGAGGTTGCGGCGCTTGCCGGTCTTCGGGTTCTTCTTGCGCGAGTAGAGCCGATACTCGCCCGATTTGAGCTTGCGGATCATGGCGAGATAACGAGCGGCGAAGGCTGGCGTTCCCGGACCCGTCAGGCGGCGCGCTTCTTGACCGTCAGTTCGAGGCCAAGCGCGTCCAGCACCCCGAGAAGCGTTTCGAGCGTCGGATTCCCGTTCTCTGAAAGGGCGGTATAGAGCGCCTGACGGCCAAGGCCGGTCCGTCGCGCGATGTCGCTCATCCCTTTGGACCGCGCGACATCGCCGATCGCGCGCGCGATCTCCTGCGGCGATCCGTCTTCCATCCAGATCTTGAGATAATCGAGGATATCGTCTTCGGACGACAGATAGTCGGCGGGATCAAAGGGCTTCGTCTTCGCTCCCAACGCCCAGCTCCTTTGCCAACGCCTTTGCGCGGGCGATGTCGCCCGCCTGACTGTCCTTGTCGCCACCCGCGAGCAGAAGGATGACGGCATCGCCCTGCTGCGCGAAATAGACGCGATAGCCGGGACCGAAGAACATGCGCAATTCGTGCACGCCGTCGCCCACCGGTTGGCAATCGCCGAATTGCCCATCCGACAAGCGCCGCAGCCGCTTCAGGATGCGCAACCGCCCTTCGCGGTCACGCAGCTTTTTCAGCCAGCGGACGAAGTCGTCGGATTGCTCCAGCGAAAAGCCTTGTCCTTTATATAGGACAGGCTTGCTTGAGTCAAGGTCGCCAATCACAGATCAGTTCACGATCCGCGCCTTCTCCACCGCTGCACGAACGGAGGGAGGAAGGCGATACAGATAGCATGATTGCTCGGCGTCCCACTCCCACTCCCAAAAGGAAGAATCGACGACATATCCCGGTGTATTAGCAACCCGCCTACCGAAGGCGCCCATAAGTCCGGCGAATTGTGCGGGCGTGTAGCCAATTTCCTTTTGAAGGACAGCCGCGCTGGTCCAACTGGCGCCTCCCCGATACACGCGCTTCAACACAGCTCTGACTTGCTTACCTAGCTTAATCCGAGTGAGAGCACGAAACGCAACATCTATGCTGACAAACTCCCAATCAGCAGCTCCGGCGTCAGCTGGTGGCGATCCAAGATCCTTAGAAACGTGAGGTTTTCCAAACGCCTCATACTGCGCCAATTCCTCTGGCGTTCCTTCGACAACGGATCCATCGGGACGGGTGATCTTCATGGCGCATTCTCCCTTGAATGAGCCACCAATGCCTTATGTTCATCAATGAGTCAAGCTGCTAACGTTGCGTACGCGGCCTTGGTGGCCTACGCGCTCGAACCCTCCGCCGCTAGCGCCGCCCGCCCCACTTCCTCTGCACCTTCCCGTATTTGCCCTTGCGCGTCCCAGGCTTACCCTCGGTGGAATTGCCGATGACCGGCGCCCGGCTCTGCTCCGTGGCGAGGCCGAGTTCGCCCGCCTCCAGCCGCCTGATCTCGTCGCGCAGCCTTCCGGCCTCCTCGAATTCGAGATCCGCCGCCGCCTTTCGCATGCGCTTCTCCAGATCCTCGAGATAGGCGCGGAGATTGTGGCCGACGAGGTGCTGCGCGCCCTCGTCGCCGGTGTCGACCATGACGCTGTCGCGGTTGGAGACGTCCTTCAGGATGTCGGAAATGTCGCGCTTGATCGTGGTCGGCGTGATGCCGTGCAGGGCGTTATAGGCCTCCTGCTTCTCGCGGCGGCGGCCGGTCTCGTTCAGCGCGCGCTCCATCGAGCCGGTCATCCGGTCCGCATAGAGGATGACCTTGCCCTCCACGTTGCGGGCGGCGCGGCCGATCGTCTGGATCAGCGAGGTCTCGGAGCGCAGGAAGCCCTCCTTGTCCGCGTCCAGGATCGCGACCAAGCCGCATTCGGGGATGTCGAGCCCCTCGCGCAACAGGTTGATGCCGACCAGCACGTCGTAGACGCCCAGGCGCAGGTCCCGGATCAGCTCGATCCGCTCCAGCGTCTCGACGTCGCTGTGCATGTAGCGGACGCGCAGGCCCGCCTCGTGCAGGAATTCGGTCAGGTCCTCCGCCATGCGCTTGGTGAGCGTGGTGACGAGGGTGCGATAGCCCTTGGCGGCGGCGGCGCGGGCCTCGACAATCAGGTCGTCCACCTGGTCCTCGACCGGCTTGATCTCGACCGGCGGGTCGATCAGGCCGGTGGGGCGGATCACCTGCTCGACGAAGACGCCGCTGGTCTGCTCCAGCTCCCAGCCGCCGGGCGTCGCCGAGACCGCGACCGTCTGCGGCCGCATCACGTCCCATTCGTTGAAGCGCAGCGGCCGGTTGTCGATGCAGGAGGGCAGCCGGAAGCCATATTCGGCGAGCGTGATCTTGCGCCGATGATCGCCCCGCGCCATCGCGCCGATCTGCGGCACGGTCTGGTGGCTCTCGTCGACGAAGAGCAGGGCATTCTCCGGCAGATATTCGAACAGGGTCGGCGGCGGCTCGCCGGGCAGGCGGCCGGTGAGGAAGCGGGAATAATTCTCGATGCCCGCGCAGGAGCCGGTGGCGGCGATCATCTCCAGGTCGAAATTGGTGCGCTGCTCGAGCCGCTGGGCCTCAAGGAGGCGGCCTTCGGCCTGCAATTCCTTGAGGCGCTCGGCGAGCTCGAAGCGGATCGCCTCCATCGCCTGCTTCAGGGTCGGGCCCGGCGTCACATAATGGCTGTTCGCATAGACGCGGACATAGTCCAGCGCCGCCGCCTTCTTGCCGGTCAGCGGATCGAACTCGACGATCTCCTCGATCTCGTCGCCGAACAAGCTGATCCGCCAGGCGCTGTCCTCATAATGCGAGGGGAAGATTTCCAGATTGTCGCCGCGCACCCGGAAATTGCCGCGCGCGAAGCCGGCATCGTTGCGCTTGTACTGGAGCGCGACGAGCTTGCGGATGATCTCGCGCTGGTCGACGCTCTGGCCCTTCTTCAGGTCGAAGATCATCGCGCTGTACGTCTCGACCGAGCCGATGCCGTAGAGGCAGGAGACCGAGGCGACGATGATCACGTCGTCCCGCTCCAGCAGCGCCCGGGTCGCCGAGTGGCGCATCCGGTCGATCGCCTCGTTCACCGAGCTTTCCTTCTCGATGTAGGTGTCGGACCGCGGGACATAGGCCTCGGGCTGGTAATAATCGTAATAGGAGACGAAATATTCGACCGCATTGTCGGGGAAGAAGCTCTTGAACTCCCCGTAGAGCTGGGCGGCGAGGATCTTGTTGGGCGCCAGCACCAGCGCCGGCCGCTGCAGCGCCTCGATCACCTTGGCCATGGTGAAGGTCTTGCCCGAGCCGGTGACGCCGAGCAGGACCTGCGTCTTCTCATCCTCGCGGATCTGCGCGACCAGCTCCTCGATCGCCTGCGGCTGATCGCCCGCCGGCGCGTAATCCGAGACGATCCGAAAGGCCTTGCCGCCTTCCGCCTTTTCGGGCCGCTCGGGCCGGTGAGGGACGAAGGTCTGCCCGGTCTCGGGCTCTTCAAGGCTGGTGCGGATGATGAGCGACATCGCCCTGATATGGTCGGGCGGGGCGGACCGCGCAACGTCAGCGGTTGCTTCATGCCACATAGTCCGACACAAGGGCGGAAAGCCGGGGGGAAATCGGCGTTCACCTAGGGAGACGATCCATGAAGAAGTTGCTTGTTCTGACACCCTGTATCGCGATCCTGGCCGCCTGCGGCGGCAGCGGCGGTGCCGGCGGCGGTTCGGTCGCGCTGCAGCCCGGCATGTGGGAAACCACCGTGACCTTCAGCAATATCGAGGTTCCCGGCGTTCCCGAGGCGCAGGTCGCGGCGATGCGCCAGGCGATGAGCCGCCCGCAGACCCGCAGCGAGTGCATGACCCCGGAGCAGGCCGCCAATCCGAGCGGCAACATGATGAATCCGGGCGGCCAGGCCGGCGCCTGCCAATTCTCCAAGAGCACCTTCGCCAACGGCACGATCGACGTTGCGGGCAGCTGCAATGCGGGCGGCCGCGGCAGCCTGAACATGACGATGGCCGGCACCTACACGCCGACCACGATGACCGCCAACGTCACCACCGCGGTACGGCCGCCGGCCGGCACGCCGGGTCCGCAGGAAGTGCGCATGACCGGCTCGCTGAGCGCGCGCCGCACCGGCGACTGCCCCGGCGGCGCCGCGGCGGGCAACAGCCAATAAGGCGGCGCCCGAGGACGGATGAGCGGCCCGCTCGCGCGCGGGCCTGAGCAGGGCGAGGCAGCGGCGAAGCATGTCGTCAGTTGCCTCGCCCTTGCTTATGCGACAAAGGGCGAGGCAAGAGAATCCAGTCCGAATTCCTCGAAGGGGTCCCCGATGAAGAGAGTGTTTTTCCTGACGCCGCTCGCCCTCGCCGCGCTGGCGGGCTGCGCGCCGGCGCCGAACCAGATCCAGGCCGGCCAGTGGGAGCTGGTGACCGAGATCCAGTCCATGTCGGTGCCCAGCGCCCCCGAAGAGGTACGCGAGCAGATGCGCGCCCGCACCGGCCGGCCCGACGCCGGCCGCGCCTGCCTGACCGAGGACCAGGCCCGCCGCTTCCTCGAATTCACCAAGCAGGTCATGGCCCAGGGCCAGGCCTCCGCCTGCACCTTCACCGACGAGCATTATGCGGGCGGCGAGCTGCGGCAGAATGCCAGCTGCCCGGTCGGCAGCCCGATGGGCGGGCCGGCGCGCGGCAACCAGACCGCGTCGTTGAACGGCCGCTTCACCGCGACCACCTTCAACGCGACCCTGCGGACGCAGGGCCCGAACGTGATCGCGCCTGGCGGCGGCGGGATGAATGCGACCGTGATCCTGCGCGGCCGCCGCCTCGGCGACTGCCCGGCCGGCGGCCCTACCCCGCCGCAGCCGACGAGCCTCTGACCGGGAGAAAGACCGTGAAGCTGCCTGCCGCCGCCCTCATCGCCCTGCTCGCCACCGCCTGCAATTCGCAGAACGACGCGGGGGCGAACCAGGCGGCGCCCGGCAACAGCGCGGTCGCGCCGGCGCCCGCGCCGGCCGCCCCCGCCACGACGGCGACGATGCGGCCGGGCCGCTGGGAGATGACCATGCGGGTCGTCTCGCTGGACATGCCGGGCGCGTCGCCGGAGCTGCTGGCGCAATTGCGCGCGCAGCCGATGCCGCCCGCGCAGACCCAGGCCAGCTGCATGACCCCGGAGGAAGCGGCGGACATGGTCGGCAATTTCCGCCGGCAGATCGTCCGCGACCAGCCCAATCTCGACTGCACCATCTCCGACCAGCAGTTCGGCGGCGGCCGGATCCGGGTCGGGATGAGCTGCCGCGGCCTGAACGGACAGCCCGACCAGCGGTTGGCCATGGTCGGCGGGTTCAACGACAGCAGCATCCAGGTGGCGGTCAGTGCCGATTCGTCGACGCAGACCCCCAACGGGATGCAGGCGGTGCGCATCGAAAGCACGCTCACCGGGCGGCGCACCGGCGAATGCAACGGGACGGAGACGGACTGAGGGGCGGTGCCGCCGGGCGTCGCGGGTGAAGAGGTTGTAGCGTAAGCCGATGAGTGAAAGCACGGGCCCCGTCGTCTTCATCAGCCATCACAGCTCCCAGGCGGCGCTCGCGCGGGCACTGAAGGCCAAGCTGGCGGCGGCCGGAATCACTGGCTGGATGGCGCCGGACGACATCGATCCCGGCGTCAGCTTCGACCAGGCGATCATCGCGCAGGTGGCCCGCTCCGACGGCATCGTCCTGCTCTTCTGCGGCAATTCTGACCAGTCGCGCCATGTGAAGCGCGAGCTGATCCTCGGCGAGGATAGCGGCCGGCCCATCTATCCGGTGCGGCTCGAAAACGTGATGCCCAAGGGCCTCGCTTACTGGCTGCAGGACTATCAGTGGATCGACTGGCTCGGCGGCAAGGGCGGCGGCGCCGACCGGCTGATCGAGACGATCAGGCGCAACGCCGCCGGCGGCGGCCCCGACGGCGCCGCGGACGCCACCACTACCGGCGACGGCGGCCACCCGCCACCGGCGACCGGAAACGGCAGGCGGCGGCGGGCGCTGGTCATCGCCGGCGGCGTCGCATTGCTGCTCGCGCTGGCGGCCGGCGCATGGTTCTTCCTGCTCCGGCCCGCCGCGACGCCGGCGGCGGACGATGCGGCCTATGTGCTCAACCCCGGCAAGTGGATCGCGCGCCGCGACGTGACCGCGATCACCTATCCGGAAATGGACGTCGCCCAACAGCGCGAGATCGAGCGCAGCGTCGAATATGATCCGGATCCGGAGGAATGCATCGCCCCCGAAGTGGCTCGCGCGCCGGGGGTGGAGCTGTTCGACCCCGGCGGCGAGGGCGGCTGCCGCCTCTCCCGCTTCGTGATGGCGAACGGGCGGATGAGCGGTTACATCAACTGCCCGCTGCGTGACGCACCCGGAGGCGAGGGCCTGATGACCGTCGCCTTCGAGGGCACCTATACCCGCACCTTGATCGAGATGAACAAGGAGATCACCGTCTCCCTGCCCAACCGGATGCTGCGCATGCGGGCGCGGGACACGACGCGCTATGTCGGCCCGACCTGCAGCCCGCGCACGCCGCAGGCGACGCCGGCACCAGCGCCAGCCGGCAACGGTCAATGAGGGAGGGAAGAGGATGATCGGCTATGTGACCCTGGGGTTTAACGACCTCGACAAGGCCCGCGCTTATTATGACGCTCTGTTCGGCTCGATCGGGGCGGGGCGGCTGCTGGAGTTCGGCGACAATTTCACGCTCTACGGCCATGGCTGGCACCAGGCCGGCGTGGCGGTGTGCCGGCCCTATAACGGCCAGGCGGCGACGGCGGGGAACGGCAATATGGTCGCGCTGGTTATGGACAGCCGTGACAAGGTCGATGCCATATATGCCAAGGCGCTCGAACTGGGCGGCTCCGACGAGGGCGCCCCGGGTCTGCGCTCGCCGGAAGGCGACCAGGCCTTTTACGGCGCCTATTTCCGCGACCCCGAGGGCAATAAATTCTGCGCCTTCCGGACCGGGCCGGCCTAGGCAGCCGACCTGCGCATGAAGGTCCGGGCGATCGTCAACCGCGCGGGCGGCACGCTGAAGGGCGTCGAGGAGGAAGAGCAGCAGATCGTCGCGGCCTTCGCGGCGGCGGGCGTCGACGCCGACGTGCGGATGACCGACTCCGCCGACATTTACGAGGCACTGAAGGCGGCGGCGGCGGCGCCCGGTCTCGACGCGGTGGTCGCGGGCGGCGGCGACGGCACCCTCTCCTGCGCGGCCGGCCATCTCGCCGGCACCGGCCGGGCCTTCGGCATCCTGCCGCTCGGGACGCTCAACCATCTCGCCCGCGACGCCGGCATTCCGACCAAGCTCGAGGAGGCGGCGAAGGTGATCGCCGCCGGCCATGTCCGCGAGATCGACGTCGCCGAAGTGAACGGCCGCGTCTTCGTCAACAACAGCGCGGTCGGCCTCTATCCGGACATGGTGATGCTGCGCGAGCTGGAGCAGGAGAAACTCGGCCGCTCCAAGCGGCGGGCGATGCTCTCCGCCAGCCTGGCCTCGCTGCGCTCCTTCCGGCGCCACCGCCTCTGGATCAGCGCGCCCGGGCTGGAGACGCCGATCCGCACTCCGCTGCTGTTCATCGGCAACAATCGCTACCAGGTGAACCTGTTCGGCCTCGGCAAGCGCGAGCGGCTCGACGAGGGGGAGCTCTGTCTCTACGCGATCCGCGCGAAGAGCCGGCTGCACCTGTTCTGGGCGGGGATCCGCGGCATTTTCGGCAAGCTCGACCAGCAGCGCGACTTCGTCACCGCTTATGTCACGGAGGCCCAGATCAGCGCGGACCGACCGTCGCTGGTCCTGTCGGCGGACGGCGAGACGGTGCGGATGGAGACGCCGCTGAACTACCGGCTCCGGCCGAAGGCGCTGCGACTGCTGTCGCCTCCACCGGAACGCTGAACGGCTGCCCGACCGCCGGCGTGAGGAAGCGGCCCGGCGGCAGGCCCTGGCGGCGCAGCAGCGCGCGCAGTTCCTCCGCCGGCTGGTCCATCCCCTCGAAGGACAGCTGGAACGTGCCCCAGTGGACGGCGAGCGCCACGCGCGGGTCGAGGATGCGGACCATGGCGAGCGCCTCCTCCGGCGAGACATGGCTGTTCTGCATCACGTCGCGCGGCAGATAGGCGCCGATCGGGACGATCGCGAGCCGATAGGGGCCGGCCCGCGCCGCCTCCCGCACCCAGCTGCCGTCGCCCCAGCCGGTGTCGCCGGCGAAGAAGATGTTGCCCTGCGGCGTCTGGATGGAGAAGGCCGACCAGAGCGCGCGGTTGCGGTCCGCGCCCCAGCGCGCGCCCCAATGATGGTTGCGGAGCACGGTGACGGCAAGTTCGGTGAGGCACCAGCGGCCCGCGTCGGGCGCGCATTCGCTGGTCATCTGCACCTGGCCGTCCGGCCGCTGGACGAGGTGGGTCTGGCCCCAGTCGAGCGCCACCGCCTCGATCCCTTCGCCGCGCAGGATCGAGTCGTTGCCGAGGCTGGTGACGATCAGCGGCCGATCCCGCGCCCAGAGCCGCTTCAGCGTCTCGAGATCCAGATGGTCGTAATGGTTGTGGCTGACGACGACGAGGCCGATGCGCGGCAGATCCTCGAAGCGCACGCCCGGCGCGCGCACTCGCCGCGGCCCGGCGAAGGCGAAGGGCGAGGCGCGCTCCGCCCAGATCGGATCGGTCAGGATGTTGAGCCCGCGGACCTGCACCAGCACGGTCGAATGGCCGATCCAGGTGACGCGCATCTTGTCCCCGGCGACGTCGCGCGGCGGCACCGTGGGCGTCACCGGCGCGCGCTCCGGCCAGACGGCGCGCTCCCCCCGCAGCCAGCGGTTGAGGAAACGGCTCGGATCGAGGCGCGGCGGCTCCGGCGTGCCGGGGTTGAAGAAGCGGCGGCCGTCGAAATGGTCGCTGACCGGGCCGCGATAATAGATGCGGTCGAGAAAGGGCGGAACGAGCGTCGGCGCGAAGCTCACAGCCACGAGGGCGAAGAGCAGGGCCGTGCCCAGCCAGCCAAGCGCCCGCCTTATCATCGCCCGGCCATCGCCGTCAGACGGTCGGCTCGACCGGCGCGGCAGGCTTGTCGCCGCCCTCTTCCGCCTCGTCGCCATCCGGCACCAGGGTGAAGCCCTCGGGCGCGCGGGTCTCGACATGCCGCGGGTGGTACATGTCCAGGAAGAGGTTGAACCGGCCCGGCGCCGCCTCGCCGCAATCGAGCGGCCAGACGTCGACGATCGTCCCGAAGGCGCCGACGCCGTTATTCGCGCGCACCCCGACCCGGGGCGGGCTGCCGTCGGCGCAGCGCAGCCGGGCGATATAGGCATGTTCGCCGGCGGGCATGTTCACGCGCACCGGATTCTGCGCGGTACCGAGCGGCAGATCGCGCGCCCGCTCCACCAGCCGCGCGACCTCCCGGGGCGAGGGGCCGTAGCCGAGCTGGGCCGCGGCGGGCGCGGCGACGAGCAGGGCGAACGCAAGGAACGGCAGGCGGCGCATGGCGGCTCTCCTTCGAAGGCGAGGCGAGCTTGCGGGAGGATCGCGCGGCGTACAAGCCCCGAAGGGCGCGGGAGCGCTACGGCCGGAGCGTGAAGCCCGCGGGGGCGCGGGTCTCGACATGCTCTTCATGATACATGTCGAAGACGATGGTCCCGACCCGGCCGCCGCAGTTCAGCTGATAGCCGGCCACCACCGAGCCGAAGGCGCCGACCCCGGCCTCGCGCCGCGCGCCGACCTGCGGCTGCGCGCCGTCCGTGCAGCGCAGCCGGCCGAGATAGGCGCGCTCGCCCTCGGGCCCGCCGACCCGCACCGGATTTTCCGCGCTGCCGAGCGGATGCGCGTCCGCCGCGGCGACCAGGGCCCGCATCTCCTCCTCGGGGGAGAGCTGGCTGAGCCGGCCCGCCATCTGGTCGGGCGACTGGGTGCGCGCGCCGAGCTGGCCGGTCGGAGCCGGCCGGCCCGTCTGCGCGAAGGCCGGGGCGGCGGCGAGAAAGGCGAGGGCGATGAAGGGGATACGCATGAGACTCTCCGGAAAGGCCTCCGCCACTTAGGCGGGCCGACGCGGCGCAGCAAGGGCGGCGCGATCTGGCTCGAACAGGGGATCGAGCCCGGCTTCGTGATGGACCGGCATCCGGCCGCATTGGGGAGGGGTGGCGGCGCTGAGGTGGCGGGGCCTTAGTGGAAATTGCGGGACCTGATCCGCATGCCGCCGTCGCGGCCGGGCAGGTCGTCGGGTTTGTTGCGCGGACCGTCACGGGGATCGTAGCCGCCGTTGCGCGCGCCGTCCGCAGGGCAGGAGCGATGGGGAAAATCCATGTCGCCGACGCGGCCGAGCAGGTGGGTGAGGTCCTCCAGCCGGGCACTGACGATATGGGTAACCTTGCCCTCGCGCTGTAGTACGCCGTGCACCGCGATCATCGCCGAGGCGAGAATGATGCGGCGGTGGCTGTCGAAGATGCGCTGCCAGCAGATCGCATTGGCAATGCCGGTCTCGTCCTCAAGCGTGATGAAGGTGACATTGCCCTTCCCCGGCTTCTGGCGGACGAGCACGATACCGGCGAGGCTGACCCGGTCGCCGTCCTTGAAATTCCTCAGCGCCCCGGCTGGGATCAGGCCCCGCGCGTCCAGCTCCGGCCGAAGAAAGGCAAGCGGATGGCGGCGCAGCGAAAGCTGTACTGCGCGATAATCCTCTACCACCTCGCGCCCCTCGGTCAGCGGCGTCAGCGCCACCTCCGGCTCGATCCCGCGCGCCTCTGCGGCGGCGAACAGCGGCAAGGGTGCACCGCCAAGGCCGCGCACCCGCCACAGCGCCTGTCGCCGGTCGAGCCCGAAGCACTGGAAGGCATCCGCGTCAGCGAGCTTCTCCAGCGCCGCCGCGGGCACGCCGGTGCGCGCCGTCACGTCCTCGATCGAAGCAAAAGGCCGGTCCATGGCCGCCATGGCGATCAGAGCGCCATGATCGTTGGAGAGGCCCTTTACCATGCGCAGCCCGAGGCGGACGGGCAGGAGCCCCTGTCCTTCCCCCTCCAGCGTGCAGTCCCAACGGCTGACGTTCACGCAGACGGGCCGCATCTCCACATCATGATCGCGGGCGTCGCGAACGAGTTGGGCGACGCCGTAGAAACCCATGGGCTGGGCGTTGAGGATGGCGGCGCAGAAGACATCCGGGTGGTAGCATTTCATCCAGCATGAGGCGTAGGCGATCCTGGCGAAACTGGCCGCATGGCTTTCGGGGAAGCCGTAGCTGCCAAAGCCCCTGATCTGCTGGAAGGTTCGTTCGGCAAAATCCCGGGTATAGCCCTTGGCGAGCATCCCCTTGATCATCCTCTCCTCGAAGTGCGCGACACCCCCTGTAGTCTTGAACGTCGCCATGGCCCGGCGAAGGGCATCCGCCTCGTGTGGCTCGAAGCCCGCGCCGACCATGGCAACCCTCATCGCCTGTTCCTGGAAAAGGGGTACACCAAGCGTTTTGTCCAAGACTTCCCGCAACTCCTCGCTGGGATAGTCGATTGCCTCCTTTTTTTCGCGCCGCCGCAGATAGGGATGGACCATGTTCCCCTGGATCGGCCCAGGCCGGACGATCGCGATCTGGATGACGATGTCGTAGAATTTCCGCGGGCGCAGACGCGGCAGCATCGACATCTGCGCCCGGCTCTCAATCTGGAAGGTGCCGAGCGTGTCGGCATCGCAGATCATGTCGTAAACATTGTCGTCAACCTTGCCGTCGATCTCCTGCAGGTCAGGAGAGGCCAGCGTAAGTTGCTGCCCTTTATGCGCGGCCAGCAGATCGAAGGCGCGGCGCATGCAGCCGAGCATGCCGAGCCCGAGCACATCGAGCTTCATGATCCTGAGCTCTTCGAGATCGTCCTTTTCCCATTCGATGACCCAGCGGCCTTCCATCGCCGCCGGTTCGATGGGGACGAGGTCGTCCAGCCTGTCATGGGTGAGAACGAAGCCGCCGGGATGCTGGCTGAGGTGCCGCGGCGTACCGATCAGCTGACGAGTCAGCTCCAGGGTAAGGGACAGCCGGGGATCGTCCTTGTCCAGGCCGAGCTCCTGCACATGCTTCTCGGCCACGCCGTCATTGGACCAGCCCCAGACCTGACCCGACAAGGTGCTGGTGACGTCTTCGGAAAGGCCAAGCGCCTTGCCGACCTCGCGCACCGCGCCGCGCGTCCGGAAGCGGCTAACCACCGCGGTGATCGCCGCATGATCATGGCCGTAATTGTCATAGATCCACTCAATTACCTCCTCGCGCCGTTCATGCTCGAAATCGACGTCGATATCCGGCGGCTCCTTGCGGTCGTCGGAAAGGAAGCGTTCGAACAGCAATTTGTGCTCGACCGGGTCGATCGAGGTGATGTCGAGCACGTAGCAGATCATGGAATTGGCGGCGGAGCCCCGGCCCTGGCAGAGAATCTTCTGGCTGCGCGCGAACTGGACGACCGAATTGACGGTCAGGAAATAGGGCGCGAAGCCCCAATGGCGAACCAGCCCCAGTTCCCGCTCCAGAGGGTCCGCATGAGTCCCGGGCGGCTTGCCGGCAAATTTGGCCTTGAGGGCATTGCGGGCCAGCCGCTCCAGCGCATCCTGCGGAGTCATACCCGTCATCACGACTTCGTCGGGATATTGGTGGCGGAGCTCGGTCAGCGAGAATTTGCACCTTCCCGCAATATCCGCCGTCGCCCTGACCGCATCCGGGAACGCCTTGAACCGCCACTCCATCTCTTTTGGACTTTTCAGATAACGATCAGCGAAGCGTTCGCGCCGGAAGCCGAGTTGGTCGATCGTGCAATGCTCGCGGATCGCGGTGACGACGTCGTGAAGCATGCGCTTGTCCGGCGCGTCGTAAAGGACGTCACCGGTGGCGAGGCTCCTGAGCCCATGCCGCCGGGCGAGCATGTCCAGCGCATGCAGCCGCTTCGCTTCGCCCGGCCGGCGGCGGTGGGTGAGCGTGAGATGGCCGCGGCGGCCGAAAATATCCGCCATCTGGGCCAGGGCGATATCGGTCACCCGATCCGCTTCGTCCGGAATGAGCGCCGCAACCAGCCCGTCCGACCAAGCGGCGACATCCTCCCAGTGTAAGAAGCACTGCCCCTTCTCGCCTTTCTTCCGGTCGACGCGCCCTTTTCCCACGCTGAGCAGTCGTGTCAGCCGCGACCAGGCGGCGCGGTCTTCCGGCCAGACCAGCAACGAACTGCCATCCATCAGATCGAGACGGGAACCCGCGATCAGGCGAACGCCGGTTACCCGCTCGGCCCGCAGTGCCTTGACCAGCCCGCCAACCGTATTGCGATCGGCAACACCCAGCGCGGAATATTCCAGCGCGGCCCCTGCCGCGAACAACTCCTCCGCGCTTGAGACCCCGCGCAGGAAGCTGAAATGCGTCGAGACCTGGAGCTCGACATAGGTCATGTTTGCCCCACCCTCACGAAATGACTATATGAGTGGTCATCTGGATGGAGGCGCCCCATGGGCAAGATGATCGGCGCGGCCGAATTCAAGGCGCATTGCCTGCGTATCCTCGACGAGGTGGAGCGCACCGGTGAAGGCATAACCGTCACCAAGCGCGGACGGCCGGTGGCGGAACTGAAGCCAGTGGCGAAGAAGGAAAGGCGCTCGATCATCGGCGCCATGAAGGGGTCGGTGCTCAAATATGAACGCCCCTTCGATACGGCAATCGACCCCGAGAAATGGGACGCCAATAGGTGATCTTGCTCGACACGCATGTTTTGGTCTGGTCGCTGCAGGATGACCCGGCGCTCGGCCCGGAAGCCCGAGGATTTCTGGATCAGCAGGCGTTTGCCGATGGCTACATGGTGTCCGCCATCACGCCATGGGAAATCGCGATGCTGACGAAGAAATCCCGCATCATACTGGGCGCCGACGTCCGGCGATGGATTGAGGAGGCCTTGGCGCTCCCGGGCATGATCCTGGCCGAACTCGAGCCTGCGATTGCGATCGACAGCGTCGCGCTGCCCGGCGATTTTCACAACGATCCTGCCGACCGGATCATCATTGCCACGGCGCGACACCACAATATTCCGTTGCTGACGGCCGACCGCGCCATTCTGGATTATGCCGCTCTTGGTCATGTGAACGCTATCGACGCAAGGCACTAAGCACATCACGCGAACAACCCGTGCAGGTGCCAGCTGAGATCCCCCGTCGCCAGATCCTCGCCATCGCCCCGGCGGAACAGCCAGAAGCGGGCGCCTGCCTCGTCCTCGACCTGGAAATAATCGCGGATCGCGGCGCGCTCCTGCTCGCCGACCCACCATTCCTCGTAGACGCGCTCAGGCCCGTCGGCGGCTGCGACTTCGTAACGCCGGCCGCGCCAGACGAAGCGCCAGGGCGGGCCGTCGGGCAGGTTGGACATCACCTTGTCCACCGGCTCAGGTGGCGAAAGGAGGCGTACCGGCCGTGGCCATTCCGGCCAGTCTGCAGTGCCGGCGAGCGCTCCGGCGCGGCCGACGCTGCGCTCGGGAAGATCGCTTTCCCGCATTGTCAGGCGATGCACGCGACGCGCGCCAAGCCGGGCCGCGAGCCGATCGACGAGCAAGGCGAGGTCGCCGCTTTTCTCGCCAGCCAGTTCGCCCCCGATCGGCTGCGCGGCGAGCGGCTCTACCCGCCAGGCGACCAGACGCAGTCGTTCGATGCCGAAGCCTGGCTTGATCGTCTCGATCTTCGCGGCGATCAGCTGGGCGAGGTGAGCGCCGTCCCGGGTGGCACGGGCGGTGCGTACCGTGACGACCTGCGCCTCATTGTCCACCCGCTCGCAGAGCAGGACGAGGTGGCGCAGGCCGAGCCCGGCTTCGGTCAACAACGGCACCAGCCGGCGCACCGCCTCCCCGCTCGCTTCCGCGATCGCCTCGGCGGTGGCGATGGGCTCCATGAAGCGGAGCAGGACGGAGAGCGGGGTTTGCGGGACGATCGGATCGAAAGGCTCTCCTGCCCAGCCCAGCGCCTGATCGAGGCGAAGGAGCAAGTCCTTGCCGAAGCGGCGCTGGAGCGGCGCGCGGGGCATGGCGATAATGTCGCCGATCCGCTCGAGCCCGAGCCGGTGCATGCGTTCCAGCAGCCTTTCGTCCAAGCGAAGCGCCGCCAGCGGCATTGCCTTGAGCAGTTCGGCCTCGCGGTATTCCTCGCAGAGGATGAGCCGCCTGCCGCCATAGCGAGCGAGCGCGTGGGCCGTGCCCGCCGTGCCGGCGACGGCGATCCGCGCCGTGAGGCCCAGCCGCCGCAGGAAGGCAAGGATACGCTCGCACATCCTTTCCTCGCCACCGAACAGGTGGTCGACGCCGGTCAGGTCCAGCCACAGGCCATTATCGCCCGACAGCGCGGCGCGCGGCGTCCAGCGCCGTGCCGCGAAGGCGCCGAGGCGGGCCAGCCAGGCGGCATCGCCCTCGGGATCGGCGGGACGCACGTCGAGGCCGGAGACGAGGATGCGGGCCTTGGTGAGCGGCATGCCGGGGGCGAGCCCGAGCGCGGCCGCCTTCGGACAGACAGCGGCCAGTACGTTCTGATTGCCGAGCTTGCGCGCGGTGACCATTGCGCCCTCGGCCCGGCGAAGCACGAAGCTCTGCGGCTGCGCCTCCCGCGCCCAGCGGGCGCCCGGCCGCCAACCGCCGCCGCGCGCGGGCAGGACGCGATCCGAGTCAGGCCGCTTTGGCCCGGACCTCGGCGACGGCCCGCCTCTCCTCTCCCCCCTGACGATCCGCTCGATCGCCAGCTGGGGCAGGAAGAGCGAAGCGAGCCTCGGCATCGGGAATCTCCAGGAGCCAGTCATGAGGGGGGCCGCCGCGCTGGCGGACGAGGGCGACCTGCCAGCGCGCGCGGCCGAGCCCATCCATCGGATCGGCCTCGAAGGGCAAAGGCGAGGAGGGCGCGCAGCCGATCCGCCAGCGGGTGCAGGCGGCCGACGGCGCCGCGAGCGGATCGGCCGCGGTCCGCCGCCAGCGCCGGAGCAGGAAGGCGGCGGTGCCGCTGTCCTCGGCGGCGAGCTGCAGGCGGCGGGTCGCGGTCATGTCGGCGCGCCCGGCCTCCCCGATCACCGCCGCCAGGCTGCCGTGGCGGACGCCTTCCTCCATCACCGCCAGCACCTCGGCATCGTCGCGGCACTGGGCGTAGAGCAGCCGCTCCGGCGTCAGCCCCGCCTGGGCGAGGCCCGGCGCGAACAGATCCAGCCGCGCCACCGCCCAGAGCACCTGCCCCGGCCCGTCCCCCCGGCCCACGGCCCGCGAGACACGCGCGGCGAGCGCGGCGAGGAAGAGGGTGGCGGCGGCATCGTCGCCCGGCGCGGCCGACGCGGCGGCCGCCTCGTGCAGGGCCGGCAGCAGCCCGCCGCCGGCAAGCCGCGAATCCACCGCCTCGAGCCCGAACGGCACGGCCGGCCGCGCCGCCGGAACGGGGCCGCCGCGCTCGATGGCGCGGATCTCGGCGCGCAGGGCGTCGAGGCGGGAGGAAGGCGAAACGGCCATGCGACTCGGACTCTTTTGTTCGCTTTATGTTCCGCCCATGCCGAGCCGGAGTCAAGCGAGGGAAATGGGAGCTTTGGCGGCCGTGCGTTCAGCGAACCCGATTTGCGTGTGATCTCGTCATCCCGGCGCAGTCCAGGACCCATGAACTCCAAATTGGCAGGAGAGCCAGGCGTCTCCGCTTCTCCCGAGCCCGCAATGTTCATGGGTCCCGGTCTCCACCGGGATGACTCATTGAGATTTCGACCCCCGGATGCCCCGTCTGATCGACGGCCAGGCCCTAACGCGCGTGCAGCTGCAGGCGCGCGCCGCGCGCGTTCAGCCCGCTGCTGTCGTAGGAGATGGCGACCTCGGCGAGCGCGCGGTGGCCGTCCCGCAAGGCGATGTCGCCCGTGCAGCGCTGGTTGGGGACGACGCCGCGAATCCGGAAGGTCTGGCTGTCGCCGCCCTGGAAGCGCACGTCCACCTGGCGGAAGCTCACCCCCTGTCGCCGGACGCAGAGGCGCATCGCGATGAAGCGGCGATCGCCCGCCACGTCGATCACCTGCCGGTCCCCGCTCTCGCCGTGGATTTCCCGCTGGCCGAGCACGCGCCACGGATATTCCGCGCCGGCCGGCACCGCCACCATCCCCCCAAGGACCGCTACCGCCAAAAGGCTCATCCGCATGGCCGTCCCCCTTTCGCCTTTTCATGCCACAATCGCGCCGCCCGGCAAAGAGGCTCCGGCTCGACATTCCCGCCCGGCCCGCCCACAAGGCGCCGATGCAATTCCTTCGTGCCGCCGGCCTCGCCTTCCTCTCCCTGCTCGCCGCCCCCGCTCTGGCCCACCAGCCGCAGGCGGCGCCGGCGCCCACCGCGGCCGCGCAACCGTCGGGCGACGGCGACTGGCTCTACCGGGGCAGCGACATCCCCCGCGATCCGGCCTGGCATTTCGGCACCTTGCCCAACGGACTCCGCTATGCGGTGCGCCGCAACGCGCTCCCCGCCGGCCAGGTCTCGATCCGCATCCGGATCGACGCCGGCTCGATGCACGAGGCGGACACCGAGCGCGGCTGGGCGCATTTCCTCGAGCATATGCTGTTCCGCGGCACGCAAAATTATCCCGACCGCCGCGCGCGGGAAATCTGGCAGCAGCTCGGCGCCAGCTTCGGCTCCGACAGCAACGCCCGGACCGACGCGACCAACACCGTCTATGTGCTGAACCTCCCCCATGCGGCGCGCGAGCCGCTCGACACCAGCCTCGCCGTGCTCGCCGAGATGATGAGCCAGGCCCGGATCGAGCAGGCGGCGGTCGACGCCGAGCGGCCGGTCGTGCTCGCCGAGAAGGGCCGGCGGCCGGAGCTCAGCGTGCGGATCAACGAGATCGGCCAGCGCCTCTTCTATGCGGGCCTGCTCTACGCGGCGCGCGACCCGATCGGCACGGACGAGACGCTGAACGGTGCCAGCGCCGAGGGCCTGCGCGCCTTCTACCGCCGCTGGTACCGGCCGGAGCGGACGACCGTGGTGATGGTCGGCGATGCCGATCCGGCGATGATGGAGGAGCTGATCCGCGCTCGCTTCGGCGGCTGGCGGGCCGAGGGCCCGGCGTCGGCCGAGCCGGATTACGGCCGCGTCGCCGAGGTGGCGCAGCCCGTCGCCGGCCTCGCTTATCCGGGCTCGCCCACGGCGGTGAACCTGATGTGGCTGCGGCAGAACGAGACCTTGCCGCACACGCGGGCGCGCGAGGCCCTGTTCCTCGCCGAGGCGCTGGCCCAGCAGATCATCAACCGCCGGCTCGAGGCCCATGCCCGCGGCACCTCCGCCTTCGTCGGCGGTGCGGTCGATACGTCGCGCTCGCGCAACATCGCCGACACCACCTCCATGTCGCTCTTCGCCCGGGACGGGAATTGGCGCGGGGCGCTGACCGAGGCCTATGCGATCATCGGCGACGCGCTTCGCGCCCCGCCCAGCGAGGCCGAGATCCAGCGCGAGCTCAGCAATATCCGCACGGCGGTCGACGGCACCGTCCAGGCCGAATCCACCATCCAGTCCCAGGTCCGCGCCGAGCAGATGGTGAATGCGGTGGACAATGCCTCGGTGGTGGCCACCGCCGCGGCGATCCGCGAGGGCTTCGAGGCCAATGCGCGGCTGATGACGCCGGCGCGCGTCGGCGAAGCGATGCAGGCGATGTTCACCGGTTCGGGCCCGCGCATGCTGCTCGTCACCGCGGCGCCGATCGAGGGCGGCGACGCCGCTCTGGCCGAGGGGCTGGCCGCCGCCCGCGCCGTCGCGCCCGCCCAGCGTACCGCCGAGCAGGCGGTGACCTTCGCCGATCTGCCGCGGCTGGGGAGCCCGGGCCGGATCGTCTCGCGCCAGCGGATCGAGGATATGGACGTGACCATCGTCCGCTTCGCCAACGGCTCGACGCTCACCTTCAAGCGCACCGAATATGAGCGCGGCTCGGTGTCCGTGCAGCTGCGCTTCGGCGGCGGCATCTCGGCCATGGCGCCGGACCGGCCGTCGCTCGGCTGGCTGTCCGGCCTGGTCGCGCCCTCGGGCCTCGCCAATCTCGATCTCAGCGGCATGGAAAGGCTGCTCACCGGCCGGCGGATCGGCCTGTCCTTCGGGATCGACGAGAATGCCTTCGTGCTGGCCGGCGGCACCAATGCGACCGACCTGGCGGACCAGCTCCGCTTCCTCGCGACCAAGCTGGTGCGGCCGCGCTGGGACGGCTCGCTGCTGCAGCGCTTCCGCGCCGCGGCGGTGGAAAGCTTCGATCTCCACACTTCCTCGGCCTCGGCCCGGGCCGGGCGCGAGCTGGGCGGCGTGATCCGCCCGAACGATCAGCGCTGGCGGCCGATCGAAAAGAATGAGATGCAGGCGGTGACCGTCGAGCAGTTCCGCGATTTCTACACACCCTATCTCGCGACGGGCCCGGTCAACGCGATCATCGTCGGCGACGTCGAGCTGGAGGCGGCGATCGAGGCCGCGCGGCGGACGATCGGCGCCTTGCCCCGCCGCCCGGCGCCGACCATTCCCGCCGGCTCCACCGCGCTCAACGCCCCGGCCCCCGCGCCCGAGCCGCGCCGCTTCACCCACCAGGGCGATCCCAACCAGGCCTATGCGCTGATCGGCTGGTCGACGGTCGGCGGGATCGAGAATATCCGGGCGCGCCGGGCGCTCGCCCTCGCCGCCAACATCTTCGAGACCCGCCTGTTCGACCGGCTGCGCGAGCAGGAGGGCGCCACCTACGCGCCGGACGCCGCGCACCTGGCCGCGGACGCCTTCCCGAACTGGGGCGTGTTCTACGCCCGGGCGGAGATCAGGCCCGGCTCGGTCGACACCTTCTTCCGGATCGCGCGGGAGATCGTCGCCGATCTGGCCGCCAATCCGGTCCAGGCCGACGAATTCGCCCGCGCCCTCAATCCGGTGGTCTCCGGCATCGAGCGGCGGGTGGCGACCAACGGCTATTGGCTGGACGCGCTGGAGGATTGGGACCACGACCCGCGCGCCATCCAGAACGTGCGCAACTATCTGGCCGACTATCGGGCGCTGACCCCCGAGGACGTACGCCGGGCGGTCGCCAGCTACGTGACCGACCAGGGAGACTGGTCGATGCTGGTGCTTCCCGCCCGGTCGCAGCCCGCGTCCGGAGGAACCGCGCCGTGACCGGGGTTTTCAGTGTCGCATGCCTGATCCGGAAAACCGGTTCCCACTTTTCCGGGCCATGCTGTAGAGGAACGGCGCCGGCAGGTCCGGCAGGGACTGGGAATGGCAACGACCAATAGCGCCGTCTCGATCGCCGACACGCCGCCGCCGAAGCGGCGCAAGCGCGGCTGGAACCCGTTCCGGCTCAGCGACAAGCCCTTCTTCGAGGACAAGAACCGCGCCTTCTGGATCCTGCAGTCGGTCGGCTGGGCGGGCTATTTCTTCCTGCGCACCCTCTCCAACATCGCCAATGAGAAGATCGGCTCCTACGTCATCCACAATGCGCTGCTGACCGCGGCGGGCTATTCGATCACCCTGCTCATGGCCTCCGCCTATCGGCGGCTGATCAAGATGCGGCCGCTCTACACCTGGGTGGGCTCGATCCTGATCGTGGCGCTCGGCGCCGCCATCTTCTCGGCGATCGAGACCTGGAGCATCGCCACCTTCGTCGATCCGCGCGTCCGGCCGGAGGGGCTGCGCTTTTTCGGCGCGATCCTGTTCACGCTCTCTTTGCTGATCGCCTGGTCGGCGCTCTATTATTCGATCAACTTCTTCATTCTCCTGGAAGAACAGGCGGATAGGCTGCTTCGCCTTGAAAGCCAAGCGTCCAACGCCCAGCTTGCCATGCTGAGATACCAGCTGAACCCCCATTTCCTCTTCAATACGTTGAACTCCATCTCCACCCTCGTCCTGCTCAAGCAGACCGACCGCGCCAATGCGATGCTGTCGCGGCTCTCCTCCTTCCTGCGCTACACCCTGGTGAACGAGAGCACCGGCACGGTGACGCTCGCGCAGGAGGTGGAGACGCTGAAGCTCTATCTCGAGATCGAGAAGATGCGCTTCGAGGACCGGCTCAGGCCGCATTTCCACATCGACAAGGCGGTGATGGACGCCCAGCTGCCGTCGCTGCTGCTGCAGCCCCTGATCGAGAACGGGATCAAATATGCGGTCACGCCGCAGGAGGAGGGCGCCGACATCTCGGTCGAGGCGCGCCTGCAGGGCGACCGGCTGATCGTCACCGTGTCGGACACCGGCCCGGGCGCCGACGCGCTCTACAATGTCCGGGCCGAGCAATCGACCGGCGTCGGTCTGGCGAACATTCGGGACCGTCTGGCGCAGGCCTATGGCGACAATCACCGGTTCGAGACACAATCGGATATCACTGGGGGCTTCCGCGTTTTCATCGACATTCCCTATCAAACCGAAACCGAGGACCCGAAATGACCATTCGCACCATCCTGGTCGACGACGAGCCGCTCGCCATCCAGGGGCTGCAACTGCGCCTCCAGCCGCACGAGGATGTCGAGATCATCGACACCTGCTCGAACGGCCGCGAGGCGATCCGCTCGATCAAGACGCACAAGCCCGACCTGGTCTTCCTCGACATCCAGATGCCGGGCTTCGACGGCTTCTCGGTCATCCAGGGGTTGATGGAGGTGGAGCCGCCGCTGTTCGTGTTCGTGACCGCTTATTCGGACCATGCGCTGCGCGCCTTCGAGGCGGACGCGGTCGACTATCTGATGAAGCCGGTGGACGAGGCGCGCCTCGCCGACACGCTCGACCGCGTCCGAGGCCGCCTCACCGAGAAACGCGGCGTCGAGGAAGCGACCGCGCTGAAGGAGGCGCTGGCCGAGGTCGCGCCCGAGACGGCGGAGAGCGTCATGGCGGATAGCGCGGACCCGGACTCGCACGCCACCAACCGCTACGAGAAGCTCATCAACATCAAGGATCGCGGCCAGATCTTCCGCGTCGACGTCGACAGCATCGAGAAGATCGACGCGGCCGGCGATTATATGTGCATCTATACGGGCGACAACACGCTCATCCTGCGCGAGACGATGAAGGATCTCGCCAAGCGGCTCGACCCGCGCCGCTTCCAGCGCGTCCACCGCTCGACCATCGTCAACATGGACCAGGTCCGCCAGGTGAAGCCGCACACCAATGGCGAATGTTTCCTGGTGCTCGACAGCGGCGCCCAGGTGAAGGTCTCGCGCTCCTACCGCGAGGTGGTCGCCCGCTTCGTCCACTAGACGGGGAGCGTCACTCCCCGGGCGCGCCGCTCCGGAACCAGGCCCGCGCCTGCTGGCGCTCGCGCGCGGGAAAATCGGCCCAGCGGCCATTGCCGCCCAGCCGGCCGCTGCGCGTATAATCGAGCTGCACCCAGGCGCCCCGGCACGCGACGATGCGCGGATTCTGCCGCCCCCTGCGCATCCGCTCGACATTGGTGAGCCCGTCGGGATCGCTGACCGCCGCCGAGAAGCTCGGCCCCGCATAGCCGCGCGAACCTGGATCGCCGGCGCGCGCGGACACGATCGTCGGCTCGACCAGCGCCGCCGAGACCCAGCCCGGCCCGGTATAGTTGCGCCTGACCTCGCCGTCGAAGCCCTCCACCTCCGCCGCCGCGTCCGTGATCCGCACCCAGCCGTCCCGCACCTCGCGGATCGCGAAGATCGGGCCGTAGCGCTGCTCCGCCTCGGCATCGAGCACCGAGTGGAGCCGGCCGAGCACCCGGGCGCGCGGCGAAGGCCCGGCGCGGACGTTGAGGCCGGCCGGATCCTGGTCGATCGAGCGCCCGGCGGCGGCGCATTGCGCGCCGGGCTGGAGCAAGGCGAGCGAGGCGAAAGCGAGCGAGAACAGCATGACGGCGAGGCTAACAGGGTTGGGCTTTGTTGACAGCAAGTTTCGGGAGGACGGCGCTCGGGCCGCTCGTTAAGGGTGCGGCATGACCAGCCAAGCCGAGAAATATCGCACCTTCGCCGCGCTGCACGTGCCCGGCGATCCCGTCATCCTCTACAATATCTGGGACGCGGGCAGCGCCCGGGCCGTCGCCGAAGCGGGCGCCAGGGCGATCGCCACCGGCAGCGCCTCGGTCGCCGGCGCGCTCGGCTTCGCCGACGGCGAGGGCGTGCCGGTCGGCCTGGCGCTCGCCAATGCCGCCTTGATCGTCGGGGCGGTCGACCTCCCCGTCACCGTGGATTTCGAGGGCGGCTATGCCGTGGCGCCGGACGGCGTCGCCGCCAATATGAGCCGGCTCGCCGCGACCGGCGCGATCGGCTGCAATTTCGAGGACCAGGTGGTCGGCGGCGAGGGCCTGCACGCCATCGCCGACCAGGCCGCCCGCATCGCCGCGGCCCGCACGGCCGTCGGCGCCGACTTCTTCATCAACGCCCGCACCGACATCTTCCTGCAGGCCAAGGCCGAGACCCATGACGCCGCCAAGGTCGACGCCGCGATCGCGCGCGCCGGCGCCTATGCCGAGGCCGGGGCCAGCGGCTTCTTCGCCCCCGGCCTCGCCGACCTCGCCTTGCTTGAAAAGCTCTGCGCCGCCTCGCCGCTGCCGGTGAACTTCATGGCGTGGCCGGGCACGCCGCCGGCCGGGGAGATTGCCGCCACCGGCATCGCCCGGATCAGCCACGGCCCTTCCCCTGGCGCCTCGCCATGGCGGCGCTGAAGGACGCGGCGGCAAAGGAATATGGCGGCTGATCAGGTGGGTGGGTAGCCAGCAAGAGCCTCCAGCCACGGAAACCGTCACCCTGAACTCGTTTCAGGGTCCAAGGTAGACGCGGCACTGAATCTCAGTGCGACCCCGGACCTCCGCGCTGCTCGGCCCTAGACCCTGAAAACGAGTTCAGGGTGACGCCCGGGCATGACGAGCATGGTGGACTCTGTACAAGGCCGCCCCTAGCCTCCGCCTCCCATGGGCGGCCTCTTCCACAGCTTCCCCGATCCCGCGACCGAGCGCGCCTTCGTGCGGGCCGAGCGGATCGAGCGCGGGCAGGCGATCCGCGCGCTGATCGTGATCGCGATCGGCACCTTGCTCTCCTACATCGTCCTGAACCCGATGCATTTCCCGCGGGAGGGCGTGATCGCCTACACCCAGGCGGCGGGCGCCTTCATCGCGGCGATGGTCGGCTTCGTCGTCCTGACCCGCACGCCAATCTATCTCGACAAGCCCTGGCTGGACCTGCCCGTCTTCGTGCTGATGGCGGCGGCGATGACCTGGCTCGCGGTCGTCCTCGCCGGGCTTTCAGCCTATACGGGCTTCCCGCCGCACGTCATGATCATGGTGCAGCTGGCTATCCTCGTCGTCTTCGCCAGCGTCGGCTTCGCCGGCACGTTCCGGCTCTTCCTGATCTGGGCCGTGGCCCTGCTCGGCCTGTTCGCGGCCTGGATCATGACCCTGCCCGGCATTCCGGACATCAGCCGCGTCTACACGCTCACCAATTTCTCGACCTTCTTCGTGTTCGCGCTCTACTTCAACTGGGACGTGGACCGGCGCGCCCGCAAGGTCTTCGCCGCCAATGCCGCGCTCGAGGCGGAGCGCGCGAAGACCGAGGAGCTGCTCTACAACGTCCTGCCGCAGGAGGTGGCGGCGCGGCTGCGCGCGGGCGAGGCCGTGGCCGACAGCTTCTCGGACCTCACCGCGATCTTCGTCGACCTGGTCGGCTTCTCGACCCTCTCCAAACGGCTCTCGCCGGGCCATCTGGTGAAGATGCTCAACACCTTCTTCTCCGCCGCCGACCGCTGCGCGGAGCGGCACGGCATCGAGAAGGTGAAGACGATCGGCGACGCCTATATGGCGGTGATCGGCGGCATGGCCTCGCACGGGCGCGACAGCAAGGCGGCGATCCTCTTCGCCCGCGACCTGATCGCCGACCTGGAAGCGATCGCGAAGGAGACCGGCCTGCCGCTGCAGGCGCGGATCGGCGTGCATTCGGGCCCGGCGGTGGGCGGCGTGATCGGCAGCTCCCGCCTGGCCTATGATTATTGGGGCGACACGATGAACATCGCCAGCCGGCTGCAGGGGTGCGCGCCGCTTGGCGGGGTCGCGGTCTCCGAGGCGACCTATTTCCAGACCCGCTCGATCCAGGATTATGTCCAGGAGACGGCGATGCTGAAGGGGATTGGCGAGACCTCGGTCTACGTCGCGATCTTCGCCGGGGCGGCCGACGAATAAGCCGGGCGACGCCGAAATCACCCGTCCGGGCGATAGCCAGAGGCCGCCGAACCGCGCTAGACATGGCGAAACGAAGGGAGACGGGCGATGGCGAGGGTGACGGGACTCGGGGGCATTTTCTACAAGGTGGCGGACCCTGCGGCGACGCAGGCCTGGTATAAGGAGATTCTCGGCATCGGCGGCGACTGGGGCGCGACCTTCCGCTATGCCGACGAAGGCTCGGACGATCCGTTCAGCCTGCTCAGCCCGTTCAAGCAGTCGACCGACTATATGGACCCGTCCACGGCCGGCTTCATGATCAACCTGCGCGTCGACGACCTCGACGGGATGATCGAGCAGCTCAATGCGAAGGGAATCGAGATCCTCGGCCGGCAGGACGAGGATTACGGCAATTTCGCCTGGATCCTCGATTGCGACGGCGTGAAGGTCGAGCTCTGGCAGCAGAAGGGCCCGGCGCCCGCCTGAGCTAGCGCGCCGCGCGCTTGCGCCAGAAATCCAGGCTGAAGAAGGAGCCGCTGGTCGCGGACTTGAGCACCGTGCGGCGGAACAGGCGTGAGGAGACACGCACGATCAGGAACACCCAGAGCGCCTGCCAGGCCAATGCGAGGAGGTGCGGCCAGAGTGTCCCCGACTGGGCGGCCATCGCCACCATCGACATGGGCGAGCTGAACGGGAAGATATAGGCGAACCAGGCGAGCCAGCCCTGCCCGTTCAGGCCGTTGATCGCGAGCAGCAGCACCATCAGCTGCATCAGGGTGACCGGCATGGAGATGGTCTGGATCTCCCGGATGTTGCTCGCCTGCCCGCCAATGCCGAGGAAGAGCGCGCCGAGCAGCATGAAATTGGCGGCGTAATAGAGCAGCATCAGCACGATGAAGAGCGGCCAGCCCGTCGCCGGCGTGACGCTCGGGAAGCTGATGAAATCGTGCATCACCTGATAGAAGAAGGCGAAGGCGAGGCCCGCCATCCCCGCCCAGAGCGCGAGCCCGACCAGCGAAATGCCCAGCATCGCAATCAGCTTGCCGAGGAAGATCGCGTCCAGCGGCACGGCGGCGGCGAGGATCTCGATGATCTTGTTCGATTTCTCCTCCACCAACGTGGAGAGGAGCAGGGTCGCGAGCATCAGGGTGATCGTGAAGATCAGGATCTGCGCGCCCTGCCCCACAGCCCGCCGGGCGGTGGCGAGGCTGCCGCTCGCCTGCTCGGTGACGACGCGCTGCATCTCGAGCGCGGGCGGCGACGCCCGCGCCGTGTCGAGCGCGGCGGTGCGCCGGCTTTCCTCGACGAGCAGGCCGACCCGCCGCCCGGTGAAGTCGCCGGTCCGCACCGGCCCGGTCAGCACCGGCCGGTCGAGCGTGCCGCTGAACACCGCCGAATAATTGCCGGCCTCGTCGGCCAGCAGCGCCTGCGCCTGGGCGGGGACATTCTCCGCCGGGGCGACGTAGCGCAGGATCGGGAAGCTCTGCTCCGACGTGCCCGCGACCATGCGGCTCCGCGCCTGGTTCAGCGCCTCGGAGGTGGCGGTGTCGGTCACCACCGCGACCACGGGCTGCGCGGCGGCGCGGTCTTGGGCGTCGGTGGTGAGGCTGAAGAAGATCATGAAGCCGAACAGGAGCAGCGGCGCGAGCAGGAAGAGGATGAAGAAGCGCGAGAAGACCGAGGCGACGAAGTCGCGCCGCGCGATCACCCAGGCGGAGTCCCAGAGATTCATGCCGCCGCTCCCAGATCCGCGGCCTCGGCCGCCTCCATCTCCCGCGCCGCGCTTTCGCCGGCGATCGCGACGAAGGCGTCGTGCAGCCCGCGCCGCTCGACCGACAATTCCTCGATCCCCGCGCCGCCGTCGAGCAGCCCCTTGAGCAAGGGCTCGATGCCGTTCGCGGGAAGTTCGAAGGTCCAGAAGCCGTCCTGCTGCGAGGCGCCGGCGGGCAGGACCGCGCGCCAGGGGCCGTCCGCCGCGCGGGTCTTCAGGCGCACCTGCGGGCGGAGCCGCTCGCGCGCGTCGCTGACCAGCCCCTCGAAGCGCACCTCGCCGGCCGCGATGATCGCGATCCGCTCGCAGAGCCGCTCGGCATGGTGGATGACGTGGGTGGAGAAGATCACGGTCGTGCCCGCCGCCGCCTCGTCGCGGATCATATGCTCCAACCGGCCCTGGTTGATCGCGTCGAGGCCGGAAAAGGGCTCGTCGAGCACGATCAGTTTCGGCTTGTGGACGATCGTGCCGAACAATTGGATGGTCTGCGCCATGCCCTTGGAGAGGCTCTTGATTGGCTTGTCGACATAGTCGCCGAGCCCGTTCTGGCGGAGCAGGATCTCGGCGCGCTTGCGGCCCGTGTCGAGCGGCAGGCCCCTGAGCGCGCCCATGAAGGCGATCGCCTCGCGGGTCTTCATCGCCGGATAGAGGCCGCGTTCCTCGGGCAGGTAGCCGACGGAGCGGGCCATTTCGAGCGGCCGCGCATTGCCGAGCAGGCTGCGCTCGCCCCGGTCCGGCTCGATGATGCCGAGCAGCATCCTGAGCGTGGTGGTTTTGCCCGCGCCGTTCGGCCCCAAGATGCCGTATATACTGCCCTCGGGGACGGCGATGTCGATGCCGCGGACCGCGGGCTTGTCATCGAATGACTTGAAAAGGCCTTTGGCCTCAATGGCTAAAGCAGCACCCACGGAAAAGCAGACTCCCCCCGGTCAAGTAAAAGGGTAAAGCGAAATAAGTGTTGGATGGCAAGTCAAAGCTGCGGGAATCACTGGCCGGGATGGCGCGCGAGGCGGGCTTCTCGGCGTTCGGCGTCGCGCGCGCCGACGCCGCGCCCAAGACGGCGGAGCGGCTCCGGCAATGGCTGGCCGAGGGCGCGCATGGCGACATGATCTGGATGGAGGAGACGGAAAGCCGGCGCGGCTCGCCGGCCGGGCTCTGGCCGGAGGTGAAAAGCGTGATCTCGCTCGGCATGAGCTATGCGCCGAGGATCGACCCGCTCGCGCTCGCGGCGCGGACCGAGCGCGGGCGGATTTCGGTCTATGCGCAGGGCGGCGACTATCACGGCCTGGTCAAGAAGGCGCTGAAGCGGGTCGCCGGCTGGCTGGCGACCGAGGCGGGCGCCGGCGTGAAGGTGTTCGTCGACACCGCGCCGGTGATGGAGAAGCCGCTGGCGGAGGCGGCCGGGCTCGGCTGGCAGGGCAAGCATACCAATCTGGTCAGCCGCAGCGACGGCAGCTGGCTGTTCCTCGGCGCGATCTACACGACGCTCGAGCTGGAGCCGGACGCGCCGCACGCGGTGCGCTGCGGCAGCTGCTCGGCCTGCCTCGACGCCTGCCCCACCGACGCCTTTCCGGCGCCCTTCCGCCTCGATGCGCGGCGCTGCATCTCCTATCTGACGATCGAGCATAAGGGGCCGATTCCGGAGGAATTCCGGGCGGCGATGGGCAACCGCATCTATGGCTGCGACGACTGCCTCGCGGTCTGCCCGTGGAACCGATTCGCCGAGGCGGCCCGTGCCAACAAGGCCTTCCTGCCCCGCGCCGAACTGGTCGCGCCGAGCCTCGCCGATCTGCTCGCGCTGGACGATGCCGGCTTCCGCCAGGTCTTCGCCGGCTCGCCGATCAAGCGGATCGGGCGGAACCGCATGGTCCGCAACGCGGCGATCGCGGCCGGCAATAGCGGCCTGCCGGAACTGGTCCCGGTGCTGGAAAGGCTGATCGCCGACGAGGACGCGACGGTCGCCGAGGCGGCGCGCTGGGCGCTCGACCGGCTCAGCGCCGGCTGAGCGTCTCCACGCAGGCGGCGCGATCGGTGTCGCGGCCGTCGGGCAGGCGGGCGTCGACATGGGTGACGACCGGATCGCCGCCGCGGCGCGGCGGATAGAGATAGGCGTCAAGCACGCAGCCCTGGCCGAGGAACTGGAGCTTGCGCGCCGGCCCCTCGCGCACGTCGAGGCCGGGCGTGCCGAACAAAGCGACGAGCGCCGAGGCGCTCCGGCCCATCACGCCCTCGAGCCCGGTCGGCGTGCGCAACGGCGCCGAGACGTTGGGCCGATGCTCGTTGCGGACCGGCACCGGGCGCGGCCGCTCCTGCGGCGGCACGCAGGCGGCGAGCGCGGCGGTGGTCAATAATGCGAGCGGAAGCCTCCCCATGACCCCTAGAATCACGTTACCGCTCCTGGGGCAAGCTGGCTTACCCCGGCTCATCGCAACAATCCGTCATTCCCGCGAAAGCGGGAATCCAGGCTGCCTTCTTGACCCGCTCCGAAGCGATCTGGATTTCCGCTTCCGCGGGAATGACGTAAAGAGGGGCATGAGTACCAGCCTGCCGTCCTTCCACCTCGCTTTCCCCGTCCACGACCTGGAAGAAGCGCGCGCTTTCTATGGCGGCCTGCTCGGCTGCCCCGAGGGACGCAGCTCCGGCGAATGGGTGGATTTCGACTTTCACGGCCACCAGATCGTCGCCCATCTCGTCCCCGACGCCAAGGCGCGGGCGGCGAGCAATCCGGTGGACGGGCATGACGTGCCGGTCCCGCATTTCGGCCTCGTCCTGACGATGGATGCCTGGGAGGCGCTGGCGGCGCGGCTGCGCGCGGCAGCGGTCGACTTCGCGATCCCCCCGACCGTTCGCTTCCGCGGCCTGCCCGGCGAGCAGGCGACGATGTTCTTCCGCGACCCCTCCGGCAATGCGCTGGAGATCAAGGCCTTGGCCGATCCGGCCAAGCTGTTCGCGAAGCAGGCTTAGACTACGTCCCTAGCCGCAGGGCGCGCCGAGGAATCTGCCGTCGAGATAGATGAGCGGATCCACCTCGTCGCGGGTGACCACCTCCTCGACCACGCCGATGAAGATGGAGTGGGTGCCGAAGCGGTGATGGTCGATCCGCCGGCAGAGGATCGAGGCCTGGGCGTCGCGCAGCCGCGGCGGGGTCAGGCAATCATTGTCCCAGCCGGTGAGGAAGCGTTGCGCCTCCAGCCGCCGGTCGGCGAACATGGTGGCGACGTCCGCCTGGTCGCGGTGCAGGACGTTGACGTTGAAATGGTCGACGTCACCGATCCACGGATGCACGGACGCGGCCTGGTTCACACAGACCAGAAGGCTCGGCGGATCCATCGAGACGGTGGAGACCGCGGTCGCGGTGATGCCCATCGGCTTGCCGTCGACGCAGATCGAGATGACGTTCACCGTCGCGGCGACGCGGCGCATCGACTGCTTGAAGGCCTCGGTCAGCCGGATATCGGTCTCGGTCATGGCGCTGAGATGGAACAGCCTGGGGCGCGAGGCAATCCCGGGGCGATTACAAATCCAAATGTCGGGTTTTCGTAGGAAAATCCCCGCACAACTCTAGAATGGGCGAATCACTGGAGGGGTGAGTGTTCGAATTCTTCCTGCTGCCGGAAAACCTGCCGTTTTCGGTGGCCTTGTTGCTGATGCTGATGATCGGGGCGGCGGAGCTGATCGGTCTCGGCGCGAGCTCCGTGCATCTGGACGTGCACGCGGACGTGCACGCCGACGCGCATGCGGGCGGCCCGGATCTGCTCGCCTGGCTCGGCATCGGCAAGGTGCCGCTGCTGATCGTCCTGACCGTATTGCTGGCCTTCTTCGCCCTGCTCGGCATCGGGCTGCAGCAGCTCGCCGCGGCCCTGTGGGGCGGTCCGCTCAGTCCCTGGCTGGCGGCGCCCGCGGCCTTCGTCGCGGCGCTGCCGCTGACCGGCGTCGGCGCCCGCGCCCTCGCCCGTATCCTGCCGTCGGACGAAACCACCGCCGTGGGGCTCGGCACCCTGGTCGGGCGCCGCGCGGAGATCGTGATCGGTGAGGCCCGGCGCGGCTTTCCCGCCCGGGCCCGGGTCCGCGACGTCCACGGCCAGGCCCATTATGTGATGGTCGAGCCCACCGACGACGATATCGTCCTGCACGCCGGCGTGACCGCCCTCCTGGTCCGCCGCGAGGGCGAATTGTTCTTCGGCCTGCCCGACGCCAACCCGCTTCTCGCCGCCGTCGACTGACGGGCGGCGCCACCGAACAAGGAGAGCAAAGACATGATGGAGATGGGGATCTACGCCGGCATTATCTTCGGGGCGCTGCTGATCATCGGATTGATCTTCACCCGCCTCTACCGGCGCGCGACCAAGGAGATCGGCTTCGTCCGCACCGGCTTCGGCGGCGAGAAGGTGGTGATCAACGGCGGCGCCCTCGTCCTGCCGGTGCTGCACGAGACGATGCATGTGAACCTCAACACGGTGCGGCTCGCAGTGGAGCGCAAGAACAATGACGCCCTGATTACGCTCGACCGGCTGCGGATCGACGTGAAGGCCGAATTCTATGTCCGCGTCCGCCCCGACCGCGAGAGCATGGCGATCGCGGCGCAGACGCTCGGCCTCAGGACCATGCAACCGGAAAGCCTCAAGGAGCTGATCGAGGGCAAGTTCGTCGACGCCTTGCGCTCGGTCGCCGCGGGCATGACGATGAGCCAGCTGCACGAGCAGCGCGCCGAATTCGTGCAGAAGGTGCAGCAGGTCAGCGCCGCCGATCTGGCGATGAACGGCCTCGAGCTGGAGTCGGTCTCGCTGACCGGCCTCGACCAGACCTCGATCGAGCATTTCAACGCCAACAATGCGTTCGACGCCGAGGGCCTGACCAAGCTCACCGAGCAGATCGAATTGCGCAAGAAAACCCGCAACGACATCGAGCAGGAGACCCGCGTCCAGATCGAGACCAAGAATCTCGACGCCGAGAAACGCAGCCTCGATCTCGCCCGCGAGACCCAGTTCGCCCGGCTCGAGCAGGAGCGCGACGTCGAGGTGCGCCGCGCCGCCCAGATGGCCGAGGTCGCCCAGGAGCAGGCCGTGCGGCAGCGCGAGGCGGAAGCGGCCAAGATCAACGCCAAGCAGCAGGTCGACAGCGCCCAGATCGAGGCCAATCGCGTCGTCGAGCAGGCCAAGATCGCCCAGGAGCAGGCGGTCGAGATCGCCCGGCAGGAGCAGCAGATCGCGGTCCAGAACAAGAGCCGCGAGGAAAGCCAGGCCAAGGCCGAGGCGGACACCGCGCGCGCCGACGCCGTGGCCGCGGAGGAGCGCGTCACCACGGCGCGCGAAACCGAGGTCGCCGAGCGCGCCAAAAGGATCGAGCTGATCGAGGCCGCCAAGGAGGCCGAGCGGCAGGCGATCGGCGTCAAGGTCCAGGCCGATGCCGAGAAGCAGGCGGCCGCCGACCGGGCGCAGGCGGTGCGCGAAGTGGCCAAGGGCGAGGCGGAATCGGAGAAGCTTCGCGCCGAGGCGGCCCGCGTCCGCTTCGAGGTCGAGGCGGCCGGCCAGCGCGCGATCAACGAGGCGGCGAACCTGCTCTCCTCGGAGCAGATCTCGCTGCAGACCAAGCTGGCCCTGCTCAAGGTGATGCCGGAGCTGGTGCGCGAGGCGGCCAAGCCGATGGAGGCGATCGATTCGATCAAGATCGTGCAGGTCGACGGCCTGACCGGCGGCGGCGCGAACGGCGCGGCCGAGGGCGAAGGCGGCGTGGGCGGGAGCAACCTCGCCGCCAGCGCGGTCGCGGCGGCCCTGCGCTATCGCGCCCAGGCGCCGATCGTCGACGGGCTGATGAAGGAGCTCGGCTTCGACGGCAGCACGCTCGAGAATCTGGTCGCCGGCGCGGCGGAGAAAGCGGGGCAGCCGGCGGGCGCGACGCCGAAGGCTCCGGCCGAGGTTCCGCTGGTCGCGGTCGAGAAGGTCGGGAAGAAGGCGGACTGATCGCCGACGCGCCATGACGAGACCAGCCTATATCAGCGCGACCGGGCAGTTCCTGCCGGGGGAACCGGTCGACAATGACGGCATGGCCGCACATCTCGGCGCGATCTCGGAGGAGGGGCTGCGCATGGGCCGCCTCTTCCTCCGCCGCAACCGGATCCGCGGCCGTCATTATGCGATGCGGCCGGACGGCACGACCGAGTGGACGCTGGCGAAGCTCGGCGCGAAGGCCGTCCACGACTGCCTCGACCGCGCCGGGCTCGACCGGAAGGCGCTGACCTATCTCGCCAGCGCGACCACGCAGAACGACCTGATGGTCCCCGGCTTCGCCAGCGGCGTCCAGGCGGAAGCGGGCTTGCCGCCGCTCGAGATCGCCAGCCTGCAGAGCGTCTGCGCCAGCGGGCTGATGGCGCTGAAGGCCGCCTGGCGGGAGATCGGCGCGGGCGACCACGAAGCGGCGCTGGCGGTCGGCGCGGAATTTTCCAGCCGCTATTTCCGGCCCGGATTTTATCGCGGCACCGCGACCCTGAGCGAGGACGGCATCCTGCCCGCCGACGCCGAATTCCTGCGCTGGACGCTCTCCGACGGCGCCGCCGCCGCCCTGCTGGAGCCGAAACCCGCCGCGCGCGGCATCTCGCTGCGCATCGACTGGATCAGCCTGCGCTCCTTCGCCGACCGCTTTCCGCCCTGCATGACCGGCGGCGGCATCCGCGGGGACGGCGCGATCACGCCCTGGAGCCACGCCGCCTCGATCGAGGAGGCGGCGCGGGCCGGGGCGTTCCAGCTGCGCCAGGATGTGGACGTGCTCGCCCGGATGCTGCCGGTCTGGGTCGGCGAGATGATGCGCCTGGTCGATCTCGGCCGGATCGTGCCCGACGCGGTCGACTGGTTCCTCTGCCATTATTCGGCGCACAATTTCCGCGAGGAGCTGATCGATCTGGCCGTTCGCGCCGGCTGCATGATCGACGAGGCGAAATGGTTCACCAATTTGTACGAGAAGGGCAATGTCGGCGCCGCCTCGCTCTTCCTGCTGATCGACGACCTGCTCCGGTCCGGCAAGGTCGAACCGGGGCAGACGATCCTGTGCGCGATACCGGAGAGCGGACGATGCATCATGGGCTATGCGCAGCTGACGGCGGTGGGACCCGGATGAGCGCGGACGACGTCGCCTTCGCCCAGCGCGGCCTCGCCCAGGCCTGGATCGAGTTCGAGAGCGGCCTCGCCACTGTGCCGGTGATCGCGCGGCTGCTCGCCGGCAGGCTCCGGCTCGAGGATTACCGGGCGCTGCTGCTCAATATCCGCCAGCAGGTCGTCGAAGGCAGCCGCTGGATCAGCCGCGCTTCCTCCCATCTGTCCCAGAAACACGAGGAGCTGCGCTCGCTCTTCGTCCGCCACGCCGCCGCCGAGCATCGCGACTTCCTCTTGCTCGAGCAGGACTTCGCCGCGGCCGGCGGCGATCCGGCGCTGATGCGCGCCACGCCCAAGAATATCGGCTCCGAGGCGCTGTCCGCCTGGATGTACCACGCCGCCGGCCAGCCCGATCCGATCGGCCTGCTCGGCGCGATGTTCGTCATCGAGGGGCTGGGGCAGCGCCTCGCTCTGCCCTGGTCCGAGGCGATCAGCGCGCAGCTCTCCCTGCCCGCGGAGGCGGTCAGCTTCCTGCGCTATCACGGCGAGAATGACGACGACCATCTGGCGATGTTCGACGAGGCGCTGCGTCTCGCCATCGCCGGCCGCGCCGACGCCGAGACCATCGTCCGTCATGCCCGGGTGACGGCGCGGCTCTACCGGCTCCAGCTCGAGGAGCTGGACAATGTCTAGGACCGCGCGTGACGAGCGCCCCTATGATCCGGCCGATCCCGATCCCTGGCTGGCGATGGAGCTCGACCGGACCCTGCCCTTCGCGCCCGAGGCCAAAGCCGCTTTGATGAAGGACATGGGCTCGGGCAGCCGGCAATGGCTGCTGCCCTTCGTCCGGCCGGTGGCGCGGCTCAACATCATCCTGGTCCAGCTCTGGCGGGCGGCGAGCCCGCGCTTCCCGGTCGCGCCGAAACTGCTCCACCGGCTGATCGCCTGGGGGATGCGTCGCTTCCTGTCGCCGGAAGCGAATATGCTGATCCTGCGGCATTTCCATCTGGGCTCGGAAATCCTGGCCTTCATTGCCGACAATGCGACGCCGGGCTTCCGCCCGCAGCTGGAGCCGATGCGGCCGCGCCGGATCGAGGACGTCAAGGACAACCTCTTCCTCAAGCACGATCTCAACATCTACAATTTCCTGATCCAGCTGAACCAGGAGATGGACCGGCGCGGCACCGCCATCGGCAAGTGCGAGACGCTCGATTTCTCGGCGATCAGCGACGAGATCCAGCTCGATCCGCTGCCCAGAGGCTGGCTCAACAAGATCGACCTGCAGACCGCGATCGAGATCTACACGCCGCTCTACGGTTTCCTGCTGACCGACCGCGACTTCTGGCGGGCGGCCAATTCGCTGCAGCTGGACGAGACGATCGGCCTCTATACGGCGCGGCTGACCGGCGAGGAGAAGCATCTCGCTTTGATCAACAACCGGCATCCGATGGTGCCTTTCTCGACCCTGGCCGCGGGCTTCCGGCTCGTCCTGCACGGTCTCGCCACCGAGGTGCTGCACGGCTTCCTGCGCGAGCTGAAGGCCCGCGCCGCCGCCCAGGCGCCCGCCACCTAATCCGCGAGCAGCATCACCACCAGCCGGTGCTCGCAGCTCCGCCGCCGCTCCGTGTCGGCGGACGCCGCGGGATCCTCGAAGGCGGTGTGGAACACGCTGCGCAGCCGCTCCGGCGCGGGATCGTCCTTGCGGCATTCGAACAATTTGAAGGCGAGCAGCTCGTCGCTCCGCATCGCGGGATAATGATACCAGAGCTGCGCCGCGTCGAAGCGCAGGGCGATGTGATAATTGCCGTCCCCCGCCTGGGCCGGCGCGGCGGGCAGCACGTCCGCCATCGCCACGCTGCCGGGATCGCAGAGCGCCAGCGGCATGTGGCGGAGCGGCTGCGTCAGGCCGAGCGTCCGCCAGAAGGAGATGGCGACGCAGCCGGTGACATCCGCGCTGTCGTAGCGTTCCCGCCACGCGCGCGCGGCCTCGGGGTCGACGATGCCGGCGAGGTTGCGGGCAAAATCGTCGGCGGTCAGGCCGAAATCCTGGTGCACCCAATCGGCATAGACCGCATCCTCGCCGCCGCCCCGGTGGACGGGATCGAGCCAGCGGGCGATCTCGACGCGGCGGCCGGCGAACAGCCGCTCCCGGACGATCGCCTCGATCGCCGGCCGCGCGGCCTCGCTCTCCCCCCAGTCCGGCGACGGGCGATGGTCGAGCAGAACGAAGCCCCGGGTCGCGAAGAAGGCCGCCTCGGAGGCGGCCTCCGCCTGCAGGGCGCGGGCGTCGCCGATCCCGATCGGCGCCGCGGCGGGATCGAAATCGGGGCCGGGGGCGCGGTCGCCGGGATAGAAGACCCGCGCGGTGACCGAGACCGGCGACATCAGCCCCTTGAGCCGGGCCCGGATCACCGGCGGCTGAAGCCCGCCAGGATTTCGGCCACCCAGCGCGCCGCGGTCAGGCCGCTGAGATCGCTCGCGTCGAGGCCGGGATCGAATTCGGTGAGGTCGACCGCGCGCACCCTCTCCTCCTCCGCCAGCCGCCGCGCCGCGCGGAAGAAATCCCAGACCGGCAGCCCTCCCGGCCGCGCGCCCGGCGCGCCGGGGAACTGGCCGCGGTCGATCACGTCGATGTCGAAATCGACGAGGATCGCCTCGACATGGGAGAGCCGTTCCAGGGCGTCGTCGATCGCCGCCTCGATCCCCTCGGCCAGCACGAATTCCAGGTCGAAGACGCCGATCCCGGCGGCGAGCGCGTCCTCGTGCATCTTGCGGGTGTTGGCGAAGGGGGCGAGCCCGATCTGGCAGATGTTCGCGCCGGGCAGGCCGTCCTCGAGCAGGCAACGCACGGGATTGCCGTTGCGCGGGCCCTCGTCGGTCTCGCGCATGTCGAAATGGGCGTCGAGCGTGATCAGGCCCACGTCGGCCAGCGGCGCGCCGAGGCCGTGCGCGGCCGGCCGGGTCACCGCATTGTTGCCGCCGATCAGCAGGGTGAGCGCATGCCGCCCGGTCAGCGCCGCCAGCGCGTCCCGGATCGGTTCGAAGCCGTCCGCCGGCATCAGCCCCCGCACCGCGACGTCGCCGGCATCGTGGACGGCCATGTCCAGCTCCAGCGCCTCGACCAGATCGTAGGTGCTGATCCGCTTCATCGCGGTGCGCACGACGCCCGGGGCGAGGTCGCAGCGGCCGGGCGTGACCGAGCCCGCCTCCAGCGGCGCGCCGAGCAGGGCGACGGGCGCCGCCGGGTCGTTGGCGAGGAGATCGGCGATCGAGGTCCAGCTCATCCTTTGCCCTTACACGCCCCGGGGGTTAGAAAGCGAGCCATGTGGGACCGCCTGCTCGTCGACTGCAACATCGCCACCATGGACCCCGCGGTGGACGCGCCGTTCGGCGCGATCGAGAATGGCGCGGTCGGCATTCAGGACGGCCGCATCGTCCGCGTCGGCCGGCGCACCGAGCTGGCCGGCTTCCAGGCGAAGAGCGTCGAGGCGCTGCACGGCGCCTGGGTCACGCCCGGCCTGGTCGACTGCCACACCCATCTCGTTTTCGGCGGCAACCGCGCCGGCGAGTTCGAGCAAAGGCTGGAAGGCGCGAGCTACGAGGAGATATCCCGCGCCGGCGGCGGCATCGCCTCGACCGTGAAGGCGACGCGCGCGGCGACGCTCGACGAATTGGTCGAGACCGCCCGGCCGCGCCTGCAGGCCTTGATGCGCGGCGGCGTCACCACCGTCGAGATCAAGTCCGGCTACGGGCTCGACATCGACACCGAGCTGAAGATGCTCCGCGCCGCGAAAGCGCTCGGCGAAAGCGAGCCGGTGCGGATCGAGACCACCTTGCTCGCGCTCCATGCCCTGCCGCCCGAATTCGCGGACAAAAGGGACGAGTTCGTGGCGCTCGCCACCGCCTCCATCCTTCCCGCCGCGGCGGACGAGGGGCTGGCGACGGCGGTCGACGCCTTTTGCGAGCATATCGGCTTCACGCCGGCCGAGGTCCGCGCCCTGTTCGAGGCGGCGCGCGAGCATGGCCTGAAGGTCAAGCTCCATGCCGAGCAGCTTTCCAACCTGCACGGCGCGCGGCTGGCCGCCGCTCATGGCGCGCTCTCAGCCGACCATCTCGAACATGCCGACGAGGAGGGGGTCGCCGCCATGGCCCGCGCCGACATGGTCGCGGTGCTGCTGCCCGGCGCCTTCTATGCGCTGAAGGAAACCAGACGGCCGCCGGTCGACCTGCTGCGCCGCTATTGCGTGCCGATGGCGGTGGCGACGGACTGCAACCCCGGCACCTCGCCGATCCTGTCGCCGACCCTGATGCTGTCCATGGCCTGCACCCTGTTCGGCCTGACGCCCGAGGAAGCCGTGGCCGGCATGACCCGCGAGGGCGCGAGGGCGCTGGGCCTGCAGGACGAGATCGGCACGATCGCCGCCGGCAAGGCCGCGGACCTCTGCGTCTGGCGGATCGCCCGGCCGGCGGAGCTCTGCTACTGGATCGGGATGCCCGGGCCGGAGCGCCGGATCGTGGCGGGGCTGGATCGCTGAGCCGAGAACAGGGACACGTACCTTTTGCGCGCAAAAGGTACGTGTCCCCCCGCCGCTCCTTCGCCGGAGCACAGTTCACTTGACGTCCATCAGCCACTAGAGGGCTCTGATGCACCACCGACGCGACAATAGCCGCCATATCGCGGCGCCGACCGGCACCCAACTCTCCTGCCGCAGCTGGACCACCGAGGCGGCGATGCGGATGCTGATGAACAATCTCGACCCCCGGGTCGCCGAGGCTCCCGAGGAACTCGTCGTCTATGGCGGCATCGGCCGGGCGGCGCGGGACTGGGAGAGCTACGACCAGATCGTCGCGACCCTGCGGCGGCTGAAGGAGGACGAGACTTTGCTCGTCCAGTCGGGCAAGCCGGTGGGTGTCTTCCGCACCCACGACAATGCGCCCCGGGTGCTGCTCGCCAACTCGAACTTGGTACCGCACTGGGCGGACTGGGACCATTTCAACGAATTGGATCGCAAGGGGCTGATGATGTACGGCCAGATGACGGCCGGCTCCTGGATCTACATCGGCACCCAGGGCATCGTGCAGGGCACCTACGAGACTTTCGTCGAGATGGGCCGCCAGCATTATGAGGGCGACCTGCGCGGCCGCTGGATCCTGACTGCGGGCCTGGGCGGCATGGGCGGCGCGCAACCGCTGGCGGCGGTCATGGCCGGCGCCCACTGCATCGCCATCGAATGCCAGGAGAGCCGGATCGAGAAAAGGCTCGAGACCCGCTATCTGGACCGGCGCGCCACCTCGATAGACGAGGCGCTGGACATGCTGCGCGAAAGCCCGGTGCCGATCTCGGTCGGGCTGCTCGGCAATGCCGCGGAGATATTGCCGGAGATGGTGAAGCGCGGGATCCGGCCCGACGCGCTGACCGACCAGACCTCGGCCCACGATCCGGTGAACGGCTATCTGCCGGTCGGCTGGACCGTCGAGCAATGGCTCGACCTGCGCGAGCGCGATCCAAAGGCGGTCGAGGAGGCCGCCCGTGCCTCCATGGCCGTGCATGTCGAGGCGATGCTCGCCTATCAGCGCATGGGCGTGCCGACCTTCGACTATGGCAACAATATCCGCCAGGTGGCGAAGGACGAGGGCGTCGAGAACGCCTTCGACTTTCCCGGCTTCGTCCCGGCCTATGTCCGCCCCCTCTTCTGCCGCGGCGTCGGCCCGTTCCGCTGGGCCGCGCTCTCCGGCGATCCGGAGGATATCTACAAGACCGACGCGAAGGTGAAGGAGCTGATCCCGGACGATCCGCATTTGCATCGCTGGCTCGACATGGCGCGCGCGCGGATCGCCTTCCAGGGGCTGCCGGCGCGGATCTGCTGGGTGGGCCTCGGCCAGCGCCACCGGCTCGGCCTCGCCTTCAACGAGATGGTGGCCTCGGGCGAGCTCAAGGCGCCGGTCGTGATCGGCCGCGACCATCTGGACTCGGGCTCGGTCGCCAGCCCCAATCGCGAGACGGAAGCGATGCGCGACGGCTCCGACGCGGTCTCCGATTGGCCTTTGCTCAACGCTCTGCTCAACACCGCCTCGGGCGCGACCTGGGTGTCGCTCCACCATGGCGGCGGCGTCGGCATGGGCTATTCGCAGCATAGCGGCATGGTGATCGTCGCCGACGGCACCGAGGACGCCGCGCGGCGGCTGGAGCGCGTGCTCTGGAACGACCCGGGCACCGGTGTCATGCGCCACGCCGATGCGGGCTACGACATCGCCATCGACTGCGCGCGCGAGCAGGGGCTGGATCTGCCGATGGTGGGGAAATGATCTCCCTCGTTTCCGTCATTCCCGCGAATGCGGGAATCCAGTCGGCGGTCGAGCCGTTTGAAAGCTCGCTGGATTCCCGCTTTCGCGGGAATGACGGAGCTGTGCGATGAGCGGCATCGTTCTGAATCCCGGTGCCGTCACCCTCGCCGAGCTGCGTGCCATCTGGACCGGGGCGCCCGTCAGCCTCGCCGAAAGCGGCTGGACGGCGATCGACGCCGCCGCGGCCAGCGTCGGCGAGATCCTGGAGAGCGGCCGTACCGTCTACGGCGTGAACACCGGCTTCGGCATCCTCGCCCAGACCCGCATCCCCGCGGACCGGCTGGCCGAGCTGCAAACCAATCTCATCCTCTCGCACAGCGTCGGCCTCGGCGACCCGCTCGATCCGCGCATCGTGCGGATGATCATGATTCTCAAGGTGATCGGCCTCGCCCGCGGCCATAGCGGCGTGCGCCGGGAGCTGGTCGAGCGGATCCTGGCTTTGGTCGAGGCCGATGCCCTTCCGGTCATCCCGAGCCAGGGCTCGGTCGGCGCGTCCGGCGATCTCGCCCCGCTCGCCCATATGAGCGCGGCCCTGCTCGGCGAGGGCGAGATCGTGCTCGGCGGCGAGACGCTGCACGCCAGCGAGGCGCTCAAATATCTCGGCCTGGAGCCGCTGGCGCTCGGCCCCAAGGAAGGGCTGGCGCTGATCAACGGCACCCAGGTCTCCACCGCGATCGCACTCGACGTGCTGTTCACCGCCGAGCGGCTGTTCGGCGCCGCGCTGGTCGCGGGCGCGCTCTCGGTCGACGCGCTGAAGGGCAGCGCCGCGCCGTTCGACGCGCGGCTCAGCGCGGCGCGGGGCCAGCCCGGCCAGATCGACGTCGCCCGCGTGCTGCGCACGCTCCTCCAGGACAGCGGCATCGCCGACAGCCATGTCGATTGCGAGCGGGTGCAGGATCCCTACAGTTTCCGCTGCCAGCCGCAGGTGATGGGCGCGGCGCTCGATCTGATCCGCAACGCCGCGCGGACGCTCGAGATCGAGGCCAATGCGGTCAGCGACAATCCCCTCCTGTTCGGCGACGAGGCCATTTCCGGCGGCAATTTCCATGCCCAGCCGGTCGCCTTCGCGGCGGACGTCCTCGCCATGGCGCTGTGCGAGATCGGCTCGCTGTCCGAGCGACGCCTCGCCATCCTCGTCGATCCGAAGCTCAGCGGGCTCCCGGCCTTCCTGATCGAGGATAGCGGCGTCAATTCGGGCTTCATGATCCTGCAGGTGACCGCCGCCGCTCTGGTCTCGGAGAGCAAGTCCTTCGCCTTCCCGGCCAGCGTCGATTCCATCCCCACTTCGGCGGGGCAGGAGGATCATGTCTCCATGGCGACGCACGGCGCGCTGAAGGCGCGGCGGATCGCGCACAATGTCGCGGGCGTGATCGGGATCGAATGGATGGCGGGTGCGCAGGGCGTGGACTTCCACGCGCCGCTGCTGAGTTCGCCGCCGCTCCGGGCCGCGCGGGATGCCTTGCGCGCCGGCGTGCCCTTCCACGACAGGGATCGCTATCTGGCGAACGACCTCGCCTGGGCGAAGCAGACGGTGCTGGACGGGGGCGTGCCGGGCCTGGCTGCGCTCGGCTTGTTCTGAGGCACAAAAAAGGCCGCCGTCCCGGAGGACGGCGGCCCTTGTTCCTGGCGAGCGCGCTACATTACGACGACGCCGCCATAACCCATGCCGCTGAACATGATCCGCTGTCCGATGACGATCAGGATCGAGATCAGCACGAGCCAGATACCGCAGGCGGCCGCGACGAAGATCGGCGACTTGTCGCTGGGCGTCTTCATGAGGATCGGCGTGCCCAGCCACATCAGGAAGCCGGAATAGCCGATGCCGAGCACAACCCAGAGCCACTGGTTCAGGATGATGGCGATGGCCGCGACGAAATAGCCCGTGGCCGAATAGATGACGAGCTTCATCGCGTTGGTGCTGTTCTTCACGCCACCGAGATTGGGAGTGAGGGCGTCCATGATGAAACCGAGGGCGATCGGCGGCAGCAGCGCCCAGACATAGGCGATGATCAGGATCTTGATCAGCGTGCCCGGCGCCTGGAAAATGTAGCTGCCATAAGGCTGCAGCAGAATCCCGAGCAAGGTGAAGACGACAGCGAGGACGGACAGGATCGCCGCATAGACGATAAGGCCGCCCGTCGTGGCCGGCTCCGCCTCGATCGTCCTCCACTCGGTCGAAGGTTTGGTCAGAATGTTGATCGCCCGCGTGACGAGGTTGGAAGAGCCACCGGCCGGAGGCGGCGGCGTCTGCAACGGCGGTGGAGCGACGGGTCCGTCAGTCATGAAAGCCTCCCCTGTATGGATGCCGGCGAAATGAAGCACTTTCGGCGGTAAATCTCAAGCATTGTGCGGGCGGGAAAAAGCCGCGCGAGATCAGCATCTTGCGCCGGCGCGATCAGAGTCGCTTCCATAACCCCGCACGGTTGCGCATAGTCCGGCTCCGTAACGGCCTCGAGGGGGAGTCGGAAATGGACGCCTATCTGCCTTATCTGCTTGCGCTCGGTATCGGTTTCATCGCCGGCCTGAGGGCGATGACCGCGCCCGCGGCCGTCGCCTGGGGGGCCTGGCTCGGCTGGTTTTCGCTGGCCGGGACCGCGATGGCCTTCATGGGCTCGATCATCGCGGTGATCATCTTCTCGCTGCTCGCCTTCTTCGAGCTGATCACCGATCAACTGCCTTCGACGCCGAGCCGCAAGGTGCCGGTCCAGTTCATCGCGCGGCTGATCATGGGCGGGCTCAGCGGCGCCGCGGTCGGCGCGGTGTTCGGGGTGACGCTGGCGGGCATGGCCTGCGGCGTCGCCGGCGCGGTGCTCGGCACCTATATCGGCGCCGCCTTCCGCGCCGCGCTCGCCAAGGCGTTCCGCAAGGACCTGCCGGCGGCCCTGATCGAGGACGTCATCGCGCTGGGCGGGGCCTTCCTGATCGTCCACCATCATCTATGAGCCGCAGGTGAGCGAACGGGCCTTCGATGCGATCATCGTCGGCGCCGGCCAGGCGGGGCCGTCGCTCGCCGGCCGGCTGACGGCCGCCGGCATGAATGTGGCCCTGATCGAGCGGCACCTGGTCGGCGGCACCTGCGTAAACACGGGCTGCATGCCGACCAAGACGCTGGTCGCCAGCGCCCATGCCGCGCATGTCGCGCGGCGGGCGGCTGATTATGGGGTGAACGTCGGCGGGCCGGTGAGCGTGGACATCGCCAGGGCCCGGGGCCGGGCGACCGCGGTCACCCTGCGCAACCGCACCAACACCACCGCCTGGCTGGAAGGGATGGCCGGGCTCAGCTTCATCCGCGGCCAGGCGCGGTTCGAGGGGCCGGACCGGCTCCGCGTGGGCGACGCGCTGCTGACGGCGCCGAAGATCTTCCTCAACGTCGGCGGACGGGCGTCGGTGCCGCCCTTGCCGGGCGTCGATACGGTGCCCTTCCTCAACAACAGCTCGCTGCTGGCGCTGGAGGAACTGCCCGAGCATCTGCTCGTCGTCGGCGGCTCCTATATCGGCCTCGAATTCGCGCAGATCTACCGGCGGTTCGGCAGCCGGGTGACGATCGTCGAGCGGCAATCCCGCCTGATCGGGCGCGAGGACGAGGAGGTGTCCGAGGCGATCCGCGAGATCCTGGCGGCGGAGGGGATCACGATCCACACCGGCGCGGAGTGCATCAGGCTGATGGAAAAGGACGGCAGGCCTGCCATCGGCCTGTCCTGCGAGGACGGACCGCCGGAGGTGGCGGGCAGCCATATCCTGCTTGCCGTGGGCCGCGTGCCGAACACGGCGGATCTCGGGCTCGAGGCGGCCGGCGTCGCGACCGACGCGCGCGGCTATATCCAGGTGAACGACCGGCTGGAGACCAGCGTCCCCGGCATCTGGGCGCTCGGCGACTGCAACGGCCGCGGCGCCTTCACGCACACCGCCTATAACGATTTCGAGATCGTCGCCGCGAACCTGCTCGACGGCGCGGACCGGACGGTGAGCCAGCGGATCACCGCTTATGCGCTCTATGTCGATCCGCCGCTCGGGCGGGTGGGGATGAGCGAGGCCGAGGCGAAGGCGAGCGGGCGCCCGATCCTGGTCGGCCGGCGGCCGATGACCAATGTCGGCCGGGCGATCGAGAAAGGCGAGACGCAGGGGCTGATGAAGCTGGTCGCCGACGCGGAGACGCGGGCGATCCTGGGCGCGGCGATCCTCGGCCCCGGCGGCGACGAGGCGATCCACGGCGTGGTCGACATGATGAATGTCGGCGCGACCATCGACCAGCTCGCCTGGTCGGTGCCGATCCACCCGACGGTGTCGGAGCTGATCCCCACTCTCGTCAACGAGGCCAAACCCGCCTGAGGACTGCCGCCGGCGAGTCAGCGTTTCGCGCGCTCGCTGATCATCTGGGGCTCGACATTCTCCACGCCCGGAATCCGGGCGAGCCGCGCCACCCCGGCGAGCGTGTCGCCGAGCAGGCCGGAGGCGGCGCGGACGATGGCGGCCTGCACGGCGTAGGGCAGGATCCGCTCGATGCGATAGCCGGCGCTCTCGATCTCCGCCTGCCGCGCCGCGGCCTCCGTCCCCTCGCCGAACCTGATCATCACGTCGCCGGACGGGAAGGCGGGCGAACCGCCCGGGGTCAGGGAATAAAGCGGCGTCTCGTCTTCGACGCCGAGGGCGGCGCGCCTAGTAACGTCGCTCTCTATTCTCTCATATACTCCCGAGGATCTCAGGATTCCGGCCCTGATCCGATCCGGATATTCTTCGCTTCTTGGCATTCTGCTATGCTTCCCTGTTCGACTCGGGGTTCATAACGAAGGGGAGGCAATCATGGTTCGCTTGCGTTTTGGCGGCAAGAACGGGGTGACCCAGGAGTTGCAGCCGACCGAAGAGATGCTGGTCGTCCGGACCCGGCGGCGGGAGCCCGTCGCCCGGGCGCCGCTGTCCGCGGCGGGCCGCGCCGCGGTCGCGCGCATGCAGCCGCGCGCGCGCTTCGAGGCCGCCGGCGTGGAGATCCTCCAGGCGCGGGACGGGGGCTCCAGGGAGCGCGCGGTCCTGAAAGAGGAGAATGCGCTCGAATTCGCCGGGCGGGCGCTCGTCGCCAAGCCGGGCGGAGAGCCGATCGCCTATACCGAGAACATCTTCCTGAAGCTCGAGGACGCGCTGCCGGCGGAGGCCGTCGAGGAGCTGCTGCAGCCTTATGAGGGCCTCGTCGTCAGCCGCCAGGTGGACTTCGCCAGGAACGGCTTCTTCCTGCACGGGCCGGAGGGGATCGGCCTGGAGATTTTCGGCCTGGCCGAGGACCTGCTCGACCAGGCGGGCGTCGAGCTCTGCCATCCCGAGATCGTGCGGGAGCGTGTCTATCGCGCGGCCTTCCCGAACCAGTGGCATCTCCATCGCTGCACGATCGGCGAGCAGGATATCGACCAGCATGCCGGCGTGGCCGCAGCCTGGGAAACCACGACGGGCGAGGGCATCACCATCGCGGTGATCGACGACGGGGTCGACATCGACCACCCCGAATTCGCCGGCGCCGGCAAGCTGGTCGCGCCGTTCGACGCCACGCTCAGGACCGACAACCCGCGGCCGCGCGGGCTCAGGGACAATCACGGCACGGCCTGCGCGGGAGTCGCGGCCGCCTCCGGAGCGCACGGGGCGTCGGGCGTCGCGCCCGGCGCCAGGCTGATGGCGATCCGTCTCGCTTCGGGCCTCGGCTCGATGGACGAGGCGGAGGCGTTTCACTGGGCGGCCACGAACGGCGCCGATATCATCTCCTGCAGCTGGGGGCCGGCGGACGGCGACTGGTGGGATCCGGCCGACCCGCGGCACGAGGAGGTGTTTCCGCTCCCGGACAATACCAGGCTCGCGCTCGACGCCGCGGCCGACCAGGGCCGCGAAGGCCGGGGCTGCGTCATCCTCTTCGCGGCCGGCAACGGCAATGAGAGCGCCGACAATGACGGCTATGCGAGCTACGAGAAGATCATCGCGGTCGCGGCCTGCAACGACCAGGGCCGGCGCTCGGCCTATAGCGATTTCGGCCAGGCCGTCTGGTGCGCCTTCCCGAGCAATCATGGCGAGCCTTCGCTGACCCCCGGCATCTGGACCACCGACCGGCAGGGCGGACTGGGCTATAATCCGGGCCGGGCCGACCGCGGCGATATGGACGGCTTCTATACGAACGACTTCGGCGGCACCTCCTCCGCCTGTCCCGGCGCCGCCGGGGTCGCCGCTCTGGTCCTGGCCGTGAATCCCGCCCTGACCCGGGAGCAGGTCCGCGACATCCTGAAGGCGAGCTGCGATCGCATCGACGAGGCGGAGGGCGGCTACGACCAGCACGGCCACAGC
>DATJUQ010000021.1:0-79785 GCA_035502235.1 Allosphingosinicella sp.
CAAGCGCCTCGCCCACGGGGCGAAGGGCGGCGAGGTCGAACTCGCCAAGTCGAACATCCTGCTGATCGGCCCGACCGGCTGCGGCAAGACGCTGCTCGCGCAGACGCTGGCGCGCATCCTCGACGTGCCGTTCACCATGGCGGACGCGACGACGCTGACCGAAGCCGGCTATGTCGGCGAGGATGTCGAAAACATCATCCTGAAGCTGCTGCAGGCGTCGGATTACAACGTCGAGCGGGCCCAGCGCGGCATCGTCTATATCGACGAAATCGACAAGATCAGCCGCAAGTCGGACAATCCCTCGATCACTCGCGACGTGTCGGGCGAGGGCGTCCAGCAGGCTTTGCTGAAGCTGATGGAAGGCACGACTGCAAGTGTTCCGCCGCAAGGCGGTCGCAAACATCCGCAACAAGAATTCCTGCAGGTCGATACCACCAACATCCTGTTCATCTGCGGCGGCGCCTTCGCGGGCCTCGAGCGGATCATCCAGGACCGTCTGCAGGGCAAATCGATCGGTTTCGGCGCCTATGTCGCCGCGCCCGAGGAGCGCCGCACCGGCGAAGTGCTGCGCCAGGGCGAGCCCGAGGATCTGCTGAAGTTCGGCCTGATCCCCGAATTCGTCGGTCGTTTGCCGGTGATCGCGACGCTGGAGGATCTCGATACCGACGCCTTGGTGCAGATCCTGCGCGAGCCGAAGAACGCCCTCGTCAAACAGTATCAGAAGCTGTTCGACATGGAGGATGTGAAGCTCACCTATACGGACGACGCGCTGACCGCGACCGCCAAGCGGGCGATCGAACGCAAGACCGGCGCCCGCGGGCTCAGGTCGATCATGGAGAATATCCTCCTCGACACGATGTTCGACCTGCCCAGCATGGACGGCGTCGACGAGGTGCTGATCGACAAGGACGTGGTCGAGGGCCGCAAGGAACCCGTTCGAGTCTATTCCGAGGAAAAGGCCGAAGACGCGGCCTGACCATGCGCCGCGGCCGGGCCGTCCTCGCCGCGGCGCTGATTCTCGCGCCGTCGGCGCCGGCCATGGCCGGGCAAGGCGGCGGCGCTGCTCCGCTCGCCGAGCGCGTCGGACTGAACCTGTCGCCCAGGCTCTGCGCTCTGACGCAATCCCGGCTCGATCTCTATCCGGATCGTCTCCTGGCCGCCTACGGCCTACCGGGCGGCGCGACCTTTACCGTCTCGGTGATCCCGATAGCGCAGCCGCTGGTCGAGGAGTTCGCGGATACCGAGCGGACGATCGCGGGCCTTTACGACGATGTCTTCCTGCTTCGCGAGCTGCCGTCGCCGCCCGGCGTCGCCGGCGCGCGCGGCCGGCTCTGGCGCGGCGGCGACACGGAGACCGGTCCGGTGGTGACCGGCCTCTGGCTCTGGCACAGCGCGGGCGCGCGCGTCAGGGTGCGCGTCACCTTCACGGTCATGGAGCAGGAACGGGTCTGGCCCGAGATCGAATGCGCGGTTCGGGCGCTCACCGCGGCGCCGTCCGTCTGAATTTGCCCGCCCGGTTGATTTCTCCGCGCCGGCCCGCTTCTAGGAAAGCCATGTTTCTGATTCGGGGGCGGACATGACGAGGCCAGCGGTGGGCGAACGGGATCCGGCGGATTTCGACGAGAAGGTGCGGTTGAAGCCGTTGCCCTTGCTGATCTTCAGCTCGCGCTGGCTGCAGCTGCCGCTTTATGTCGGGCTGATCGTCGCGCAGATCGTCTACGTCTATCTGTTCCTCAAGGAACTCCACCATCTGATCGTGCATGCGTGGGAGTTCACCGAGCAGCAGATCATGCTGGTCGTGCTCGGCCTGATCGACGTGGTGATGATCTCCAACCTGCTCGTGATGGTGATCGTCGGCGGCTACGAGACCTTCGTCTCGCGACTGCGCCTGGAAAAGCATCCGGACAATCCGGAGTGGCTCAGCCACGTCAATTCCGGCATCCTGAAGGTGAAGCTGGCGATGGCGATCATCGGCATCTCCTCCATCCACCTGCTGCGCACCTTCATCGAGGCCGGCGCGATCGGCATGCCGACGACGCCGACCGGGCGCATTCCGATGACGGAGGCGGCGGTGATGTGGCAGACGATCATCCACATGGCCTTCATCGCCTCGGCGGTGGGCATCGCCTATGTCGACAGGATGACGCAGCAGAAAAGCTGACCGCCGGCCGTCAGTCGAATTCGGGCGGCGCCCAGGTCACGTTGGTGACATTGTAGCGGCGAAGCTCGGCCTGGGTCAGGCAGCGGTCGGCTCCGCCTGGGAGCGGGCGGTAGAGCACCTCGTCGAGCAGGGTGCGCCAGACGCCCATGCGGAGCAGGAAGCCATTGTCCTCACTGGCGCGCAACGCCGCCTGTTGCGCGCGTTCGGGTCCGCCTCCGGCCGAAGGACGCAAAGACCGGACGACGAACAAGCCACCGGGCTCCACGAAGCGCGCGAACCCGCCCAGAAACATGAACGCGCAGGCGCCTCCGCACGTCCAGCCCGCCGGAATGCGGGTGATCAAATTGCTGCCGCGGATCAGCTGGGCCGCCACCCGGCCGACCCGTTCGTCGCCGCCGGCGGAGCGCAGCCAGAGCTCGTCCCCGGAAAAGGCGTCGATCGCGGCCCGCAGCCTGGGCATGAGCCCGGCGTCGACCGTCCCTTCGGCGATGAGCACGGGGCGACGGCCCGGCCGCTCCCGCACCGAGAAGGCCATCGGGCGGGGCTTCGACAAGGCGGGACGGGGCGGGCAACTGGGCGCGGCCTCGGCCGGCAGGGCACCGAGGCCGAGCATCGCGATGCAGGAAGCGAGGCGGGGCAGGCCCCGCGCCACCCTCACCGTGGCGCGCCGGCCGTATTCACCACATTGTAGCGGCGCACCTCGGCCTGGGTCAGGCAGCGGCGGGTGGAGCGGTTCTCGCCGTCGCCGACCGCGGACTGCGCGTACATGATCTCCGTCAGCAGAGTTCGGTAGAGCCCCATGCGGATCAGGAAGTCATTGTCCTCGCTGGCCAGCTGGGCCGATTGCTGCTCGATGTCGCCGATCAGGCCGACCGTGCCCTGTTCGCCGCTCGTGGTCGCCTGCCGGATCGCCTGCCGGTTGTTCGTGAAGGTGAACATGTGGACGATGAACAGGCCGCCCGGATCCACGAAGCGCGCGAACCCGCCCATGAAGAGGAAGTTGCAGGCGGAGAAGCAGGCCCAGCCGGCGGGGATGCGGGTCGGCAGGCCGGAGCGGCGGATGATCGTCCCGGCCTGGTTGCCGACCCGGGCATTGCCGCCCGACGAGCGCAGCCAGATCTCCTCGATGCTGTCGTCGCGAAGCGCCGCTTCCAGCCGCGGGATCAGATTGTCGTCCACCATGCCCTCGGCGAGCAGCACGCGCTTGCCGTTCACGGTCTGCGGCGTGAACCGCATCTCGCTGTTGGTCGACCAGTTCGGATTTTGCGGGCAGGTCGGATTGACGGGGTCCATGCGCGCCGGCTGCGCCTGCGCCGCCTGGGCGGACAGGAGCGCGCCGAACATGACGGACGCGACGAAGCGGCGGCCGCGCCCTTTAGACACGGACATAGCGATTGCTCGGGGGACGGCGGCACATCCGCTTCGGCGCGGTCGTTTCCTCGCCGTCGACGATCACGACGTCGGTCACGGTCATGCAGTCGTCGCCGCCCCTGCGCTCCACCGCGGTCACCGTGGACGTGCCGCTGACGCCCGGGCGGCTCTCGCTCCGCCAGGAGGCGCTGTCGCCGACATTGCCGCCGCGAACGGCCTCCTCGGTCGCCTCGGCGGCCTTCTCCTGCTCGCGACAGTCGAGCAGATTCATGATCGCATCGCCGAGCATGGAGCCCATCGGCAAGATCACGTTGGCGGCGCCACCGCCGCCGACCCGGCCGAGAATGCCGCGCCCGATCGCGCCGATCGCGGAACCCGCCGAACGGCGGCCCTCGTTGCGGCGCTGGCAGGTTTCGCCGGTGCGGGACTGGGCGGAAGCGGCGCCGTCCACCGGCGTCGACGGAAGCGACACCGGAATCAGCAGCAGCGGCGCGGCGAGGATGAGAACACGGTACATGGAGGCAAACTCCCTATCTGGAAGCGGTTTTTTCCTAGTCTCCACCCGTGGCAGGGTCAATCGCACAGCGAGGCTTGCGATAATGTGAACGGCGCTTTCATTGATGCGTAGGGGGTTTCGCCCCATATAGGTTTCCAACAAGCCGCGCCCTCCGCGCGCGGACCACGGAGTCCAGATGAGCGTCACCTATCCCGTCCTCCCCCTGCGCGACATCGTCGTCTTCCCGCACATGATCGTGCCCCTGTTCGTCGGCCGCGACAAAAGCGTGGCCGCGCTCGAATCCGCCATGGCCGCGGACAAGAGCATCTTCCTCGTTTCCCAGCTCGATCCCGCCGAGGACGATCCCGATCGCGAGGCGCTTTACGATCTCGGCGTCGTCGCCACCGTGCTGCAGTTGCTGAAGCTTCCGGACGGGACGGTGCGCGTCCTCGTCGAGGGCAAGCACCGCGCCACGCTGAAGACCCTGCACCAAGAGGCCGGGCATCTGACCGCCGAGATCGACGAGGTCGAGACCGTCGAGCCCGAGGGCGTCGAGGTGAAGGCGCTCGTCCGCTCGGTGATCGAGCAGTTCGAGAATTACTCCAAGGTCAACCGCAAGCTGCCCGCCGAGACCGCGGTCCAGCTCGGCCAGATCGAGGAGCCGTCCAAGCTCGCCGACGCGGTCGCCGCCAACGTCAACATCAAGGTTTCCGACAAGCAGGCCCTGCTCGCCGAGCTCGACCCGGTCCGGCGGCTGGAAATGGCCTTCGCCTTCATGGAGGGCGAGCTCGGCGTCATGCAGGTCGAGAAGAAGATCCGCTCCCGCGTGAAGCGGCAGATGGAGAAGACGCAGCGCGAATATTATCTCAACGAGCAGCTCAAGGCGATCCAGCGCGAGCTGGGCAATGAGGGCGAGGACGGCGGCGGCGACGAGCTTGCCGAGCTCGCCCGCAAGATCGAGCGCACCAAGCTCAGCAAGGAAGCGCGCGGCAAGGCCAATCAGGAGCTGAAGAAGCTGCGCGGCATGGCGCCGATGTCGGCCGAGGCGACGGTCAGCCGCAATTATCTGGACGTGCTGCTCGGCCTGCCCTGGGGCAAGAAGTCGAAGCTGAAGCACGACATTGCCGAGGCGCAGCGCATCCTCGACGAGGACCATTATGGCCTGGAAAAGGTGAAGGACCGGATCGTCGAATATCTCGCGGTCCAGGCCCGGACCAACAAGCTGAAGGGCCCGATCCTCTGCCTGGTCGGCCCGCCCGGCGTCGGCAAGACCTCGCTCGGCCGCTCCATCGCCCGCGCGACGGGCCGCGAATTCGTGCGCCAGTCGCTCGGCGGCGTGCGCGACGAGGCCGAGATCCGCGGCCACCGGCGGACCTATATCGGCTCGCTGCCCGGCAAGATCATGACCAACCTCAAGAAGGCCGGGTCGTCCAACCCGCTCTTCCTGCTCGACGAGATCGACAAGCTCGGCCAGGATTTCCGCGGCGACCCCGCCTCGGCCCTGCTCGAGGTGCTGGACCCGGAGCAGAACAACAAGTTCCAGGACCATTATCTGGAGATCGACTACGATCTCAGCGACATCATGTTCGTCACCACGGCGAACTCGCTGAACCTGCCGCAGCCTTTGCTCGACCGCATGGAGATCATCCGGCTCGAAGGCTATACCGAGGACGAGAAGGTCGAGATCGCCCAGCAGCACCTGATCGACAAGCAGATCGAGTCGCACGGCCTGAAGGAGGGCGAGTTCAGCCTGACCGAGGAAGGCCTGCGCGCCCTGATCCGCTATTATACCCGGGAGGCCGGCGTCCGCACGCTGGAACGGGAGATCGCCAAGGTCGCCCGCAAGGCGCTTCGCCAGATCCTGGAAGGCAAGGCGGAGAGCATCGTCGTCACCGAGGAGAATCTCGGCGACTTCGTCGGCGTCCGCCGCTTCCGCCACGGCATGAGCGAGGAAGAGGATCAGATCGGCGCCGTCACCGGCCTGGCCTGGACCGAGGTGGGCGGCGAGCTGCTGACCATCGAGGCGGTTACCGTGCCCGGCAAGGGCATGATCAAGACCACCGGCAAGCTCGGCGAGGTCATGCAGGAATCCGTGCAGGCCGCCTTCTCCTTCGTGAAGGCGCGCGCCCCGGCTTATGGCGTGAAGCCGAGCGTCTTCGGCCGCAAGGACATCCACGTCCACCTGCCCGAAGGCGCGGTGCCCAAGGACGGGCCGTCCGCGGGCATCGGCATGGTCACCGCGATCATCTCGACCCTGTCGGGCATCCCGGTCCGCCGCGACGTCGCCATGACCGGCGAGGTCACCTTGCGCGGGCGGGTGCTGCCGATCGGCGGGCTCAAGGAGAAATTGCTCGCGGCGCTGCGCGGCGGCATCGCCAAGGTGCTGATCCCGGCGGAGAATGAGAAGGACCTCGCCGAGATTCCCGCCAATATCCGGGAGGGGCTGGAGATCGTTCCGGTCAGCCATGTTGACGAGGTGCTCGCGCTTGCGCTGGCCACGCCGGTCGTGCCGATCGAATGGACCGAGGCGGATGAGCTGGCGGCGATGCCGCCGGCCGAAATCGCCGCCGCGGGCGAGGACGGCACGGGGCTCTCGGTCCGCCACTGACGATTGTCTTGGGAAGGGGCGAGTCCCGCGCGGACTCGCCCTTCTTTCCTTTTGACTCCTGCCGCGTGCTCGGCATTTAATCGAGGCTTCGTGGGTAAGGCCTCCACGAGTCTCTAGCGCAGGGGTGAGGGACAGATGAACAAGCAGGATCTCATCGTGCAGGTCGCGGAAGCGACCGGCCTCGGACGTGCCGAGGCGTCGCGTGCTGTCGAGTCAGTGTTCGATGTGATCGGCAATGCCCTGAAGCGGGGGGACGAGGTTCGCCTCGTCGGCTTCGGGACGTTCTCCTGCTCGCGCCGGAAGGCGTCGACGGGCCGGAACCCGCGCACCGGGGAGCCGATGCAGATCAAGGAATCCACCCAGCCCAAGTTCAAGGCGGGCAAGGGCCTGAAGGATTCGGTCAACGGCTGAACCAACCGGAACTGGACACATGCCGAAGCGGCGGTTATGGGCCGCTTCCTTTCAGGCGTGGGCGCGTAGCTCAGTGGTAGAGCACACCCTTCACACGGGTGGGGTCGTAGGTTCAATCCCTACCGCGCCCACCACGCCTTCCTCCCCATGACCGCGCTCGCGATCAGCGGCCTGACCAAGCGTCATGGCGGCCGTGCCGCGCTGGACGATGTCAGCCTGGCGATCGACGCGGGCCAGTTCGTCGCGCTCGTCGGCCCGTCCGGATCGGGCAAGACCACCTTGCTCAAGTCGATCAACCGGCTCGTCGAACCGGACGCGGGGGTGATCGCGCTCGAAGGACGCGACGTGCGGCAGGTGCCGCTGGCGGAGCTGCGCCACGGCATCGGCTATGTCATCCAGTCGATCGGCCTCTTCCCGCACATGACCGTCGCCGAGAATATCGGGATCGTCCCGAAGCTGATGGGGAAGGGCGGCGAGGACCGGTCGGCGGAGCTGCTGGAACTGGTCGCGCTGCCGGCGGAGATGGCGTCGCGCTATCCGCGCGCGCTGTCGGGCGGGCAGGCGCAGCGTGTCGGCTTCGCCAGGGCGCTGGCGGCGCGGCCGAAGCTGATGCTGATGGACGAGCCGTTCGGCGCGCTCGATCCCGTCACCCGCGATGCCCTCGGCCAGGCCTATCGCGGCCTGCACGAACGGCTCGGCCTCACCACCTTGATGGTGACGCACGACATCGCCGAAGCCCTGCTGCTCGCGGACCGGATCGTGGTGCTGATCGAGGGCCGGATCCGCGCCGACGGCACGCCCGCCCAATTGCTCGCGCATGACGATCCCGACGTGAAGGCGATGATCGACGTCCCGCGCCGGCAGGCGGAAAGGCTGGCGGCCCTGTGAGCCCCGCGCTCGCCGAGGCGCTGGCCGAGCTGCCGGCCTTGATCCGCGCCCATTTGCTGCTGAGCGGCGCGGCGGTGGCGATCGGCGTCGCCGTCGGCCTCCCGCTCGCCATCGTCGCGACCCGCCGCCGCGCGGTCCGCACGCCTCTGCTGGCCTTCGCCGGCCTGGTGCAGACCATCCCGGCGCTGGCTCTGCTCGCGCTGTTCTATCCGGCCCTGCTCATCCTAGGCCAGGCGACCGGCCTGCCGATCCCGGCGCTCGGCTTCCTGCCGGCCCTGATCGCGCTAAGCCTCTATGCGCTGCTGCCGATCCTGCGGAACGGCATCGCCGCGTTGCAGGGAATCGATGCCGGCGTGATCGAGGCGGCCGACGGGCTCGGCATGACCCGGCGCCAGCGTCTCACCATGGTCGAGCTTCCCTTGGGCGCGTCGGTGATCCTCGCCGGGATCCGCACCGCCGCGGTCTGGACGATCGGCGCGGCGACCCTGGCCACCACGGTCGGCCAGCTCAGCCTCGGCGACCTGATCTTCTCGGGCCTGCAGACCGAGAATTGGGTGCGCGTCCTGGCCGGCTGCGGCGCGGCGGCGGCGCTCGCTTTGGTCGTGGACGCGCTGCTTGCCCTGGTCGAGGCGGGGCTCCGCCGCCGCTCGCGCTGGCGGGTGCGGCTCGGCCTGGGCGCGCTGGCCGCCGCACTCGTCCTGGCCTTCCTGCCTTTGGCCGGCGGCGGCGGCGCGGCGCCCGGCAACGGCCGGGTCGTCGTGATCGGCGCGAAGAATTTCTCCGAGCAATATATCCTTGCCTCGGTGATCGAGCGGCGGCTGCAGGCGGCTGGCTACCGCACCGAGCGGCGCGACAATCTCGGCTCCACCGTCGCCTATCAGGCGCTCGCGAACGGGGATATCGACGTCTATGTCGATTATTCTGGCACGCTCTGGGGCAACATCCTGCAGCGCACCGACACGCCGGCGCCGCAGGCGATGCTGGACACCTTGACCGGCGAGTTGCACCGGCGCGACGGCGTGCTGCTGATGGGCGGGCTCGGCTTCGAAAATGCCTACGCGCTGGCGATGCGGCGCCAGCGCGCGGAGGCGCTCGGCATCCGAAGCCTCGCGGATCTGACCCGCGCCGCGCCCCAACTCCAACTCGGCGCCGATCTCGAATTCCTGACCCGCCCCGAATGGCGCTCCGTCCAGGGTCGCTACGGCCTCGCTTTCGCGGGCCAGCGGAGCTTCAGCCCGACCTTCATGTACCGCGCCATCGCCGACGGGTCCGCCGACGTGATCACCGCTTTCTCCTCCGACGGACGCATCGCCGCGCTCGATCTGGTGACCTTGGCGGACCCGCGCCGGGCCTTGCCGAGCTACGACGCCGTGCTGCTCGTGACCGCCACGAGGGCAGGGGAGCCCCGCTTCGTGGAGGCGCTGCGCCCCTTGCTGGGCGCGATCGGCGTGGAGCGGATGCGGCAGGCGAATCTGATGGTCGACCGCGATACCGACAAGCGCACCCCCGCCGAGGCGGGCCGCTGGCTCGATGCCGGTCAGCGCTGAGCCGGACGGCGGCGTCCGCCTGCGCGTCAGAGTCACGCCGCGGGCGAGGAAGACGGTCCTGGCCGGCCTGACGGAGGTCGAAGGCAGGCCGGCGCTCGCCGTGCGCCTCGCCGCGCCGCCGGTGGACGGAGCGGCCAACAAGCTGCTGCTCGCCTTTCTCGCCGAATGGCTCGACCTGCCGAAGTCGGCGGTGCGCATTGTCGCCGGCGAGACCGGCCGGCTGAAGACGATCGCCCTGTCCGGCGTGACGGCCGAACGGGTCGCCGCACGGCTCGACGATCCGTCCTGAACCTTTCCTCCGATTGTCATGGACGCGCGCCACGCTGCGCGGGAGGAGAGCAGAGATGGAAGACGACCCGTCTTATTATGCGCGCCGCGCCGGCGAGGAACGTCGCGCCGCCGACCGGGCGGGGGACGCCGACGCCCGCCTCCGCCATCCCGAACTGGCGGGGATGCTCAGCGTGAAATCAGCCCTGCAACGATCTCGAACGAGCGCAGCCGTTTCGCATGATCGAACATTTGCGCTGTGACCATCAGTTCGTCCGCGCCCGTTTTCGCCACGAACGCTGCCATCGCCGCTCGCACCTTGTCCGGGCCGCCGACGGCCGAGCAGGACAGGACGTTGTCGATCATCGCCCGCTGCGGCGGGTAGAGATTCTCGTAATAGCCCTCGACCGGCGGCTGCAGCTTGCCGGGCATGCCGGTGCGCAGGTTCACGAAGGCCTGCATCATCGAGGTCGCCAGCAGCGCGCCCTCTTCGTCCGTATCGGCAGCGAAAATGTTGTAGCCCAGCATGACATAGGGCTTGTCCAGCTGCGCCGAGGGCTGGAAGGTGTCGCGATAGACCCGGATCGCCTCCATCATCTGGTCCGGCGCGAAATGGCTGGCGAAGGCATAGGGCAGGCCGAGATGGGCGGCGAGCTGCGCGCCGAACAGGCTCGATCCCAGAATCCAGATTGGGATGTCCAGTCCCTCGCCCGGAATGGCGCGCACCCGCCGCCCGTCCGTATCGGGGTTCAGATAGGACATGAGCTCCACGACGTCGCGCGGGAACTGGTTCACGTCGGCATTGAGGTTGCGGCGCAGCGCAAAGGCCGCCGCCTGGTCCGTCCCCGGCGCGCGGCCGAGACCGAGGTCGATCCGCCCCGGGTAGAGCGATTCGAGCGTGCCGAACTGCTCGGCGATCTGCAGCGGCGCGTGATTGGGCAGCATGATGCCGCCGGCGCCGATGCGGATCGTCGACGTGCCTTCGCCGACATGGGCCAACGCGACCGAGGTTGCCGCGCTGGCGATGCCCGGCATCGAGTGATGCTCGGCCATCCAGAAGCGTTTGTAGCCGAGCCGTTCGCCGTGGCGGGCAAGGTCGCGGGCATTGTGAAGGGCGTCGGCGGCAGTGGCGCCTTCGGCGATCGGGGCGAGGTCGAGGATGGAGAGCGGGATCATGTCCGGCATATAGGGCGGCGAGGCGGCGGCACCAGAGCGTGACGGCGCCGTCCCGTTCGCGTAAGGCAGCCGCTCCGTGTCCGTCCGAAGCGCCTTTCCCGCGGTCGTTCTGCTCGGCCTGCTGCTGTCGCTGCCGGCCATCCACAACGGCTTTCCGCTCATCTTCCCCGACAGCGGCACCTATCTCGCGATCGGCTTCGGGTCGGAATATGCGATCGACCGGTCGAGCGTCTATGGCTTCCTGCTGAAGCCGCTGCTGGCCCTCGCGCCCGGGGTCGCGGGGCTGTGGATCGCGATCGCGGTGCAGCTTCTCGCCGTGGCGCTGGCGCTCTGGGCGGCGGCGGCGATCTTCGACCGGGGCGGTTCGCCATGGCGCCGCCTCGCCTGGATCGCCCCGACGGCGCTGCTGACGGCGCTGCCCTGGCATGCCGGGCAGTTCATGCCCGATGCCTTTACCGGCATCCTGATCCTGCTCGTCTGGCTGGCGGCGTCGCGCGATCCGCTGGGCGACGGCACGCCGGCGCTCTGGGCGGCGATCGTCCTCTGCACCTCGGTCCATCACACCCATCTGCCGCTGCTGCTTGTCGCGGCCGCCGCTTCGATTCTCGCGCAACGCATCACCGGTGAAAGCTGGCGCGCCTGCCTTCGCCGCGGGCTGGCGGCACTGGTCGCGGCGGCGATCGTGACCGGGGCCTGGATCGCCACCAACGGGCTGGCGCTCGGCCGCTGGACCGTATCGCCCACGGGCGCCGTCTTCATCTATGCCCGGCTTAACGAGGACGGGCTGATCGGCCCCTGGCTCGATCGCCATTGCGGCCGCGACGCGCCGGCGCCGCTCTGCGCGCTCAGGGATCGCCTGCCGCGCGACAGCCAGAGGCTGCTCTGGACGGGGAGCGACACGCCGGTCACCGAATTGATCTGGCAGCCTGCCAATCGCGCGGACCGCTGGCCCTGGGTGGACATGATGGCCCAGGCGAATCGCGGCGCGATCCTGGAAAATCCGGGCCGTTTCCTCGCCAGCTCGTTCCGCGGCTTCGTCCACCAGTTCGTCAGCTTCCAGCCGCTGGACGATCTGTGCCCGAACAGCTGCCGGGATCTGAGTGGAGGCATCGCCTATCAGCTCAACGTCTATCGGCCCGACACGGTGCCGGCGCTGCTCGCCTCGCGCCAGTCGCAGGGGACGACGCCCAAAGCCCTGGTCCGCGCCATCGCCTGGCCGATCCAGCTTGTCGGCCTGATCCTGCTCCTTCCGGCTCTGGTCCTCGCCTGGCGACGCCGCGACACGCCCGCCTTCAGCCTGTTCGCGGCGGTCGGCGCCGCCTTGCTGGTCAATGCCGCGATGGCCGGCGCGCTTTCCGACGTGCACGATCGCTATCAGAGCCGCCTGATCTGGCTCGCGCCCTTCGTCCTGCTGATCGCGGCGCGGGGCTGGCGGGAGCGGGGAGCGCGGCCGGCGGCGCAGGCGCCTTGACGCTGCCCGGTCCTCGCCCCTATGTGCGCGGCGCATCCTGATGCATGGCGGCCATAGCTCAGCTGGTTAGAGCACCGGTTTGTGGTACCGGGGGTCGCGGGTTCAAGTCCCGTTGGCCGCCCCATTTTTTACAATGTCTTAGGACAAGTTTTGATGACCTCGCTCTGGGATCTTCCCGATTTCGACGAGCATGAGCTCGTGCACTTCGTCACCGACCCGGCCAGTGGCCTCAAGGCAGTCATCGCGGTCCACTCCACCCATCTCGGCCCCGGCGGTGGTGGCACCCGCTTCTGGCATTATGCCAGGCCGGAGGACGCGGTGCGCGACGCGCTGCGCCTGTCGCGCGGGATGAGCTACAAGAACGCCATGGCCGGCCTGCCGCTCGGCGGCGGCAAGGCGGTGATCCTCGCCGACGAGGCGCGCACCAAGACGCCGGAATTGCTCGCCGCCTTCGGGCGCGCCGTCGACGGTCTGTGCGGCCGCTACGTGACCGCCGAGGATGTCGGAATGAGCGTCGCCGACATGGTCGCCATCTCCAGGGCCACGAAATATGTCGCGGGCCTGCCGGTCGCGGAAGGCGCGGTCGGCGGCGATCCGGGGCCGCACACCAGCTATGGCGTTTTCCTTGGCGTCAAGGCGGCGGTGAAGCGCGCGCTCGGCAAGGACAGCCTCGCCGGCCTCCACATCGCCCTGCAGGGCGCGGGCAGCGTCGCCTCGGGCTTCGCGCGCCGGGCCGCGGCGGAAGGCGCCCGGCTGAGCATCGCCGACATCGACCAGGGCCGGGCCCAGGCGCTGGCCGCAGAGACCGGCGGGACCGTGGTCGGCGTCGACGAGATCATGACGCTCGAGGCGGACGTGCTCAGCCCCAATGCGCTCGGCGCCATCCTCACCGAGGACTCGATCGCGGCGCTGAACGTGCCGATCGTCGCCGGCGGCGCCAACAACCAGCTCGCCACCCGCGCGGACGGCGATCGCATCCAGGCGCGGAACATCCTCTACGCGCCGGATTACGTGATCAACGCCGGCGGCATCATCAACGTCTCCACCGAATTTGTCGGCGACGGCGACCAGGGCACGGTCCGCGCGCGGATCGAGGCGATTCCCGGCAAGCTCGAGGCGATCTGGCGGGAGAGCGCGGAGACCGGGCGCAACGCCGCCGAGGTCGCGGACGCGATGGCGCAGCGGCTGATCGGCCGGGCCTAAAGCGGTTCTGCCGCGCGTTCCTTCGCGCGGTCCCTGCCGAGCTTGTGCTCGCGATAGAGCGTGTAGAGGCCGCTGCCGACGATGATCGCGGCGCCGAGCCAGGTCGTCGCGGCCGGGTGCGTGTCCCAGAGCAGCCAGCCGAGCAGCACCGCCCAGAGCAATTGCGAATAATCGAACGGCACCACCACCGGCACCGGCGCGAAGCGGAGCGAGGAGGTCAGGAAGAGCTGGCCGATCCCGCCCGACAGGCCGAGCCCGAGCAGGATCGCCCAGGTTTCGGTATCGTGCGCCTGGCCGTAAAAGGGCAGGAAGACGCCCGTGCCGAGCATCGACAGGCAGGTGAACCAGAGCACGATGGTCGGCGTCCGCTCGGTCTTGCCGATCTGCCTGAGCGTGATCGTGATGCCGGCCACGCCCAGCGCGGCGAGCAAAGCGAGGCCCAGGCCGAGCGGATCGAGCCGGGTCCCGCCCGGCTGCATGACCACGGCCACGCCGACCAGCCCGACGGCCACCGCGGTCCAGCGATGGCGGCCGACCTGCTCGGACAGGAACAAAGCGGAGAGCGCGACCGAGAAAAGCGGCGCGATGAAGCTCAGGGTGGTCGCCTCGGCGAGCGGCAGCAGCAGGACCGCGGTGAACGCCACCACCATGGTCGACAGCCCGAGCGTCCCGCGCCAGAGATGGGCGAGCGGCCGCTGGGTCCGCCACGCCCCGAAGCTGCCCGTCAGCGCCATCCAGACCAGCAGAGGCGGCAGGCCGAAGGCGAATCGGTAGAAGGCGATCTCGGGCAGGCTGACGCCATGGTCGGCGCTCAACTTGATGGACGCGGCCATGAAGGCGAAGCTGGTCGCGGCGCCGACGCGCAGGCCGATGCCGAGCAGGCGATTCTGCTGCAGGGGAAAGGCCGCATCCTTGGGCATATTCCCCATAAGCACAAGCTTTCGCCCCGCCCAAGCCTTCGCTAACAAAGGGCCCGACCATGCACGTCTTCGCGAATCCGGCCCGTTTCCTGAAAATCGCGCGTCCCCTGACAGCCTGGCTGGGCTGGCTCGGCGGCGCGATGATCGCGGTCGCGCTCGCCTGGGGCCTGCTCCTCGCCCCCGCCGAGCGGCTGCAGGGCGAGAGCGTGCGCATCCTCTACGTCCACGTGCCCGCGGCCTGGCTGGCCATGGCCGGGTGGACCGGCATCGCCGTGGCGAGCCTCGTCCAGCTGGTCTGGCGCCATCCGCTCGCCGCCGTCGCCGCCCGCGCCATCTCCGTGCCCGGGGCCTTGTTCACCGCCATCTGCCTCGCCACCGGCTCGCTCTGGGGCAAGCCGACCTGGGGCACCTATTGGGAATGGGACGGACGGATGACCTCCATGCTCGTCCTGCTCTTCCTCTTCCTGGCCTATATCGCGCTCGCCAATGCAGAACGGGAGAAGGAAGGGGAGGGCCGCCTCACCGCCATTTTCGGCCTCGTCGGCGCGATCAACCTGCCGATCATCCATTATTCGGTGGTCTGGTGGAACACGCTTCACCAGGGGCAGAGCATCTCCTTTATCCGCCGCAGCTCCACCATCGACAGCTCGATGCTCTGGCCGCTGCTGATCTCCGCGCTCGGCTTCAGCCTTTTGTTCGGGTCGATCGTGCTGATGCGGATGCGGGCCGAGCTCGCCCGCAACAAGGTCGAGGCGCGGCTCAAGCGGATGGCCGCCTCATGAGAGTGGATCCCTGGCCCTTCATCGTCGCCGCATATGCGATCACCATTCTGGGGACGCTCGCCGTCACCTTTTGGGCATGGCGCGCGATGCGCAAGGCCGAGCGCGACGCGGAAGCGCTGAGCAGGCGCCAAGAGAGCTGAGGCGTGAAGAAGAAGCATCAGCGCCTGACTCTCCTGCTCATCGCCATCGCCGCGGTGCTCGGCGCCGTTTTGCTCGCCATGTGGGGGCTGAGAGGCAGCGCCAGCTTCTTCTACGCGCCGGAGGATATCGCCCGTCAGGGGCGGCCCGAAGTCAACAAGGCGGTGCGCGTCGGCGGCATGGTCCGCAGCATCGAGCGCCTGCCCGACGGGGTCAGCGTCAGCTTCGTGATCGGCGACAACAGCCAGCACCGGATCCAGGCCCGCTATACCGGCATCACCCCCGAGCTGTTCCAGGTGAACAGCGGCGTGATCGCCGACGGCCATTTCCAGGCCGACGGCACCTTCGTCGCCAGCAACATCCTCGCCAAGCATGACGAGAATTACATGCCGCCGGAGCTGACCGACCGCGGCATGCACAAGACGGACGCCGTGCGGTGATCGCCGAGACCGGTCTCGCCCTGCTCTGGCTCGCGGCGGCGCTGTCGCTGCTGCAGCTCATCCTCGGCTGGGCGGCGCTGCGGCCCGGCGGCGAGGCTTTGCTGCGCATCGTCCGGCCCGTCGCGGTGGCGCAGGGCCTGCTCGTCGCCTTTGCCTTCCTCGCTTTGATCTGGCTGTTCCTGCAGACCGATCTCTCGGTGAAGCTGGTCGCTTCGAACAGCCATTCGGCCAAGCCCTGGCTCTATAAATTCGCCGGCGCCTGGGGGAATCACGAAGGCTCGATGCTGCTCTGGGTGACCGTGCTGGCCGTGGCCGGCGCGGCCGTCGCCCTGTTCGAGCGAAGGCTCCGCCAGGATACGCTGATCGCCACGCTCGCCGCGCAGGCGGCGATCGGGCTCGGCTTCTATGCCTTCCTGATCTTCGCCTCCAATCCGTTCGAGCGGCTGCCCATGGTCCCGATCGAGGGCAACGGCCTGAACCCTTTGCTCCAGGATCCCGGCCTCGCCTTCCATCCGCCGACCCTCTATTTCGGCTATGTCGGCATCTCGATCGCCTTTTCCTTCGCGGTCGGCGCGCTGATCACCCGCGACGTCGGCCCGGCCTTTGCCCGGGCGATGCGGCCCTGGATCCTCGCCGCTTGGATCTTCCTCACCATCGGCATCACCGCCGGCTCCTACTGGGCCTATTACGAACTGGGCTGGGGCGGCTGGTGGTTCTGGGATCCGGTCGAGAATGCGTCGCTCATGCCCTGGCTCGCGGCGACGGCCCTGCTGCACAGCGTCACCGTGCTGGCGACCCGCGCTGGCCTCAGGGCCTGGACGATCATGCTGGCCGTGGTCGCCTTCTCCATGTCGATGATCGGCACCTTCCTGGTCCGCTCCGGCATCCTCACCAGCGTGCACGCCTTCGCCGTCGATCCGAAGCGCGGCACCTTCATCCTCGCCCTGCTCACCCTCTACATCGGCGGCGCCCTGCTGCTCTTCGGCCTGCGGGTGCGCCACGTGAAGGAGGGCTCCACCTTCGAGCCGGTGAGCCGCGAGGCCTCGCTGGTGATCAACAACCTTTTGCTCTCGGTGATCCTCGCCCTGGTCTTCGTCGGCACGCTCTATCCCTTGGTGACGCAGGCCTTCGGCTTCGAAATCTCGGTCGGGCCGCCTTATTTTAACCTGGTCACCGGCCCGCTCGCGCTCGTCCTCGTTCTCGTCATGGCGCTTGGGCCGATCCTGAAATGGCGGCGGGACCGGCTGCACGCCGTCGCCAATCGCTTCGCCGTCCCGGCAGTGGCGAGCGCGCTGACCCTCGTCGCCCTGCTCGTCTTCGCGCCCCATATCGGCATCCTGCCCTTGTTCGGCCTCGCCATCGCGCCCAGCGTCGCCCTGGCCAGCCTGGCGCCGCTCTGGGGACGCAATTTGCGGCGCACGCCGCTCTTCACCTGGGGCATGGTGATCGCCCATTTCGGCATCGCGGTCAGCCTTGCGGGCATGGCGGCGGACAGCGCCTTCACGCAGGAGAAATTGGTCGCGGCGCGGCCCGGGCAGGTGATCGAGGTCAGCAATTTCAGCGTCCGCTTCAACGGCGTCGAGCCGGTGGTCGGCCCCAACTGGACCGCCGTGCGCGCCGAGCTGCAGGCGACCCGTAACGGCGGCTCGCCCTTCCTGCTCCACCCCGAGGCGCGTCTGTTCAGCTCGCCGGTCCAGGACACGAGCGAGGCCGCGATCCAGACCTTCTGGAACGGCCAGCTCTACGCCGCGATCGGCCAGCCCGACACGGCCGGCCGCTGGCAGTTCCGGCTCTGGTGGAAGCCGTTCGTCACCCTGATCTGGTTCGGCGGCATCTTGATCGCCTTCGGCGGCCTGCTCTCGCTGATCGGGCGGCTGCGGCGCGAGCATCGCGGCAAGCCGGTGTCGGAAACCGAGGCCGAGACGGCGGGCAACCCCGAGGCCAAGGCGGCGACCGCATGAAGCGCGTCCGCCTCGTCCTCTGGGTGCCGCTCATCGCCTTCCTGGTCTGCCTGGCCGTCTTCGCGGCCGGGCTGGGCGCGCCGCAGGACAAGACCACGAAATCGGCGTTGATCGATCAGCCGCTGCCGCAATTCACCCTACAGCCGGCCATGGCGGGCCGTCCCGGCCTTTCCACGGCGGATTTTCGCCGCGGGCAGCCGATGGTGGTCAACATCTTCGCGAGCTGGTGCATCCCCTGCCGGGCCGAGGCGCCGCAGCTGGAGCAGCTGGCGCGGCGCGGCGTGCCTTTGGTCGGCATCGCGATCCGCGACCGGCCGCAGGATCTCGCCCAGTTCCTCGCCACCTATGGCGATCCCTTCCGCGCGATCGGCGCCGACGTCGACCGGCGCGTGCAGCTCGACATCGGCTCGGCGGGCGTGCCGGAGACGTTCGTGATCGACGGCCGGGGCGTGGTCCGCCATCAGCATATCGGCGTCATCACCGACAGCGACGTGCCCGCGATCGTCGCCGCCTGGGAGGCCGCGCGATGAGAGCGCTCGCCGCGACCGCCATGCTCCTGCTGCTGCTCGCCTCGCCGGGCCCCGCCGCCGCCGATTCGCTGATGCCGGCCGCGCGCTGGGCCAATGTGCAGCTGCCCGATGCGGATCAGGAGCGGCGGGCCAAGGCGCTGATGGAAACGGTCCGCTGCCTGGTCTGCCAGGGCCAGTCGGTGGCCGACAGCAATGCGGAGATGGCCGGCGACATGCGCTCGATCATCCGCGAACGGATCCAGGCCGGCCAGACCCCGGACCAGATCCGCGGCTGGCTCATCTCGCGCTACGGGGAGGCGATCAGCTACGCGCCGCAACTCGACGCGCGGACGGCCCTGCTGTTCGCCATGCCGCTGATCCTCCTGCTCGCCGGCTTCTGGCTGGTGCGCGGCCGCTTTCGCCGGAAGAGGAAGGCCTGATGGGCTGGGTCGCCATGCTCCTGCTGGCGCTGGCCGTCGCCGCCGGCCTCTATCCGTTCGTCCGCAAGGACAGGGGCGCGCTGCAATTCTTGCTCGCCGCTTTGCTGCTCGCGCTCGCCGGCTATAGCTGGCAGGGGCGTCCGGACCAGCCGGGCAGCCCCAAGGCCGCGCAGCCGCCGCGCGCCGTGCCCGACGACGATTTCGCGACCCTGCATCCCGATCTGCTCGGCCGCTTCGACCGCGCTTATACCTGGATGCAGCTGGCGGACGGGGATCGCCGCCGCGGCAACCCGCAGGGCGCGGCCGAGGTGCTGCAGTCGGCGGTACGCGCCAATCCGCGCAGCTACAGCCTGTGGATCGCTTATGGCTACGGGCTGGTCGCGGCCAGCGACGGCGCCATGAGCCCGGCGGCGCAGCTCGCCTTCGATCGGGCGAGCCGGCTCGCGCCCAACCATCCTGGGCCGCTCTTTTTCTACGGCCTCGCGCTGGCGCGGGGCGGCAATTGGGATCAGGCCGAGCAGGTCTGGCGCGGCCAGCTCACCGAGCTCGGCACAAGCCACCCGGTCTACCGCGCCGCGCTCGAGGAACGGCTTGCCGCGGTGCGGGATGCGCGGACGAACGGCACCGCCGTCCGCCCTGCCACGGCCCCGCCCCAGCAAAATGGACCAGCTCCGGGTGCGCCCGCTGCACCGGCGGCGCCGACGGACGGCAATGCCGCCGCGCCAGCGCCGCCGGGCAACAGCGCGAACTAGGCCGGCTCGAAAGGCAGGCCGAGCGCCTCGGCCACCGCCTGGTGGCGGATCTTGCCGCCCGAGACGTTGAGCCCCTCCGCGAGATGCGGGTCGGCCGCCATCGCCGCATCGGCGCCCTTGTTGGCGAGCTTCAGCACGAAGGGCAGGGTGGCGTTGTTGAGCGCGAAGGCCGAGGTGCGCGCGACCGCGCCCGGCATGTTCGCCACGCAATAATGGATGATGCCGTCAATCTCGTAGACGGGATCGCTGTGCGTGGTCGGCTTCGAGGTCTCGAAGCAGCCGCCCTGGTCGATCGCGATGTCGACGAGGACGGAGCCGCGCATCATCGTCTTCAGCATGTCGCGGGTGACCAGCTTCGGCGCCGCAGCCCCGGGGACGAGCACCGCGCCGATCACCACCTGGCTGCGCTTCACCGCTTCGGCGATCGCCGCCTTGGAGGCATAGGCCGTCTTGATCTGGCTGCCGAAATGCATGTCCAGCTCGGCGAGCCGCTCGTTGTTGATGTCGTAGATGGTGACGTCGGCGCGCTGCCCGACCGCCATCTGCGCGGCGTTGATGCCGGAGACACCGCCGCCGAGGATGGCGACCTTGCACGGCGCGACGCCGGGAACCCCGCCGAGCAGTTCGCCGCGGCCGCCCTGCTCCTTCTCCAGATAGTGGGAAGCGACCTGGATCGACATGCGGCCCGCCACTTCGGACATCGGCTTCAGCAAGGGGAGGGCGCCCGAGTCGGAGGTCACCGTCTCATAGGCGATGCAGGTGGCGCCCGAGGCCATCAGCCCCTTGGTCTGCTCCGGGTCCGGGGCGAGGTGCAGATAGGTGAACAGCAGGTGCCGCGGTTCGAGCAAGGCGATCTCGCTCGCCTGCGGCTCCTTCACCTTCACGATCATGTCGGCCTTGGCGAAGACCTCGGCCGCATCGGCGCCGATGGCGGCGCCGACATTGATGTAATCCTGATCGGAAAAGTCGATGCCCAACCCGGCCTTCGTCTCGACGATCACCTCATGGCCGGCCGCGGTCAATTCCGCGACCGAGGCGGGGACCAGCCCGACCCGATATTCGTGAACCTTGATTTCCTTTGGCACGCCGACGCGCATCCTGGATCTCCTAAGAAAGAAAGTGGCGCGTCTATAGCGGGACATGGACCCTTTGTCGCCGTTGCGAACGTTACGGGCCGGTGCTAAGGCGCCCCGCCCGCCTCCGGAGAGGCCGGGACCTTGAAGGGAAAGTCGGACGTTCGTTCCTGACCGATGAGCGATAGCCCCGCATCAGAGCTGCCAGCCGAGCGCCCGGCGGGGCATCATCACGATCCCCACTCCGGGCTGGTGAAGCTCGCCGTGGGCGCGATCGGCATCGTCTTCGGCGATATCGGCACCAGCCCGATCTACGCGTTCCGCGAAACCTTCTCCGGCCATCACGAGCTGCCCGGCGGCGACACCGAGATTCTCGGCGTGCTGAGCCTGATCTTCTGGTCGATGATGATCGTGGTGGCGATCAAGTACGTCACCGTGATCATGCGCGCCGACAATAAGGGGGAAGGCGGCAGCCTCGCCTTGCTCGCCCTGATCAACCGCAAGTCGTCGGAGGGCGGGCAGCGGCGACGCTGGACCGCCGGCATCGTCCTGCTCGGCGTCTTCGCCTGCGCGCTCTTCTACGGCGACTCGATGATCACCCCGGCCATTTCGGTGCTGTCGGCGGTCGAGGGCCTGACCACGGTCGAATCGGGCTTCGGGCCCTATGTCGTCCCGATCGCGATCGGCCTGCTCCTCGCCATCTTCGCCATCCAGTCGCGCGGCACGGCCAAGGTCGGGGCGCTGTTCGGTCCGATCATGATCCTCTATTTCGTCACCATCTCGGTGCTCGGCATCATCCACATCGCCGGCTCGCCCTGGATCATCCTGGAGACGATCAACCCGCTCAACGCGGTCGAATTCTTCTTCTACGACGGCTGGAAGGCCTTCCTCGCCATGGGCTCCGTGGTGCTGGCGGTGACCGGGGCCGAGGCGCTCTATGCGGACATGGGCCATTTCGGCCGCAAGCCGATCGGCCTGTCCTGGCTGTTCTTCGTCATGCCCGCTTTGATGCTCAACTATATGGGCCAGGGCGCGATGGTCCTGGGCATGGACGCTGCGACGGCCGAGGCCACATTGCGGAACCCGTTCTTCTTCCTCGCACCCGAGGAGATGCGTCTCCCGCTCGTCATCCTCGCGACCTTCGCCACCATCATCGCCAGCCAGGCGGTGATCTCCGGCGCCTTCTCGGTGACCCAGCAGGCGATGCACCTGGGCTTCATCCCGCGCCTGCGCATCCAGCACACCAGCGCCAGCGCCGCCGGCCAGATCTACATTCCGGTGGTGAACTGGGCGCTGATGGTGATGGTCATCCTGCTGGTCCTGTTCTTCAAGAACTCGTCCAACCTCGCCGCCGCCTACGGGATCGCGGTGACGGGCGCGATGTTCATCGACACCTGCCTGCTCACCGTCCTGCTGTTCGCCCTGTGGAAGTGGAAGCCCTGGCAGGCGATCCCGGTGCTGGCGGTCTTCTTCCTGGTCGACATCGCCTATTTCGCGGCAAACCTGACCAAGGTGCCCGACGGCGGCTGGTTCCCGCTGCTGATCGGTTTCGTTGCCTTCACCATGCTCACCACCTGGGCCAAGGGCCGCAAGCTGATGATCAAGCGGATGAACGAGGCGGCGATGCCGGCCTCGATCTTCATCAAGTCCGCCGCCGCCAGCGCGACCCGGGTGCCCGGCACCGCCGTGTTCATGACCACCTCGGCCGACGGCATCCCCCATGCGCTGCTGCACAATCTCAAGCACAACAAGGTGTTGCACGAGCGCGTGCTGCTGCTGACCGTGAAGATCGAGGACGTGCCCTATGTCGAGGAGGAGAAGACCTTCCACCTCGACGAGCTCGGCCAGGGCTTCTACCGGCTGATCATCCGCTACGGCTTCATGCAGGAGACCAACGTCCCCGCGGCGCTCGCCCGGGTCGACAAATGCGGGCCGCAGATCAGGATGATGGAGACCAGCTTCTTCCTCGCCCGCCAGACCCTGATCACCAGTCCCAAGCCGGGCATGGCAGTGTGGCGGGAGAAGGTGTTCGCGTGGATGCTCCGCAACGCGGAAAGCGCGATGGAATTCTTCAGCCTGCCGCCGAACCGGGTCGTCGAGCTGGGCAGCCAGGTGGAGATTTGAGGCCGGCGCCGATCATCGTCACCGCCTTGTTCGGGCCCGGCGACGATGGCTGGCTCCAGCAATTGCGGCGCACCCATTATCCGGCCGAGCGCAACCGGGTGCCAGCGCACCTCACCTTGTTCCACCATCTGCCGCCGGGGATCGAGACGGAGCTTTCGGCGCGGCTCGCCGGGGCCGCCGCCGCGCCGCAGCCGCCGGCTATGCTCGCCGGGATCATCGACTTGGGGGAGGGGACGGCCTTTCGGGTCGAAAGCCCGGCGCTGGCCGCGCTCCGCGAGGAACTGGCCGCGGCCTTTCACGGCCTGCTGATCCCGCAGGACCTGGCGCCGTGGCGGCCGCATGTCACGATCCAGAACAAGGTCCCGCCCCGCGACGCGCGCGCGCTCCAGCAGCAGCTCGGGGCCACGTTCGAGCCGCGACCGCTGCTGATCCGGGCATTGGCGTCATGGCGCTATCTGGACGGCCCCTGGGAACGGCTGAAGGTACATCCGTTCCGCCGGTAAGGGGACACCCCGCTTCGGTGGTCCGGCGAAGGCCGGACTGTTGCGAGGAGAGCAGTCCGGCCTTCGCCAGACCACAAGGCCCCGCATCGCAGCGCTTCAGTCGACTTGGCCGACGCCGTCGCAGCTATAGTCGAAGGCGGCCAGCCCGGCCTCAAGATGGCCGCCGAGCAGCGGCATGTCGAGCAACTCGTCGACACGCTCGTCCGGCGACAGGTCGCCCGCCTCGGCGAAGGCGTCGTCCCATTCGCTCGAATCAAAGGTGCCGCGTCCGACCCAGGCGAGCGCCAGCACTTCGGCCAGCTGGTCGTCGGCCAGGTCGTCGAGGGTCGCCCGGACCTCTTCCTCCACGCCGTCGTTCAGCTCGTCCTCCAGCACGGAGAGCGTCCCGCCGCCCTCGCCATCGTCCCCGAAATCGTCGACATCGTCCGGATCCTGGTCCGGCTCGGCGGCGGGGACCTGCGCCTCCAGCTCCTTGGCGCGCAGGATCAGGCGGCAGATCGTCTCGAGCGGCGTCAGCAATTCCATCTGGTCTCTCCCTCCTCCCGAAACGACAGGCCGTCCGCCCGGTTCCGGGGGCTTGAAATCGGGACGCATCCGCGCCAGTTGACCCACCGCGCGGCGCTTTCTATAGCGCCGCCTCGCCCCGGGCATGCAATGGCCCGCACGATGGTAGGGCGGAGTAGCTCAGCTGGTTAGAGCAGCGGAATCATAATCCGCGTGTCGGGGGTTCAAGTCCCTCCTCCGCTACCATCGCTTTTCGTCAGGCCTTCCATCCCGCGCCGATGCGCCTATCTAGGCGCGATGCGCGTGATGCCCGCTCTCCTGGCCCTTGGCCTTCTCGCCGCCGCTCCGGCGGTGGGGCAGGGCAGTGCCGCGCCCGCGCAGGACGCCCCGGCCAATCCCTATCGCGGGCTGTTCACGCCCTGGGACGGCGCCAATCGCGAGTCGATGGATGCCGAGAGCCGCGCGCCCATCCAGGCGCCCGAGCCCGACGGCAGCGCCGTGCCCGCTTATTCGCCGCTCATGCCGCGCTCGCAGGCCGAGGCGATCGCGCTCGGCGCGCGCGTGGGGACGATGGTCCGCGCCGGCGATTGCGCCGGCGGGGAGCGGGTCGCGCGCGAGGCGGGCGATCTGGCCCTGGTCCGGGCCGTGCGCGAGCATTGCAGCCGCCCGCGCTGACCCTCGCTTCCCTCGGCCTCAGGAGTCGAGCCGCTCCAGATAGCCGCCCGCCCAAAGGCTGCGGATCAGCTCGTCCGGCTTGTCATGTTTGAGATCGGCGGCGGTGAAGGCGTCGCCTGACAGGGCGATGTCGAGCGCGTCGCCCTCCTCGGCCTGGAATTCGAGATCGCCGCCCGGGCCGATCAGGATCAGCTTGCCCTCGTCGTCCGCGACGTTCCAGGGCACGAAGCGCCGCCGGCGATAGCGGTCCTCGGGCCGGGCCTTGGCCGAGGCCGAGATCACGCCTGATACGTTGGGCCGGCGCCCGCGCACGAAATTGTCGGCCAGCAGGTCGAAGGCGCTGTCCATCCCGGCCTCTTCCGAGATCTGTTTGATCAACGTGTCGAAATGCGCCCGCGCCTTCTCCCGGTCGAAATCGCGCTGCGCATAGCCGGCGGGCAGCGAGCGGCGGAAGTCCGGCGAGTTCAGCGCCAGCTCCGAGACCGCCTCGAGCATCAGGTCGGCCCATGTCTTGGTGATCATGCCGACGGTGATGTGCAGCGAGGGCTCCTCACCCACATTCTGGGCGTCGTGCATGATGCCGCGCGGCAGATAGAGACAGTCGCCCGCGTTGAGCGTGAATTCCTGGGTGACCTCGCCGGGCTCGTAGCGGCCGACTTCGAAGCGTTCGCCCCGGAAGGGAGTCACCACCGGCGTTCCGTAGATCTTCCAGGCCTTGGATCCGGAAATCTGCATCACGAACACGTCGTGATTGTCGTAATGCGGCGGGAAGCCTTGGTTGGCGGCGCCGTCCTCGAACACCTGCGGCGTCAGGTAGATGTTGGTCTGCATGTGGCAGGTCAGGACCTCCTCCAGCGCCCGGCAGAACTCGCCGAGGTTGAAGATCGAATCGTGCAGCTGCGGCAGGATGATGGTCGCGCCGTTCAGATATTCCTCGGCGACGATCGCCCGGCTGATCCGTCCGTCCTCGGCGATATAGTCGTCGCGCTCGATCCGGTTGCGATGGTTGGTGAGATCGACCAGCCCTTCGCGCAGGTCCGCCGAGTTGATGAAATGGTCGACGCTGTCGAGCGTCAGCAGGTCGGCATAGCGGTCCGGCTCGTTGCGGATGTTGATGAGCGGCTTCTGCTCGTAATAATTTTCCAGGAAGTCCTCGGGCGTGACCGGCGCGATCAGGAAGCCCAGCGCATCCTCTTCCCAGCGGGGCGAACCGCCCGCCTCGGCCTTGAATTGTCCCGCACGCAACGCTTTCGTCATGTCAGCCTCTCCCCAGGGAGCGGCGACTGTATCGGCGGCCCGGCGGGGGAGGAAGCGCTTATTTGCCGCCGGGCGGGACGGCGGCGGGCGGCTCGGGCCGATAAGGTTCGAGCGCGGTTTCGAGCAGGCGAAGCGTCGCCGTGGCCGGCGCGGTCAGCCTTTTCTGCTCGAGCGACTCGCGAAAGGCGGCAAGGACGGCGCGCGCGGCCGCCGCCAGCAGCAGCTCGCGCGGCGCGAAGCCGGGCGGGTCGGGCGCCTCCGGCCTCACCGCCCGGCTTCTTCGGGCCGGGTCGGCGGCCGGGGGACGTGCGTCAGCATCGTCTGGCCGGAACGAAATCTGACGCGCCGCAATTGAACGGCGAAGAAAGCCTCGGCATAGTTAGGGTCCGAAAAGGATGAATCCGCCTATCTAATTCACCGCTTTCCACGCAATAGTCAAGCAGGACTTTTCAAAAGAGATGAGTTTTGGCACGCGCCTCGCGGAAGAACGCAAAAGGCTTGGCCTCAAACAGGCCGAGTTCGCCGATCTGGTCGGGACGGATGTGCCGAAACAGAGCCTCTACGAAAATGACCGGCGCGAATTGCGCGCCGATTATCTTGCCCGGCTCGCCAATGCCGAGGTGGATATTGTCTATGTGCTGACCGGCAAGCGCAGCGAGGGCGACTGGCTCGAGGAAGGACCGAGCGAGCTCCTGTCCTGCTACCTGTCGCTGCCGCCCGAGATGAGGGAGGCGCTGGAAGGGCTGGCCCGCTCGCTCCGCGACCAGTTCAGCCGCGCACACGGCGCCCCTACCTTGCACGCGCGCCGGAGCGATTACCGGCCAGGGGAAGGGAAGCGCTAGCGTCTGTAATCCTCCCCTGAATCGGGAGGACAGGGTCAGGCGTCCGCCTTGTCCGGGATGACCCCGCGGCGGATCTGGTCGAGCTCGATGCTCTCGAACAGGGCCTTGAAATTGCCCTCGCCGAAGCCCTCATTGCCCTTGCGCTGGATGATCTCGAAGAAGATCGGACCGACCATATTCTCGGTGAAGATCTGCAGCAGCAGCCCCTCGCCGGTCTCGGGCGAGCCGTCGATCAGGATGCGGCGCTTGCGCATCTCCTCGATCGAATGGCCGTGGCCGGGGACGCGCTTGTCGATCATGTCGTAATAGGTGTCGGGGCTGTCCTGGAAACGAATGCCGTTGGCCCGCAGTGCATCGACGGTGGCGAAGATGTCGTCGGTGGCCAGCGCCAGATGCTGGATGCCTTCGCCCTTGTAGTCCTTGATGAACTCCTCGATCTGGCTGTGCTCGTCCTGGCTCTCGTTGAGCGGGATGCGGATCTTGTCGTCGGGGGCGGTCATCGCCTTGGAGAAGAGCCCAGTCTGCTTCCCCTCGATGTCGAAATAGCGGATCTCGCGGAAGTTGAAGATGCGCTCGTAATAATCCGCCCAATAGGCCATCCGGCCGCGGCGCAGATTGTGGGTGAGATGATCGAGCGTATGCAGGCCGACATTGTTGTCCTGCGCGCTCGCGCCCTCGACCGGCTCGAAATCGATGTCGTAGATGGTCGCCGAGCCGCGCTTGTCGACCAGGTAGAGATTGGCGCCGCCAATGCCCTCGATCGCCGGCAGGTTGAGCTCGCCCGGGCCGGCCTTGCCCTCGACCGCCACGGCGCCGCGCTCGACGGCGAGCTTCAGCGCCTTGCCCGAATCGGCGACCCGGAAGGCCATGGCATTGGCGGACGGCCCATGCTCCTCGCGGAAGCCCGCGACCTGGCCGGTCGGCTCCATGTTGAGGAGGAAATTGATGTCGCCCTGCGTGTAGCGCCGCACGTTCTTGGAACGGTGATTGGCGACATGGGTGAAGCCCATGGCGGTGAACAGATCGGCCAGAGCCTCTGGCTCCGGGCCGGTGAACTCGACGAACTCGAAGCCGTCGAGGCCGAGAGGATTGTCTTGGGCGGTCATGATATCGGATCTCGCTCAGGATAGCTGAATGGCGCGGCTCATATCAGCGGCCACGAGTCCCGGCAAATCGGCCATTGCGCGGCGGGGAAGGGGCTCCTAACTCGCTTGGATGACCGCGACCCACTCCTCCCGCATGATCATCCTCGGCTCCGGCCCCGCCGGGCTGACCGCCGCCATCTACGCCGCCCGCGCCGGTCTCGCGCCGATCGTGGTGCAGGGCATCCAGCCCGGCGGCCAGCTCACCATCACCACGGACGTCGAGAATTATCCCGGCTTCGCGGACGTCATCCAGGGCCCGTGGCTGATGGAGCAGATGCAGAAGCAGGCCGAGCATGTCGGCACGAAGATGGAATGGGACCATATCTCCAAGGTGGACCTCACCCAGCGCCCGTTCCGGCTCGAGGGCGACAGCGGCACCGTCTATCTGGGCGATACCCTGGTGATCGCCACCGGCGCCCAGGCACGCTGGCTGAACATCCCGACCGAGGAGCATATGAAGGGCAAGGGCGTCAGCGCCTGCGCGACTTGCGACGGCTTCTTCTACCGGGGCAAGAAGGTGATCGTGATCGGCGGCGGCAACACCGCGGTCGAGGAAGCGCTCTACATGACCAATCACAGCCAGGACGTCACCCTGGTCCACCGCCGGGATTCACTGCGGGCCGAGAAAATCCTGCAGCAGCGGCTGTTCGCCCATCCCAACATCAACGTCCGCTGGAACAGCGAGGTCGCCCAGTTCGTCGCCGGCGGCACGCCCGAGACCCTCGTCGCGGTCGACCTGCGCGACACGCGGACCGGCGAGATCGAGCGTGTCGACACGGAGGGCGCTTTCGTCGCCATCGGCCATTCGCCCGCCACCGAGCTGTTCCGCGGCCATCTCGACCTGGACGACGACAATTATATCCGGGTCGAGACGGGCACGACCCGCACCTCGGTGCCCGGCGTGTTCGCCTGCGGGGACGTGATGGACAAGACCTACCGCCAGGCGGTCACCGCGGCGGGGACGGGCTGCATGGCCGCGCTCGATGCGGAGAAGTTCCTGGCCGAGGCGGATTTCGAGGCGGTGGAGCCGGCGCTTCAGGACGCCTGAGCGGCGTCTTCCTCGAGCTCCGCAAGCGCCACCTCGACCGTCGCGAGCAGCATCGCGTCGTCCCCGGGGCGGGCGAAGGTGTGCGAATCGGTCTCGATCACCTGCGTCGCCCGGATCAGGCCCTCCCAGGGCCAGGCGCGGATCTCGGCATCGGCCGCGATCGCCGTATTGTCGCCATGGCAGAGGATCACCTCGGCCGGCAGGCGGTGGCGCAGCAGGGCCTGGGCGACGTCGTTCGACAGATTCTCGGGCTTGCGGCGGGAGAAGAGCCGGCGGATGCCGCCCCATAATTTCCGGAAATTGACCGCGCCGGTCAGCAGCCGCTTCCAGCCGTCCCAGCTCAGCAGCCGCTTGCGGTAATGCGCGCGGACGGCGGCGGGGGCAGGGGCGCCCTCCTCCGCCTCGACCAGCCAGGGATTGGCGAGGATCAGCCCGTCGAGGCCGGCCCCGTCGCCGTGGAGCGCGATCGCGGTGGCGCCGTCGCAGAGCCCGAAGCCGACGACCCGCTCAAGCCCGGGAAGCTCCCTGCGGAATGCCTCGGCAGCGGCGCGCAAGTCCGGGCCGCTGCCCCTGAAGCCGGGGTCGACACCCTCGCTGTCGCCGACCCCCCGCCGGTCATAGCGAAAACAGGGATAGCCCTTTTCCGCCAGCGCCTTGGCGAGCCTTTCATACATGCGGTGCGAGCCGATCCGGGTCTGGCTGCCGCCGATGACGAGCAGCAGGCCGGTCGTGCCCTCCGCCGCGTCCAGGCTGCCCGCGAGCGTCGCGTCGCCGCAGGGAAAGGCGGTCAGCCGGCGCATGCGCGGCTCCATGCGGCGAGATCGGCGGCCAGGGCCTCGGCCAGGACATCCGAGGTGCCGGGTTCGGACCGGCGCCACAAAGCGGGGCCGTCCACCTTCAGGTCGGCCGCCTGCGCGTCGGTCGCCAGGCGGACGGTGCGCAGCGGCGACACCTCCGCCTGCGTCGCGCCGGCGAGCCCGGCCTTCAGCGCGTCGCCCGGCGCATAGCCGGCCCATTCGACGCCGGCGAGGCCGGCCCGGACCATGTCCCGCTGCAGCGCCAGGCCGTCGACCGGGGCGAAGCGCCACCAGCCCCGCGCCACCGCCCCGTCGTCGAGCAGGGCTCCGCCGCGCAGGCTGGCCATCAAGGGTTTCCCGGCCTTTTCGCTGACATGGGACGCCGCGGCGATGACGTCATGACGCCAGTCGCTCCACGCCACGTCGCGCAGATCACGCTCGCTCTCGCCGGTGCCGGTCAGATCCGGCAGCCAGCAGCCGAACCCCTCCGCCGCGAGCGCGCGCATGGTCGCCGCGAGCAGGGCGCGGGTCCGGTTCATTTCCTCGAAGAGGGGCGGGACGAAGAGGATGGCGGGTGCGTCCTCCGCCCCGATCCGCATCAGCCATTCCTGCCGGCCGCCGCTCTCGAAGCGGGCGAAGGCGAGGGCCGCGGCCATGTTCAGGTGAGCGCCTTGGCCCGGGCGAAGCTGAGCAGGGCGCCGAACGTCTCCATCATGTCGGCGTCCACCTCATGGTCCTCGATCAGGATGCCGAGCCGTTCCTCCAGCTCGGTGAGCAGGCCGGCGACGGCCATCGAATCAAATTCGGGCAGGGCGCCGAAGAGCGGCGTCTCCTCGCGGAAGGCGGCGACGCGGGCGGGGTCCAGCCCCAGCACGTCGGCCAGCACGGCCCGCAACGTCGTCTCGACCTCGATCTCGTCATTCGGCGCGGCGGCCATAGTGCCTCTTCCTCAAGCGAATGAGGGCGGACTAACCGTTGCGGAGCCGCCCGGCAAGCGCCCGCACCGAACCGGCGAGGCCGCGGAGCGTACCGGGATTGAACGCCTGGAGCCGCCAGAGCGGCCGCCGCTCGTCCATCCAGTCTTTCTTGTAGGCGTCGTCGCCGGTGCCATAGTCGATGACCAGCACCCGGTCTTCGTCGATCGCCCGGCGGAACATCGCCTCGCCGAGGATGGTGCCCGGCGAGAGCTCCTTCGCGTCCTCGCGATAGGCGAGCTTGTGGATCGTCGCCTCGCCATTCTCCACCAGCCAGAGCTGTACCGCCAGCGGTTTGCCGTCCTTGCGCGCGACGCCCAGTCGCAAGGTTCCGGCGTCGCCCTCCTGCTCCGCCAGAGCGCGCAGGAAGGGGAAGGAGCCTTCCTCCGGCTTCCAGCTCGCCCGATAGACCTCCTCGTAGGCGGTCCAGGCGCCCGCATCGAAGCGGTCGAAAATCTCGATCTCGAGCGCCGCCGTCTTCGCCTTGCGCTTCGCCGTGCTGCGCAGCTGGCCCGGGCGCCTGGCCCAATAAGCGGCGAAATCCCGGCCCTCGGTTTTCGCCCGCCAATTGCCGGTCTTCTCGCTCAGCCGCACGTGCCAGCCCGCCTTTCGAAACGCGGCGGCGAGCGGCTCCGGATCCTCGATCGGCGCCAGCTCCAGCGTGGCGAGGCCGCTCCTGCGGATGGCGGCGAGCAACGGCGTCATGACGTCACTGTCGCCTATCCCGTTGAATCGCAGGCTGTACCAGGCGGCGTAGGCCTGCGCCTGCCTGTCCTGGACGGCGAGAAACAGCCAGGCGGCCCTGTCGCCCTCACGGGCGCGCCAGACGGCCAGTCTGCCCGCCGGCGGCACATGGTCGTGGATGAGGCGAAACCAGGCGAGCCGGTCGTAGAGGCTGGCCTGGCGCGCGCGGTCCAGCGCACCGGCGGCGTCTTCGGCCACGGCGTCCAGATCGTCGAAACAGGCGATGTTAACCGTCACGCTTTATGCCCCTTCGGCGTCGCCCTATCATGCCGTCCTTTAAGCAGGAATGAAGTTGACCGCTCCCGATCCGATCCCGCTGCCGCTCGACCATCTCGCCCTGCGCGGCGCCCCCGAAGCGCCGGCGCTGCTGACGCGCGAAGGCGCGCTCGATTATGCCGGGCTGGAACGGGCCGTCGGCGCCATGGCCGCGGCGTTGCAGGCGAAGGGCCTCAGGCATGGCGACCGGGTTGCCTCCTGGCTTCCCAAGAACCGGATTACGAGCCTGCTGCCTTTGGCCGCAGCCCGCGCCGGCCTCGTCCACGTGCCCGTCAATCCGCTGCTGAAGCGCATGCAGGTCGCCCATATCCTCGCCGACAGCGGCGCTGGCCTGCTGATCAGCGGCACGGCGCGGCTCGCTACGCTGGAGGAGGGCGATGTCGCCTGTCCGGTCCTCGACGAGGCGGCGGCGAGCGCCCTGTTCGACCATCCGGACGCGCTCGGCCCCTCCAGCCACGACCCGGACGACCTCGCCGCCCTGCTCTACACGTCCGGCTCGACCGGCCGTCCCAAGGGCGTGATGCTGAGCCACGCCAATATGTGGCTCGGCGCGATCAGCGTGGCCCATTATCTGCGCCTCACCGCCGAGGACCGCACCCTGGCGGTGCTCCCGCTCAGCTTCGACTATGGCCAGAACCAATTGCTCTCCACCTGGGCGGCGGGCGGCGCGGTGGTGCCGCTCGACTATCTCACCGCCAAGGATGTGATTCGCGCGCTGGAGCGCAATAGGATCAGTACCTTGGCCGGCGTTCCTCCGCTCTGGGTGCAACTGATCGAGGCGCCGTGGCCGCCGGACGCCGCGCTGTCGCTGCGCCGGCTGACCAATAGCGGCGGCAAGCTGGCGCCCTCGGTGATCCGCCGGATGCGCGAGGTCTTCCCGGCCGCGGACGTCTATTCGATGTACGGGCTGACCGAGGCCTTCCGCTCCACCTATCTCGAGCCCGCCTTGCTCGACGCCCATCCCGATTCGATGGGCACGGCCATTCCCTTCGCCGAGATCATGGTGGTCGACGCGGATGGGAGGGACGCGGCGGAGGGCGAGCTGGTCCATGCCGGACCTCTGGTCGCCAAGGGCTATTGGCGGGATCCTGCGCGCACCGCCGAGCGCTTCAAGCCGGCGCCGGCGGGGTCGGCCTATGGCGGCATGGCCGTCTTCTCGGGAGACCGGGTGCGCCGCGATCCGCAAGGATTGCTTTATTTCGTCGGCCGCGAGGACGGGATGATCAAGACCTCGGGCAATCGCGTCAGTCCGACGGAGGTCGAGGAGGCGGCGGTCGCTTCCGGCCTGATCCACGAAGCGGTTGCTTTGGGCTATCCCGACGACCGGCTGGGCGAGGGGATCGCCCTGATCGTCCGCCCGGACCGCAGCGCGGAGGAGGACGCGTTCAGAGCATTTCTGAAGAAGCAGCTGCCCAATTTCATGCAGCCCGGACGGATCCTCTGGCGCGACGAACTGCCGCGCAGCCCGAACGGCAAGCTTGACCGCAACCTCCTGAAAGACGAGCTGAACGCATGACCAAGCCCATGGGCCCGATCCCCGCCGGCTTCGCGGCGGACGCGGACGACATGCTGCTGATCGGCGGCCGGCGCGCCGACGCGCTCGTCGACGAGGCGGGGACCACGCCGCTGTTCGTCTACGACTTGGCCCTGATCGACGCCAAGGTCGCCCGCTTCCGCGCCGCCTTTCCGGGCGTGCATCTGCATTATGCCATCAAGGCAAACACTTATCAGCCCTTGCTCGATCATGTTGCAAGACAGGTGGACGGGCTCGACATCGCCTCGGTGGGCGAGATGGACTTCGCTCTGGAGTCGCGCACGCCGGCCGGCCGGATCAGCTTCGCCGGCCCCGGCAAGCGCGACGGCGAATTGTCCGAGGCGATCCAGAACGGGATCACGCTCAATGCCGAATCCGAGGGCGAGGTCGAGCGCGCGCTCAGCATCGCGCGCAAGGTCGGCAAAAGGCCGCGGCTCGCGGTGCGGGTGAACCCGGATTTCGAGATCAAGGGTTCGGGCATGCGCATGGGCGGCGGCGCCAAGCCGTTCGGGGTCGATGCGGCGCGCGTGCCGGCGCTCGTCCGGCGCATCGTCGACAGCGGCGCGGAATGGCGCGGCTTCCACATCTTCGCCGGCTCCCAGGCGCTCGATGCCGACGCGCTGATCGAGGCGCAGGCCGCGACGCTCGCGCTCGCCGCCCAACTCTCGGAAGAGGCGGGCGCCGCCCCGCCGCTGGTCAATCTGGGCGGCGGCTTCGGCATCCCGCATTTCCACGGCGAGCAGCCGCTCGACATCGAGAAGGTCGGCATTGCGCTCGGCGAGGGGCTCGCGGCCCGCGCTCCGATCCTGAAGAACAGCCGGTTCGCGATCGAGCTCGGCCGCTGGCTGGTCGGCGAATGCGGCGTCTACCTGACCCGGATCGTCGACCGGAAGGTCAGCCACGGCAAGACCTTCCTGATCGTCGACGGCGGCCTCCACCACCAGCTCGCCGCCTCCGGCAATTTCGGCCAGGTGGTGCGGCGCAACTATCCCGCCGCGATCGCTACCCGGTTCGGCGCCGCGCCCGCCGAGGAGGTCAGCATCGTCGGCTGCCTCTGCACGCCGCTCGACCGGCTGGCCGATGACGTCATGGCGCCGCGTGCCGAGGCGGGCGATCTGGTCGCGGTGTTCCTCGCCGGGGCCTACGGCCTCTCGGCAAGCCCGCAGGCCTTTCTCACCCAGCAGCCGGCGCTGGAGACGGTCCTGAACGGGCGCCGTTAACGCCCGCGTCCCGCAAAGTCCCGATCCGGGACAGCGCCCGCGGGCGCCTTGTTCCTAACGTTAATTTTACCTCTTGGCCGCATAGCAAGCCGACGTCCCGCGCCCCGCATCCCCTTTGGGGACGCCCGGCACAGGGGATCGGAGCGAGTGAAGAGGGTCAGATGATGCGCGTATCCGCCAGGTTCTTCGCCAGTCTTGCCGCCTCGGCAAGCATGGTCGCGCTGTCGGGCTGCGGCGGTGGCGCGCGCAGCGGGCTCAGCCTGCCGCCGGCCGCCTCGGCGTCCGACGCCGGCACCTCGCAGGTCAGCGAAAACTACATCATCGGCCCGCTCGACGAGATCACCATCTTCGTCTGGCGCAACCCCGAGCTCGGCGCCGCCGTGCAGGTCCGCCCGGACGGCCGCATCACCACCCCCCTGATCAGCGACATGGTCGCCGCCGGCAAGACCCCGGCCCAGCTCGCGGACGATATTCGCGGCGCGCTCAACCGCTACATCAACGACCCGCAGGTTTCGGTGATCCTGAACCGGCCCCAGGGCACGTTCAGCCAGCAGATCCGCATCGTCGGCGCCACCGAGCGCCCGGCGGCTCTGCCCTATCGCGCCAACATGACCCTGCTCGACGCGCTGATCGCGGTCGGCGGCCTGTCCGAATATGCCGCCGGCAACCGGGCCCGGCTGATCCGCGCCGACCGCGCGACCGGGCAGCAGCGCGAATATGACCTGCGCATCGCCGACCTGCTCCGGCGCGGCGACATCCGCGCCAATGTCCGGCTCGAGCCGGGTGACGTCATCATCATCCCCGAAAGCATGTTCTGACGCCGCCAGCCCCGAGGTCACGCAAGGACGCCGAATAATCGATGGACGGACTCTATTCCCAGATCAGGATCGCCCTGCACCAGGTGTGGCGCCGCCGCTGGCTCGCGGCCGGCGTCGCCTGGGGCGTGGCCGTGCTCGGCTGGCTGGTCATCGCCCTGATCCCGAACAGCTACGAGGCCAAGGCCCGCCTGTTCGTGCAGCAGCAATCGATCCTGCCCAATGTCGCCGGCACCCCTATCGAGGACCGCAACGCGCAGATGCTGCGCCTGAAGCAGACCCTGGTCTCCAACGAGAATCTGGTCCGCGTCGTCCGCCGCACCGATCTCAACAGCCTCGTCGCCAGCGACCGGGACCTGTCCTCGGTCGTCTCGGCGCTGCGCACCCGGATCACGGTCACCCAGCAGCCCGACGGCGGCCTGGAGATCAAGGCGAGCTCGAACATCTCCGGCTTCTCCAACGCCCAGAATGCGCGCACGGCCGCCGGCACCGTGCAGGGGCTGATCGACGCCTTCCAGGAACAGAATATGTCGGGCGACCGGCGCGAGACCGGCCAGGGCCTGCAGGTGCTGGACGAGGAGCTGCGCCGCCGCGAGGTTGCTCTGCGCGAGGCGCAGCAGCGCGTCGTCGAGTTCGAGCAGCGTTTCATGGGCACCTTGCCCGGCACCGGCACGCTCAGCGACCGGATGAATGCCGCGCGCACCGAAATGTCCAGCCTGGAGCAGCAGATCGCCGCCGCCCAGGCCTCGCTCAACGCGATGCGCGGGCAGCTCGCCGCGACGCCCGCGACGATCCAGGGCGTCGGCGGCGAGAATAGCGGCACCGCGACCGGGCAGATCGCCCAGCTCAATGGCCAGATCGCGCAGAACCTCGCCCGCGGCTGGACCGAATCGCATCCGGACATCATCGCCGCCCGCGCCCAGATCGCGCGCCTGCGCCCCTATGCGGCGGCGGAAGGCCGCTCCGGCAATACGGGCGGCATGTCCAATCCCTCCTACGTCTCGCTGCGCGCGATGATGGCGGAGCGCGAGGCTCAGCTCGGCGCCGCCACCGCGCGCCGCAACCAGCTGCAGGCGGATCTCGCCCAGCTCTCGTCGCGCCAGTCGACCGAGCCCAGCCTGGCCGCCCAGCAGGGCCAGCTGCAGAGCGACTATACCACGCTGAAGCAGCAATATGACCAGCTGCTCGCCAATCGCGAGCAGGTGCGCCTGCGCGGCGACATCAACAGCCGGACGAGCCCGCTCAGCATCAACGTCGTCGAGCCGCCGAGCGTGCCCGGCGCGCCCGCGGCGCCGAACCGGCCGCTTTTCCTGACCCTGGTGCTGATCGTCGCGTTCGGCGCCGGCATCGCCGCGGCCTTCGTCGCCGGCCAGCTGCAGACCACCTTCCCGACCGCCCAGCGCCTGATCCAGGTCACCGGCCTCAAGGTCATGGGCACGGTCAGCGAGGTGGTGGGCGCGGCCGAGCGGAGCCGCCGGCGCAAGAAGCTCGTCCTGCTCGGCGGCACCGTCGCCGCCCTGGGCGGGGCCTGGATCGTGCTGATGCTGGTCGAATTTTGGCAGCGCAGCGGCGTGGCGTGAGGAGCGAGATGGCCAAGCATATTCCCCAGTCGCTGCTCGAACGCGCCGCCGAGATGTACGATCTCGGTTCGGTCCTGCGCGCGCCTGCCCCGGCGCCCACGCCAGCGCCCGTTCCGGTCGAGGACCATGGTCCCGTGCCTGAGCCCGCCCCGGAGCCTGTCGCCGCGCCTGAACTCGTCGTCACGCCCGTGCCCGAACCGGCACCGGTCGCCGTCGAGTCGCCCAAGCCCGTCCCGGCCCCGGAGCCGGTGCGCCCGGTCTTCGCCGCGCCCGCGCCGCGCGCGCCGGCCGAGCCCGCGGGCGAGGTTGCCGAGATCAACCGCGACGTGCTCGCCGCCAACGGCTTCATCGTGCCGGGCGCGCAAATGACTCCGCTGGCGGAGGAGTTCCGCCTGCTCAAGCGCCAGCTCCTCTCCGACATCGCGCTGGCGAAGCGGCAGAGCGAGGAGCGGCGGCGCACCCTGCTCGTCTGCTCCGCGCAGCCGAAGGAGGGCAAGACCTTCTCCGCGATCAACCTCGCGCTCAGCCTCGCCGGCGAGTCCGAGCTGGAGATCCTGCTCGTCGAGGCGGACTTCCTGAAGCCCGACGTGCTGAGCCGGCTCGGCATCGCCGGCGGCCCGGGTTTCGTCGATGCGCTCGTCGACCATGAGGTCGACCCCGAAACCTATGTGATCCGCACCGATGTGCCGGGCCTCTCGGTCCTGCCCGCCGGCGCCAAAACCAATAATGTACCGGAGCTGCTCGCTTCGGATCGATGCAGGGAGGTGCTGGCGAAGCTCGTCGCCGGCAATCAGCGGCGGATCATCCTGTTCGATTCGCCGCCGGTTTTGATGGCGTCGCATGCGACCGTATTGGCCGGCCTTGTCGGCCGGGCGATCGTCGTCGTGCGCGCGGACCAGACAACCGAAGCCGACCTGCGTGAGGCCATTGGCCTGCTCCAGGGCTGCGAGACCAGCCTGCTCCTCAACGGAGCGGGCCTCGCCGTCACGAACCGCAAGTTCGGCGCCTATGATGGATATGGCCATGAAAACTGAGCTTGCCACCGCGCGCCGGCTGACGCGCTTCACCCTGGCGATCGGCGTCGCGATGCTCGCGGCCACCGCCGCGCAGGCGCAGGACGCGCCGCGTCTCGGCTATGGCGGCTACGATGCCCCGGCCGCGTCCGGCGGCGGCCAGCCCGGCGCCGGCGCTGGCGAGGCCCAGGAGAGCGACGCGCCCCCCGCGAGCCGTCGCCGCAACGGCCGTCCCGACCGGGTGCGCACCGACGTCTCGGCCTATCTCGAGGTCGCCCAGGTGCTCAGCGCCGATCTGGACAGCGGCGGCGAGACGCTCACCTATACCAGCGTCGCCGCCGGCGTGGACGGGATCATGCAGACCCGGCGGGTCACCGCGCAGGTCAGCTATCGCTACGAGCGCGACATCGACTGGAATGACGGCGGCATCGATCGCGACGCCCATGCCGGCCTCGCCATGGTCAACCTCCAGGTCGTCCCGGGCGCGCTGCAGATCGACGCGGGCGGCCTCGCCACGCGGACCGCGGGCGACGGCCGCGTCTTCGGCGTCACCAATCGCACCGACAATGTCGACGTCTATTCGGCCTATGTCGGCCCGACCCTGTCGACCCATGCCGGGCCGCTGGCGATCAACGCCTCCTATCGGATCGGCGGCGTCTGGGTGGACGATCACCGTGCGAACGGCCCGCTCAACGAGGATTTCGACCACGCCACCGCGCAGAGCGCCACCGCCAGCATCGGCATGGCGCCGGGCCGCGGCCTGCCGATCGGCTGGACTGTCGGCGCCGGCTATGCCCGCGAGGACACGTCGGGCCGCTTCGACCAGGAGTTCGAGGGCATGTATGTCCGCGGCGACATCGTGGTGCCGATCGGCCCCACGCTCGCGCTGACCGCGGGCGTCGGCTATGAGGACATCCAGTCGAGCCAGCTCGATTTCGTCCGCGACGGGAACGGCTTCCCGGTGATCGGCCCGAACGGCCCGACCCCGGATTCGAGCCGGCCGCGGCTGCTCACCTACGACCAGTCCGGGCTCATGTATGACGGCGGCATAATCTGGCGGCCGACCGCGCGCACCGAGCTGCAGGCCCGCGCCGGCCACCGTTATGGCGGTACCACTTATGCCGGCTCGCTCGACCACCGCTTCAACGAGCATCAGGGCGTGCATATCGAGGTGTTCGACACGGTCGAGACCTTCGGCCGCGCGCTGACCAACGATTATGCCGGCCTCTCCTCGGGCTTCGACGTCAACCGCGATCCGCTCACCGGCGGCCTCGGCGGCTGCGTCTTCAACCGCGAGGGCGGGGGCGGCGCCTGCTTCGACCGCTCGCTCTCGGCGATCACCGGCTCGACCTTCCGCACCCGCGGCGGCAGCCTGGTCTTCTCCGGCCAGCGCGGCCTGTGGAGCTACGGCATCGGCGCGGGCTATGCCCATCGCCGCTATGCCCGGCCGGAGGTCACCGGCGTGGCCGCCTTCGCCCAGCGGGACGAGGTGTGGTCGGTCTATGGCAGCCTCGGCCGCGAGCTGAGCCGCACTTCGGAGGTCAATCTCGACGCCTTCGCGAGCTGGTATTCGAACGATGTGGATCCGGACACGGTCCGCACGCTCGGCGCCACGGTCAGCTACAACCGCTCGTTCCTGCTGGAGCGCATGCAGTTCATGGCGGCGCTCGGCCTCTACAACAGCGACGACGGTGTCGACAGCGCGACCAATGCTTCGGCTCTGGGTGGCCTGAGGTACACCTTCTAAAGGTCTGTACTTGCGGAGTTATTGTCTATGTACACGGACCATTATCGCCTGACCGGACAGCCGTTCCAGCTGACCCCCGACGCGCGTTTCTGGTATGACAGCCGGACGCACAAGAAGGCAATGGCCTATCTCGGCTACGGTCTCGCGCAGGGTGAGGGCTTCATCGTCGTCACCGGCGAGATCGGCGCGGGCAAGTCGACCCTGGTCGCGCATGTCATGGCCAATATCGACCGCGCCCGGCTGAATGCGATCAGCCTGGTCTCGACCCAGGTCGAGGGCGACGACATGCTCCGGCTCGTCGCGCAGGGCCTGGGCGTCGGCACCGCGCTGGTCGAGAAGGCGCGGTTGCTGGATGCGGTCGAGCAGAGGCTCGAGGAGGAATTGCGGGCGGGCAAGCGCACCCTGCTGATCGTCGACGAGGCGCAGAACCTGCCGGTCTCGGCGCTGGAAGAGCTGCGCATGCTCTCCAACTTCCAGATCGGCGGGCGGGCCTTGCTGCAGACCGTCCTGCTCGGCCAGCCGGAATTCCGCGACAAGCTGGCGGGACCGGGGCTCGAGCAGCTGCGCCAGCGGGTCATCGCCACCCATCATCTCGACGCCATGGCCACGGACGAGGTGGCGGCCTATGTCCGCCATCGCCTCACCCGGGTGGACTGGCAGGGCAATCCCGATTTCGAGCCTGCGGCGTTCGACGCCGTTCACCGGCTGAGCGGCGGCATCCCCCGCAAGGTCAACCAGATCATGCAGCGCGTCCTGCTCGCGGCGGCGCTGGAAGATGCCGAACTGGTCACCGCGCAGACCGTCGAGGCGGTCGCCGACGATCTCGGCGCGGACAATGCGAGGCCGGAGCCCGCCGCCCGGCAGCCCGCGCCCGTCGCGCCGACGCCCGATCCGGACGCAGCGGAAGAAAAGGTCTTTTCGCTCCGCTCCGCCCGCCGCGCGCCCGAGCCGGCGCCGCAGCCGGTGCTCGTCGCCGATCCGCTGCTGGAGCAGCGCATCGCCGCGCTGGAGGCGCGCGCCGAGGAGCAGGAGGCGACCTTGCGCCGCGTCCTGATCCTGCTCGTCGACTGGGTCGAGAACAGCCAGGAACCGGCCTATCACCGCACCCACGCCGCATAAGCAGGTGGGCGGATGAAGAACGCGCTGTCGGTCGACGTCGAGGACTGGTTCCAGGTCGGTGCCTTCGAGAAGGTGATCGCCCGCGACGCGTGGGAGACGATCCCCGCCCGCGTCGAGGCCAATACCGCGCGCGTGATCGACCTGTTCGCCGAGGCCGGGGTGAAGGCGACCTTCTTCACCTTGGGCTGGGTCGCGGCGCGCCATCCGCAGGTGATCCGCCGCGCCGCCGAGGCCGGCCATGAAATCGCCAGCCACGGCTGGGACCATCAGCGCGTCTTCACCATGGACGAGGCCCGGTTCCGCGCCGATCTCGAGCGCGCCCACCAGGCGATCGAGGATGCCTCGGGCCGATCGCCGATCGGCTATCGCGCGCCCAGCTTCTCGATCGACGCGCGCACGCCCTGGGCGCACCGGGTGCTGGCCGAGAAGAATTATGTCTATTCCTCGAGTGTCGCCCCGATCCGCCACGACCATTATGGCTGGCGGGACTCGCCCCGGTTCGCCTGGCGCCCCGTCGGCGATTCGCCGCTGATCGAGCTGCCGGTCACCACCGTGAACTTCGCCGGGCGGCGCTTCGCGGCGGGGGGAGGGGGCTTCTTCCGCATCCTGCCCTACGGCTTTTCGAGCTGGGCGATCCGCCGCGTGAACCGCGACGAGGAGCGCCCGGCCGTCTTCTACTTCCATCCCTGGGAGGTGGATCCGGACCAGCCGCGCGTGCAGGACGCCCCGGCCCGCTCCAAGGTGCGCCATTATACCAATCTGGACGTGATGGAGGCCAAGCTCCTCAAATTGCTGCGCGACCATCAATGGGGCCGCACCGACGAGGTGGCCGCCGAACAGGCGCGCCTGCTGTGAACGCGCCCGCCGGCTCCTTCGCGCCGACGGTCAGGACGGCCGATCCCGGCGAGCCGGCGGTCGAGGCCTTCGTGCGCGCCCGGCCCGAGGCGACGCCCTTCCACCTGCCGCAATGGAGCCGCGCGATCGCCAGCGGGACGGGCCAGCGCGCCCATCTGCTGGTCGTCGAGCGCGGCGGCGAAATCCACGGCCTGCTGCCGCTGACCGAGCTCCGCTCGCGGCTGTTCGGCGCGGCTTTGGTCTCCACCGGCTTCGGCGTGGACGGCGGCATCCTCGCCGGCGACGACGTCGCGGTCGCGGCGCTGGCCGGCGCGGCGGTCGATCTCGCCGCCGCGCGCGGCTGCCCGTCGGTCGAGCTGCGCGGCGGCAAGCACCCGGACGGCTGGCGCAAGGCGGAAGGCGCCTATGCCGGCTTCGTTCGCGAGCTCCCCGCCGACGAGGAGGCCGTCCTCAACACCATTCCGCGCAAGCAGCGCGCCGAAGTGCGCCGGGCCCTGACCTTCGGCCTCGACATTGCCATGGGCGATGCCGAGGCCCATTACCGCGCTTATGCGGAAAGCGTCCGCAACCTCGGCACACCCGTCTTCCCGCGCGCTTTGTTCACGTCCGTGCTGCGGGAATATGGCGCCGATGCCGACATCCTCACCGTTTCCCGCGACGGCAAGCCCCTGGCGAGCGTGCTCAGTCTCTACCTGAACGGGACGGTCTATCCCTATTGGGGCGGCGGCACCCATGCGGCCCGCGCCGCCCGCGCCAACGAGCTGATGTATTACGCGCTGATGCGCCATGCCGTGCGGCGCGGCTGCACGCGTTTCGATTTCGGCCGCTCGAAGCTCGGCACGGGCGCCTTCGCCTTCAAGAAGAATTGGGGGTTCGAGCCGAAACCGCTCGTCTATGCGCATTGGGGCGAGGCGCGCGAGGTGAACCCGCTCAGCCCCAAATATCGCCTGAAGATCGCCGCCTGGCGCAAATTGCCGCTCTGGCTGGCCAACCGGCTCGGCCCGCCGATCGCGCGGGGGCTCGGATGAAGCCGGAACTGCTCTTCCTCGCCCATCGCATTCCCTATCCGCCGGACCGCGGCGACAAGATCCGCTCGTGGCACATCCTGCGCCATCTGGCCGACTATGCGACGGTGCATCTCGCCTGCTTCGCCGACGACGCGGCCGACGCGGCCCATCTGCCGGCGCTGCGCGAGGCGCTGGACGGCCGCCTCGGCGAGGCCTTCGTGGCGACGGTCAGCCCGAGCAAATTGCTCTGGATGGCGAAGGCCTATAGCCGGCGCCTCACCATCAACGAGGCGGCGATGTCGAGCGCGGGCCTCCGCGACTTCGTGACGCGCATCCTTGCCGCGCGGCCGATCGCGGGCGTCTACGCCTTCTCGGTGCAGATGGCGCGGTTCGTGCCGGCGGGGTTCCAGCGACCCTTCGTCATGGACTTCGTCGATTTCGATTCCGCCAAATATGCCGATTATGCGCGCAAGAGCGGACTCGCGGGCCGGCTGGTCTACGACCGCGAGGCGAAGAAGATGTTCGCGCTGGAGAAAGCGACCGCGGCCCGCGCCGATGTCGGCCTGTTCGTCAGCGAGGCCGAGGCGGCCCTGTTCCGGGCCGAGGCGAAGCTTCCGGGCGCCGACATCAGGGCGCTCTCCAACGGCATCGACCTGGTTTTCTTCGCGCCCGACGCCGGCTTCGTGCCGCTGCCGGCGCAGGCGGGGCCGCGTATCGTCTTCACCGGGCAGATGAACTACCGGCCGAATGTCGAGGCGGTGACCGACTTCGCGGAGCAGGTGTTTCCGAGGCTTCGTGCCGCCCGGCCGGAGCTCGATTTCGCGATCGTCGGCCGCCGCCCGCCGGCCGCCGTCGAGGCGCTGGCCGCGCGCCCCGGCATCACCGTCACCGGCGACGTGCCCGACGTGCGCCCCTGGCTCGCTTCGGCCGACATCGTCGTCGCGCCGCTGCAGATCGCGCGCGGGATCCAGAACAAGGTGCTGGAGGCGATGGCGATGGGCCGCGCGGTCGTGGCCTCGCCTGGCGCCTATGAGGGGATCGACGCGCTGCCCGGCCGCGACCTGATGGTCGCCGCGGACCCGGCCGCGCAGGCCGACGCCATCCTCTCGCTGCTCGACGCGCCCGAGCGCGCCGTCGCCATGGGCAAGGCCGCGCGCGCGCGGATGGTCAGCCATTATGGCTGGGAGGCGCAATTGGCGCCGCTCGCCGCCATGCTGGGCCTCGAGGTCCGGAAGGAAGCGGCATGACCGCGGTCGCGATCGCGCAGCCCCCGGCCGCCGCGACACAGGGCTGGCGCGCGCACCTGCTCGCGCTCGGCTTCGCCGCCGCCGCGATCCTCCTGCTCTTCTTCCATGACGCGCAGGCGATCGTCTCGATCTGGTGGAACAGCTCGACCTTCAACCACTGCCTGCTCATTCCCCTGATCCTCTGGTGGCTGGTCGCGCAGCGCAAGGCGGAGCTGGCCGAGCTGACGCCCGCCGCCTGGTGGCCCGGCCTGTTGCTGACCGGGGCAGGGGCGCTGGGCTGGATGCTGGGCGAGGCGGGCGGAGTCGCCTTCGCGCGCCATCTCGGCCTGCTCTTCATGCTGCAGGGCGCGGTGATCGCCATCCTCGGCAAGCATGTCGCGCGAGGGCTCGCCTTCCCGCTCTGCTACGCGCTCTTCCTCGTCCCCGCCGGCGAGGAGCTGGTGCCGCTGATGCAGACGGTGACGGCCGAGATCGCCTCCGTCCTGCTCTCGATCACCGGCGTGACCGCCCATCTCGAAGGCATCTTCATCACCACGCCGACCGGCTATTTCGAGGTGGCGGAGGCCTGCGCGGGGGTGAAGTTCCTGATCGCCATGGCCGCGTTCGGGACCCTGGTCGCCAATGTCTGCTTCCGGTCGTGGCGGCGCCGGCTCGCCTTCGTCGCCGTCTCGCTCGCCGTGCCGATCCTGGCCAACGGCATTCGCGCCTGGCTGACCATCTACGTCGCGCACAAGACGGGCAGCGTCGATCTCGCCGCCGGCTTCGACCATGTCGTCTATGGCGGCATCTTCTTCGCCATCGTCATCGCGATCATCCTCGCGATCGGCTGGCGCTTCTTCGACCGGGGCGTCAACGAGCCCTGGTTCGATCCGAAGGCGCTTCAGCCCGAAGCGCCGCGCGGGGCCCGGCTCAATGCCGTGGTCGGCGGGCTGATCGGCCTCATCGTCGCGCCGGTCGCCTGGCTGTTCCTGATGACCGCGAGCAATGCCCGGCCTGCGCCCGCCGAGATCGCCGCGCCGCAGGTCCAGGGCTGGGAGCAGGTGCCGCAAGGGCAGGGGCGTCCCTGGCAGCCCCATTATGCCGGCGCCGACCGCATCCGCCTCCTCCATTATCGCGACGCGCGGGGGCGCGATGTCGATCTCGCCATCATCGTCTTCGCCAGCCAGAGCGAGGGCCGCGAGCTGGTCGGCTTCGGCCAGGGCGCGGTCGAGCCCGGCGGCGCCTGGGCCTGGAGCGAGAATGCCACCGCGCCGTCCGGCGGACGGGCGGAACGGATCGCCTCCAACGGGGTGGCGCGCGAGGTGCTGAGCTTCTACCGCGTCGGCGACGTGACGACCGGGAGCGGGGTGCAAGTGAAGCTGGCGACGCTGAAGACGCGCCTCCTGGGCGGCCCGCAGCGCGCGGTCGCGATCCTGGTCTCGGCCGAGGACAGCGCCGCCGGCATCAGCGCCCGCCCGGCGCTCGACGAGTTCGTCCGCGCGCTCGGCCCGCTCGACCGCCTGGCGGATCGCGCCGCGGGGCTCGACTGATCCCATGTGCGGCATCGCCGGCATCTTCCATCCCGACGTCCCGAAGCCGGTCGATCCGGCGCGGGTCCGGGCGATGGCCGACGCGCTCGCCCATCGCGGACCGGACGGCAGCGGCGTCTGGACAGCCCCCGGCATCGGCCTCGGCCATCGCCGCCTCGCGATCATCGACATTACCGAGGGCGGCGCCCAGCCCATGCTCTCGCCCGACGGGCGCGAGGCGATCAGCTATAATGGCGAGGTCTACAATTTCCGCGAGGTGCGGGCGGAGTTGGAGGAAAAGGGCTTCGTCTTCCGCTCGGAGAGCGACACCGAGGTGATCCTCGCCGCCTGGCGGCAATGGGGACCGGACTGCCTGGCGAAGCTGAACGGCATGTTCGCGCTCGCCATTTACGACGCGCCCACCGACTCGCTCTTCCTCGCCCGCGACCGGCTCGGCGTGAAGCCGCTCTTCTACGCGGAGATTTCGGACGGCGGCCTGATCTTCGCCTCGGAGCTGAAGGGCCTGCTCGCCCATCCCCTGCTGCGCCGGACGCCCAGCGCCCAGGCGATCGACGACTATCTGGCCTTCGGTTACGTCCCGGACGATGCCTCCATGGTCGAAGGCGTCAGGAAGCTTCCCGCCGGCCACTACCTGCACATCCGGCGCGGCCGCGGCCTGCCGAAGCCGATGCAATATTGGGACGTGGATTTCTCCAACCCGGTCCGCGCCTCGATCAAGTCGCTCGAGGAGGAGATGGTGGAGCGGCTGCGCGAGGGCGTGCGCTCGCGCATGGTCGCGGACGTGCCGCTCGGCGCCTTCCTTTCCGGCGGCGTCGACAGTTCCGCCGTGGTCGCCTTCATGGCCGAATGGAGCAAGGGCGCGGTCGAGACCTGCTCGATCGGCTTCGACGCCGCCGACCATGACGAAACCGCCCATGCCGCGCGGATCGCCGAGCTCTTCGCCACCAATCACCGTAGCCGCGTGGTGAGCGCCGAGGATTTCGGGCTGATCGACACGCTCGCCGCCGCTTTCGACGAGCCCTTCGCCGATGCCTCCGCCTTCGGCACCTACCGCGTCTCCGAGCTGGCGGTCGAAAAGGTGAAGGTCGCGCTCTCCGGCGACGGCGCCGACGAGGCGATGGCCGGCTATCGCCGCTACCGCCTGTTCGCCGCCGAAGAACGGGTGCGGCGGCTGCTGCCCGCGCCCTTCGCTCGCGCCGCCGGCATGCTCGGCAACCATTATCCCAAGCTCGACTGGGCGCCGCAGGTCTTCCGCGCCAAGACGACGCTGCAGGCGCTGGGGCAGGGGAGCGGCATGGCCTATGCCCGCGCGGTCGGTGTCACCCCGCCCGCCATCCGCCGCCAACTGCTGACCGCGAACCTGCACGGCCACGACGCCGAGGCGCGCTACGCCAGGGCGTTCGACGAGGCGCCCGCCGGGGACGCCCTCTCCCGCGCCCAATATGCGGACATGAAAATCTGGCTGCCCGGCGACATCCTGACCAAGGTCGACCGCGCCAGCATGGCCGTCAGCCTGGAGGCGCGCGAGCCCTTGCTCGACCACCGCCTCGTCGAATTCGCCGCGCGCCTGCCCGCGAAACTGCGCCTCAAGGGCGGGGTCGGCAAATATCTGATGAAGCGCGCGCTGGCCTCGCGCCTGCCGGACGAGATCCTCCACCGCCGGAAGATGGGTTTCGTGACGCCCGTCTCCGCCTGGTTCCGCGGCCCGCTCGCCCATGAGGCGCTGGCCATCGCCCACGCGCCGAGCTTTGCCGAGCTGGGCTGGTTCGACGCCGCCGCGATCCGCCGGCTCGCCGAGGCGCATCTTTCCGGCCGCTCCGACCATGGCCGGCTGCTCTGGCAATTGGTGATGCTCGACCGGTCGCTGCAGCGGCTGTTCGGCCTCGGCGGCGCGGCTACGGCCGCTCCCCGGGATAAAGCGCCCCGGCAAAATAGAGCCCGTCGGGCGGCGCGTTGAAGCCGAGGGCCGCGCGGTCCTTCGCCTCCAGCGCCGCCTTCAGGTCCGCCTTCGTCCATTTGCCCCGGCCGACCAGCTCCAGGCAGCCGACCATCGAGCGCACCTGGTGGTGGAGGAAGCTTCGCGCCGCCACCTCGATCTCGATCCGCTCTCCGAACCGCCGCACCGTGATCCGGTCCAGCGTCTTCACCGGGCTCTCCGCCTGGCAATGCGCCGAGCGGAAGGTGGTGAAATCGTGCCGGCCGGTCAGCACCTGCGCGGCGTCGTTCATCGCGTCGGCATGGAGCACGACCGGCACCCGCCAGGCCCGCCCCGCCTCGAGCGCCAGCGGCGCGCGCCGGTTGGCGATCCGGTAGACATAATGCCGGCCGATGCAGGAGAAGCGGGCGTGGAAGTCGTCCTCCACTTCCCGCACGGCGAGGATGGCGACGGGGAGGGGGCGCAGCTTCGTGTTGGTGCCGTCGGCGAGCCGGTGCGGGTCGATCGGCCTGGCGATGTCGACATGGGCGGTCATCGCCAGCGCATGCACGCCGGCATCGGTCCGCCCGGCGGCGTGGAGCGTGACCTGCTCGTGGGTGATCGCCTCGATCGCCGCCTCGATCGCCTGCTGGACCGAGGGACCGTGCGCCTGCCGCTGCCAGCCCATGAAAGGCCGGCCGTCAAATTCCACCGTCAGGCGGAAACGGGTCACGCCAGCGCCGCGCCGGCGGGAATGGCGAAGCCGCGCAGCAATTCGCCGGTCGTCATCGCATCGCGACCCGCTTTCTGGACGAGGCTCGGCACGATCGCGCCCTCGGCGCAGGCGATGGTCAGGCCATGGTCGAGCACCGTCCCGGGCGCGCCGTTCAGCGCGGACAGCTCCGCCGCGAGGACCTTGATCCGCTCGCCGCCATATTCGAAGAAGGCGCCCGGCGCGGGATTGAAGGCGCGCACCTGCCGCTCGACCGCCGCCGCGCTCTGCGTGAAATCGAGCTTCGCTTCCTGCTTGCCGATCTTCGGCGCATAGGTCGCCCGCGCGTCGTTCTGCGGCATGCGGCCGACCTGGGGGACGAGGCCGAGCACCTGCACCAGCAGCCGCGCGCCGCTCTCGGCCAGTTCCGCGGTCAACTCGCCCGCCGTCTTGCGGCCGATCTCGACGGGCGACACCGCCAGCATCGGCCCGGTGTCGAGCCCCTTCTCCATCTGCATGATGGTGACGCCGGTGCGCGTGTCGCCGGCGAGGATCGCGCGCTGCACCGGCGCCGCCCCCCGCCAGCGCGGCAGCAAAGAGGCGTGGACGTTCAGGCAGCCATATTCCGGCGCCCGCAGGATCGGCTCGGGCAGGATCAGGCCATAGGCCGCGACCACCGCCGCCTCCAGGTCGAGGTCCGCGAACGCCTCCTGCGCCTCCGCGCCCTTCAGCGACACGGGCGAGCGCACCTCCAGCCCGGCTTCCTCGGCGCGTTTCTGGACGGGGGAGGGCGCCGGCGCTTTCCCCCGCCGCCCGCCGGGCCGCGGCGGCTGCGTGTAGACCGCGGCGACCTCATGCCCCGCCGCGAGCAGGGCGTCGAGCGTCGGCACGGCGAAATCCGGCGTTCCCATGAAGGCGATGCGCATCGGGAGGGCCTTAACGGGAGCGGGCGTCCAGCACCAGTTCCCGCCCATGATGCTGACGTTTCGCGCGCGAATGTTGTGCTCCGGCGAAGGCCGGAGCGTTGGCCGGTGACGGCCGTCATGGTCGTCCCGCAACGCTCCGGCCTTCGCCGGAGCACGGCCGGTTTCTTTCATTCGCTTCTTCACGTCGGGCTGAGGGGAGGATTTGACGCTTCGCCTCCCCCTCCATATCTCCGCCCCCATGGCATCGCAGGAAATCGAGGCGCTCACCCAGGCGCTGGCGCGGCTCCCGGGGCTCGGCCCGCGTTCGGCGCGGCGCGCGGTGCTGCATCTGATGAAGAAGCGGGAGACCGCGCTCGCGCCTTTGCTGCGCGCGCTGGAGCGCGTCAGCGCGAACCTCTCCGTCTGCGGCACCTGCGGCAATGTCGACACGGTCGATCCCTGCGGCATCTGCGCCGATCCGCGCCGCGACGCACGCCTGCTCTGCGTGGTCGAGGAGGTGTCGGATCTCTGGGCGCTGGAGCGCTCGCGCCTCTTCCCCGGCCGCTTCCACGTCCTCGGCGGCCGCCTCTCCGCGCTGGAGGGTGTCCGACCCGAGGATCTCGGCATCGACCGGCTCGTCGCCCGCGTTGCCGCCGGCGGGATTGACGAGGTCGTCCTCGCCATGAACGCGACGCTCGAAGGCCAGACCACCGCCCATTATCTCGCCGAGCGCCTCGAGCGCTTCCCGATCCGCCTCACCCAGCTCGCCCACGGCCTGCCGGTGGGCGGCGAGCTCGACTATCTGGACGAGGGCACCCTGGCCCAGGCGCTGCGGGCGCGAAGACCGGTCGCATAGCGCCCGATCGCCTTTTCCCTCTCCCCGGCGGGGAGAGGGGAGGGTGAGGGGGCTCGGCTCAAGCGCCGATGCGCGAGGCCGGTCGCATAGCTGCCATCCTCGGAGCGTTGCAGAATTCGCTAGCAAACTCATAGTCATCCCGGCGAAGGCCGGGACCCATGAACACCGCATTGCGAGGAGAACGAATCCTCCACGCCTCTTCCGATAAATCCGAGTTCATAGGTCCCGGCCTTCGCCGGAATGACTATTGAGGGGCGGCTCGGCGCCTCGCAGAGCGCGCCTCGGCCGCCACGAACGCCCGCAACCCGCCCTCGTCGGTCGCCGCGCCCGTCCATTGCGCGTGCGGCGGACCGCCGCCCAGCTCACGCTCCGCCCAGCCATAGACGGCGCTGGGCAGATACAGGTCCGCCTCGCCCGAGGGCAGCCGGGTCATCGCCCATTGCTCGCCATAGACGGTGTTGCGGTCGGTCGGGTCGCCGATCTGGCGCGCGCCCATCCGCCTGACCTCGTTGACGAACATGATGCAGGAGCTGCCGCAGCCGCCATCGGTGAGCACGAGGACGGGCCCGGTCCGCGCCGGCCTCGCTCTTGGGCGCCGGCGGCGGTCCGCATCGGCGGCCACGCCGGGATCGACGACCAGCGCTTCGCCCCGCGCCAGGCCCGCCTCGATCGCGGGCAGCGCCGCGTCGACGAACGCGACCAGCTCCGGATTGCCGCTCTGCGCGGCGCGGGTCGCCCGCATCGCCGCGATCAGCTGCCGGCTCGCGCGCCAGCGCTTCGGCTGGCCGGGCGGCGGCTCGGGAAGGAGGCTGCCTTCGCCCCACAAAACGGCGCTCAGCGCGGTGCCGAGCTGGGAATTGCCGCCGCTATTGCCGCGCACGTCGAGCACGATATAGGGCGCGCGCCGGAGCCGGGGCAGGGCGCCGCGCACCGCCTCCCGGAGCGCTGCATTGCCCTGCGAATCCGTGAAGCTCGGGATGCTGAGCCAGGCCGATCCGTCCGCCTGCCAGGCGAGGTCGAAGCGGGCCTCGCCGGTTCGCCGCCGCTGATAGGGACGGACCGCCGACGCGACGGCGGCCGCGTCGGCCTGCCGCCAGGCGAAGACGATCTCCCGCTCGCGCCGGCCGTCGACCAGCACGGTGCAGCGCTCGAGCCTGCGGACGAAGGGATTGCCCCCGTCGACCAGCAACCGCGCGCCCGCGATGCTGCGATTGGCGGTCACCCACCAATTGGTGACGGTGAGATCGAGCTGCGACGCCGCCACCGCGTCGATCGGCCGCGCGCCGCAGCGCAGCAGGCGAAGCTCGCCCGCCGGCGCGTCCGGCGCGTCCACGGGCCGCAGGAACCAGCGACCGGCGATATGCTCGACCGCATAGCCCGTCCACCAGAGCGGCGGCGCGGGTCGCTGCGGCGCGATGCTCACCACGGCATGGGCGTCGCGCAGGCTGTTGACGAGGATCCGCAATGTGCCGGCCCAAGCGGCGCGGTCGCTCGCCTCTTCGGCGCGGCGCCGCGCCGTCCGGACGCTTTCCGCCCAGTCCGCGGCAAAACCCGGCGTGGCGGGATCGGCCGCCGCCGGATGTATGTCGCGCACCGCCTGGTCGATCGCGGCCACGTCGGCCAAGGTCCGTTCCCGCCAGTTGGGCGCGGGCGGCGCCTCCTGCGCGCGGGCGGGAAGAGCGGCGAGGCAGAGGCAGAGCAGCGCGAGGGCGTATTTCATTACGGCTGCGTATCCTGCCGCGCGCCGGGGCGCCAGCACAGCCGCATTTCTTGACCCGGGGCGCGCCGGTCCCTACTTTTACGCCATGGCTCTGCTTCCCATTCTCGAAGTGCCGGATCCGCGGCTGCGTCAGGTCTCCACCCCCGTCGAGGCGGTGACCGACGAGACGCGCCGGCTCATCGCCGACATGTTCGAAACCATGTACGCGGCGCCCGGCATCGGCCTCGCCGCCGTCCAGGTGGGCGTGCCGAAAAGGCTGCTCGTCATCGACCTGCAGGAGCCCGAGGTGGAGGGCGGCGAGCCGGTGAAGGACCCCAAGGTCTTCATCAATCCCGAACTCTACAATCACTCCACGGTCGAGGTGCCCTATAATGAGGGCTGCCTCTCCGTGCCGGACCAATATGCCGAGGTCGACCGCCCGGATCGCATCCGCGCCCGCTGGCTCGACGAGCATGGCGTGGCGCATGACGAGGAGATTGACGGCATGCTCGCCGTCTGCCTCCAGCACGAGATCGACCATCTCGAGGGCGTGCTCTTCATCGATCACCTCTCCCGCCTGAAGCGCGAGATGATCCTCCGCAAGATCGCCAAGGCGCGCAAGCAGGCCGCTTAAGGCTCTCTGCCTCCCGCGAAGCGGCAGTCTTCCTCTTCGCGAGCGTCGCGTATTTTCTTCTTCGCGCCTTCGCGTGAAATAAGCAGCCCTGGATTTCACGCGAAGGCGCGAAGAAAGAGAAGGAAGACCGCGAAGGGATTGTTCCCGCTTTGCGGAATGGCGCTTGAGCGCGCGACTCCGCTGCGGTAGGTTCGCTTTTCGTTCTGGCCGGAAAGCTCGCAAATGGATCCCCTCACTCTCCTCATCGTCGCCGCGTTCGTCGCCGGCGGGATCGCGCTCGGCTGGGTGCTTGGCAAAGGCAGAGCAGGGGCCGTCGCCGAGGAGCGCGGCAAGGCGGCCGAACAGCTCCGCGCCGATCTCGCCGCCATGACCGGCGCGCGCGACGCGACCATGCGGGAACTGGCGAGCCTCCAGGCGGATGCCCGCAATTTCGAGGCGCGGATGCAGGAATTGATGGCCGCCAAGGAGGCACTCACCGCGCAATTCCATGAGGTCGGGGCAAAGCTCCTCAGCGACGCCCAGCGCCAGTTCCTCGAACGCGCCGATGCCCGCTTCCACCAGGCCGGCGAGAAGAGCGAGGCGCAGTTGAAGGCGCTGCTGCAGCCCGTCGAGGCGACGCTCAAGCGCTATGAGGAAGGCCTCAAGGAGGTCGAGAAGAGCCGCGTTGACCAATATGCGGGCCTGCGCGAGGCGGTGCAATTGCTCCATGCCGGGCATAGCCAGGTCCGCGACGAGACCCGCAATCTCGTCAACGCGCTCCGCTCCAGCCCCAAGGCCCGCGGCCGCTGGGGCGAGCAGTCGCTGCGCAACGTGCTCGAACAGGCCGGCCTCTCCCAATATGCGGATTTCCAGACCGAGGTCTCGGTGGACACGGAAGACGGCCGCCTGCGTCCCGACGTCGTCGTCCGCCTGCCCGGCGGGCGCAAATTGATCGTCGACGCCAAATGCTCGCTCAACGCCTGGCTCGACGCCAATGACGCGGTGGACGACGGCCAGCGGGCCGCCCACCTCAAGGCGCACGCCGGCTCGATCCGTACCCATGCCCAGCAGCTCGGCTCCAAGGCCTATTGGGAGCAGTTCGGCGACGCCGCCGATTATGTCGTCATGTACATTCCCGGCGAGCATTTCCTGACCGCGGCGCTGGAGCAGGACGACAATCTCTGGTCCTGGGCGTTCGAGCGGCGGGTGCTGCTGGCGACGCCGACCAACCTCGTCGCCATCGCCCGCACCGTCTCTTCCGTCTGGCGGCAGGAGAAGATCGCCGAGGAGGCGGCCGAGATCGCCCGGCTCGGCAAGGAATTGCACGGCCGGCTCGCGACGATGGGCGGCCATGTCGCCCGTCTCGGCCGCAATCTGGAGCTGGCGACCGGCGCCTATAATGCCTTTGTCGGCAGCCTGGAGAGCCAGGTCATGACCCAGGCCAAGCGGTTCGAGACGCTGGAAGTGGCCGGCGGTACGAAGGAGATCGAGCCGCTCCCGGTCATCGAAACCGGCACCCGCCCGCTGACCAAGCTCTTCCCGACGGAAGGCGAGGGCAAGGCCAATTGATGCAGGTCAAGTCGAGCAAAGGTTAATTCCTTCGATTTTATACTTATCGCTCTACTATACCGTAATTCTGCTTTATTGCGGCTGTTCGTCACTCATCATAACCTCCCTAAATCGACTCGAAGATCGTTCTGCTCTTTAGAACCCGTTCGCCGGGAACGGGACTTCGCATGTCGAGACAGGGGAGAGAAAGATGAGAGGAAAACTTGCCCTCGCCGTGATCGCCGCCACCCTGCTGACCGCGCATCCGGCCAGCGCCTTCGATTATCGGGAGGCGGCCTATCGCACCTATATGTACAGCGATGCGAGCCACACGACCGTCGTCGGCACGATCGAGCCCACCTGCGGCTATTTCTACGTCCAATATTATCTCTCCGGCACCTACACTTGTCACCAGCAGGACGAGTTCGTCGGCTATTGCACCCAATATGGGTGGGAGCCGCTCTAGAGCCCGGGGTCGCGGCGGGCGGGCGGCGTTCGGCGCCCCCCGTCATGGCCCCTTGGCGGTCGAACGCCAAATGCGCCGGACGACCTGATCCAGCTCTTACGAAGGGGGAAATCATGCTCAAGCGTTTCGCAATCGGTCTCACCGCAACGCTGGCGACACTGGCCGTGTCGAGCCCGGGCCGGGCCTTCAACGGCGAGCCCTGCTACAGCTACTGGTTCTACACCGACGAGACCCATACCGTTCCGGCCGGCTCGGGGCATGGCTTCTGCACGTCGCTCGGTCCGTCCTTCACCGTCGTCTCCGGGGTCGGCACGATGTTCTACGAGACCGAGCAGATCGGCGTCTGCATCGACGGCGTGCTCTGGCCGAGCTGAGCCGGGGCCGCGCCGTCCACGGCGCACGTGGCTTATCTTGCAGGAAAGGGGACGTGATATGCTCACGCGCTTCAACGCCGTCGCTCTGGCCGCGGCCGCCATGCTGGCAAGCGGCACCCAGGCCGTCGCCCATTATACCGGCGAGCCCGCCTATCGGACGGATTTCTACGACAATGCCAATCATGACACGCTGATCGGGAGCATCTTCCCCATCGGCTGCAGCTATGACGAGGTCAGCCAGGCCAATTTCGTCAATTATCGCCGCGTCGGCGCCACCTCGCCTTATACGACGAACGAGCTGGTCGGCTATTGCATCGAGGGTGCCTACAACCCGGTTTAGCTCAGACCCGGCGCAGCCTGATCGTCCCGCCGCTGCCGGTCAGCACGAGCACGTCGCCGGCGGGATAGGAGATCCGCGCCCCGCCGCGCAGCGCGGCCAGGAAGGCGCGCTCATGCGCCATTCGCGCGCCGGGGCAGGCCATGCGCGTGCCCGCGATCGGCCCCGGCACGAGCCGGCCGCCGCGCTCGCGATAGGCGCCGGACAGGCGGTTGCAGCCGGCGCGGGCGTCGATCCGGCCCTCGTGGAAGCTCATCACATAGGCGTCGCCGTCGACCCGGACGTTGCCGATCGCCTCGATCCGCCAGTCGGTATCGGCCAGCGCCACGGGCGGCAGCAGGGTCCCGCCGCAGCCGTCATAGACGCGGTCGAGCGTCGTGACGGAGACGGTATCGCGATAGCGGCGCTCGGCCTCGTCCTCGCAAACCGCGTGGCGGACCGTGACGATGAACTGGCGGGTCACCAGCCGGTAGCCATTGCGCACCGCCTGGCGGCGAGGGGTCGCCACGCTGATCCGGCTGTCGTCTCCCGGGTGGAAGACCATCCGGCCGCCGGCGATCTCCAGCCGCCAGAAGGGCTCGCTACCGCTGGCGGCATAGGGGGCGGAGGCGGGCTGGACGAGGGCCAAAGCGGCGGCGGCAAGCAGGCTCATGCGTCTCTCCTCTATTCGGTCGCGGCGCGCACCACCGGGCCGCCGCAGCCATGCACCGTCCGCCCCGCGGCGATGACCGTCACCGTGTCGGCATAGGCCTGGTCGTCGTCCATCTCGCAATCCGCGCGGCGGATGGAGAGAATGATCTTCGGCGTGCGATAGACCCGCGCCCGGCCGTCGCCGGTCACCGCGGGGCGCGGCGCGGCGGCGATGATCACCCGGTCGTGCATCTGGAAGGTCAGCCGCCCGTCCGCGATCTCGAGCCACCAGAAGGGCTCGCTCCCGGCGGCGCCATAATCGGGCAGGGGCGGCGCGGTCAGCGCGCGGCCGCCGCACCCCTCGAACCGCGCCGCGCCCACGCTGACCGTGACCCGGTCGGCGTAAAGCCGCCGGGTCAGCCGATCGGTGCATTCGCCATGTTCGACGGAGAGCGAGAATTCACGGGAGGAATAAGCAAAGCCGAGCTCGGTCTCCGCACGCGGCGGCGCCTCGACGTTCAGGATGTCGCGGCCCGGCGTCTCGAACACCATCCGTCCGCCCCCGATCCGCGTGGCCCAGAAGGGCGAGGCGCCGAACGCCCGATAGATTTGCGGCGGCGGCCCCGGCGCCTGCAGCGCGGCCGCGACCAGGATGGCGACGGGAATCATCGCCGGCCGCCGCGCCTAGAGGCGCCGCAGCGTGACGTAGACGTCGCTGCCCTCATGCGTGCCGCGCAAGGTCATGATCAGGCCGCTGCGATAGTTGATCTGCACCGGCCCGCGCAGGAGCCCCAGCATCTTGGTCTCATGGGTCATGCGGTCGCCCGGACAGGCCATGCGGGTGGCGGCGATCGCGCCCGGGGTCAGCGTGCGTCCGCGCTGCACATAGGGGCCTGAGAAGCGGTTGCAGCCCGCCCGCCCGCTGAGCCGGCCCGCGCCGTCGAACTGCAGCGCATAGTCCTCGCCGCCGACCTGGGTACCGTCGATCTCGACGATCGCCCAGCCGCTGTCGGCGAGCGTGACCGGCGGCAGCACGCCGCCGCCGCACCCTTCGAGCGGGCGCCCGCGGCCCGCGCCGGGGAAACGGACGCGCACCGTGTCCGGATATTCGAAGTCGCTCATCCCGTCGTTGCAGCGGCCCTCATGGCTGATCTCGACCGTCATCCGCGGCGTGCGGTAGACATGGACGCCGCCCCGCGAGGCGACCGGGCGCGGACGGGCGACCTCGATCCGCTCCTCCTCCATGCCGGTCCAGATCATCTTGCCGTCCTCGAAAGTCAGGCCCCAGAACGGCTCGGTGCCGTGCGCGGCATAGATTTCGCCCTCGGGCGCCGGCGGCTGGGCCGTCGCCGCGCCGATGCCGCCGAACAAAGCGAGCGCCCCGCCAAGAAGAAATGCAGTCCTCATGCCGCAGATCATAGCATGGCTGCGGTTGAACGGCGCGTGAAACCTTCGTTCAGCTCCCGCCAGGCTTGCGCCGCAGCCGGATCGCGATGTCGGCCGTGAGCAGCATCGTGTCGGCATCGGGCAGGCTGACCCGCACCGGCCCGGCGGCGCCCGACAAGACCCGCCGCAGCTGCGCGTCGAGGCGGTCGTGCGGCGGCGGGCAGGGATTCTCGGTCGCGCCGATCAGGCCGAGGTCGAGCCTGCCTTCGGCGCTGGCGAAGCGCCCGGAGAAGCGGTTGCAGCGTGAATAGCCCAGGAAGCCGTTCTCGCCGAGGTCGAGCGAATAAGCGTAATTGGCCGGCGCGACCGCGACGCCGTTGATCTCGATGATCGCCCAGCTGGTGAAGGCGAGGTCCTCCGCGGCGGACGGGACGGGCGACGACGTGGGGGCCGAGGTCGGGGCGGGCTGCGCGGCAAGCATCGCCAGCGCCAGGAAAAAACCACTCATGCGTCGGCTCTACCCGCTCGCCGCGGCCGCTTCAAATCTCAGGACAGACCCTCGATCTGCCCGTCCTCGTCGATCCGCATCCCCTCGGCGCTCGGCACCTTGGGCAGGCCGGGCATGGTCATCAGGTCGCCGCAGACCGCGACGATGAAGCCCGCGCCCGCCGACAGCCTCACCTCGCGCACCGGCACGACATGGTGGGAGGGCGCGCCGAGCAAGGCCGGATCGGTCGAGAAGCTGTACTGCGTCTTCGCCATGCAGACGGGGAGGTGGCCATAGCCGTCCTTCTCCCATTGGTGGAGCTGGTTGCGGACGCCCGAATTGGCGATCGCCTCGTCGGCGCGGTAGATGCGCTTGGCGACCGTGTCGATCTTGTCGAACAGCTTCAGCTCGGCGTCGTAGAGCGGCGCGAACTGCCCGCCGTCTCCGTCGGCGAGCGCGGCGACCTTATGGGCAAGCTCCTCGGCGCCCGCGCCGCCGTCGGCCCAGTGCGTGCAGAGCACCGCCTCGACGCCATGCGCCGCCGCGATCTCCCGGACCGCGGCCACCTCCGCCTCGGTATCCGAGCTGAAATGGTTGATCGCGACCACCGCCGGCACGCCGAACTGGCGGACATTCTCGATATGACGGGCGAGGTTGACGCCGCCCGCCTGCACCGCCGCGACATTCTCCTTGCCGAGCTCCGCCTTGGCCACGCCGCCATTATATTTGAGCGCGCGCACCGTCGCGACGATCACCGCGGCGCTGGGCTTCAGCCCGGCCTGGCGGCACTTGATGTCGAAGAATTTCTCCGCGCCCAGGTCCGCGCCGAAGCCGGCCTCGGTCACCACATAATCGGCCAGCGCCAGCGCCGATTTGGTCGCGATCACGCTGTTGCAGCCATGGGCGATGTTCGCGAACGGCCCGCCATGGATGAAGGCCGGATTGTTCTCCACGGTCTGCACCAGATTCGGCGCCAGCGCCTGCGACAGCAAGACGGTCATCGCGCCCTCGGCCTTGATGTCCGCCGCCGTCACCGCCTGCTTGTCGCGGGTATAGCCGATCACGATCCGTCCGAGCCGCGCGCGCAGATCGTCCAGATCCTCGGCCAGGCAGAAGATCGCCATGATCTCCGAGGCGACGGTGATGTCGAAGCCGGATTCGCGCGGGAAGCCGTTGCCGACGCCGCCGATCGACTGGACGATCTGCCGCAAGGCCCGGTCGTTCATGTCGAGCACGCGCTTCCAGGTCACGCGGCGGACGTCGATGTTCAGCGCATTGCCCCAGTGGATATGGTTGTCGATCATCGCCGACAGCAGATTGTGCGCGCTGGTGATGGCGTGGAAATCGCCGGTGAAGTGGAGGTTTATCTCCTCCATCGGCACGACCTGGGCATAGCCGCCGCCCGCGGCGCCGCCCTTCATCCCGAAACAGGGGCCCAGTGAGGGCTCGCGCAGGCACAGCATCGCCTTGCGCCCGATCCGCGCCAGCCCGTCGGTCAGGCCGACCGAGGTCGTGGTCTTGCCCTCGCCGGCGGGAGTCGGGTTGATCGCGGTGACGAGGATCAACTTGCCCTGCGGTCCCTGCTGCTTCTCCTTCAGCCAGGGCAATGAGATCTTCGCCTTGGTCCGCCCGTAGGGCTCGACCGCCTCGTCCGGAATGCCGAGCCGCGCCGCGATCTCCCCGATCGGACGCATCTTCGCGGCGCGCGAAATCTCGATGTCGGTGGGCATTCGGATCCTCTCATATTCGTATGCTTTGCATAACGTTTTGCGATGGACCGGGCGCGCTGGCAAGAGCCATTGCGCAGCACCGCGTCACCCTGAACTCGTTTCAGGGTCCAGCTTGGCAGCGGCACTGAGCCGCCCGGTTCACGCTGTGACTGGCTCGACCCGGGACCCTGAAACGAGTTCAGGGTGACGGCAGGGGGGCGTTCCGCCGCCGCTGGTTCACCACCTCATAGGCCATGACCGCCGTCGCCACCGCCGCGTTCAGGCTGTCCGCCTTGCCGAGCATCGGGATCTTCACCAGCAGGTCGCACTCCGCTTCATAGGCCCCGGGGAGTCCCTGGGATTCGTTGCCGACGAGCAGGAAGGTCGGCGCCTGGTAGAGGGGCGCCTGATAATCATGCTCGGTATTGAGGCTGGTGCCGACCAGCTGCCCCGGCCCGGCGCGCAGCCAGGCGACGAACTCGTCCCAGCGCGCGGTCGCGATGCGCTGCGTGAACAAGGCGCCCATCGACGCGCGCACCGCCTCGACCGAGAAGGGATCGACGCAGTCGTCGACGAGGATCAGCCCCCCCGCGCCGGTGGCATCGCCGGTCCTCAGGATCGTGCCGAGATTGCCCGGATCGCGCAACGCCTGCGCCACGATCCAGAGCGGCGCCGCATTCCGGTCGAGGGACGCCAGCCCGGTGTCGAACTGCCGGAACAGGCCGATCACGGCCTGCGGATTCTCCTTGCCGCTGATCTTGTGGAGGATGTCCTCGCTGGTCCGCACCGCCTCGCCGCCCGCGGCCTCCACCGCCGCGACCAGCGCCTGGACCAGCCGGTGCGAACCGTCGGCGAAGAAGATCCGCTCGGGCAGGATACCCACCTCGCGCGCCTCGGTCAGGATCCGGAGCCCCTCGGCGAGGAACAGCCCTTCGGCGCGCCGGTGCTTCTTCTCGCGCAGCGCCCTGGCCTGTTTGACCAGCGGGTTGGAGAAGGCGGTGATTTCTTTCGGCATCAATTCCTGCTCGAGCCGTTCGTCCTGAGCCTGTCGAAGGACTTTCCTTCTTCTCTTCGCTCCCGAGACGGAAAGTAAAGGGCTTCGACAGGCTCAGCCCGAACGGAGGAGGTCCGAGACCGGCATGGGTCCCGTTTGGTCCTTACGGCGCGGTGGTCACTCGTCTTCCTGGAAGCGCGCCTCGACCAAGGCGGAGAGCTGTTCGACGGCCAGTTCGGCGCCCAGCCCGGTCGCGCTGATCGTGATCGAATCGCCCTTGGCCGCGCCCAGCATCATCAGCCCCATGATCGAGGTGCCGCAGACTTTGTTGCCATCCTTCTCGACCTCGATCGCGGCGTCGATCTGCGACGCCATGGTCACGAATTTGGCGCTGGCGCGGGCATGGAGGCCGCGCTTGTTGACCACCTCGACGGTGCGCGAGACGGCGCTCAAGCGGCCGCCTCGCCCAGGATCTCCGAGGCGACGGAGATATATTTGCGGCCCGCCTCGCGCGCGGCGGCGACCGCGGCACGAACGTCCATCGTCTTGCGCGCGCCCTCGAGGCGGATCAGCATGGGCAGGTTCACGCCCGCGATCACCTCGATCTTGTCGCTCTTCATCAGGCTGATCGCCAAGTTGGAGGGGGTGCCGCCGAACAGATCGGTGAGGATGATGACGCCGTCGCCCTTGTCGACGCCCTTGATCGCCTGCGCGATCTGGCCGCGGCGCTCCTCCATGTCGTCGTCCGGCCCGATACAGATCGCCGCGATCTGCCGTTGCGGGCCCACCACATGCTCCATGGCGACAATGAACTCGGACGCGAGTCGCCCGTGCGTCACCAATACCAGACCGATCATTCAATCACCTTAGCAGCCGACAGCCTTGCCCCCTGCGGACCGCTCGGTTCCATCACGAGGCGGCGCGGCGAGGTCGCGATGGTCGAGATTGGGGGAAAAACCCGCCGCGCGCAACCGTGTCGCGATCCGCTCGGCGACATGGACGGAGCGATGGCGCCCGCCCGTGCAGCCGAACGCGATGCGGACGGGCGCCTTGCCGTCGCCCTGGTAGAGGGGGAGGAGGGTGAGGATCGCCGCCTCGATCCGTGCCATGGCCTCGTCATAAACCGGGTCGCCGGCGATATAGTCGCCGACCGGCCCGTCGAGCCCCGACATGGGCCGCAATTGCTCCTGCCAGTGCGGATTCCGCAGGAAGCGCATGTCGAACAGCAGATTCGCCTCGGGCGGGTCGCCCCGCGAATAAGCGAAGGACATGACGGTCGGCCCGCTCATCCCGGCGCCAGTCCGAACAGGCGGAGCGCGGCCTCGACCTTGAGCGGCGCGGAGGCGTGATGGCCGTCGAGCGCGACCGCGGGAATGGGAATGCCGGCCACGCTGATCCGCTCCTTGCCCTCCGGCAGCCGGACCGGCTCGCCGGACAGGTCGACATAGAGCGCGACCGGCACGTCCTGCACCGTCGCCATCTCGACGATGCCGACGCCGCGCACTTCGATCTTGCCGGCGATTCGCTCGGGCGCGGAGGCGAGCGCCTGGCCCCTGGCCCGCCGGACGAAGGTGTAGTCGTCGCTCACCAGCACGGCGCCGCGGTCGATCAGACGCAGCGCGAGATCCGATTTGCCGGCGCCGGAGCGGCCGCCGATCAGCACGGCGCGGCCGCCGATCGCCACGCTGCTCACATGGATGGTCTCGGACGAAAGCGACGGCGCGCTCATGGCTGGGCTCCCGAAAAACGGACGACGAACCGGGCCCCCGACCGACCGTCCTGACGATCCTCGATCTCGATCCGTCCGTCATGGCCCTCGACGATCGCCTTGGCGATGGCAAGGCCGAGTCCGCTGTGGCGGCCGAAATCCTCTTCCGGCCTGATGCTATGGAAGCGGTTAAAGATCGCTTCCCGCGCCGCGGCGGGAACGCCGGGGCCCTCGTCCTGCACCGAGACCACCACCTCCTCGCCGACCCGCGCCGCGCTCACCTCCACCAGCCCGCCCGGCGGCGAGAAGGAAATGGCGTTGTCGACGAGATTGCCGAACAGGCGGGCGAGCCGCGCGGCCTCGCCCTGGATGATGGCGGTGCCGACCCGGGGGCGGGCGAAGGCGATCTCCGCCTTGCCCCCCGCCTGCTCCTCCCAGAGCGGCACCAGGGTCTCGATCATCTTGCCGAGGTCGATCGTCTCGAAGCGGGCGCGGGACAGTTCGGCGTCGAGCCGCGAGGCCTCGGCGATCTCGACCACCAGCCTGTCCAGCCGGAGCACGTCCTGGCGGACGACGTCGAGCAGCCGCGCCCGGGTCTCCGGATCCTGCACCCGCTCGAGCGTGTCGACGGCGGAGCGAAGCGAGGCGAGCGGGTTCTTGAGCTCGTGCGTCACGTCGGCGGCGAAGGCGTCGGTGGCGTCGATCCGCTGGCGCAGGCTCTGCGTCATGTCGTGCAGCGCCCGGGCGAGCTGGCCGATCTCGTCGGTCCTGAGCGGCAGGGTAGGGACGTCGACCTCGCGCGCGCTGCCGCGCCGCACGCGGTGCGCGGCATGGGCGAGCCGGCGTAGCGGATTGGCGATGGTGCGGGCGAGGAAGCGGGAGAGCAGGATCGAGACCAGCAAGGTGCCGAGGAAGATCAGGAAGAGCGAGAAGCGCTCGGCCCGGACCACGCGGCGCACGTCGCGGGCATTGACGGTGAGCAGCAGCACCGGCCGGTCGGCGGCCTCCACGCGCTGCGCCGCGGCGATGAAGGGCGTCCCGTCCGGCGCGCGGCGCAGCAGGCGTTGCGGTTGGCCGCTGCCCAGCGCGGCCTGCGCCTCCGGCCAGTCGGCGAGCGTGTCGGTCGCGCGCGGGATGTAATCGGGCGGGGCGGGGGCGCCGACCAGCCGGTCGAAGCCGTTGTCCAGCCAGCGCGCCACGTCCCGGTACCAGGCCTCGGTCTCCGGGTCGCGCAATTCATAGGTCGGCGGCGCCCCGTTCCAGCTGTCCGCGAGCCGCTGCCCGCCGGGGGCATACAGCCGGAGCCGCGTGCCGGAATCCCGGCCGAGCCGGATCATGATCGGCTCGCGCGCGCCGGGCGGGAGCGCCGCCAGCATATGCGCGATCATCACCGCCTCGGAGCGGGCCTGGTCGATCCGCGCCTCGGTCAGGCGGGTGCGGAAGCTGTCGAGATAGAAAAGCCCGCCGGCGAGGATCGCGACCGCGAAGATGTTCACCGCCAGGATGCGCTGGCGCAGCGTCAGCCGCTTGCTCCAGCCGCGCAGCCGGCCGCTCTTGCGCTCAGGCGCCGTCACGGCGCCTATTCCTCGGCAAAGCGGTAGCCGACGCCGTACAGCGTCTCGATCGAGTTGAAGCTGTCGTCGGTCGCCCGGAACTTGCGCCGCATCCGCTTGATGTGGCTGTCGATCGTGCGGTCGTCGACATAGATGTCGTCCTGATAGGCGACGTCCATCAGCTGGTTGCGGCTCTTCACCACGCCGGGCCGCTGCGCGAGCGCCTCCAGGATCATGAACTCGGTGACGGTCAGGGTCACGTCGCGCCCGTCCCACTTCACCCGGTGCCGCGCCGGATCCATCACCAGCCGCCCGCGCTCGATCTCGGCGGCTTCCGGCTCCTCATGCTCCGTCGCCGGCCGCGCCCGCATCTCGGTCCGCCGAAGCACCGCGCGGATGCGGGCGAGTAGCAGCCGCTGGGAGAAGGGCTTGGCGATATAATCGTCCGCGCCCATCGCCAGGCCGAGCGCCTCGTCCAGCTCCTCGTCCTTGGAGGTCAGGAAGATGACCGGAAAGTCGCTCTTCTCGCGCAGCCGCCGCAGCAGCTCCATCCCGTCCATCCGCGGCATCTTGATGTCGAGCACGGCGAGGTCCGGCGGATTCTCCACCAAAGCCTTCAGCGCCGCCTCGCCGTCCGAATAGAGCCGCGTGGTGAAGCCCTCGGACTGCAGGGTGACGGAGAGCGAGGTCAGGATGTTGCGGTCGTCGTCGACAAGCGCGATCGTTATCGACATTCCACTCTCTGCTCGCTGGTTCCCGTACCCGCTCCGGCTTTAGGGCCTATCCCCACGACCGGCAACGCCTCTGGTGGCCGCACCGTCCCACCGGCGACCCCGCCTAGTTATCCGAGGCCCACCTAGTCATCCCGGCGAAGGCCGGGACCCAGGAACACGATCTTCCGAGGCAAGGACGCCAGCGCTCGTCATCCCCTCCTCCTCGACACTAAAACCGCCCGTGCTCCGGCGAAGGCCGGAGCGTTGGCCGACGATCAATCCTGAGCCCGCTTTTCCGCGATCTCCACCCTCTTCAACTGGGCCGGGGACAGGAGGTGCCGAACCGGCGACAGCGCTTCGACATAGCCGGCATATTGCCCGCTTTCCCAAAGTGAAGCCGCCTCAGACAAGGTGTGCTCGAGCCGGTGACGATCCCAATCACCTTGGTCGCGCTCGGCCCGAAGACGTGCGAAGTCCCCGAGCCAGTCGCTTCCCGCAAATCTCTCCATCTCGTGTCGTAAAGCCGCCGGCACGGACGACCAGACCGTCTCGGGATCGAGCGTCAGCGCGATGCCATATTCATCGGCCGCGGCGGCCAGCATCTGTTCGAACCAGCGCGCATGGTTCCATCGGCCTGGAGCGGGGCTATCATGGCCCGCGCCGTCGCGTCCCAGTTCAAGCCCGCTGCGGCGCGATAGATTTGGTCGAACGCGGTTTCGGCCGGGCAAAGCAGCAGGCGATCCCGATCGTCGATGCAAACCTGGGCGATGCGTTCTCGTTTCACAAATGCGAGGCTGCCGCCGCTCTGGCGAAATGTCGAGATCATGTCCGCTTTCCACCCATGGCGGACGCTTGCCCTCATACAGGCCGGCGATCCGGAAGCCCATCTCACCCCACCACCCTTTGACGAATCCCCCCCACTCCGATATGCGCCCGGCCAAGGAACGAGGCCCGCTCCCCCGGCGGCCGTTCACGCACATAGGAGAGGAATTCACGTGGCCAACAAGGTCCCGTCGTTCGACCTGTCGTACCAGGGCATCGACACCAAAGCCGACATCAACTGGAATCTGGGCACGCCCGCGCTCGTCGAGGCGGCGCTGAATCGCGGCGAGGGCCTGCTCGCCAAGGACGGGCCCCTGGTCGTGAAGACCGGCAAGCACACCGGCCGCTCCGCCAAGGACAAGTTCATCGTCCGCGACGCCGGCACCGAGAGCGAGATCTGGTGGGACAATAACGCCTCCATCTCCCCCGAGCATTTCGCCGCGATCAAGGCCGACTTCATGGCCGCCTTGGCGGAGAAGGACACGCTCTTCGTCCAGGACCTGCACGGCGGCTCGCAGCCCGAGCATCGCGTCCGCGTCCGCGTGATCAACGAGCTGGCCTGGCACAATCTCTTCATCCGCACCCTCCTCGTCCGCCCCGAGGAGAGCGAGCTGGCCGGGTTCGAGCCCGAATTCACGATCATCGATCTGCCGAGCTTCCGCGCCGATCCCGCGCGCCACGGCACCCGCACCGAGACGGTGATCGCCGTGAACCTCACCGAGAAACTGATCCTGATCGGGGGCACCCAATATGCCGGCGAGATGAAGAAGTCGGTCTTCGGCATCCTCAATTACCTGCTGCCGCCGCAGGGCATCATGCCGATGCACTGCTCGGCCAATATCGGCCCGGACGGCGACACCGCCGTCTTCTTCGGCCTCAGCGGCACCGGCAAGACCACCTTGTCGGCCGACGCCTCGCGTACCCTGATCGGCGATGACGAGCATGGGTGGTCGGATACGGCGGTGTTCAATTTCGAGGGCGGCTGCTACGCCAAGATGATCCGGCTGTCGCCCGAGGCGGAGCCGGAAATCTATGCGACCACCAGGCGCTTCGGCACGGTGCTCGAAAATGTCGTGATGAACGAGGCGACGCGCGAGCTCGACCTCGACGATCCGAGCCTCGCCGAAAATACGCGCGGCGCCTATCCGATCGACTTCATCCCGAACTGCTCCGAGCGGAATATGGGCCCGGTGCCGAAGAACGTCGTCTTCCTCACCGCGGACGCCTTCGGCGTGCTCCCGCCGATCGCGCGGCTCACGCCCGAGCAGGCCATGTACCATTTCCTCTCCGGCTACACCGCCAAGGTGGCCGGCACGGAGATCGGCGTGACCGAGCCCGAGGCGACCTTCTCGACCTGCTTCGGCGCGCCCTTCATGCCGCGCTTCCCCTGGGTCTACGGCAACCTGCTCAAGGAGCGGATCGCCAAGGGCGGCGTGCGCTGCTGGCTGGTCAATACCGGCTGGACGGGCGGCAAATACGGCACCGGCAGCCGCATGCCGATCAAGGCCACCCGCGCCCTGCTCAACGCTGCGCTCGATGGCTCGCTGAACGACGTGGAGTTCCGCATCGACCCGATCTTCGGCGTCGAGGTGCCGGTCAGCGTGCCGGGCGTCGACAGCGCGATCCTGAACCCGCGCGACACCTGGGCCGACAAGGCCGATTACGACGCCACGGCGCAGCGGCTGGTGACTTTGTTCACCAATAATTTCGCCAAGTTCGCCGACCATGTCGACGCGGCGGTGCTCGCCTCCGCGCCCGGCGCGGCGCGGCAACAGGCGCAAGCCGAACCCATCCAGGAGACCGTGATCACGGCCTGATCGCCCACCAATATCGCCCTTTCGAAGGAGCGTGTCGGCGAAGGCCGGCGCGCTCCTTTTCTTTTTGCGGATGGGACACGTACTTTTTCGCGAAAAAGTACGTGTCCCCTTTTGGAGACAGAAGATGACCGAATACAAGCCGCGGCTCTGGCCGCATGACGAGGCGATCCGCCGCGTGGGGGAGGGGATGCTCGCCTGCACGCTGCCCAAGGCCGAATGGACCCACGAGGCCCATATCGGCGCGACCTGCTGGCTGATCCTCGAACGCCCCGACATCCTGCTGGAGCGCGACCTGCCCGGCCTCATCAGCCGCTACAATGAGAGTCGCGGCGGCGTGAACGACGCCACCCAGGGCTATCATGAGACGATCACCCAGTTCTTCATCCGCACCCTCCGCGCCGCGCTCGCGCGCGACGGGGAGGGGAGGCTGGCGGACCGGGTCAACGCGATCCTGCAGGCGCCGGAAGGCGGCCGCGACTGGCCGCTGCGCTTCTACTCGCGGGAACGCCTGTTCTCGCCCGAAGCGCGGCTCGGCTGGGTGGAGCCGGACCTATAGCGGGACCATCGCGCCGTTCTGGCAATAGCCGGCCGGTTCACTGACCTGGTAAGGCGACGTGCGCCCGATCAGATGAACGGCCGGATTGTCATTCTCGTCGCAGTGGGTCCAGACCAGGAAGCCCACCATCGTCGTGTGGGAAGCATCGCTGTAATATTGCGTCGAATAAACCAGCGTCTGGGCCTTCGCCGGCCCGACGCTCATCAGCGCCGCCACGACCGGAACCGTAGCGAGCAAATTGAGCCACTTCCTCATGTCATCCTCCCACATTCCGCAGTGCGTATAGGATTTCTGGCGGCGGGCCATCGACTCGCCGCCAATTCGGAAGAGGCGCTACAATTAGTGCCAAGTATAGCTGAGACAATTACGGTAACGGACTGAATCAACCACCATTTCGGTTGATTCTATCGTGAAATGCCAATCCGGAGCTCCCGCGGTGCGCCGGACCTGCAGACCTTGGCGACGGTGTGTGGCGCCGGCGGAAGGCAAGTTGTTTCACGCGAAGGCGCGAAGGACGCGAAGGGCGCGAAGCAGGAAGAGGGCGGCGCGGTCAGCGCCTTCGCGGCGACGCCGGCACTGAGCCACGGCCATCGGGATGAGCCGCTGCGTGGGGAGACGAACACGACCCCTTCGCGCCCTTCGCGAACTTCGCGCCTTCGCGTGAAATGACTGCCTTCTTCCCGCCCGGCTCAACTTGGTGGAGCCAGACTTGGCAGAGCAGATTCCCGACTGATTATTTAAGTTATTTCGCCGCGCATCTTTTTTTCTGGAAGGTGCTCGCTATCTCATCAGGCAGTTGCTGGAGGGTCCCATGAGCTCGATCTGGCTCGTCGCCGGACTGATGTTCGCCACCACCGGAGAGGTGGGCATTCTGCCCCCCTGTTGCGCCATCGAGCGCGGTCGACCGGACATCGAGGATCCCCCGTCCATCCCTGTCCGCGCGGATACCAGGCGACCTGACGAACGCGCGCTCGAAGAAGGCGCCGAGGCACCGATCCCGGTACCCCTTCCGGTCCTGATTGCGCGTCCGGTCTCGACGGAAGAGCCGGTGCTCGAGCCCGACGTCGACATCGAGACCGCGCCATGCTGTCAGTCGGCCCCGGGGGACGTGGACGATCCCCCGCCTTTGCTTGTCCCGGCGAATGTCCGGCCACCGGCCGAGCGCGAACGCATGGCGCGGGACGAAGCGCGGGTGCCGGCGGATGCGAGCGTTTCGACCGCCGCGCCCGCGCCGGCCGAACTACGGCCCGATATTGAAGTCGCCGTCCCGGCCTTGCTGCTGCTTCTGGCAATCGGACTTTGGTTTTCCAAAAGACGCCGCCGCGCCCGCGAGGACGCCGAACCCCTTCCTCCCACCCGGCCGCTCCCGAACGCGCTGTCCGTCGCCCATCTGGCCTCGATACCGATGCTGGAGCCGATGATCCGGTCCAAGGTAAATTTGGAAGCGGTCCGCCAAATCGAGTCCGCATGAACGGACCAGCATCCCTCCGCCTCCGGCTGTCGAGGCGGCGCGCCCATCGCGCGGGAGCCGACTGATGCGGTGCCGCATCGAGGCTGCTTTTTTTCACGCGAAGGCGCGAAGGACGCGAAGGGCGCGAAGCAGGAAGAGGGCGGCGCGGTCAGCGCCTTCCCGGCGAAGCCGGCACCGAGCCACGGCCATCGGGATGAGCCGCTGCGCGGGGAGACGGGCACGACCGCTTCGCGTCCTTCGCGAACTTCGCGCCTTCGCGTGAAATAACTGCCTTCTCCCCGCCCGGCTCAGTTCCCCGGCGGTGGCGGCGGAGGAGCGCCCGCGCCCGGCCCGCCCGGAGCACCCTGCGGCGGCCCGGCGTTCAGCGCCGCGGTCGCCGTCGCCCGCTCCTCGGGGCTGATCGTGCCGTTGCGGTCGGCGTCGACCCGGTCGAACAGGGTGAGCAGGCCGGCGCCGTTCTCGGCGGCGGAGACCTTGCCGTCGCGGTCCGCGTCGAGCCGCTGCAGCGCCGCGTCGGCGCGCTCGCCCAGCTCGGCGCGGTCGAGGAAGCCGTCGCGATTGGCGTCCTGCCGGGCGAACAAGGCCTGGACCATCTGCTCCATCTCGGCGCGGGTCGCGGGCAGCATGTCGAGATTGCCGCCGCCCCGGCGCCCGCCGGAGCCGCCCGGGCCGCCGAAGCTGAGCCGAGCCTGCGCCCGTTCGGCGTCGCTGATCCGCCCGTCGCGGTCGGCATCGATCCGGTCGAACATGGCGAGCGCGCCGGCATTGGCCTCGGCGGCGGAGAGCTTGCCGTCGCGGTCCGTGTCCTGCCGCTCCAGCATCCGCGCCCCGCGCCCGCCCAATTCGTCCGCGGTGACGAAGCCGTCGCGATTGGCGTCCATCGCCTGGAACCGCTCCGCCGCCATCCGCTCCGCCTCGGCCCGCGTCGCCGGCAGCATCATCCGCATGCCGCCGCCCGGCCCGCGCGGCGGGCCGTCGGGCCGCGCGCCGGGCGGCGGCCCTTCGGGCGGCTGACCTTCCGGCGACTGGGCGGCGAGAGGGGTGGCGAGGCCGGCGACGGCCAGAGCGGCGAGAAGGCGAAATTTCATCGGAAACTCCTGAACTTGCGGCCGGGGCCGGGCAAGTGAATTTGCCGTGGCGCTTTAGTGCAGACCGGCTGAATGGCAGCTTTCGATGCGGCGCGCGGGGCGGGGATCGCAACCGGAAAATGGTCGCGATTTGTCGCGGGGATCAGGAGGGACACGTACTTTTTCGCGAAAAAGTACGTGTCCCCTTCTTAGGCATCAGCGGCGTGGGGCGGCGCGGAGGGGACGGCCGGTCGCGGCCGACAGTCCGGCGAGAAAGGCAGGGCCACCGAGGGCTCGTCCGGTGCGTTCGCCGGCACGGATCGCGTCGCGTTCGCCTCGGTCCAGCCCGCGCTCAAGCAGCGCCCGCCAGTCCTCGACACGCTCGCGCCCGGGAGCGAGCGCCGTGATCCCGTCATCGACCAGACCGAGATGCGCACGCGCGCTCGACCAGCGCCATTGCTCGGCGTGCCTGACAAGCCCCGCACGCACCGGGTTCAGTTCGACGTAGCGCAGGCAGGCATGAAGATGCGCCTCGTCCATCGGCGCGGACGCGAACCGGCTCTGCCACAGGAAGCCGCGCCAGCCTTCGCGCTGGTTGATCGCCGAGGTGTAATGGCGGTGGGTCGGCGCCAAAGTCGCGGCGAGCCCGTCCGGCCGGTCCGGCACGAGCACAAGGTGGACATGGTTTGGCATGAGACACCAGGCCCACACCGCAGTGCCGGTCCTGCCCGCCCAGTAGCGCAGCAAGCGGAGATAGAGCGCATAGTCGTCGTCGCCGAAGAAGGTTTGCTGGCGACGGTTGCCACGCTGGGTGACGTGGTGCGGCGCTCCAGGGACGACGAGACGTGCGGCTCTCGGCATGGCTCATGCTTAACCGAAAAGCGATGAATTCGCTACCGCCAACAAATAAAATCGCGGAAAAATGGGAGAATCGTGGAGAAGGGGACGTGGAGAAGGGGACACGTACTTTTTCGCGAAAAAGTACGTGTCCCTCATGAAGCGAAGCCGCGTCGGGTGGTCAAACAACTCCCGAAGAAAACCTGCCAATGGCGGCTCCGGAGAGCCAACCACCAATTCCCGGAAACGAGCTGGCTTCGGTACAGAACGCGGCGCGGCGACGATGATGCGGCCCGCCGACTGGCCCGTCATTATTTCGATTCAGGTCGCGCTGATCAATATATTGAATGGCTCGCGCTGGCCGCCACGAGAAACGATTGTCTGGCGATGTATCAGCTGAAGGAAGCTCTGTGGAACGCAGGAGATCGTCGCGGCTCCGCACATTGGAATGCTCGCCTGAGGGCGCTGAGATGCACCTGGACTCGGGCGTTCGGCCGGCCTCCGACGGGCGCGAACGCGCAGGCGCGAGATATGCCGCTATGGACTGAATAGAGCCCGATCTCGCCTAGAGCCCCCGCACCCGCGGCCCCACACCCGCCCGCTCGAACAACTCCGTCATCGCCCAAACCATCGCATCCAGCCGGTCCGGGCTCCCCGCGCCCTGAAACCCCGCCCAGGTCAGCGCGCACATCTGGTCCTCCAGCTCCGGAAACACCCCGGCCAGCTTCGCCCGTCCCGTCTCGAACCTCAGCGCGATCGGCTCGGCGCGGGCGGCCTTGCTGCGGGTGGCGGGGACGAGCCGCAACGGCAGGTTCGCGTCCACGGCGCGCAGGACGGAGGCGATCATGTCGCCGCCCTGGTTTTTCTCCGCGACCACGCGGCTGGCGCCGAACTGGGCGGCGGCGTCGGCGACGCGGCGGGCCCAGGCTTCGGGGGAGAGGCCCCGGGCGGTGAGATCGGCGAGGACGTGGGCGATGCCGTCCGCGTCCATGCCGCAGACGACGAGGCCGCAGCTGTCGCCGCCGATGGAGGCGGGGGGATCGAGGCCGATGACGATGCGGGAAAGGGTGGGGGACTGGGGACTCGGGACTGGGGACTGGTGCGCCCCATCCTCCTCCCAGTCCCGAGTCCCCAGTCCCAAGTCCCCCTTGAGCCGCGCCCCCTCGATCAGCGCCCGCGACCACAACGCCCCCTCGAAATCCTCGAGCAGCACGCCCTCCAGCTCCTGCCGGCCGAGCCTGGTGCCGGCATACATCTCCTCGACCGCGTCGCGGAAATCGGCGGGGAGGTGGGGGTTGTCGGCGGTGGCGCCGCGGGTGACGAGGCAGCGCTTCATGGCGAGGATCTTGCGGAGCAAAGGGAGGGGCTTGGGCGTGGTGGTGACGAGAGTGCGCGGGCGATCGCCGAGGCGCATGCCGAGCATGAGATTGTGCCAGGTCTCCTCCGCATTCGGCCATTTGGCCAGCTCGTCGCACCAGGCGAAATGATGCTGCGGGCCGCGCAATTTGTCGAAACACATGGCCGAGAAAGCGTGGGCCTCGGCGCCGGACGGGAAGCGCAGGACGCCCCGGCTCGCGATCCAGCGCGGGCGTTCGTCGCAGCGGGCGGTGGCGAGCAGGCCGCTCTCGCCCTCGACCATGACGCGCGCGACCTCGTCCAGGCTGGCGGCGACCAGAGCGATGCGCGCCTCCGGACTCTCACGGGCCCGCGCCCAGATCCATTCCGCGCCGGCGCGGGTCTTGCCGAAGCCGCGCCCGGCGACGATCGCCCAGATCCGCCAGGGAAGGGCGTCCGGCGGCTGTTCGGGCGCCTGGCCCTCATGCGCGCGCAACGACCATTCCTCCGCAAACGCCCGCGCCCCCGGCGGCGGCAGCTTGCCGAACACCCGGCGCAGCTCCGCCCCGGTGCAGCGCGCCAGAGCGTCCAGCACCGCGATCCGCTCGGCCGGGTCCGGCGGCCGGCTCTTCACCGCCCGTCGTCCGCCGGCGGCGCCGCCTCGTCCGCGCCCGGAGGCGAGATCCCCCGCCGCAGCCCATAGCCGCGCATGATCCTGGCGATCTCCACCAGCGTCTCGTCGAAGCTCCAGCGCGCCAGCGCGCCCGGCCCCGGCCCGAACGCGCCGCCGCGGGCCTCGCGGCGCTGGTGATGGCCGAGCATGGTCATCAGCTCCCGGGTGTCGGCGGCCACCGCGCGCGCGGGCGCGGCCGGGTCGCGCAGGGCCTCCTGCGCCGCCAGCCGCCGGCACACCGCCTCGTCCTCCAGCCGCGCCACCGCCAGCGTCCGCGCCTCGTCGCGGCGCCGGGCGAAGTCCGGCTCGCGCGCCAGCGCCTTGTAGACGGTCGACTGGCACACCCCGGCCGCTTCGCAGGCCGCCCCGAAGTCCGCGGTCGCGGCGAAGACGTCGAGAAAGACCTGCCGCCGCGCCGCGTTGAAGCGCGTCGCCCGAACCACCCTTTGCTGCAGGACGCGCCGGTTGTTCGGCACGATCTCGACGCCGTCGACCAGCGCCACGAGCGACGAGTTCCGCCGCCGCTGCCGCTCGTCCTCCGTGGAAAGCGCGACCGCCCAGGTCCAGGCGAGCCGGAACAGCGCATCCCGCTTGCGCGCGCCGTAAAAGGCCTCGGCGCTGAACCCCGCCGGCGCCGCCGCCGCCGCCGCCGCCGTGCTCGCCCCCGCGCGCAACGCCGCCAGGAAACCTGTCTTCGCCGCCGCGTCGATCCGTCTCACCGGGGTCCGCCCCGACTCGCTCCTTTTGCCCATCGTGCAGTATAGAACATGAATGGAACGCGTAGGAAAGTTATTTTAACCTATTTGGCAATCCCACGATATTCGGCAAGCACGCCGTGCCAGCTTGGTGCTAGCCATGTGTCAATTACCTACCCTGACACGGCCGGGGGCAGAGGGTTGGTCTGCAAATGCCGATCAGGACTGATTCTGATCGCGAAGGTGGCGCGCTAGGTCTGCGAATTTGCCAACCTCTTTCTGCGTGACCGGGTCACCGATCAGTTCCTCGATCGCCAGAAAAAGATTTTGCGACAGGCCGCGGGCGAACTCGCGGCCGCCATCCAGCTTGGCCAAATTGATGATGATCGCCCTGAGCACGATCTCTGTCGCCTGATCCATCGGTTGGTGCCCATTTCATTATTTCAAGGTCGGGATTTTCAAACAGTACAACTCTCCGGCTTGTCAATTGACGATAGGAAATGCCGATCTGCCGCAGCACGTCAGCGACAGCAAACCACGCCGTGCCAGCTAGGTGTCAGTTACGTGTCGGTTACCTACCTGACACCGGGTCCTCACACCGGGGGTCAGCGACCTGACCGACACCCGGCCATCGTCGGTCCACCCGCCGAAAGCGCAAAATCACGCCCGCCACGAAACCCTTCGCCGCGCCTCCCGTTCGGAAGGGGAAGGAGAATTTCGTGAGTATATTCAGACAATCGACTGCGATCGCGGCGCTCTTGGCGGCGAGTGCCTGCAACTTGGCCGTCAACGAGCCCGCGGCCAATCAGGCGGGCAACACCGGCGCGCCGGCGGAACCGGGCCAGGCCCAGAACACGCAGAACGCGCCGGCCCCGCAGCTCGGCCAGGCGCAGAGCGACGCCCGCGCCGAATATGAGGGCCTGCGCTTCGTCGTCGACATCAGCGACCGCAAGGTCCGGCTGCTGCAGGGCGACCGCCAGATCGCCGAGCATGACGTGGCGGTCGGCTCGCAGCGCTGGCCGACGCCGACCGGCAGCTGGAACATCCACCGCGTCGACCTCAATCCGGACTGGAACCCCCCGCAGGACGAATCCTGGTCGGAGGACCGGGAGCCCAAGGCGCCCGGCGAGGCGGGCAACCCGATGGGCCGCGCGCGGCTCGTCTACCGGATGCCGAATACCATCCACGGCACCGAGGACCGCGCCTCGCTCGGCAAGGCCGTCTCCCACGGCTCCATCCGCGTCGGCAACGACGTCGTGCTCCGCCTCGCCGAAATCCTGCTGCGCGCCGGCGGCGCCTGGGAGGGCCCGGACTGGTTCCGCGCCATGACCGAGAACCGCACGCGGATGATGCAGATCCAGCTGCCTTATCCCGTGCCGATCGAGGTCAGGGAGTGAGCGCCGGTCAGCCTGCGGGCATCGTGCCGGGGCGCAGATAGGCGAACATGTGGGCGACATAATCGGCCTTGCCCAGCGCGACGCCCCGGGCGCGCAGGATCGCGTAGGCGGTCATCAGGTGGAAGTAGAATTGGGGCAGCGCCCAATCGCGGGCATATTGTCCGGCGCTGAGATCGAACATCATGCCCTGGGGCAAAGCGTGCGCGATCGGCATGGCCGGCTCCACGTCGGGCATGGCCGCCGCCGCGTCGACGGCAGCGCGCGTCTCGGCGATCCGCGCGCGGGCGTCCGCGACCGAGCCCGGGCGCTCCCCGGCCTCGCGGCCCTCGTCCAGCAGCACCGCCACCATGGCCGGGAGAGGCTCGCCGCGCAGCCGGCTGATCCCCTCCAGCGCCTGCACGCAGGCGAAGCGGACCTGGGTGGCGAGGGGAAACATGTCGGGCGCGAGCCGCGCGGTCATGAGCGCGTCCGCTTGCGGGCCGGGCAGCTGCGCCTCCGCCTTCGCCAGCCAGGCCGCAAGCGCCCCGAGCATCTGTGTGTAGGTGGGGCTCAGAAGATCGGGCAATCGCATGGCAGGTCTCTCCGGGTGGCGGCGGACATCCGTGCCATGTTCGCCTTGCCGGGCCAATCGCCTTCGGCGCCCATGGCCAACGCTTCGCCGGAGCACGGGAGACAGGCTGTCTCCGTTTTTGCCTCAGCGGCGGAAGGCGAGCCTGAAGCTCAGCCAGAGCAAAGCCAGGATGGCCGCGCTGATCGCCGCGCCCCAGACCCAGTAAGGGAGGAGCAGGACGTCCGCGATGGCACCCGTGTCCGAGCGCTGCAGCCGGCCGCCGACGCTGCCGCCCGGGCTGAACAGATAATCGAACTGCCGCCACACGCTGATGCACGCCTGCACGCCGAGGAGCTGGATGACGAAGCCCTGCCAGGCCGGGGCGCCGCGCCAGGCGAGCGCGCCGATCGCGAGGCCGAGGGCGGGGAGCACCAGCCAGCCCGTCGGCGAGCGGACCCAGATCAGGGTGGAGAGGAGCAGCGCGGCGCCCAGGATCCACAGCGCATATCGTGTTGCGGCGGGCGAACGGGAGGCGACGATCAGCGCCGCGCCCGCGAGCGCGGGCCCGAACGGCCCGCCCGCCGCGACCAAAGCGTCGACCAGCCCGTAGCCGTCGGCGGGACGGAGAGACGTGGCGACGCCCGAGCCGTCGGCGAAGATCTCCAGCCGCTCGAACCCCCGCCCGGCGAGCATGGCGACGAGGCCATGGCCCATTTCGTGAAACCAGGTCGCCAGGATGGTGAAGGGGTAGAGGATGAGGCTGCCGATGCCGGTCTGCCAGGCGATGACCGAGGCGAGGGCGATGCCGAGCAGGAGCGCGATGCGGTGCTTATGGTCCTGGTCGGTGAGCAGGTTGGACATTCGGGGCTCCGGCTGAAGCGGCGGAGCCGTGGTGCGCGCGCGGCGGCGATCTCGTCAACCTCCGGCGCGTCCGGATTGCCGGCCACGCACCGTCCCTAAGGCCACCATAAATGTGGTGGCCGCAGGATTGCAACTTCACGCGATGCTATATATTTACGTAACTTATAGCCTTTACGTGAAGGAATTATATCGTGGAATTCCGATCTCCGACCGTGGCCTCTCAGCAGAACGCTAGGGCGCTGAGCTACCTCACCAAGAACCTGAGTGATCTAGAGGCCGGACGACTCGTCGTCGAGGAGTTGATCGAGGAGCTCGGCAATGCCGTGGAGCGGTATCCGGACTGGCATCCGATCCTGACAGCGCCCCCACGCAAACGAGCCGAATACATCTCTGACATCAAGCAATTGGAGGCTTACGCGGGCGCCGACCACACCCAGGAGTTCGTCCGCGGGTTTGTCACGTGTCCCTATTCAGACATCAAGGCCGACAAATTGGTCGCAACCGTTGGACAGATACCTGGGCTCTACGCTCGCCGGCTTCACAGTCCGCTCTACGCAGACAGCGCCTATCCGGTTGTCGTTGTTGCTATGAACGCGGAACTCGAGGCTGACGGCACCATCCGCAGCCGTTGCGCTGTTGCCTGGTTCACGCAAAACATGGCAGCCGCCGCCGACGGCGCGCAGGTCGCAGAGACTTGGTGGAACATTCGCTCGAACATTCTAGGTAGCCCACACGGTTCTCGCTCCTCGCTTTTTGTGAACCAGCACGCCGGCGCCCACATGCGCAAGATCCTTGAGGCTATGAACGCCAGCGGCATGTTCGGACCAATTCTGGAATCCTCGCTGGACATGCTTTCGCCCAAGAAGCGGGACGCGATCGCCCGGACGCTGCTCCGCACCGCGATCAACGCATGGGACGGGGAAAGCCCGTCATTCGAGTTTGAGATGCGGGGCGAAACCTGCCGGGCCGCGATCCGTGACACTTGGGAGGATGGAATGGAGTTCTCAATCCGGGTCGTGATCGGTAGCCACGATCTCTACGTGAGCGGCTTCCACTATCCGAAGGACGACAAGATCACGCACACGGACCCTAGCGGTCGACGCGATATCGCAGAGAAATTCTTGTAGAACCGCTCGGGTGAAAGGGGACACGTACCTTTTCGCGAAAAGGTACGTGTCCCCCTGCTCACGTGTCCCATGCTCGGCCGACCGGGGTGGACCAAAGCCCACCCCGCACACGTCTCACAGGTTGTCGACGGCCTTGCTGACCAGGATGCTCACGGTGACGCGGCGATTCTGCGCCATGCCCTCCGCGGTGTCGTTGCTCGCCGCCGGATCGGCTTCCGCCATGCCGGTGGGGGTCAGCATGCGATAGGGTTGCCAGCGGCACGCCTGCTGCAGGTGATTGACCACGCTGCCCGCGCGCCGTTCGCTGAGCGCCTGGTTGACCTCGTCGCTACCCCTGGAATCGGTATAGCCGACGACGAGCAGCAGCGCGTTGGGGATTTCCCCGGCCGAGGTCGCCGCGGCGCAGAGATCGGCCTTCGCCTGGTCGGACAGGGTCGCCCGGCCGGTGTCGAAGGTCACGCTCGTCGTGCTCCTGACATTATACTGGTCGATGCTGGCCACGGCGCCGCGCAGCGTTTCCGTCGCCGCCTCGTTCGCGGCGAAGCGCTGGTTGGTGCCGCCATGGATCATCGCCGCGGTCCTGAGATCGCCGTTCCTGAGCACGATCCGGCGCGCCACCAGGCCGCTGTCCGCCTGCACGGTCTCGACCCGGACGGGCAGGCCGTTGACCAGGGCAGTGTCGGTAAGCCGGTTCCGGCCCAGGCCGAGCAGCCCCCGGCGGGCCGTGATCCTGGTGTCGCTGCTGATGACGATGGGCGTGTGCGTGCCGTCGGGGGCGGTGACCTGCACCAGGCTCCCGCGGCGCGCGGTGATGATCCCGTCGACCGCGGGGCCCGCGGTCGCCCCGGCCATGTCGAAGGGCTCGGGGCTGGCGGCCGTCACCCTGATGTCGGCCTCGGGCGGATACTGGGTCTGGGCGGCGAACAGGCCGGCCGGGGCAATTCCGGCAAGCATGGCGAGGAGGAGAATGCGCGGTTTTCTGGAAATGGCAGTCATGAGGCTAATCCTTTGAGCTCGAACATCGGGCCTGCGAAATGCAGGTTCCCCCCCGACCGCCACGCCATGACGGCGCAACGGGCTCCTGGACCCATCCAACGGGCGCCAATGCGCGGCGGGCGGCCGCACCCGGAGGCCGGTGGATGTCCGCCCCGTGTTGGGATTAACCTTTCCGCCAGATGAACGAAGGCGGCGGGGCCGGTCGCCGCAGCGGTCGTTCGAACGGATCGCGCGACGACTTGATTTATGTTGCGCCGCGGCAGCGGGGTAGAGGGGGACACGTACCTTTTCGCGAAAAGGTACGTGTCCCAAGCCCACGCGAAGCCTCGCTAGGCCAGCTCCACCGTCAACAGCGCCCCGTCCGCCGCGACAATCCGCACCTTCGCCCCGCTCGGTGCATCGGGCCCGCTCGCATTCCATACGCCGTCGCCGACGCGCACCCGGCCCTTGCCGCTCTCGATCGCGCTCTCGACCGTGACGACCTGGCCGATCAGCCGGGAGGTGCGGACGTTGAGATTGGGGTCGGCGCTCTCGACCGGGTTGCGGGCGTAGACGTGGCGGCCGGCCCAGACGATGACGAAGGCCAGAGCGACGAAGATGACGAGCTGCACGGCGAGGCTGAGCGGGACCAGCCAGGCGATCAAGGCGGTGATCCAGGCGGCCAAAGCGACCCAGATCAGGAAGATGCCGGGCAGCAGGATTTCGAGGATGCCGAGCAGGGCGCCGGCGCCGACCCACCACCAGTGATGGTCCAGATTGGCCAGCCAGTCGCCCATCACTGGCCTCCATCGAACGGGCCGCGGCGCGGGGGCGGGGCGGGGGGCGGATTGCCGTCGCCGCGCCGGCCGCCGCCACCGCCGCCGCCGCCGCCGCCGTCATTGCGCCCGGCGAGCGCGTCCTTGGCGAGCTCGCCAATGCCGCCGAGCGTGCCGATCAGCTGCGTCGCCTCGACCGGGAAGAGGATGGTCTTGGCGTTGGGCGAGGTGGCGAACTGGCTGACCGCCTCGACATATTTCTGGGCGATGAAATAGTTGATCGCCTGGCTGGAGCCCTGCTCGATCGCGTTGGAGACCAGCTCGGTCGCCTTGGCCTCGGCCTCGGCGGCGCGCTCGCGGGCCTCGGCGTCGCGGAAGGCGGCCTCGCGGCGGCCCTCGGCCTCCAGGATCTGGGCCTGCTTGGCGCCCTCGGCGCGCAGGATCTCGGACTGGCGCATGCCCTCGGATTCGAGGATGGCGGCGCGCTTCTCGCGCTCGGCCTTCATCTGGCGGGCCATGGCGTTGACGATGTCGCCGGGCGGGCGGATGTCCTTGATCTCGACGCGGGTGATCTTGACGCCCCAGGCCTCGGTCGCCTGGTCGACCACGACCAGCAGCCGCGAATTGATCTCGTCGCGCTTGGACAGCGTCTCGTCCAGGTCCATCGAGCCCATCACCGTCCTGAGGTTGGTCGTGGTGAGCTGCATGATCGCGATATAGAGGTCGGACACCTCATAGGCGGCCTTCGCCGCGTCCAGCACCTGGAAGAAGACGACGCCGTCCGTGGACACCATCGCATTGTCCTTGGTGATGATCTCCTGGCCCGGAATGTCGAGCACCTGCTCCATCATGTTCACGCGGCGGCCGACGCGATAGAAGAAGGGCGGGAAGAAGTTCAGGCCCGGCTTCGCGACCGTGGTGAAGCGGCCGAAATATTCTATCGTATATTCATAGCCCTGGCGGACGATTTTCACGCCTGCGAACAGATAAAGCAGGCCGAGAGCAACAACGATCCCGATGACGCCGGTCATGCCTTCACTCCCCTCGCTTGA
>DATJUQ010000022.1:0-29936 GCA_035502235.1 Allosphingosinicella sp.
GCATGAAGTGCAGGCCCGCCAGCCGGCTTTCCGCCATCGCCGGATAGAGGCGGTAGACGATGCCGAACAAGGCGAGCGAGGCCCAGCCGACCAGGTTGATATGGGCATGGACGGGGGCGAGCAGGAAATCGTGCGCGATCCCCATCTGGATGCCGAGCCCAACGCCCACGGTCAGCATCAGCGCCGACAGCAGCAGGAATTTGAGATCGACATTCTTCACGGGAATTCTGGCCTTCGACTTTCGGTTCGAAGGCGGGATTAGGCCGGAGGCGTGACGAACGTGAGCGGCCAGCGACGAAGCCGGACGAAGCTTCGACGCGGCGACGAAAGCGACACCCCGCGCGACGAAGCCTACCGTCATGCCGGATTTGACCCGCCCCCCGGGTGCTCCGGCGAAGGCCGGAGCGTTGCGAGGCCCGCATCGCCTTCTTCGCCCAGCGCTCCGGCCTTCGCCGGAGCACAGGTTGCTATGCGACGAGCTATCGCCTTCAGCGTCAGCCCTGCCTGATCAGAAGCCCACGTCCTCCAGGCTCAGCAGGGTCGCATTGCCGCCCGCGCTGGTCGTGTCGGTGCTCGTCACCCGCTCCGCGCAGAAGCGCGGCAGATAATGCGGCCCGCCGGCCTTGGGGCCGGTGCCGCTCTGCCCCTCGCCGCCGAAGGGCTGCGAGCCGACGATCGCGCCGATCATCGAGCGGTTGACGTAGAGATTGCCGACCGTGCCGGTCTCCTCGACCGTCTCCGCGGCGCGGGCGATGCGGCTGTGCAGGCCCATGGTCAGGCCGAAGCCGGAGGCGTTCACGCGCCGCACCGTTTCGGGCAGCTCGCCGCCCTTCCAGGTGGTGACGTGGAGCAGCGGCCCGAACCATTCGCGCTTCAGATCCTCGATGCCGCGCAACCGGATCAGGGTCGGCGGCACGTAAAGGCCCGCGGCGGGCACGGGGATCGTCTTCAGCCAGCTATTCTGCATCGCCGAGCGGTGGCCCATGAGTTTGTCATAGGCGGCCTGATCGATGACCGGGCCGACATCGGTGCGCGGGTCGGCCGGATCGCCGACGATCAGACTGTCCATCGCGCCCGAGAGCATCTCCAGCGTGCGCTCGGCGACATCCTCCTGCAGCACGAGCAGGCGCAGCGCCGAACAGCGCTGACCGGCGGAACGGAAGGCGGAGGTGACGACGTCCTGCACCACCTGTTCGGGCAAAGCGGTGGAGTCGACGATCATCGCGTTGATCCCACCCGTCTCGGCGATGAGCGGGATGATCGGGCGGTCGTCGTCGGCGATCAGGGTGCGCGCGATAAGCTTGGCGGTGGCGGTCGAGCCGGTGAAGGCGACTCCGGCGATGCGCCCATCCTCCATCAGCGCCTGTCCCGTCTCCGGCCCGCCTGGCGCGAATACCAGAGCGTCCTCTGGAATCCCCGCCTCATGAGCGAGGCCCACCGCATAGGCCGCGATGTCGGGCGTCTGCGGCGCCGGCTTGGCGACCACGGTATTCCCGGCGACAAGCGCGGCGCTGACCTGGCCGAGGAAGATGGCGAGCGGGAAGTTCCAGGGCGCGATGCACACCCAGGCGCCCCGCCCTTCCATGCGCAGCACGTTGCGCTCGCCGGTCGGCCCGGGCAGCTCGACCGACTGCAGGCCGCGGCGCGCCTCATTCGCATAATAGCGGCAGAAATCGACCGCTTCGCGCACTTCGGCGAGGGCGTCGGGAATGGTCTTCTTCGCCTCCTGCACGCAGATCCGCATCAGCGGGTCGCGATGCTGCTCGAGCAGATCGGCGAGCCGGTCGAGGCAGGCGGCACGATCCTCGACGCCGCGATGCGACCAGGCGTCGAAGCCGGCCAGCGCCCGGCTCACCGCCTGATGCGCGTCCGGCCCGGCGGTGGCGTGGAAGTCGAGCGGCTCGGCGACGACCGCCGCCACCCGCTCGAGCTCCGGCTTGTCGTTGAGGTCGATGCCCTGGCTGTTGCCGCGCACCGGCTCGAACAGGTCTTCCGGAAGCGGGATGGAGGGATGACGGGTGCCGCCTACCGCCTGGATGCGCGACACCGGATCGAAGAGCAGATCCTCGTCGGTGAGAGTCTCGTCCGCGAGCTGGTGAACGAAGGAGCTGTTCGCGCCATTCTCCAGCAGCCGGCGGACCAGATAGGCGAGCAGGTCGCGATGGCCGCCCACGGGCGCATAGATGCGGGTATGATAGCCCTGCTCGCGGACCAGGCTTTCGTACAGGCCCTCGCCCATGCCGTGCAGGCGCTGGAACTCGAAATCGCGGCTCTCGCCCGCCCATTCGAGCAGCGTCGCGACGGTCAGCGCATTGTGCGTCGCGAAGGCGGGCCAGATATGCTTCGCCTCCAGCATGTCGCGCGCGCAGGCGAGATAGGAGACGTCGGTCGCGGCCTTTCGGGTGAAGAGCGGATAGTCGCTGAGCCCCTGCTCCTGCGTGCGCTTGATCTCCGTATCCCAATAGGCGCCCTTGACCAGCCGCGCGGCGATCCGCCGGCCGGTCTTCTCGCCGATCGCATTGGCCCACGCGACGGTCGGCCGGCACCTCTTGCCATAGGCCTGGATCGCCATGCCGAGCCCGTCCCAGCCCTTCAGCGCCGGCAGGCCCGCGACCGCCGCGATGATGTCGAGGCTCATCTCGAGCCGCTCGGTCTCCTCGGCGTCGATGGTGAAAGGGATGCCGAAGCCCGCGGCCAGGGTCGCCAGCGCCTCCACCTTCTCGATCAAAGCGGGCACGCAGCGGTCATATTGCGCGACCTCGTAGCGCGGGTGGAGCGCGGAGAGCTTGACCGAGATGCTGTGCCCGGCCTCGGCATGTTTGCCGACCGCTTTGATCGCATCCTCATAGGCCCGGTAGTAGCGATCGGCGTCCGGGAAGGTCCGCGCCGCCTCGCCCAGCATGTCGAAGCTGGCGGTGAAGCCGCGATTCTCCTTCTTCTTCATCCGGGCGATCGCCTCGTCGATGGTGCGGCCCATGACGAAAATCTCGCCCATCATCCGCATCGCCGCGCCGACGCCGGTGCGCACGAAGGGTTCGCCGGTGCGGGCCACCAGGCGGCGGAGCGCGCTGGCATGTTCGCTGCCGGAGGTCAGCGCCCGGCCGATGACCAGACCCCAGGTGGCCGTGTTCACCAGCGCGCTATGGGCCTTGCCCTTGTGCGCGCGCCAGTCGCCCTCGCCGAGCTTGTCCGCGATCAGGCTGTCGGCGGTCTCCGGATCGGGCACGCGCAGGAAGGCCTCGGCGAGCGACAGCAGGGCGACGCCCTCCTGCGTGTTCAGCCGATATTCCTGCAGGAACTGGTTCACCCAGCCGCGCGACTGCGCCTCGCGCAGCTCGCCGAGCATGGCCAGCGCCCGGTCCTCGACCCGCTCGCGCGAATCGGCGTCGAGCGCAGCGCGCTGCAAAAGGGGCGCGAGCACCTCCGGTTCCGGCGCACGCAGCAGCCGACGTATCTCGGTTCGCGCGGTTGCCGTAGCGTCCGCCATGTCCGTCACTCCAAGGGCTTGTCTGTGGCCGCCGCGCGGCCCTATGCCGAGCGCCGATAACGACAGAAGCAGGGAGGCTCAATGCCGGTCGCCACCATCGAGGAAATCCAGGAGCGGGTCGGAAGCGAGATCGGGGTGTCCGACTGGATCCTCGTCGACCAGGCCCGGATCGACGCCTTCGCCGACGTCACCGAGGATCACCAGTTCATCCATGTCGATCCGGAACGCGCCGCGAAGACGCCGTTCCGCGGCACGATCGCGCACGGCTTCCTGACCCTGTCCCTGCTCAGCCGGATGGCGGACGGCGTCATGCTTCACCCGGAAAGCATGCGCATGGCCGTCAATTACGGCTTCGACAAGGTCCGCTTCATGGGCGCCGTAAAGGCGGGGAAGCGCGTCCGCGGCCGGTTCAGGATGCTCTCCGCCGAGGAGAAGCGCGCCAGCCAGTGGCAGATCACCTATGAGGTCACGGTCGAGATCGAGAACGAGGAAAAGCCCGCATTGATCGCCGACTGGATCGGCTACATGTTCATCTAGGAAATGGGGACACGTACTTTTTCGCGAAAAAGTACGTGTCCCCTTTAGGAGAAACCCCCATGTCCACCCGCGACGCCGTCATCGTCTCCACCGCCCGCACACCGATCGGCCGGGCCTATAAGGGCGCGTTCAACGCGACCCCCTCCCCCACCCTCGCCGCCCATGCGATCCGCGCCGCGGTTGCGCGCGCCGGCATCGACCCCGCCGAGGTCGACGACGTCGTCATCGGCGCCGCGCTGCAGCAGGGCGTGCAGGCCACGATCGGCCGCACCGCCGCGCTTCGCGCCGGCCTGCCCGTCACCGTCGCCGGCATGTCGATCGACCGGCAGTGCGCCTCCGGCCTGATGGCGATCGCCACCGCGGCCAAGCAGGTGATCGTCGACCGGATGCCGATTTGCGTCGCCGGCGGCGTCGAGAGCATTTCCATGGTGCAGACGCCGGAGATGCGGCTGGGCGCGGACCCCGAGCTGCTGGCCATGCACAAGGACGTCTACATGCCGATGATCGGCACCGCCGAGGTGGTGGCGAAGCGCTACGGCATCTCCCGCCAGGCGCAGGACGAATATGCGCTCCAGTCCCAGCAGCGCACCGCCGCCGCCCAGGCGGCCGGCGCCTTCGACGACGAGATCGTCGCCTGCGACGCGACCATGGTCGTGAAGGACAAGGCGACCGGCGAGATTTCCAAGCATCAGGTGACGATCGCCAAGGACGAGGGCAACCGGCCGGAGACGACGCTGGAAGGCCTGGCCGCGCTGCAGCCGGTCATGGGCCCGGACGCCAACATCACCGCCGGCAATGCCAGCCAGCTTTCCGACGGCGCCTCGGCCTGCGTCGTCATGGAAGCCGGGCTCGCCGCCGAGCGCGGCCTCACCCCGCTCGGCCGCTATGTCGGCATGGCCGTGGCCGGCACCGAGCCCGACGAGATGGGCATCGGCCCGGTCTTCGCGGTGCCGAAACTGCTCGACCGGTTCGGCCTCTCCATGGACGATATCGGCCTCTGGGAGCTGAACGAGGCCTTCGCGGTCCAGGTCATCTACTGCCGCGACAAGCTCGGCATCCCCAATGACAGGCTCAACGTCAACGGCGGCGCGATCTCGATCGGCCATCCCTACGGCATGTCGGGCGCCCGCCTGACCGGCCATGCGCTGATCGAGGGCAAAAGGCGCGGCGCCAGATATGTCGTCGTCACGATGTGCGTCGGCGGCGGCATGGGCGCGGCGGGGCTGTTCGAAATCCTGTAGGACGATGAACGCGGTCGCCGCCTCGGTGCTTCCCCTGAAGCGTTATGCCGAGTTTGGCGGCCGCTCCACCCGCACGGAATTGCTGGCCTTCCACGTGCTGACGGGCCTCGTCGCCGTTGCGGTGGGCGCTCTCGCGAAATGGCTCGGGCAGGACGCCTGGCGGCCTTGGCTGGACGCAGGTCTGGTCGCCATCTTCCTCCTGCCGACTCTCGCCCTGTTTGTCCGGCGGCTGCACGACTGGGGCCGGAGCGGCTGGTGGCTGCTCGTCGCAACGCCGGCGGCTTTGGCCGTGATCTGGGAGCTGACCGCCCGCCCGCGCCCGTTCACGCGCAGCATTTCGCTGGATCTCCCGTGGTGGATGATGGTGCCGGCCCTGCTTTGCCTCCTGGCGCTCTGGGCCCTTCTCCTCTGGGACGATGACGTGGACGCCAATCGCTACGGCCGGAACCCGCGCGGCTGGCTCTCAGGAGAGCCCGCCTGAGTTTCCCCTTCGCCCATTGGTTCGCCGAGCGGCACGGCCTCGCGACCAGGAGCGGCGAGGCGAAACATCCCGCGCTCGTCCTCACCACCTGCATCCTTGCCTCCAGCCTGTCCTTCATCGACGGCTCGGTGCTGAACGTGGCTTTGCCTTCGATCGGGCAGAGCTTCGACGCGCGCACCGCCGAGGTGCAGTGGGTGATGAACGCCTTCACCCTGCCGCTCTCGGCGCTGCTGCTGCTCGGGGGCGCGGCGGGAGACCTGTACGGGCGGCGGCGGATCATGCAGCTCGGCATCGCCTTGTTCGGGCTTGCCTCCATCCTCTGCGCGCTCGCGCCGAGCCTGGAGGTCTTCCTGGGCGCCCGCGCGCTGCAGGGCGTGGGCGCGGCGATGCTGCTGCCCAACAGCCTGGCGACCCTGAGCGCCGCCTTCTCGGGTGAGAAACGCGGCCGGGCGGTGGGCACCTGGGCGGCGGCCGGCGCCATCGCCGGAGCGGTCGCGCCCCTGCTCGGCGGCTGGCTGGTGGACGGGCCCGGCTGGCGCTTCATCTTCCTGCTCAACATCCCCTTCGCATTGGGCGCGATCGCGCTCGGCTGGCGCTACGTGCCCGAAAGCCAGAATGAGCAACGGCCGCCCCCCGACTGGCTCGGCGCCACGCTCGCCACCCTGGGGCTCGGCGCGCTGACCTTCGGGCTGACCGCCTGGTCCTCGACCGACCAGGTCGGGACCGGCGCCGGGACGACCATGGCCGCGGGCGCGCTCATCCTGGCCGCCTTCTTCTGGGTGGAAGCGCGGCGCGGCAACAAGGCGATGGTGCCGCTCGGCCTGTTCGGCTCGAAGGCGTTCGTGGGCCTCACCTTCTTCACCTTCGCGCTCTATGGCGCGTTGGGCGGACTGATGCTGCTCCTGCCCTATACGCTGATCGAGGCGCTGGACTATCCGGCCACCATGGCGGGGCTCGCTGTCCTCCCCTTCCCGATCATCGTCGCTCTGGGTTCACCCCTGATGGGCAAGCTGGCGGCGCGGATCGGGCCGCGCTGGCCGCTGACCATCGGGCCGCTGATCGTCGCGGCCGGCTATGTGCTGGGCATTCGGATCGAGGCGGGCGGCGACTATCTGACCACCGTCCTGCCCGCGATCCTCGCCGTCTCGCTCGGCATGGCGATCGCGGTGGCCCCGCTCACCACCGCCGTGCTGGGCGCGGTCGACGAGCATCATGTCGGCACCGCCTCGGGCCTGAACAGCGCGGTCTCCCGCGCCGGCGGCCTGATCGTCACCGCCTTGCTCGGCGCGGTGCTCTCCCAGCAGGGCGACGCCCTGGTCGCGGCGCTGCACGATGCCGCTCTGGTCGGCGCGGTCCTGGCCCTGCTCTCCGCCGTCACCGCCTTCGCGACCCTGAGCGGGGCGAGGGCCGGGAAGCGCTAGGACCGCAGCGCGCGCATCGCCGCCGCATGGTCGCGGACGATGGCGAGCGTGCTCGCGTCGCCGTCGAACAGGCCGTACCAGCCCTGCGGCTCGTGCGGCGGGTCGCCGAGCCAGGCCGTGTCGCCGGCGCGGAAGCGATGATCGGCATGAGCCGCGCGGCCCTCGCCGTTCCACGCCCAGAAATTGGTGCCCGCCGCCGGACCGCCCGCCTGCGCGTCCGCCAGCGCCGCATCGTAGATCAGCCGGTAGTAACGGTCGCGATAGAGGGTCGGCGTGCCCGGATCGTAGCGGACGCCATCGCGCGGGAAGCCGAACTCCTCGATCACCAGCGGCTTGCCGAGCCGGCTCGCCATGGCCAGGTGCCGGGCGACATAGTCGCGCACCAGACCCTCTCCGCGCGGCCAGGTCCCGGGCAGATCGTTACCGTCCACCCAGGACCAGTTTTGCGGCCAGATATGGGCGGTGAGATAGTCGATCTCGGGGAAGGCGTGGCTGGCGAGCACGATCTCCTCGCTCTCCAGACAGCCCTTCAGGCCCTCGCTGCCGGTGGAGACGAGATGGTTCGGGTCGAGCGCCTTGATCAGCCGCGCCGTATCCCGGATCCAGGCGTAGAAGGCCGGCAGGTTCGGCCGGCCGACCGCCTCGCTGCCCGCCGGGCGCGGCTCGTTGGCGAGCTGCCAGGCCATGATCGCCGGATCGTCGCGATAGGGCCGGCCCGTGACGCGATTGGTCCGCCCGACCACGGCCCGCACGTAATCGCGGTAGAGCGCCGTGGCGGCGGCGCTGCGGTAGAAACCCGCGTTGAAGTCGGCGAAGGCCGGCCAGGGAAAAGCCGGGTCGTTCATGTTCAGATAGCGGCCGCCATTGGTCCACAGGAGATAGGTCATCATTCCGCCCGACCATTCCCAGAAATTGGTCAGGTAGAGCACCGCGCGCATGTCCCGCCGGGCGAGTTCGGTCAGGACATGATCGAGACCGCCGAGCAGGGTCTCGTCGTACGCGGCGCCCGGACCGCGGAAGGCCGGCTTCACCGAATTGCGCAGCGGCGAATTCTCGGCCGAGGCGGCCACCCGCACATTGTCGATCCCGAGCGCGGCCAGCCGGTCGAGTTCGCGGCCGAGCCGGGCGCGGTCGCCATAAGGCGCATCGGCGCCGAGCCAGGGCGCATACCAGAGGTTCGCGCCGGCATAGGTGTAGCGCTTCCCGCCGAGGCGGAAGGCGGTGCCGTCGCGGGTGACGAAGGCGGGCGCGGTCGCCTGCCCCCTCGTCCCGCCCGCGACCAGAGCCGCGGCGCCGCCGGCCAGGACCGCCCGGCGGCTAAACCCTGGCCCGGAAGGGCGTGAAATCCGTTCCCTCGTCATAGACGTCCACCCCCTCCCGCCGTTTCAGCCAGCCGACCACCGCATAGGTGACCGGCGTCAGGATCACTTCCCACGCCACCTTCAGTCCCCATTGGGTGAGGCCGAGCCAGAGGATGGTCTCGGCGTCCATCACCCCGACGAAGGCGATCGGATAGAAGAGCAGGCTGTCCACCCCCTGCCCGGCCACGGTGGAGCCGATCGTGCGGCTCCAGAGATGCCGGCCCTTCGTCCAGACCTTCATCCGCGCGAGAACATAGGAATTGACGAACTCGCCGGCCCAGAAGGCGATGATCGAGGCGGCGACGATCTGCGGGACCTGGCCGAAAATCTGTTGATAGGCTTCCTGCCCGTGCCAGGCGCTCGCCGGCGGCAGCGCCACCACCACCATCGACATCACCGCCATGAAGATCAGGCCGCAAAAGCCCGCCCAGATGCAGCGGCGGGCCCGGGCATAGCCATAAACCTCGGTCAGCACGTCACCGATCACGTAGGACAGGGGGAAGAAGAGGATGCCCGCACCGAACGCCCATTCCGCGCCGCTCGGCAAGGTGATGGCGGCGATCTTGCCCGCGCCGATCACGTTGGAGAGCAGAAGGATGGTGACGAAGGCCGCCATCACGAAATCGAAGGAGCGCAACGGCCGCCCGGCCAGCGCGCCCGCCTCAACGCTCTTCACCTCCCCCGCCATCGCCGCTCCCCCTAAAGTCCGCCGTAGAGACCGCTCCCCGCCATATTGAAGGCAAGAGCGGGATCAGGTCCAGCCTCCTTCCAGAGCGCGCGGCTATAGTCGCCGACAATCTCCGCCTGCGCCTCGAGCGTCGCCGCGGCGAAGCGGGTCCGGCCGGGCACGAAGGCGTAGAGCCGGGCGCTGCTGGCGCCATGGGCGAAAAATTCGTCGGCATAGCGCAGCAGGAATCGCAGCATCCCCAGCCGCCGATATTGCCAGACATGGGTCATCTCATGGACGAACAGGACCTTCGCCGCCTCGTCCGCCGCGCCGAAGTCGGCGGGCGGCGGCTCGCGGAAATAGATGCGACGGCCGAGCGTGATCCCGAGATGACCGCGGCCAAGGGCGATCCGCGCGATCGGGTTCAGGCCGGGCCCGTCATGCAGCGTGACGATATCCCAGGCCACCGCCTCCCCGAATATCGTCCGGCACAAGGCGATCTCGCCGTCGGTGAGATTGCGTTCCCGGGCGCGCGCCATCCGCTCTCCTTCCACGCCCCCAGATAGTCATCTTCACCAAAGCGCGCTATCGGAGCCGCGGGCGCCCGTAGCTCAGTTGGATAGAGCACGAGCCTTCTAAGCTTGGGGTCACAGGTTCGAATCCTGTCGGGCGCGCCAGTTTTCCGCCATTTTTTCGTCACCTAGCTAGGCGCCAGGACACGCATAGGTAACAATCCGGTGGGCTTTGGTGACCTCGCCTGACCCGCTGCCGGACGGCCGCGTCTCTAGGCATTGCCAGCGCCCTACGCTCGACGTCTCAAGCTGACGTACCGCTTAAGGGGTGCGCTTGTGGTTCCGGTCTCCTCTGCATAGAGCCCAGAGGTGGTCGCTATTGTATTACAAGCGATGGCAATCGGCGTTACGGTATTTAGCGGCTGCGAAGCCGCAGCCTTGCCTTCGAGTAACCGGGGGTTGAAACGCATCCTGAAATGCACGCCTCGTCGGGTGACCTCTATCGGATTGACCCGCTTGCTTAGACCGATAGTCTGGCTTGGGCATGTGCATCGACGACGGCCAGGCGTGCATCGGGGGAAGGATTATTGTGGCAAGCGTTGATCATCGGCCACGCTGGGTACGCGATCTCACGCGCTTCTTGCCCCTGAAGTCGCAATTCATGCTCACCGGCAATGTCCGTGACCTTCATCTACGGGCCGCAGGTGACAGGATCGTGGCCGCATCTCTAACCGACGTTCTGGCCAGCACCCTAGCGGAAGCAGGTTATTCGGAATCGGTTCTTTACGATCCGCTGCGGGGATTTTCGGTCTTGGCTGGGCCCGACGGCAATGTGGGTGACCCCGACACTTTGCTCACCCGGCTGGGATTGACTCCGTCAGGCGGACGCGCGGCGGCATCGATCGACCTTTTTGGTGCAACGCTGGAACGGCTCGTTGCACTGGACGGACCGCCGGTCGCCTTGGTGGCAGACTTTGCGTCGCGCTTCATCATTCGCAGCGACGCCATGTCACCGCCCGAACAATCCCTGTTCACGCGCGCACTGGTCCTTAGTCAGACCGCCGAGGCGCGACCTGTCGGGCCGGACCGATCTCCTCGGTTCAACTGCGTGATCTGGATCGCCGAAAAGGAAGGCGATCTTCCCGATTGGTTCACGATCAACAATCCGAGACTCAGATACATTCCAGTCGCACCGCCCGACCGTGCAGCGCGCCGAGCGATCGCGCCGTCACTCGTCAGGGCCCTGCCTGGCGCCCGCGCCGCTTCGCCGGAGGTTATCAAAGAGGCCGAGGACGATCTGGTCGACTCAACCGAGGGACTGCTTCTCGTCGATCTCAACGCCGTCGCACAGCTCGCCCGAAACGAAGGTGTGGAGGTGACAAGCATCGGCGAGGCCGTGCGCCGCTACAAGGTCGGTGTGACGGAGAATGCGTGGCGCAAAATCGAACGCGAGCGCATTCAGGATGGCCCAGCAATCATCGCTCGGCGAGTTATCGGTCAAGACCATGCGATTGTTCACATGCTCGACATCGTCAAGCGCGCGGCGACCGGCATAGGCGGGGGCCGGAGAGGAGGTCGTCCCCGCGGCATCGCGTTTCTGGCCGGACCCACCGGCGTCGGCAAGACCGAGCTCGCCAAGACAATCACCGAGCTGCTGTTCGGCGACGAGAGCGCCTATATTCGATTCGACATGTCCGAGTTCAGCGCGGAGCATGCCGACCAGCGTCTGATCGGCGCGCCCCCGGGATACGTCGGATATGATGTGGGCGGTGAGCTCACGAATGCGGTGCGAGAACGACCGTTCAGCGTCGTCCTGTTCGATGAGATCGAAAAGGCCCACCCAAGGATCCTCGACAAGTTCCTGCAAATTCTCGACGACGGTGTACTGACCTCTGGCCGAGGGGATCGGGTCTATTTTTCGGAAGCATTGATCGTCTTCACCTCAAACCTCGGTATCTATTCGACCGCGCCTGACGGCGGTCGGGTTGCCAACGTGACTCCGGAGCAATCGTTTGAGGAGGTGCGCTCTCGCGTGCGGGCGGAGATCGCGAACCATTTCAAGCTGGTGCTCAATCGCCCGGAGATCCTCAACCGGTTTGGCGAGAATGTGATCGTCTTCGACTTCATTCGACCCGCCGTCGCCGAGCAGATCTTCACATCGATGGTCGACGCGGTCCTCGCCGACGCCGCGGCAGCGGGCCAGCTCGTGTCGCTCGCGCCCGAGGCGCGCGAGACCTTGCGCCATTTGTGCACCGCCGATTTGTCCAACGGTGGGCGCGGTATCCGCAACTTGATCGAGGCACATCTCATCAACCCCCTGGCGCGGGCACTGTTCGACCGGAATGCGGAAGGGCCGGCCATGGTCACGGCGATTGACGCTGGCGCGGTGACCACGCTTGTTCTGGGGAAGAGTGCGTGAAGGTCTTCCTGTCCAGGGTCCATTTTCCGGTCACCGCGCTCGGTCCGGGACGGCGGCTCGGCCTGTGGTTCCAGGGCTGCTCGATCCGCTGCCCGGGCTGCATCTCCGTCGACACCTGGCAGCATGGCATTGGCGAAGTGGATCCGGCAGAGATCATCGATCTGCTCGACGCACATGCCGCGGAGGCTGGGGGCCTGACCATCTCGGGGGGCGAGCCATTCGAGCAGCCCGATGCGCTCGCGCTGCTATTGCGCCATTGGCGCGGAATCTCGGATCGGTCCATCCTCATCTTTACCGGCAAGGAACTCGCTTCAGTCAAGCCTTGGCTGCGGCGCAATACCGGTCTCGTCGATGCGATAATCGCCGGTCCCTACCGTTCGGAACTTCCGCAGACTCTGGCGCTGAGGGGGAGCGACAATCAGCAATTGCATGTCCTCACCGCGCTCGGCCGGGAACTGCTGGAGTTCGATCGGCCTGCACTTCCTGCGGACCGAAGGCTCGACGTCATGTTCGACGAGGCCGGGGACGCCTGGATCGCCGGCATACCGTCACGCGGCGATATCGGCAGGCTGCGTCGCGCGCTCGCCGCCGCGGGTCATCGCGCGTCAACTTCTGCGGACCAAGGGCCGGTCGCGGCATGATCAAATTATGCCCCAATTGCGGAACCGAGCGCGCACCGGACGAAATGTTCTGCGAGGGCGAGATTGACGGAAGGCTGTGTGACTGGCCGCTCTCGACGGTGCCGATCCGGCCCGAGGGATGGCGCCCGACCGCCGGCGCCGCCCCCGAACCCGCCGATGCGGCTGCTGCGCTCTGCGTGAACGGCCACGCACTGGAGGAAGGCGACCTGATCTGCGCGACCTGTGGCGGCGACATTGCCGCCCCTCCAGGTGAAGGCCAGGAGGTGCCGGCCGCCGACGCGGGTGCCGGCCCAGCCGCGCCGCAAGCCGCAGAAGTCGAAACGATCGTTGCAGGTTGGCGCCTGTTGCGCCGGCTTCCCACCACCAGCGTCGTGGGCGAGCGGTATGAAACGGTTCGGAACAGTGACGGTCGGGAAGCAGTCCTGACCTTATATGCCGATGGCAGCGAACCCGATCCGGAAGTCTATGAGGCGCTGCGCGCGCTCGACCGCGATCATGTTCCGGAGATCTTCGAGACGGGCCATTGGGAACATCGCGCTTATGAAGTGTCCGAGGATCTGCGCGGCGGCACTCTGGCCGATCTCGGCCTGCTGCCCGACGACCTGGAGACGTTGTCGGCGACATTGCGCGAGGTCGGCGGCGCGCTCGCGGTTTTCAGTGAGTGCGGGCTGCGGCACCGAGACCTTAAACCCGGCGCGATCATGGTGCGCGCGCGCGATCCGCTCGACCTCGTCGTGACTGGTTTCGGATCCGCGCGGCTTTCCGATTATGATCTCGATGTCGTCTCGCCGCTTGAGATCACGCGCTATACGGCGCCCGAAGCCGTCGCCGGCGGCGTGGCGGCGGCCAGCGACTGGTGGGGCCTGGGCATGCTCCTCCTCGAGCAGGTCACTCGCGGCGCCTGTTTCGCGAGCGCCGACGACCAATCGTTCCTGATCAGCGTGCTCACCAATGGCGCGCCAATCCCGGAGGATCTCGCCCCGGAGACGGACGCGCTGCTGAGGGGCTTGCTGTCCCTCGACAGGCGCCAGCGCTGGGGCTGGCCGGAGGTCGAACGCTGGCTCAGCGGGGACATCCCCGAGGCGCCGGCCTCGGCGCGACATGGGGATGAAACGGCCGGCCGCCGCCCAATCCTGCTCGGCGGTCAGCGTCTCGCCAGTACGGAACGATTCGCATTGGCGGCGGCGCAAGCCCCGAACTGGGATGAGGCGCGCGGGTTGCTGATCCGCGGAGAGCTTGCCACCTGGATGGAGGAAGCAAAGCATCATCCGGAGCTTCGCGCGGAAATACGCTCGATCGCCGCGCTCGACGAGGTGAGCGACGACTTCCGGCTGGCGCTTGCGCTGAAGGCGCTCAACCCCTCGATCCCGCTCGTCGTTCGTGGAGAGATCGTCACGCCGGGCTGGCTGCTGGATCATCCGGACGAGGGCTATGCCTTGATTACCGGGCCGATCCCGGACCGTCTTGAACAGGATGATGACGAATTGTGGCTTGCCCGGCTGAAACGACGCGAATTGCGGGTGCGCGAACGGGCGCGGCAGCTCGATGTGGAGCTCGACGAGGCTCAGCTGCGCGCGGCAACGCTGTCAACGTCCCGCACGCGGCTCGCCGCGGTCTGGGAGGAGCGCCGGCGGATACTGCCCGATACGGACCATCCGGGGCTGCTCGCGATCGTCGAACGAAGAATTACCGAGGAGGAGGATCTTATCCTGCTCCTTGGCGCGGCGGCAGTGCAGTTCCGCGCGGCCGACGCGATCGTCGACGAGGCGGCGACCGCCGCAGGCCGCGCGGGCCTCGAATCTTTCGACCGCGACGCGGCGCTGACGCGCCTTGGCCGGCCTCGCCGCGAGCTGAACGGGGAGATCGAAGCGCGGCTTGAGGGGTTCGCCCGTTGCGGCCGGGACCGGATCGACGAATGGGCGGACCAGTTCAGGCTCGAGCGCCGGCTGCCCCTCCCCCGAGCCCTGGCGCTCCTGGCGGTCCCCGTAGAGGACTGGCAGCAGCCCGCACGGCAAACCTATGTCGCCACCTTGCTCGATTTCTACGCCAGGCGGATCACCGCCTCTATCATGCGAGGACCGCTCACACGCATGGTGATCGGCAAGACGACCGCCAGGATCGATCTGACGGAACTGGACAGCGCTCGGCGGCCGGCTGCCGCATTGCTCGAACATTTGCTGCTCCGCAATGAACAGACGATCGAAATTGATCCTGCGGCGCTGACAACCGACCCGCGCATCGAGCGGCGGGTCCGCACCCTCCATTCCCATGCCACGCTCTATCGCCGCGACACGGGCATAGACGGGCTGTATTTGGGCTTTCCGTTTCTCTTGATGCAGGAGGCCCGCGCCAGCGTCCGGCCGCGGATCGCGCCGATCCTGCTGTGGCCGGTCAAGCTCCACCCGGAGACCGGTTCGCGGGGACGGGTCACCCTTGGATTCGATCGCGGACGGGAGGAAGTCCGGCTCAATCCAGCCTTTGAAGCCTTGCTCGGGATAGAGGCGGCGGCCCGCTGGCAGGAGGCCGCGAACGAGATCCTGGGACGATCAACAGTCAATGCGGCCGAAGTCGTCGAGGCCTTCCGCGAGCTCGCCGCGGTCGACAGCCGGGTGCTCGGCCCACTTCCCTCCAAGGACCTGCGGATCGTGGCCGGCGAGGATCGTGTCCACTGCGCCGCTGCACTCTTCCACCTGGCCTTCCTTGGACAGGCAGTGATGGAGGATCTGCGGCAACTCAAGTCGGCGCCGCCGACCGGATCCAGCCTCGAGACCGCCTTTCGCGTGGGCGATGAGGTCGAGCGTGCGGAGCCAGTGAACACGCGGGAGCTGGAGCGCTATTTCACGGCGGACAGCGATCCCTCGCAGGAGGCCGCCGTGCTTGAGGCACGGGCCGGCCGGGGCCTGCTCGTCGAGGGCCCGCCCGGGACCGGCAAGAGCCAGACTATCGTCAACATGGTCGCCGACGCGATCGGCACCGGCCGCAGCCTGCTGGTCGTCTGCCAGAAACAGGCCGCGCTCGAGGTGGTCTACAAAAGGCTCGAGGCGGCAGGGCTCGGCGAGCGGATCGTGATGGTCAACGACGTGAACAAGGACCGGAGGACGGTCATCCAGTCGATCCGCGATCAGTTGGAGATGCTGTTCCAGCGCCCCTATGGCGCAACCGGCTGGCGGCAACAGCGTCAGCAGGCGGCGGCACGAATCGAGGCGCTCGAAAGCGATCTCGACGGGCAGCACCGTGCACTCCACGCCGTAGATCCTCAGACCGGGCTTTCCTATCGCCTGATCCTTGGCGATCTGATCGGCCTCGCAAATCAGGGCGAAACGCCCCCTCTGCCGTCTTTGCGGCACCTGCTCGCCGCACTCGATCCCGGTGCGCTCGCGACGCTCGAGGATGCGTGCGCGCCGATCGCGCGGCTCTGGCTGCCTGCACGTTATGAGGGCAGTGCCCTTGCCGACACCCGCGCCTTCGGGACCGACGAAGGAACGGTAGAGACATTCCTGACAGACCTGGACGCCTTCGCAAGGCTCGAAGGGGAACGCCTTCTCGTCAATGAGCGCACGCCCGACGCGGTCGCGATCGATGAGCCGGAACCCTATCGGGCATGGGCCGCGGCCCATGGCGGCATATTGCGCGAGGTCGACGCGGCTGGACGCGAAGTCCTGGCGCGCTGGCTGGAGCCTCTCGCCGGAGCATCCGAGCGCGAGCCTGGCACAACACCGCTACAGATGAGCCTTTCCGGCGCGACGGGAGAGCTTCTCGCATTGCCGGCCGACGATGCGCCGGCCGACGCGGCGGAAGTCGCCCGTCTTCTCGAGGACGAGGCGCTCGCAGACTGGACCGCCATTTCCGACAGGCTGCTGAGCGCGCCGAACTTCCTGCAGCGTCTTTCGCCCCTCCGCTGGCTTGCGTCGTGGCGGCGCGGCAGGTTCCTCGCGCGGGAAGGTTTGTCCGACGCGCGTGGGTTCGGCGCAGCCCTGCACCGTGAGCGCGACCTCCGCCCGGTGCGCGAGCGGGTGATGACGGCCTTCGTGGATGCCGGCGAACCGGCGGCGGCGCTGGGGCCGCTGCGCATCCCTGATCTGGTCAGTGCGGCGCGGGCCTTGCACGCGCGCCTGGGCGCCGCCGAGGCGCTGGTCGCGCGGCTGGAGGCCTATCCCGAGCGTTCGACGGCCTTCGCCATGGCGAGGGCTGCAACGCGCGAAGCGGTCGAGGACATGATCGAGGGGATCGACCAGGGACTGGCCCGGCACGCGGCCAGAACCGCGTCGCTGGCGGCTCTTGTCCGGCTGACACCCTGGCTCGAGGATGCCTGGTGCGCGGCCCGGAGCGAAGCAATCGGCCGTGACGCGTCGACCATGGCGGCGCTGGAACCCCTCCTCGCCGAGGCACCCGTCATTTCGGCATATCAGCGGTTCCGGGCGCGCGTGCCCCAACTCGGCGATGCGGTCATGTCGGTGTTCGCCGAGCTGGCGCGAATCCGGGACCGGTTGGCGATCCTGAGCGAGCGGGAGCTTGAGGCGACCGTGAGGCGCGTCATCGCTACCGAAGGTCGGCTTGCGTGGAAGCTGCGGCTAGAAGCTGCAGACAGCCTCTTGCTTTTGGAGGCCGGCGAACTCGAGGCGAAGGCGGCCTCGCTCGCCGTGGCCGACCGGGACATGCGGTCGCTCAACCGGCGTTTGCTGGTGGATGGCCTCGACGCGTCGCAGCTGCGTCCAATGCGGGAATGGGAGGATCTGACGCGGTTCTCAGGCCCGCGCGCCAAAAGGCTTCGCGAATTCGTGGATCTCGGCGCCGATCTGGGCCTCATGCGGTTGCGGCCGGTCTGGCTCGTCAATCCCGATGTGGCAAGCAGGCTGCTTCCGCTCCGCAAGGCGCTGTTCGACACTGTGATCTTCGACGAGGCATCGCAGATGCCGGTCGAATATGCGCTCCCGACCCTTTACCGCAGCCGCACGATGATCGTGAGCGGCGACGAGAAGCAGATGCCGCCGAGCGCATTCTTCTCAAGCCGTGTCGAGAATGACGAGGCGGAACTCTACGAGGGAGAGGACGCCAACGAGAATATGGATGAGGAGGAGCGCGAAGAGGCGGTGCAGGCCTGGAACCGGCGCGAGATCAAGGACTGTCCCGACTTGCTCCAGCTCGCCAAGGTTGTGCTGCCGCCGACCACCCTGCAGATCCACTATCGCTCCGCCTATCGAGAGCTCATCCAGTTTTCCAATGCGTCCTTCTACGCCAATCGATTGAGCGTCCCCGCCCGTCATCCCGCGGACGAGATCCGTCGCCAGCGGCCGATCGAGATGATCCGCGTCGACGGGATTTACGAGGACCAGACCAACCCGACCGAGGCGGAACGGGTCGCGGTCGTCCTCGCCGAAATATGGCGCCAAGGCGGCGCTGTGCCGCCGACGGTCGGCGTGGTCACGTTCAACCGCAAGCAGGCGGATCTGATCGACGAGGTCCTCGAGCGGGTCGCGGAGCGCGACCCCGCCTTCCGGGCTGCGCTTACGCGCGAGCGCGAGCGGGTCGAAGGCGGCGAGGATATGGGCTTCTTCGTCAAGAATGTGGAGAATGTGCAGGGCGACGAGCGAGACGTGATCATCTTCTCCTCGACCTTCGGCCGCAACGCCCAGGGCACCTTCCGGCGCAATTTTGGTGTGCTCGGCCAGACCGGCGGCGAACGGCGACTGAACGTCGCGGTCACCCGCGCCAGGAGGAAGGTGATCCTGATCACCTCCATGCCAATCCCGCTTATCTCGGACATGCTGACGACGCGGCGCCAGGCGGTCAGCCCGCGCGATTTCCTGCAGGCCTATTTCGAATATGCTCGCACTTTGTCCGAAGGCGATCTGGATGCCGCCGCGTCGCTGCTGACCCGGCTCACGCCGGAGCAGCGACGTCCCGCCGAGCCGGAACGGGATATCGAGGACGGTCTGGAGGCAGCCATCGCTGCCGAGCTTCGCGCCCTCGGTTGGGAGCCCGCGCCCGCACATGACCATGGCGCATTTGGGCTCGACTTCGCGATCGAGGATCCGCGCACCGGCCTCTACGGGATCGGCATCGAATGCGACTCGCCGCGGCACCGGCTGCTGGAGACCGCCCGCGCCCGCGAAATGTGGCGGCCGTCTGTGCTGAAGCGGTCCATCCCGGTCATCCACCGCGTGTCCTCCCACCGCTGGTATCATGACCCCGAGCTTGAGCGGCAGCGACTGCAAAAGGCGGTGATCGACGCCATGGGTACCAGGCAATGAGCGGGCCGAAAGTCGTCCGGATCGTCACGCGCGAAGAGATTATCGAGACATGCCAGGGCTTGCTCGCCCGGGTCGACGCGGCGCTGGCGGAGTGGATAGCGGTCGGAAAGCGAAACGAATGCGTCGACGAGGACGCGGTCGAAGCGGCGACCGCGCGTGGCAATGCGCTCGCCTCCCTCATCGCGTCGGACCGGTTCATGGACCTGCAAAAACAGGCGCCGGTCGAGGAGGCCTTTCTGCGCGACGATCTGCAGCACCGGCTCGCGCAGGTCGCCTCGCGACAGGCTGCGGCCCGGTCACGTGGACGGCGCGAGCGCGAGGCCGCGACCGCATTGTTGCGCAACCTGCGCGAGCGGGGCGCCGAATTCGATCCCGACCTGGCGAAGAGACTGGAGCAAGGCGATGCGGCCGCGCTCGCAGAAGGATTTCAGATCCTCTCGAAGAGTGCGGATACGTACTCGGCATCGGCGGAGCTCGCCGGACGTCTGCGCGAAGGGGAAGAGGGACGGGGCTACGCGTCCTGGCTGGCCGCGCAGCCGGCCGCTTCGGATCCCGCTATCGATCGGATTGAACTCAGGATCGCGCAGCTTGAGCAGATTTCGGCCGAGGAAGCCGTTCGCGCCTGGCGGGCGAGGCTTGATGAAGCGGCTATCGCCGACAATGCGCGGCGAGGTCTGCTGCTCGATGGCCTCGAGGTCGAAACCGGGCGGGCGCTCACCGAGGCACGGCGCCGCGCTGACGCGGCCGCGGACCTTCGCCTGCTTCTCGCGGAACTGGATGCGGCAGGCCTCGCGACGGCCGCATTGCGGGAGGGAACGGACAGGCTCGACGCCATGACGATCGAGAAGCGAATAGCGCAGGCGCGCGCGGAACTGGATGCTCATCGGGAGTGCAGTCCCGCCGCGGCTCGGCGCGCAGCGGTGCTAGAGGGACTGACTGCCCTCGGCTATGAGGTGACCGAGGGCATGCAGACCTCGTTGGCTCAAGAGGGAAGGCTCGTCCTGCGCAGCGCGGCACGGCCGGACTATGGTGTCGAGATCAATGCCGCCGGAGCACGCATGCAGATGCGCCCGGTGGCGTTCGACGCCGGCGGCCAGGGTCCGGACGTGTCCCGCGACCGGGATGCCGAGACGATCTGGTGCGGCGATGTCGCCGCCCTTCAACAGGGTCTCGCGAACAATGGTGACGCGCTGGTCATCGAGAAATCACTGCCAGTGGGTGCCACACCCCTCAGGCGCATCGAAGTTGCCAGCGGCCGGCATGCGGGCGAGATCGCATCGCCGAAGACCCGCACTTTGCGCTGATCGTGCGAGGCGGAGGAGTATTCTTGCGGGATGCAGCGCGGCCGACTGGGCCCGTTGAGGAGGAAAGGCGGGGGCCATGGTAACGTCGAGACAGTTTGTGCGCGGCGTGGGCCGCACGATGCGGGCGATGGACCGCGCGGCCAAGCAGGCCGAGCGGCAGCGTATCGTGAGGCAACAGGCCATGGACCGCCAGGCCCAGCTCAACGCGGCGGCGCGCGCCGCCGCAGAATATGAGGCGGTCATCGAGGCCCTCACCGGCGCGCACCGGGTGCGGCTCAACCGGCGCGACTGGCTGACAACGGCGACCTCGCCGGCGGTGCCTGAACCCGAACGCCAGAACCATGCCGAGACTGCCGCAGCGGCCCGCCTCGCCGATTATAGTCCGGGCTTGATGACCCGGCTGCTCCGACGGGAAGCAAAGGTCAGGCTCCGCCTGTCGGACGACATCGACGCTGCCCGCTGGCAGGACGACGCAGATCATGACCGGGCGATTGAAGCCGCTCGCATACGCAACGCCGAGATCGAGGCGGCGCAGCGCCTGGTCGAGCGCGATCCCGATGCGCTCGCCGCGGCGCTCGAGGCGCATAGTTCACTTGGGGACCTGCCCTTCTCTGTCGAGGACGTCGAAACTCTTTTCATCGACAAGCGTATCGTGGCCGTCGTCGACGGCCTCGACTTGGAGGACATGCCGACGGAGACGGTCTCGTTGCTCAAATCGGGCAAGGCATCCATTAAAGACCTGGCGACGGGCAAGCGGCAGGAACTTCACCGGGACACGATCTGCTCCGCCGCGGTTCGCGTGGCCCTCGAGTATCTGAGCGCGCTCCCGGTCGATGAAGTCGAAGTCGTCATGTTGACGGACGTCCTCGACCTGGCGACCGGGCATATCGAGGCGCTGCCGGTTCTCTATCTCAAGGTTGCTGCTCAGGCCGTGAAGATGCTCAACCTTGAAAGAACAGAGGCATATCCGCTCGTCGAGCGCCTGGGCGGGCACATGTCCTGGACCAAGCGAGATGGGTTCCGGCCGATCAACGCCGCTGCTTTCGGCGTCGATCTCGCAACGCCCCGGCCATAAGGGCCATCAAGTCTGGCGGAGGCCCGGCCATTGAGCACGGTTCCAAAGAGCATCACCCCTGCCCTGCTTGCCTTTTGCGGCACGATTGCAACCGGCCGCCCGGTCTTCATCCGGTCCAAGCCGTCCGCCGACGCCAGGCCGTCGGCCTGCTTTGACAATGTCGCGCGCAAAATCGAGCGGGCGGGCGGAACGATCGCTTATGGTTGGGCCATCTGGCACGTGCCTCGCCTCTATTTCGAGGCCGAGCATCACGGAGTGTGGCGCAACCGTCAAAACGTGCTGGTGGACGTGAGCCCGCAGATCGCGAACGCCAGGCTGATCCTGTTCTTGCCGGACGAGACGGCGACCTACAATCCGACAAACCATCGTTCGAACGTCATTGCTCCAGCTGCTCAAACAACCATTTCCCAGGAGATCGCGAGCTTAGCCAACGAAAGAAGCCGACTGATCGACAGTTACCGGACCAATGAGCACATGGCCGTGACGCTGAGCCGTCAGGATCAGATGAAGGTGGACTCAATCACGCGCCGTATCGCCGCATTACTAGCTCAGGCTGGCGTGATCCTATAGCGCAAATGGCGCGGCCTCGGAGAGCGCCGGTCCAGAACTCCTCATCCAGATGCGATCTCGGATTTAGCTGAGCTCAAGGTCTAGAATTGGCCGGAAGCGGTCCGGCAGGTTTGAGAGGATTCCGGCGAAAATATCATCATTTGGCGCACCAGCAGTCTCGCGTTTGCCCTGCGGTGATCGTCGTTACGCTCGGCGACACTGATGCTACCCAACACGTTGTCGCCACTCCTCACTTGTGGCACGTCAGGATCGTGGAGCGCGGTCGAACCAAAGATGGCGGAGTAGAACGCCAGCAGCTTGTGGATGCGCTGGAGCGTATAGGTGCCGGCGATGAAGGCGCGCTCGGCGAGGTCTATGATCGCACGTCCGCGAAGCTTTTTGGCGTGTGCCTCCGTATCTTGGGCGATCGCGGTGAAGCGGAGGATGCGTTGCAGGAAGTCTATGTCAGTGTCTGGCGACGGGCGGGGAGCTTCGATGCGTCCCGGGCAAGCGCCGTGACCTGGCTGGCGACGCTTGCCCGAAACCGGGCGATCGACAGGCTGCGCGCCGCCGGGCGCCCCTGCGCGACTGCGCCGATCGAGGCGGCCCTGGCGATGCCCGACACTGCGGACGATGCGCTGGCGCTGCTAGAGGCGGGTGAGGACCGGGCACGGCTTACCGGCTGCATCGAGGAATTGGAGACGCGGCAATCGGGCGCGATCCGGGCTGCCTTCTTCGATGGCTATACCTATGCGGAACTGGCCGCGCGCGAGGATGTGCCGCTGGCGACGATGAAGAGCTGGGTGCGCCGCGGACTGCTCCGCCTGCGGGAGTGCCTGGAACGATGACCGACCTGCGGCCCGAAGAAGAGCGCGACCTGCTGGCGGCCGAATATGCGCTTGGCGTGCTGGAGGGCGAGGCGCTGGCCGATGCTCGGCGGCTGGCTGCCGGCGATCCGGCCTTTTCCGATGCGGTAGCGAGATGGGAGGAGCGGCTCGCGCCGCTGCTCGGGGACATTGCCGAGGCCGAACCCGGGCCGGAGCTTCGGGCCAGAATCCTCGCCGCTCTGCCAGTGGCGCCGCGCGGTGACGACAATGTCGTGGTCCTGCGGCGCAGCATCGGCCGCTGGCGCCTCGCGACCGGGGCGATGACCGCGCTCGCTGCGTCGCTTGCGCTCATCCTCGTCATTCCCCGGAGCGTACCGCCTCCGGCCGCGCCGGCACCGCAAGTGCCCGCCGCCGCGCCGATGCTGGTGGCCAGTCTCACCGCGACGGACGCGAACACCTCCTTGTCCGTGGCCTTCGACCGGCGCGACGCAAGCCTCGCGATCGTGCCGAACCATCTCACGTTCCCCGCCGGTCACGATCACCAGCTCTGGATCATTCCGGAGGGACAGGCGCCGGTGTCCCTCGGTGTGGTCCGCCTCGATGCCGCACGGCGCATGACCGTGCCGAGAGAGATGATGCCGCATTTCCGGACACGTGCGACAATGGCGGTCTCGGTCGAGCCGGTTGGCGGCTCGCCCACCGGGCAGCCCTCGGGTCCGGTCATCGCCTCCGGCGCACTCACCACCATCTAGGCGTCTTTGGAAAAAATTGCGTGGCCGTGCATCCGCCCGGCGATCGCCTCCGTATCTCCGGCACAGCGATGGGGGCTGGATGACGGAGAATGAGCGATGCGGAATTCGATCAGACAGACTTTCCTGGCCGCCACCATGCTGACCATGGCCGTGGGCGTAAGCCTGACGGCGCCGGCCCAGGCGCAGCGGCAACGGACCGTGATGGTCGGCGGTGCCGCCATGTATCCGACGCGCAATATCGTCCAGAACGCGGTCAATTCGCGCGACCACACCACTCTCGTGGCGGCGGTCCAGGCCGCCGGGCTGGTCGATACGCTCTCCGGCGCCGGTCCCTTCACCGTCTTCGCGCCGACCAACGCGGCCTTTGCCGCCCTTCCGGCGGGCACGGTCGAGACCTTGCTGCGCCCTGAAAATCGCGCCCAGCTCTCGGCCGTCCTCACCTATCACGTCGTCGCCGGCCGCATGACCTCGGCGGATCTGGCGCGCGCGATCCGCGCCGGTGGCGGCACCGCGCGGCTGACCACGGTGCAGGGCGGCGTCATCACTGCGCGCATGCGTGGCCGCTCGATCGTGCTGACCGACGCGCGCGGCGGCACCGCCACCGTGACCCAGGCGGACGTGATGCAGTCGAACGGCGTCATCCACGTCACCAACGCGGTTTCCCTGCCCGGCGCCTGACGCCGGGCCTGCAGCCGGCTCGGGCTCCCTTCGGGCCGGCTGCCTTTTCCGAGGATCGGATATGTATCTTTTCAGCAGGCGGCGATTGCTTGGATCCGGCGCGGCGGGCGTGGTCGCGGCACTGGCGGGCGGCACAACAGTGGCCGGAGCACAGCCGCGCGGCCGCTTTCCATTCACGCTGACCGACGCGCAATGGCGGCGCCGGCTCAGCGCCGACGCTTATGCGGTGCTGCGCCGCGAGGGCACCGAGCGGCCCGACTCCAGCCCGCTCAACCGCGAACATCGTCGCGGCACCTTTTCCTGCGCCGGCTGCGGCCAGCACCTTTTTTCATCGGCGGCGAAGTTCGACAGCGGCACCGGCTGGCCCAGCTTCTGGCAGCCCTTGCCGGGCGCAATCGGCACCGGGACGGACCGCAGCCTCGGCACCGACCGCACCGAAGTGCATTGCGCCCGCTGCGGCGGCCATCTCGGCCACGTCTTCAACGACGGACCGCGTCCGACCGGGCTTCGCTACTGCATGAACGGCGTGGCGATGGCCTTCCGGCCGGGCTGACCGGGATTCCGGGGGAATGAACGGAGCGGGGGCTCCAAAACATCATAGGCAGGGAGAACAAGAATGAAGCACCTTTTCACCATCGCCCTTCTGGCTGGCGCCGCCTTTGCCGCGACCCCGGCTCTGGCCCAGGACAATGACGACTGGTCCGGCTTCTATGTCGGCGGCCAGCTCGGCTACGGCTTCCGCACCGGCGGCAGCAACGAGACGATCCTGTTCGATACCAATCTCGACGGCGTCTATGGCGACACGGTCAACACCAGCGCGCCGGCCAACGCCTTCTCGCCGGGCTTCTGCGACGAGGCCGCGAACGGCCCGACGCCGGCCGACGGCTGCGATGGCGACCGCAACGGCATCGAGGGCGGCATCCATGCCGGCTTCGACGTGCAGACCGGTGGCGGCTTCGTCATCGGCGGCGTGGTGGATTATACCCGCACCCGCCTGCGCGACAGCGTTTCTGCGTTCAGCACCACGCCGGCCCGCTATACAATGACCCGCCGGCTGCGCGACGTCATGACGATCCGCGCGCGCGCCGGCTTCGCCAGCGGCCCGACCCTGTTCTACGCGACCGGCGGTCTCGCTTATGGCAATATCCGCAACAGCTTCTCGACGAGCAACACCGCGAACAGCTTCACCGACAATGGCAACGAGCATGGCTGGGGCTATGTGTTCGGCGGCGGCGTCGAGCGTAAGCTCGGCAGCAACTTCTCGGTCGGCCTGCAATATCTCTACCGCAGCGTCGATGCCGGCGACTATGTCGTCCGCGCCGGCCCGGGCACCGCGCCGCTGACCAACCCGTTCCGCATCGTGAACCCCAACGGCACGGATTTCTCGCGCAGCCGGGACAACTTCACGTCGCATGGCATCCAAATGACGGCGAGCTATCGGTTCTAAGCAGGGCCGCTGGGCAGGTGCGCGGTTCGCCGACTGAGCCGCGCATCGCCCTCGACAAGATGCAGGGGCATATCGAACCCAACGGTCCGGATTTCGTCGATAGTGTGCTTTTGCCCAAACGAAGTTATTCAGACGCCGGTCAGGGCCTATCATCTGCGGTTCGGCCGCTCTAAATCAGCCTTGCTGCTATTAATTTTGGTCTCTGCGGATCCGTCGTGAGGTTCGGGGCCGACTAAGGTGTCCGCTGTCCGGGGCGCGCAAGCTCTGGACTAGCCAGTCTTCGAAAATGAACGAGCGACCGCTTCGGAGATTGGCGATCGGTGCGCCGAGCGGCCGATAAGCGCGCAGAGCAGACCTTTGCTCAGTGGAAACTCCTGACCTTCGCAATCCCGTCGTCCGCTGCGGGCGGCGCCTCCTTCCCCGCCAGCCGATCCGCGATCTCGTCGATGAACGCCTCGAACTTCTTCGCCGCCATCGCCTGCATCGCAGCATCAGGGAGGGGTAGTGCCGCCGCCGTCATGAGCTGGTGCCGCATCATCCGCGCCAGCACCTCCCATTGGAGCCCCTGGTGCCGGCGCACCGCCTCAACATGCCGCTCGAACCGCACGAGCCGCGCGGCAAGAGCCTCTTCATTGGCAACCGGATTGCGGCGGGTGAGAAAGGCCTCCAACGCCTCAACGAGTATTTCCGAACGCGGCCGACCGGTACCATCGGCGATGCGCCCGACGCGGTCGCTCAGCGCCTTCGGCAGGAACAATTGGTGCCGGATTTTCTCAGATTTCATGATGCGGGCTCCACCACAATGAGGCCCATTCGATAGCTTCACCCTCCCGTTGCCAGAATATGCGCGCCGGCGCCGGCACATGCTCCTTCGACGTCAGCGCCTCCCTCACATCCCGATCTCGGGGCCCGAGCGCTGGCGCCCGAGCGTCCAGTCGATCCCGCCCGAGCCCCGCACAACACCCGACACCTCGCGCCCGATCTGGTTCTCGAGCACGGGCCGCCAGGGCACCAGCGTGAACTCCCGCGAATTCTCGACGAGCGCGAAGCTGCCCGACGACAGATCGACGCGCCGCCGCAGGATCCCTGCGACACGCTCGCCAGGCACCGTCTCCGAGAACGGCAACCCAAGCTGCCGGCTCAACCGCGCGGCCGCCGCGCCGATCTCCCGCCGGCGAAGCACCTTGTCCATGTCCGGGCGGAACTCGACCTGGTCGCCGCGAACGACGGCTAAGCCCTCCGCGACCAGCCATTGCTGCCGGCGCGCCAAGGCGTCGCGCACCTCGCGACCGTAGCCATGGTTCGCAACCTCAAGCGCGGCCTCCGCTCTCATCTGCCGGTCGAGCCAGGTCGGCGCCTGCGCGACGGCCTGCTGGTCCAGGTCCAGCATGGCGAGCAGCTGGATGCGAACACGCGCCGCCCTTGCAGCGGCGCGCTCGTGCGACATCGCCTTGTCCAGATAGTCACGCGGGACGCGCCAGCTGCCGTCCGCCTCGCGCTCCACGCCGACTCCCGCCCGGCGCAGCGCCTCCAGCCGCCGCACATGCGCGCGCGCAAACTCCTCGCTGGCGGACGGGTCCGCCGCACGATGAAGCTCGATGCTGTAGATTCCGCCGCTGGCTCGCGCGACCAAGTCGATCACCTTGTCCGCGGGCTTGAGCTCCGGCCGCGCGGGTTCGACACTGACCAGACTGCCGACGGGCGCCGGTTCGGCGTTGGTGCCGATCTCCACATAATGGGTGCGGCCGTCGATGCCGTCGATGACCAGGAAACGACGGTCATGATAATCGTCTGACGCGCCGCGCTGGACCACCCGCCCGACCACAGGCCGGGCATCGGCCTCGGTCCTGTCGATCACGAACAATTCGGGGCGGCGATCGAGCTTCGCCTCCGTCATCGCGCGATGCATGGTGCGGATGATATCGCCCCGCCGGCCAAGGTCGGCGAGCGTCTTCTCCAGATCCGGCTTCAACCGCCAGGCTAGCGGACCCTCACGTTCAGCAAGCTCCATCCGTTCCAGCTGCCGCGCCCGCGCGACAAGCAATTGCTGATAAGAGCCGTCACCGTCCCACGCCGCCGGCTGGCCGAGATCGGCCACATGCTCGTCCGCCCGCGCCAGTAGATCGCGATCGAGCTTGGTCAGTCGCTCGGCATCGACCTCGCGCGCCAGGCTCTCGCGCACCTCCAGCTCGCTCTGCGGCCCAAGCAGCCGCGTCATGATCTCCGAACCGCGCCCACGGATGCCGTGCGCGATATAATCACCCGCGATGTTGAGCGACTTCCCATCCTCGGTCACGCCGCGCAGCAGCACATGCGTATGCGGATGCCCGGTGTCGAAATGGTCGACCGCCACCCATTCGAGCGCCGTCCCGAGATCCTGCTCCATCCTGGCCATGAGCTCGCGCGTGAAGGTGCGCAGCGTATCGAAGGACGCCCCATCCTCCGGCGAGACGATGAACCGGAACTGGTGCCGGTCCCCCTCCCCCCGCGCCAGGAACGCCTTGCCGTCCGCATCGTCGCTGAAGGTCGAATAGAACCGGCCCTCCTCGCCTTCGCGCGTGACGCCGTCGCGCTGCAGGTAGCGCACATGCGCAGCCGCCGCGCCCTGCGCCTTCGCACCGGTCAGCTTCACGACCCGCGCCTTCACCATCACCCGCCGGGCCCGGACGCTCATCCCCGAGGCCGGGTCGATCGACCAGCCGGACACGTGCGCGAACCTGGCCGGCGACCTCGCTCCCCTTCCGCGGCTGTTGAAGCGGCCGGACGCGCGCGGCGAGACGGCCTGTCCGACCCGCCGGAAATCGCCGCCGCCGCGCGCGATGCGCGCAATCAGCAGCGACTGCAGCGCACGGCGCCCGGCCTTGCCGGTCTTGCCGCTGCGCATGCGGCCAAGCCGCGGCTCAAAGCTATCCTCTTCCTCGCTCATCCCGGAGGATATGCGCCCGGCAGCCGGTCGGCTAAAGTGTCTCTCTGACGAACCCCGGAACTGCGTCGATTCGTGAACCGACAAAGGCTTCCAGTCTCCGCGCCGGCCAAGCGCGGAGACAGATCATCTCCCTAAAAAACGATGTGCAGACAATCACTTAAAGGCATTTCTGCGACGAGCTGAAATCCGCTTTATCTTGCACTACCTACCTCCCTTTTTGTCTCCCACGCACAACCGGTTCCAAGACGTCTCACCCAATCCCGACACCTCACGATCACAAAGCTTGCCGGGCGAGCAAAAAGAAAGCGGAAGCGACGCCGAAACGCCGCTCCCGCACAGCAATTGAAAAGGCGCTAGCGGGCCCGAACGAACTCGAATTGAGCCTCGTCAGACCCCTCGAACGACCGCCGCCAGAGCAATTCCCGCGCGCATCCCTCGCCATCGATCAGGCACAAGGCAACATGCCAAAGTCCATCCAGCAGGCTCAAAACGACCACCCGCGACAGCTCGTCACCGGGCTCGTCCGACCCGCAAAAGTCATCCAGGAACTGCCCCAGATAGCGCTCCGAAATGCGCGCTTCCCAGAGGAAATCCAAAGCCTCGGACTCCAGCACCCGGCCCGCAAGCACGCCGCCAAGCTCGGCCTTCAACGCCGCAAGCAAGGCATCAACCCGACCGACCGAAATCGCAGACATGATCGTCATCGCACGTCTCCTTCATCGTCTTCAGGATCGAAGACGGCGCTTCAGACGCGGGCGGCGGCGCGGCTGTCAGGGACGCCGAAGGCGCCGCGAAGCGGGGCGCGGGGGAGCCGATTTGCGCAGCAAATTGGGGGAACCGCGCATCCTTGAGAGCCGCTCCGCCACCCGCCACAATGGGTCTCTTCGAGACGAGACCCCCTCTCCCAGCCCCCGCAAGAGCACAAAAAAACCCGGCGGCCGAAGCCGCCGGGCTCGGTGGCAGGCTTCAGACGAGTTCGGGCTCGAGGGGTTCTTCCGCCGTTTCCGGATCGCCGGACGCGTCCTGGCGCGGCCGGTTGAGGAACTGCACGTCGTCGGCGATCACCTCGTAGCCGTAGCGTTCGACGCCTTCGCCATCGGTCCACTTCGTGTTGTGAAGCCGGCCGCGGACCGAGACGAGCATGCCCTTCTTGGCGTGCTGGGCGATGACCCGCCCGAGGCCGTTGAAGCAGGTCACGCGGTGCCATTCGGTGTCCTTGGCGGTGAACCCGCTCTCGTCCTTGAAGGTCTTGCCCTCGCTGTCGCGCTTCACGCGGCTGGTGCCGAGGCTGAAGGTAGCGACTTCCGTTCCGCCGGTCGTGGTGCGGCTCTGGGGGTCGGCACCGAGGTTGCCGACGAGG
>DATJUQ010000023.1:0-135508 GCA_035502235.1 Allosphingosinicella sp.
GCCTCCGGCCGCGCCGCCCTGCTGGGACTGGCGGACCAGCAGCCGCTCTTCGACGGCGCCACCCACGGCCCGGCGCCGATCGGGGAGGGCGAGACCCCGGCCGAAACCGGAATCGCGCCCGCCTGGCTGCTGGCGCGCTTCGACCCGCTCGTGGCCGCCGGAGAACTGCCCGCCTTGCTCGAGCGCGCGCCGCTCGACGTCCGGATCAACCGGCTGCGGCCGCCGCCGGCGCTCGCCGCCGAGCCGACCCCGCACAGCCCGATCGGCCTGCGCTTCCCCGAGGGCACCCAGGTCGAGCAGCTCGACGCCTTCCGGTCGGGCGCGATCGAGGTGCAGGACGAGGGCAGCCAGCTCATCTGCCTCGCCTGCGCGGCCCGGCCCGACATGCTCGCCGTCGATCTGTGCGCCGGCGCCGGCGGCAAGACGCTCGCCCTCGCGGCGGAGATGGCCGACCGCGGCCGGCTGATCGCCGCGGACAGCGACCGCGCCCGGCTGTCGCGCCTGCCCCCGCGCGCCGCGCGGGCCGGCATCACCATCGCGGAGAGCCGACTGCTCGACCCCGGCCGCGAGGCGGGCGCTCTCGCGGACCTCGCCGGCCAGGCCGATCTCGTCCTGGTCGACGCGCCCTGCTCCGGCACGGGCACCTGGCGGCGCAACCCGGAGACTCGCTGGCGGCTCGATCCGGAGCGGCTCGACCGGCTCACCGCGCTCCAGGCCCGTTTGCTCGATCTGGGGAGGACCCTGGTGGCGCCGGGCGGTATCCTCGTCTACGCCGTCTGTTCCCTGCTCGCCGAGGAGGGCAGGGACCAGGCCGCCGCCTTCACCGCGCGTTCAGGCCTGCTGCCGGAGGAGATGCCGATGCAGGCGGGCCGTGCCGCCGGCACCGGGCGACTGCTCACCCCGGGCCATGACGGCACGGACGGCTTTTTCGTCGCACGCTGGCAAGTGCCATGCTAGACCGGCACGCGACAGGGAAGATGGAGTATTTGATGCGCCTTACCCCGATTGTGCTTTCGCTGGGGATCGCCGCGGCCACCATGGCCAGCGCCGGCAACGGCCAGCGTCCGGACGACCAGGTCGATCCGCGCTCGGCCGCGCTCGTCGATCAGGCCCGGAGCCGCGCCGCCGCCGGCCAGAACCAGGAGGCGACCGACCTGCTGGAAACCGCGCTCGCCGTCGATCCGGGCAATCGCAACGCCTATATCCAGCTCGGCCGCGTCGCCCAGGCGGAGCGGCTGCCGGGCAAGGCGATCGGCTATTATGCCGACGCGCTCCGGCTCGAGCCCAATGACGTGAACGCGCTCGCCGGCCAGGGCGAGGCCTATGTGCAGCGCGGCGCCGTTGACCGCGCCCGGCAGAATCTCACCCGTCTGCAGGGGCTGTGCGCGGCGCCGTGTCCGCAGGCGACGCAGCTCGCCTCGGTGATCCAGCGCGGCCCGCCCGCCGAGGTGCTCGCGGCGCAGCGGCCCGAGCAGGGCGCCCCGCCCGCGACCACGCCGCCGACCGTGCAGGCGCCCCGGCCGAACTAGAATGTGATCCAGTTGGGTTGAACCACTTGCCGTTCGCCCTGAGCCCGAACGGTGATGGTATCCAAACCGGGTGGAATCGGCCCTAGAGCCTCCGCGCCACCGCCACGAAATCCGCCACGGCGAGGGTTTCCGCGCGCCGTGCGGGGTCGATGCCGAGCGCCTCCAGCGCCTCCACCGCGCCCGGCAGACCGGCGAGCGAGCGCCGGAGCATCTTGCGGCGCTGGCCAAAGGCGGCGGCGGTGAGCCGCTCGAGCGTGGCGGCGGCGACGCCGTCGGGCTGGGCGGCGGGCACGATGTGGACCACCGCCGACATCACCTTGGGCGGCGGCACGAAGGCGGAGCGATGGACCTTCAGCGCCAGCTTCGCCTCGCTCCGCCATTGGGCGAGGATCGAGAGGCGGCCATAAGCGTCGCCGCCGGGCCTGGCGACGATCCGCTCGGCCACTTCATGCTGGAACATCAGGGTGAGCGACGTCCATGAGGGTGGCCATTTCTCGCCGCCGAGCCAGCGGACGAGCAGGGCGGTGCCGACATTGTAGGGCAAATTGGCGACGATATGGGCGCCGTGCGGCGGCTCGATCTCGAGCGCGTTGCCCTCGATCACCTCGAGCCGCCCCCCCGCCGCCTCGCCCAGCTCGGCGAGCGCGGGCAGGCAGCGCCGGTCCCGCTCCACCGCCACGACCCGCGCGCCGGCGCGGAGCAGCGCCCGGGTGAGGCCGCCCGGCCCGGGCCCGACCTCGTAGACCGGTTCGCCGTCCAGCGGCCCGGGCACGCGGGCGATCCGGTCGAGCAATTGCTCGTCGAGCAGGAAATTCTGGCCGAGCGCCTTGGACGCGCTGAGCCCGTGCCGCGCGATGATCTCGCGCAGCGGCGGCAGGCCTTCCAGGCTCACGCCTCGGCGAGCCGGCGGGCGCAGTCTCCGGCGGTGCGGATGGCGGCGATCATCGCGCCGGGATCGGCGAGATTCTTGCCGGCAATGTCGAAGGCGGTGCCGTGATCGGGCGAGGTGCGCACGATCGGCAGGCCGAGCGTGCAATTGATCCCCTCGTCGAAATGCAGCGTCTTCAGCGGGATCAGGGCCTGATCGTGATACATGCAGAGCGCCGCGTCGTAATTCCGGCGGCGCCGCGCGTGAAACATGATGTCGGGCGGATGCGGGCCGCTCACGTCATAGCCCTCCTCGCGCAGCCGCTCGACCGCCGGCAACACGATCTCGACCTCCTCGCGACCGAGCGCGCCATTCTCGCCCGCATGGGGGTTGAGGCCAGCCACGGCGACGCGCGGCCTCTCGATGCCGAACTGGCGCTGCAGGCCCTTGATCGCGACCCGGCCGCGCATCACGATCCGCTCGATGCTGAGTTGGTCCGGCACGGTTCGGAGCGGGACGTGGGTGGTGACCGGGATCACCTTCAGGGTCGGCCCGGCGAGCATCATCGCGACCAGATCGGCGCCGACGCCGCAGCGTTCGGCCACGAACTCGGTCTGGCCGGGATGAACGAAGCCGATCGAATAGAGCTGGGCCTTGGAGACCGGGCCGGTGACGAGGCCCGAGGCGGCGCCCGAGCGGGTCAGGCCGACCGCGAATTCAAGCGCATCGAGCGAGTTGCGCGCGCCCTCGAAATCGGGCCTGCCGGGCACCACGACGGTATCGGTCTTCACGCGCAGGATGGGCAGGCCTTCATCCCAGGCCCCCGCGCCATCCTGCGGATCCTCGACCTCGACGACCGGGCCGTCCCAGACGGCGCGTACCGCGGAAACGCTGCCAACGGCGAGGAAGGGCGGGACGGATTCCTCGTGCCGCCGCTCCCAGCTCTTGGCGATGACTTCAGGCCCGATCCCCGCCGGGTCGCCAAGCGACACGGCAAGAGGGGGATGCGCCCGCTCAGCGATAGTCGATCACCGCGTCGCGCCGAAGGTCGCGCAGATAACGCTGCGCGCGCATCGCGACCCGCTGCTCGGTCACCTGGTTGTAGATCTGGTCGGCGCTCGGCGTGGTCTGCTCGGGCGGATCCTCGCGGCCGCACAGGATGAGCACGCTCACCCGCTCCGCCGAGCCGAAGGCCTGCGAGGCCTGGCCGACATTGAGGTTGAGCAGCATCTGCTGCAGCGCCGGCGGCAGCTCGCGGACGCGGACCTGGTCGTTGGAGATCAGCTCGGCGCCGATCCGCTGCGCGGTCGCCTGCGCGTTGCCGCAGCCGCCCATGCGCTGTGCGGCATTGCCCAGCTCCTGGCCGCGCGCCTCTGCCTGCGCGACCGGCGTGCCGGCGGGAAGGTCGATCGAAATCTGCATCAGGCTCAGCACCGCGTCGCGGGCATCGCTCATCAGCACCCGGCGGCTGTCGACCAGGGCGACGATCGAATAGCCGCCCGGCACCGGGATCGGGTCGCTGATCGCGCCGACCGGCATCTGCACGACCAGGCCGGAAAGCTCGGGCGGCAGCTGGTCGGGCTGGAGCCAGCCGAGATCGCCGCCGCGCGCCGCGGTGCTCGCCTCGGAATATTGCCGGGCCATGGCCTGGAAGGGCGCGCCCTGGCGGATCTGCGCGACGAGCCGGGTGACGTTGGCCTGGACCTCCGCCGCCGTCTCCGGCGTCGAGGAGATGTAGATCTCCGCGACATGATATTCCTGCTGGCCGCGGCGGGCCTGGATGCGCTCGATCATCGCCGCGATCTCTTCCTCGCCGACGGTGACGAAGGGCTCGATCTGGCGGCGCTGGAGCCGCTGCCAGCTCAGCGCGCCGCGGATCTGGCGGCGCATGGTCCGCTCGGAGGAGCCGATCGAGCGCAGATAGGTGGCGAAATTCTGCGGAGTCTGCCGGGCGTTCTGCGCGAAGCGGGCATAATATTGCTCCACCTCCTGGTCGGAGACGGTCATCTCCTGCTGCTGCGCGGCCTGGATCTGCAGCGATTCGTCGATCAGGTTGCGGAGCACCTGGGCGCGGAACCGCTCCATCTCGGTCGGCGGCAGCTGGATGTTCTCGGTGACGATCAGCAGGTTGGTGCGCTGGTCGACGTCGCTGCCGGTGATCACGTCGCCGTTGACGATCGCGGTCGCCTTGCGGACGCCGGCTTCCGTCTGGCCGACGAACTGCACGTTGCCGGGAATGGCGAGATTGCCGCCCGACGTGGGCTGGCCTGCGCCCTGGGCGGCGACCGCCGCCGATGCAATCGGCGCGATCAACAAAATCGTCGCCCTTGCGAACCTACCGAGCTTCATCATTCCTCCAGTGAAAGCAGGCATATAGCTCTGCGCCGTCCATGCTGAACCGCAGCTTAGCGGTGTCTCCCAGCCCCTGTCGCGCCCTTCTTAGCGTCCCAAATTCCGAAGCGCCACCCGCATTGCGGCGGCGCCATTTCCTTCCCCTTATACGCCCAGATTCTTCAGGGCGACCCGGATGAGGAAGGAATTGCCCCGCCGGGCGTCGCCGCTGGTTTCATAATCGCGCCGCCAGGTCACGCCGAGCTCGATGCAATCGTCGTCGTACAGGATGCCGAGCCGGTGGCGGATCGGGGTGAAGCCGTCGGCGACGGAGAGCGGGTCTTCCTGCGCGCTGGTGAGATCGATGACCGCGGAGCCGAAGACCGACCAGTAGCGCGCGAAGCTCACGCGGCCGCCGAAGCGCACCTCCTCGCGGTCGCGCAGATCCTCGATCGACGGATCGATGTCCCGGTCGAGGCGCAGATAGCCGATCGTCGCATAGGTGCGGCGGCCGCCGATCGTGGCGTCGACCTCGTTGCGGCGGATCGCGAAGCTGTCCTTGTCGATGCGGAAACGGTGGGTGATATTCAGCAGCCGGCCGAAGCGGACGTTGGTGCGCCCGACGATGTCGGAGAAGCGGTCGGACAGGCCGGTGCCCGGCGACAGGATCGAGGCGCGGTTCGACAGGCGGTAGGACTGGCCGATGGTCGAGCGGATCGAGATGCGCGGCAGGTCCAGCGCCCAGTCCGCGCCATAGGTGACGCGCACGCCATCCTCCCAGCGGTCGTAGCCGGGGAAGCGGTTGAGCGCGAACAGGTTGGAATCCTCGAGATCGACCGAGCGGGCGTCCTCGTTGGGGATGTCGAGATTGTCCGTCGGCGGCGAGGCGACGACCTGGATGCGCGGGGTCAGCCGCTGGGTGCCGCCCAGGAATTCCCCGACGAACGGCCATTTGATGTCGGCCGCGACGGCGCCGATGAAGCGCGCGTTCCAGCCCTCCTGGCCGCGATAGCTGACCGTCTGGGTGAGCAGGGTGTCGTTGGCGTGATAGACGTCGCCGCGGGCGTAGGCGGTCAGCACCAGCTCCTGGCCGAGCGGCGTGATCAGCCTCTTGTCCCAGCGGGCGCTGGCGAAGGCGCGCTGCGTGTCCTGCCCCTCGGTGCGGAGGATGGCGAGGCTGTTCGCCTGCAGCTCGATGCCGCCGCCGAAGATCGGATCGACCATCCGCCAGCGGGCGTCGATGGCGGGCAGGGCGAAGGGCTGCATCCCCTCGACATCGGTCAGCCGCAGCCCCTCGAACGCCCAGCCGGCGATGGAGATGTAGCTGTCGGCGGTGATCCGCTCGGCATTGACGAAGCTGCGCAGCCGGTCGTCGCGCGAAATGTCGTAGCGCCGCATGAAGGTGCGGTCGGTCGCGTAGCGGCCGAAGCCGGTGATCGTCCAGGTCGGCGACAGGATGATCCGGCCGCCGCCCTCGACATAGGCGCGGATGCCCTCATTGCCGGTCGCGTTGGGCGGCGCCAGCGGATCGAGCGCGATGCGCGAGCCGTAGGTGAAATAGCCGTGCACGGAGAAGGCGCTGTTCGAGGTCAGCTGCCTGTATTCCGCCTCCAGCATCGGCAGCACGCCGGTGAAGATGTGCGGCGTGATCGTCGCATCCCGGTTCGGGGCGAGGCGGAGATAATAAGGCACGCTCAGCTCGAGCCCGTTGCGGCGGCTGTAGCGCATCTCCGGCACCAGCACGCCGGTGCCGCCGCCCTGGCTGCCGTCCGGGTGGGACAGGCCGGGCAGGCCGAGGATCGGCTGGCCGAACAGGTTCAGGGTCGCGCCGCGATAGGAGATGCGGTGGCGGACCGGATCGTGGACCACGCGCACCGCGTTGATCTGCCAGGTCGGCTCCTTCGGGCAGCCGTCGGGCGTGACCACCTCGCAGGCGGTATAGGCGGCGCGGGTGAGCGTGGTGACGCCGTCGCGCCGCTCGGCATGGACGGCGGCGAGCCGGCCGCCGTCGGCAAGCACGATCAGCATATTCTCGACCACGCCGTCGCGGAGCGTGTCCTCCAGCTCGACCGAATCCGCATAGGCGACGTCGCCGCCGGGACTGGCGATGCGCACGCTGCCGCTCGCCGTCACCTGGCCGGAGCGCCGGTCCCAGGTCACGCTGTTCGCGGCGAGATGATAGCCCTCGCGCCGCATCCTGACCTCGCCGGCCGCGGTGACGACATCCGCCTGCTCGTCATAGGTCAGCGTATCCGACGTGAAATCGACCTCGACGGGCTGCGAGTCGCCGGTCGTCACGGGCGAGGGCGCGGCCACCGGCACCGGCGGCGCGGGGGCGGGCGAAGGGTTGAAGGCGGGCGCCTCGTCCTGCGCCCAGGCCGCCGAGGGCAGGCCCAGCAGCAGCGGCAGCGCGGTCCGGCTGATCAGTTTAAACTTGTTCACAAATCCCGCTCATGGACCTCATCGTGGACCGGGACGCACGCGCCAAGATCATGATCCTGGCCCGACCCCGATCCGGACGACAGGTGCCAGCCTATTGCACCGGAAGCCGCTCCCTGCAATGGCGCAGGTTTACATGCGGTTATCCACCGCTTCAGGAGATCGTTGGTGATCAAAGTCCAATTCGCAGCCACGCGCCCGGACGGCGCCTATGCGCTTGCCATTCCGGCGCGCGGCGACGACGCGCTCGAGGCCCGGCTCGCCGCGCTGGGCGAGGCGGCCGGCCCGGCCGCGCGCGCCGCCGACGCGCAGCGTTTCGAGCGCGAGCTTGGCGGCATCGCCGAGACCTTCCTCGCCGAGGGCGACAGCGTCCGCCGGCTGCTCATCCTCGGCCTCGGCGGCCAGCCGGAGGCCGATGGCGGCTTCGAGCGGGCCGGCGGCGCGCTCACCGCCCGGCTGCTCGTCTCGGGCGAGACGAGGCTGGTCGTCGATCTCTCCGGTCTGAACCTCAGCGGCGACGAGGCGGCGCGGCTCGCCTTCGGCGCGGCGGCGCGCTCCTGGCGCTACGACACCTATCGCACGAAGCTGCCGCGCAAGCAGCAGCCGACCCTCGAAGAGGTGGTGATCGTCGGCGGCGGCGAGGACGCGGCGGCGGCCTGGGGCCGCTTCGACGCCCTGCTCCAGGGCCTCGACCTTACCCGCACGCTCGTCACCGAGCCCGCCAACATCATCTATCCGGAGACCTTCGTGGAGCGGGTCCGGGCGTCGCTCGACGGCACCGGCGTCGAGATCGAGGTGCTGGACGAGACGCAGATGGCGAAGCTCGGCATGGGCTCGCTGCTCGGCGTCGCGCAGGGCTCGATCCGCCCGCCGCGGCTGCTGGTCATGCGCTGGAACGGCGGCGTGGCCGGCGCGCGGCCCGTCGCCCTGGTCGGCAAGGGCGTCACCTTCGACACCGGCGGCATCTCGATCAAGCCGGCGCTCGGCATGGAAGCGATGAAGTGGGACATGGGCGGCGCGGGCGCCGTCGCGGGCGCGATGAAGACGCTCGCCACGCGCAAGGCGAAGGTCAATGTGATCGGCGTCTGCGGCCTGGTCGAGAACATGCCGGACGGCAATGCCCAGCGCCCCGGCGACGTGGTCACCTCCATGTCCGGCCAGACGATCGAGGTGATCAACACCGATGCCGAAGGGCGCCTCGTCCTCGCCGACGCGATGACCTGGGTGCAACGCGCGGCGAAGCCCGAGGTGATGGTCGATCTCGCCACGTTGACCGGGGCGATGATCATCAGCCTCGGCCACGAATATGGCGGGCTCTTCTCGAACGACGACGGCCTGGCGGAGACGCTGGCCGCGGCGGGCCTGGCGACGGGCGACAAGCTTTGGCGCTTCCCGATGGGCGAGGCCTATAACAAGATCATGGACAGCCCGATCGCCGACATGAAGAACAGCGCCTCGCGCGAGGGCGGCTCGATCACCGCCGCCTGCTTCCTGGAGCGGTTCGTGGAGGAGGGCGTCAAATGGGCGCATCTCGACATTGCCGGCATGGTCTGGTCGGACAAAGCGGGCAGCCTCTACGACAAGGGCGCGACCGGCTACGGCGTCGCCCTGCTGGACCGCTACATCGCGGACAATCACGAACGCTGATCGTTACGCCGCCGTTCAGGCCCAGGCCTTAATCTTCCCCGGATCATCATGCCGGGGAGGATTGAAGCCATGAAGAATGCCGTCCGTTTCGCTGTGCTGCTGGCCCTGCTGCCGACGCCGGCCGCCGCCCAGGATCTCAATGCCGGGGAGATCGTCGTCACCGGCAGCCGCGCGCGCCAGACCTATATCGACCCGCGCACCAACCGGGCGGTCGAATCGGGCGACGATGCCAGCGGCCTGCCGTCGGTCGGCATGCGCCGGCGCGCCGATTTCGCGCTGCTGCCCGTCGTCATCGCCGGCGACACCCGCGAGCGCGACCCGCGGCGGGAAGAGATTTTCACCATGGTCCGAAGCGCGCTCGCGCTGGCGCAGCGGTCCGGCATCGAGCTGGCGATCGGCGACTTCTTCGTCGTCCCGCTGACCAGCGACAATTACCGGACCCTGACCTTCCTCAGCGACGGACGGCCGGACAGCGAGCGGGTCGTCTTCTTCATCAAGACCAGGCTCGGCGCGAGCGCGGACGAGGCCAATCAGGCGATCACGCGGCTCGAGCAGTTCGTCCGGTCGGTGCCGGCGGCGGGCAGGGCGGAGATGCGCGCGGCCGGTCCGCTCACCCTCTCGATCGTCGCGCCGGACCAGTATCGCGGCCCGATCCTCGACATGATCGCGACCGAGGCCCGCGCCATCGCGGCGCGCTTCGGCCCCGACCAGCGGATCGAGGCGCGCGGCCTCGACCGTCCGGTCGAATGGCGCCGCGCCGGGATCACCGAGGTGTTCCTCTACATCCCGCACCAGCTCGTCTTCCGCCCCGCCGGCTAAGCCCGAGCCTTGCCACTGTCACACTCCGTCGCTAGGGGACCGGCCAAACAATCCCCTAGACACGGAGCATTTGCAGGCCATGGCCGAGCGTACCTTTTCGATCATCAAGCCCGACGCGACCCGCCGCAACCTGACCGGCGCGGTCACCAAGATGCTGGAGGAAGGCGGCCTGCGCGTCGTCGCCTCCAAGCGCATTCACATGACGAAAGAGCAGGCCGAGGGCTTTTACGGCGTCCATCGGGAGCGGCCCTTCTTCAACGACCTGGTCGCCTTCATGACCTCGGGCCCCGTCGTCGTGCAGGTGTTGGAAGGCGAGAATGCCGTCGCCCGCAACCGCGAGATCATGGGCGCGACCAATCCCGCCAATGCCGAGGAGGGCACGATCCGCAAGGTCCATGCGGAATCGATCGAGGCGAACAGCGTCCACGGCTCGGACAGCCAGGACAATGCGAAGATCGAGATCGACTTCTTCTTCGCGCCCGACGAAATCGTCGGCTGAGCCGCGAGCCTGGGATCGTCCCGCGCCCGGTCCCGAAAAAGGGCGGCGCGGGAACGTTCCCTCGCTTGTGCGCGACGCGGAAATAACCTTTATTAAGGTCGGGAGCGGTTGAGTCGGCGCGCGATGGCGCGCGCCTAGCGTTGGGGGACGACAGTGCCGAAGCTGCTTGCGCCGCTGAAGGACCGGTTCACGATGGTCGCGCTGGCCGTCGCGGCCTGCGTCGTCGCGCTCATCTTCATCTTCGGCCGGCCCAATGCGATCGAGGCGCGGACCACGCTGCCGGACGCCCCGGCGACCCAGGCGCAACAGCCGCCCGCGCCGTCGCCGCTCGCCGGGCTGCCGCGCAACCTGTCGGACGCCATGGCATCCGGCCGCCCGGTCCGGATCGGCATTTTCGGCGACAGCTTCGGCGACGGCATCTGGTGGGCGCTCGACCAGCAATTGCGCGGCGAGGACGATATCGTCCTGCACCGGCTCGCGCGTCCCGCGACCGGTTTCACCAGCTACCATCATGTGAACCTGCTCGAGGATATCAGGGGCAAGCTCGACCGGCAGCCGGTCGACATCGCGATCATCTCCTTCGGCGCCAACGACACCCAGGGCATCGCTCATGAGGGCCGCGCGCTTCGCTTCATGAGCGACGAGTGGCGGCAGGTGATCGGGGGGCGGATCGACGCGGTCGTCGGCCTGATGCGCGAGCGCGGCATCCAGGTCTACTGGCTCGGCCTGCCGCGGATGCGCGCGCCGACCTACGAGGAGAAGGCGCGGGCGCTTTCGGGCTTCTATGCCGAGCGGATGCGGGCCCTGGGCGTGCCCTTCATCGACACCGTGGCGGTGACCAGCGACACGAGGGGCCGCTATGTCGATCGGCTGCCCAATCCGCGCAATGGGCAGCTGATGGCCGCGCGCAGCAGCGACGGCATCCACATGACGATGAACGGCTACACCATCCTGACCCAGGGCCTCGCCCGCCATTTGAAGAACCGGGTGGCGACGCTTCGCGCCGAGGTGGCGCGGAGCAATGCCCGTCAGGCCTCGTCCCGGCCGGCCGGAGCCGCTACCAACGGCTGAGATGCCCTTTCTGTCGAGTCTGCTTGCCGGCGGCGCCGCGGCCGCCCAGTCCGCCGCCTTGCCGCCGCCCGTGCCCGCGCTCGAGCGCCGCGAGGCGCTCGCGCCCTTTCACGCGAAGCTGCGCGCGGGGCGGCGGGTCCACATCCTGCAGCTCGGCGACAGCCACACCTCGGCCGACGCGATCTCCAACGGGCTGCGCGCGCCGCTGCAGGCGCATTTCGGCGCGGCCGGGCGCGGCGCGCTGGCGCCGGGACGGCCCTATGACAATTACGTCACCTGGCAGGTGACCGCTTCGCAAAGCGCCGGCTGGCGGGTGACCAGCTGGAACGCGCCGGGCGCGGTGCCGCTCGGCCTGTCCGGCTTCACGCAGACGGCGCGCGGGGCGGGCGAGACGCTCGGCCTCGTCGCCGATGCTCCGGAGCATGAGTTCAACCGGCTCACCGTCTGCGCGATCACCGGGCCGGGGGCGGGGGCCGTGACTCTGCGGCTCGGCACGGTCGAGCAGAGCTGGGCGCTGGAGGCGCCGCGGCCCGGCGCCCTGTGCCGGAGCATCGAGAGCGACGTTCCGGTCACCGCCGCCGCGGTGACGACGCTGGACGAGCGGCCGGTCAGCCTCGCCTCCATCGCCGTCTTCCGCCGCGAGAACAGGGGCGTGACCGTCTCCAATCTCGGCCAGATCGGCGCGCAGCTTTCCAATTTCGCGCGCGGCGACGAGGCGCTGGTCCGGGCCGAGCTCGCCGCCTGGCGACCGGATTTGATCCTGCTCGCCTTCGGGACGAACGAGGGGTTCGATCCGCGCTTCACGCTGGCGGGCTATGACGACGGCCTGCGCGCGCAGATCGCGCGCCTCCGCCGCCTCGCCGGGCCGGACGTCCCGATCGTGCTGGTCGGCCCGCCGGCGGTGACCAGCCGCAATGCCGCGCTCGCCGGGGCCGAATGCGGCGATGGCTGGTACGTGCCGGCCTTCCTGCTCCGGGTGCGCGAGCGCCAGCGGGCGCTGGCGCGCGCGCTCGGCCTGGCCTTCTGGGACTGGGAGCGGGCGATGGGCGGGCGCTGCGCGGCGCGGGCCTGGCACGCGGCGGGGCTGATGCGCGACGACCATATCCATTTCAACCGCGACGGCGGCGACCGGATCGGGCGGATGCTGCTGGCGGACCTGATGGCCGATTTCGAGCCGCCGGCGGGCGGCGTTCGCTAACCTTGTAACCGCCTCGGCTCCCAAGGGAAAAATAGCACGGGCCGCCGAGGGCGACTCTTGCCAAGCTTTGGCGCTTGGCACATAGATCAAGCGGGCGGCGGACACGGGTTTAGGGGACCCGTCCCCACAGCGCCGACCGGAGCGGATGAGGGCCTGGCATACCCGTGAACAAGTTGCTTTTTGCGTTGGACCGGACGGCCGTGCTGTTCATCGGCATCGTGGTCGGCGCGGTCATCGGCATTTCCTTCTTCACCGGCGGAAGCGCCGTCCCCGGCGGCGAGGGACAGGCCAAGACCGTGCTGCCGCCGCCGACCGCGGTCGCCGCCTCGCCCACCGCCCAGACCGCGCCCGCCAATGTCGCCGACGGGCTCGCCCCGCGCCTGTCCGAGGCGGTGCGCGAGGGCCGCACGATCCGGATCGGCGTGTTCGGCGACAGCTTCGGCGACGGCGTCTGGGCCGGCGTCTACAACATCCTCAGGGGCGACAGCCGCTACGAGGTCCGTCAATTCTCCGAGCGCTCGACCGGCTTCACCCGCTATCGCAGCCTCAACCTGCTCGACGACGCCCGCGCCAAGCTGGACCGCAACCCGGTCGACATAGCGATCATCTCCTATGGCGCCAACGACACGCAGGGCATCTATCTGGACGGCCGCGGCCACCAGTTCATGTCCGAGGGCTGGCAGCGGATCGTGACCGAGCGGGTCACCGCGATCATCGCCCTGATGCGCGAGCGCGGCATCCAGGTCTATTGGGTCGGCCTGCCGAAGATGCGCGAGGCGCAGTTCGACACCGACATCCGGGCGATGAACGCCTTCTTCACCTCGCGCATGCAGGCGCTCGGCGTTCCCTATATCGAGACGGCGACGCTCAGCACCGGCCCGGACGGCGCCTTCGCGCCCTATCTCACCGATCCGCGCACCAATGAGCGGTTCAACGCCCGCACCAATGACGGCGTCCACATGACCATCCCAGGCTATATCCTGGTCATGCGCCAGCTGACCGACCGGATCCGCCGCTCGGTGCAGGCGGCGGGCGGCCCGGCGGCGCCCGCCACCCGCGCGGCCGAGAGCCGCCCCGCGCCCGCGGCCGAGCGCAGGCCCGCCCGCGCGGCGGCGAACGACGATGCCCCACGCCAACAGGCCCCGCGCGAACGGCGCCGCGAGCGGAGCGGCGGCGAGGATGCGCGGGACGCGCCCGCGAACAAGGCCCGCGAGGCCGGGTCGACCCGCTGATGCTGGCCCTACTCGGCGCGGCCGCGACGCTCGCGGCGATCCAGGCGCCCGCGTCCTCCGGCTGCTATCAGACCCTCTGCAATAGCGAGGCGATCGCGCCCTTCCTCGCCAGGCTCCGCGCGGCCCGCCCCAATGCCGGGACGCCGGTGCACATCATCCAGATCGGCGACAGCCACACCGCCGGCGACAGCATCACCCAGGGCTGGCGCGGCCGCCTGCAGGCGCGGCACGGCTACGGGGGCAGGGGCGTGCTCGCCGGCGGCCGGCCCTATCAGGGCTATCTGACCTGGGGCGTCACCGCCTCGCAGAGCGCGGGCTGGCGGGTCAACGCCACCTTCGGCGCGCGCTACCAGGCAAGCGGGCAGCCGCTCGGCATGTCCGGCTTCACGCAGACCGCCTCCGCGCCGGGGCAGACGCTCGGCATCGCGGCGGATTCGCCCGAGCAGAATTTCGACCGCGTGGTCCTCTGCGCCATCGCCCAGCCCGGCGGCGGCACCTTCATCCTGCGCATGGGCGGGGAGGAGCATCGCTGGAGCCTCGACGCGCCGCGGGTGCAGCCCGCCTGCCGGGCGGTGGACAGCCAGTTCCCGGTCGGCTCCGCCTCGGTCACCACCGAGGACGAAGGCGTGGTCTCGATCACCTCCTTCGGCACCTTCAAGAAAAGGGGAGGGGTGGTCCTCTCCAATCTGGGCGTGGTCGGCTCGCAGCTCACCCATCTCGGCCGCACCGACGATGCCGTGCTCCGCGCCGAATTCACCGCCTACCGCCCGGACCTCATCGTGCTCGCCTACGGCACCAATGAGGGCTTCTCGCCCGCCGGTTCGGGCGACGGCTTCGAGGCCTCGATCCGCAGCCAGGTCGCCCGCATCCGCCGGCTCGCCGGGGCGAACGTCCCGATCCTGCTGATCGGCGCGCCCGATGCCGGCACCCGCAATGCCGGCCTTTCCGGCGGCGTCAATTGCGGGGACGGCTGGTACGAGCCGCGCCTGCTCTCCGTCGTCCGCGACCGGCAGGCGCGCGTGGCGCGCGAGCTTCGCCTCGGCTTCTGGAACTGGGCTGCGGCGATGGGCGGCCGCTGCTCCTCCTATCAGTGGACCGCGACCGCGCAGATGCGCGGCGACCATGTCCATTTCTCCCGCAGCGGCGGCGACCGGATCGGCTCGCTGCTCGACGCCGACATCGCCCGCGCCGCGCAGAACGTCCGCGCCGCGCCGTCCTCCGCCCGCGACGACGACGATGACGCGCGCGAGACCGAGCGGAGGCGGCCCTAGATGCTGTTCCCGACGCTCAGCTTCGGCCTCTTCTTCATCCTGATCTACGCGCTCGCCTGGGGCGCGAAGGCGTCCAACGAGTGGCGCAAGATCATCCTGCTGGTCGCCTCCTGGTATTTCTACGGCGCCTGGGACACGCGCTTCGTCGCCCTGCTGATCGCGTCCGGCGTGCTCAACTGGGGCGTCGCGCGGCTGATCGTGAACGCGGAGGGCAATGAGCGGCTGAAGAAGACCTGGCTGGTCATCGGCATCGTCATCAACCTCTCCATCCTCGCCTTCTTCAAATATTACGGCTTCTTCATGGAGCAGGTCGAGCATCTGCTCCACTCGCTGGGCTGGGAACGCGACCTCTACATCATGCAGGTCGTGCTTCCCGTGGGCATCTCCTTCTTCACCTTCCAGGGGATGAGCTACGTCATCGACATCTACCGGAAGAAGACGGAGGCCGCGTCGCTGCTCGACATGGTCCTGCTGATGAGCTTCTTCCCGCACCTGGTCGCCGGCCCGATCGTCCGCGCGTCGCACCTCATTCCCCAGTTCAAGAAGGTGCCGGAGCTGACCCGCGGCATGGCCGCCATGGGCCTGGCGCTGATCGCCTGGGGCCTGTTCAAGAAGGCGATCATCGCCTCCGAGCTCGCCACCGGCCTGGTCGACCAGACCTTCTTCGATCCCGCCGCCCAGTCGAGCCCGGACCTGATCGCCGGCGCCTATGGCTATGCGGTGCAGATCTATTGCGACTTCTCGGCCTATACGGACATGGCCGTGGGCCTGGCCGCCCTGCTCGGCTACCGCTTCCCGCACAATTTCAACCAGCCCTACCGCGCCAACAGCCTGCAGGATTTCTGGCGGCGCTGGCATATCAGCCTGTCGAGCTGGCTGCGCGACTATCTCTACGTCTCGCTGGGCGGCTCCCGCCACGGCCTCACGCGGCTATGCGTCGCGCTGATGACGACGATGCTGCTCGGCGGCCTCTGGCACGGGGCGAGCTGGAACTTCGTGATCTGGGGCGCGCTGCACGGCTCGGTGCTGGCGATCGAGCGGCTCTGGCGCGAGTTCCGGCCGAAGGACTGGAAGCCGCTGCCGAACCTGCTCGGCATCATCATCACCTTCCACATCGTGCTGCTGGGGTGGATCTTCTTCCGCGCGCAGAGCTTCGACAGCGCGCTCGCCTTCATCGGCGGCATCTTCACGGCGGGCGGCAGCGCGATGCTGGTGACGCCGATGCTGCTGGCGATGATCGTGGTCGGCATGACCTTCCACTATGCGCCGCCCTACACGATGCAGCGCGTGGCGATGAAGCTGCGGACGATGAACGCGGTCGCGGTCGGCCTCGCCGTCGGCCTGTTCATCCTGATCGTCGACGCGATGCGCCCCGAGGGCGTCGCGCCCTTCATCTACTATCAGTTCTGAGGACAGGAACCGATGGCGAGAAAGACGACGACGGGGACGACAGGCCAGGGGAAGAAGCCCGCCGCGCGCAAGCCGTCACCGAAGCGGACGGCGGAGGCGGCCGAGACGCTGCCGCTGGACCTGCCGCCGCCGGAGCCCATCCCGGCGCCCGAAACCGCGCGCGAAGAGATCGAGGCGGTGCCCGTCGAGGCCCAGCCCTTGCCCGACGCGCTCGGGCTGACCCACACGTCGTCGCCCGTGGACCTGCCCGAACCGGCGATACCGCTGCCGCATGACGGCCTGAAATGGACGACCACGGTGATGGCGGTGACGGCGCTGTTCCTGCTGGTCTTCAACGCCACCGCCCTGCGCGGCTGGGCCTATGAACTGACCCCGACCGACACCAGCGCCAAGGTCGTGAGCGCGAGCGAAGGCTGGTACGACCTCACCGCCGGCATCGGCCTCAACAAGCCGGTCGACGCGCTGCACCATTGGTGGCGCGGCAACATGAACCTGCGCTTCCCGGGCCAGGAGGCGGCGGCGCCGGACGTGCGGCTGGAGAATGATCAGCCGGGGGGCTGAAAACGATGGCCGCTTTTCTAGCGCTCCTTGCCCTTAGTTTGCAGCCAGCGCCCGCCATGACTGCACCGTCCGAGGCGCGCCGCTACCTGAGCTGCTCGGTCCTGGAGAACGGGGTGATCATAGACCGTCTTCCCTATATGGCCTTTGAAGCGGGCAGCGCCCGCATTACCGCCCAAGCCGCCGCGACGCTCGACGGCTTTGTCGCAGACTATGACGCGCCACCTCATTGCGAGATCGTGATCGAAGGTCACGCCGACCGGTCAGGATCGTCGGCTCGAAATATTCGGCTTTCGGGGCAGCGTGCCGAAGCTGTGGCTGCCTATCTGCGGAGCAAGGGTATAACCGCACCGCTCGTAATCATGCAAAACGGTGAAGCACGACCATTGGTCGAAACGCCGGACGGCGTTGCCGAACGGCAAAACCGGTATGTCAGCATCTGGATCCTTGATCCGATTTCCTCGCCACGTTGATGAAAAAGGGCGGCCCCGAAGGACCGCCCTTTTTCCTCTTGTCATTGCGAGAAGCGAAGCGACGAAGCAATCCAGCTGGCCTCATGGCCGGACTGGATTGCTTCGCTACGCTCGCAATGACGGGCGCGGGCTAGCGGTAGAACACGTGGCCGGCGAGGCGGCCGATGCGCTGCCTGCCGCGGAAGCTCATGTTCGCGGAGGCCGCGTGGAAGAAGAGCGCGCCGTCCATCACCTGATCGGAGGCGCCATGACGGGCCTCGCGGGCGACCTCGACGGCCGTGCGCCAACGCTGGTTGGTGCGCGACGGATTGTAGGCGTGGACGTTGAAGAACTGGCCGCGCTGCATGATCACGCCGCAGATCGTCCGGCCGAAGCGGCCGCGCGGATCGTTGACCCGGTTCATCACCACCTGGGCGACGGCGAGCTGGCCGGCGCGTGGCTGGTTGCCGGCCTCGTGGACGACGACCTTGGCGAGGCAGACCAGCTCGGCATCGACCGTCTGCGTCTCCGGCTGGACGGGCACCGTGGCTTCGGACGTGCCAACGAGGTCGCGAAGGCCACCGTTGCGAATCTGCTCTGCTTCCTCGGGAACGGCGGGCCGCTCGACGACGAGCGCCTCGGCCGGGGCCGGCGTGGCGGGAAGGGCGGTGGGGGTCGCCGAAGCGACGGAAACGGTGTGGGGAAGCTGATGCGCTTCAGCCGAACCGGCGGCGAGCGCGAAACCCAAGGGCGCCATGGCGGCGCCGGAAAGCGCGACGGCCCCGACGGCCACCGCAAGAGGCTTTCCGAAAAACGACATTCAAAACTCCAACGAATGCGCCAAACGGGGAAGTCGCGCGGGGCACAAGGCAGCCGCGCGGTTCCGCGTTTCACGTCTTATCTTGGGATGTAAGGGTACGCCTTCCCGCGATCTGGGAGTCCTGTGGCGTCCCCATTCCGCACTTGCAACGATAGGACGGCGAGTCGTGGGTCCAACGGGACGAACGGCGGACCCGAAACGAGCCCCCTAAGAGGGCGGCGGCAGCGCCTCCCGGTCGAGCTCCCGCACGGCGCGGCAATATTCCTCAAGCGCCAAGGGGTAGAGTCGATGCTCCTCCTCAAGCACGCGCGCGGCCAGCGAATCGGCGTCGTCCCGCGGCAGGATCTTCACCTTCGCCTGGGCCACGACGGGCCCCGAATCGAGGTCGGCGTCGACCACATGGACGGAGCAGCCGGCAAATTCGTCGCCGGCGAGGAGCGCCCGGCGATGGGTGTCGAGCCCCTTGTGCAGCGGCAGCAGGCTCGGATGGATGTTCAGGACGCGCCCCTCCCATTTACCGACGAAGCCGGGGGAGAGGAGGCGCATGTAGCCGGCGAGCGCGACGATCTCGATCTCCTCCCGGTGCAGCACCTCGTCGAGCAGGGCGTCGAATTCGGCCCGCTTCATGCCCGCGTGGCTCTTCGCCCAGGTCTTGATGCCCAGCCTTTTGGCCAGCACCAGCCCGCGCGCCTCCGGCACGTTCGAGGCGACGAGGACGATCTTGTAGGTGCGCTCCGGATCCCGGCGCTTATATTCCGACAGCGCCAGCATGTTGGACCCGCGGCCCGAGATCAGAACCGCCACCCGCACGGGTTCAGCCATGGTGCGTGGCGCTCCACGCCGCGCGCGCGGACCAGCTCCCGGCGGAGCCGGCGACCGTGCAGCCCCGCTCGCCCGCCTCGACGCGGCCGATCGCGAAGACCTGTTCGCCGGCCCGTTCGAGCTGGGCCGTGACCGCCGCCGCATCCTCCGGCGCGACGAGCAGCACCATGCCGATGCCGCAATTGAAGGTGCGCGCGAACTCGCCGGGCTCGATATTGCCCTGCGCCTGCAGGAAGGCCATCAGCCGCGGCTGCGGCCAGGCATCGGCGTCGACCCGCGCGTGCAGGTCCCTGGGCAGCACCCGCGGGATATTCTCCAGCAGCCCGCCGCCGGTGATGTGCGCCAGCGCATGGATCCCGCCGGCCCGGATCGCCGGCAGGAGCGACTTCACATAGATGCGGGTGGGCGCGAGCAGGGCCTCGATCAGCAACCGGTCCTGGTCGAACAAAGCGGGGCGGTCGAGCTTCCAGCCCTTGTCCGCGGCAAGCCGGCGGACGAGACTGAAGCCGTTGGAATGCACGCCGGAGGAGGCGAGGCCGAGGAGCAGGTCGCCCTCCGCGACGCGGTCGCCGGTCAATTGCTCGCCGCGCTCCACCGCGCCGACGCAGAAGCCGGCGAGATCGTAGTCGCCCGCGGCGTACATGCCCGGCATTTCCGCCGTCTCGCCGCCGATCAGCGCGCAGCCGGCCTGCTTGCAGCCCTCGGCAATGGAGGCGATCACCGTCTCGGCGACGCCATTGTCGAGCTTCCCGGTGGCGAAATAGTCGAGGAAGAAGAGCGGCTCGGCGCCCTGCACGATCAGATCGTTGGCGCACATCGCGACCAGATCCACGCCGACGCCGTCATGCCGGCCGCCGTCGATGGCGAGCTTGAGCTTGGTGCCGACCCCGTCATTGGCCGCGACCAGCAGCGGATCCCTGTAGCCCGCCGCCTTCGGGTCGAAGAACCCGCCGAACCCGCCGAGCGAGGCGTCCGCCCCCGGCCGCGCGGTCGCCTTGGCCAACGGCCCGATCGCCTTCACCAGGGCATTGCCCGCCGCGATGTCGACGCCGGCCCTGGCGTAGGTATAGCTTTCCTCGTCGCTCATGATGGCCGCGCCTAGAGCGCTTTCCGCAAAAGTGGAAACCGGTTTTGCGGCAGGAAAGCGCTCCAGACATAAAAAGGACCATTTTCCGAGCCGTCGCGCGAAAATACGCGCAACTCGAAAATGGTCCGCCCACAACCCGCTTGGATTTCCACGGCCAACTCGCCAAAAGGCGCCCGTGAGCTTCGTTCGCCGCCCGTTCGCCCTGATGATTCCGGTAATGGCGCTCAGCCTGTTGCTGGGCGGCTCGACCCTTGCCCAGCTGGAAGGCACGGACCGCGGCATCGATCCCTATGACAGCTCCACCAATTTCGAGGTGGGCGGGGTGCAGGTCGACGTGCGCGCCGCGAATGCGGACGCGGCGCGGAGCGAGGGCTGGCGCCGCGCGCAGATCCTCGGCTGGCGGATGCTCTGGGCGCGCACCCACAACCGCCCGATCGAGCAGGCGCCCGACCTGCCCGAATCGACGCTCTCCGGCATCGTCTCCGGCATCGTCATCGAGCAGGAGCAGATCGGTCCCACCCGCTACATCGCCCGGCTTGGCGTGATGTTCGATCGGGCCCGAACCGGGCAATTGCTCGGCGTGTCCGGCCAGATCACCCGCTCGGCGCCGATGCTGCTCATCCCGGTGATGATCTCCGGCTCGTCCAGCTACAGCTTCGAATATCGCAATCTCTGGCAGCGCGCCTGGGCCGAATATCGCACCGCCGGCAGCACGATCGACTATGTCCGCACCGCCGGGCGCGGCATCGATCCCCTCTTGCTCAACTACGGCCAGACCCAGCGCCGCGGCCGCGGCTGGTGGCGGATGCTGCTCGACCAATATGGCGCGGCCGACATCCTGGTCGCCGAGGTCGAGCTTCGCCGGCTCTATCCCGGCGGCCCGGCGACCGGCGTGTTCACCGCCCGCTACGGGCCGGACAATCGCTTCCTCGGCCGCTTCGTGCTGCGCGCGGCGAACAGCGGCGCGGTCCGCACCATGCTCGACGAGGGCGTCCGGCGGCTCGACGGCCTCTACCGGCAGGCGCTGGCGCAGGGCCTGCTCCGCCCCGATCCGAGCCTCGTCATCCTCGCCGCGCCGCTGCCGCCGGCGCTCGAGGAGGAGACCGAGGATCCGCTGGCCGAGGGCAACAGCGTGGCGGCCGCGGAGCCGACGGCGCCCGCCGCCGCGATCCAGAGCTTCAACGTCCAGGTCGCGACCCCCGACGCCGCCTCGGTGCAGCGCGCCGAGCTCGGTGTCAGCCGGGTCGGCGGCGTCGCCTCCGCCATCACCACCAGCCTCGCGCTCGGCGGCACCTCGGTCATGAACGTGCGCTTCTCGGGCGACACGGCCGCCTTCACCGCCGCCTTGCGCGCGCAGGGCTGGACCGTGACCGTGGTCAACGGCAACACGGTGAGGATTTCCCGCTGAGGCCCGCGGACCAGAGCCAGATCGCCTTGCCATTCGCCTGGCCGGTGGCGGACCGGGACGAGGATTTCCTGCTGTCGGACGCGAACCGCGCCGCCTTCGAGCATCTCACCCGCTGGTCGCTCTGGCCGGTCATGGCGACCCTGGTCACCGGCCCGCGCAAATCGGGGCGGAGCCTGCTCGGGCGGATCTTCGTGCGCAAGACGGGTGGGCGGCTGTTCGACAATGCCGAGGCGCATGACGAGGAGGCGCTCTTCCACGCCTGGAACGAGGCGCAGGGCTCGCGCCGGCCCCTGCTCATCGTCGCCGACACGCCGCCGCCCGCCTGGGCGATCGCGCTGCCCGACCTGCGCTCCCGCCTCGCCGCCACGCCGCAGGTGGAGATCGGCGCGCCGGACGACGCCCTGCTCGGCCAGCTCATCCTGAAGCTGCTCGGCGATCGCGGCATCGCGGCGCCGCCGGAGCTGGCCGATTATCTGGTCCCGCGCGTGGAACGCAGTTATATTTCCGTCATCATGATCGTCGATATCCTCGACCGGGTGATGCTCTCGCATCACCGCCGGATGACCGTTCCGCTGGCCAAGCGGGCGCTCGAGGAAGCCGGCTTGATCCATCGCGCGAGGCAGGCCGGCTGAGATGACCACACCCATTCCCATCGCGCCCGCCGACGAGCCGGCGCCGGCCGAGGCGGCGGAGGCCGGGGCCCGCTATTTCAATCGCGAGCTGAGCTGGCTGGCCTTCAACCGGCGCGTGCTGGAGGAGGCCTGCAATCCGGCCCATCCGCTGCTCGAGCGGCTCCGCTTCCTCTCCATCTCGGGCAACAATCTGGACGAATTCTTCATGGTCCGCGTCGCCGGCCTGAAGGGGCAGCAGCTCGCCGGCGTCGAGGAGCGCTCGGCCGACGGCCTGACCGCCAGCCAGCAGCTCGCCGCCATCGCCGCCGAGGCCGACGCGCTCACCGCCAGCCAGCAGCGCGTCTGGGCGGACCTGCGCGAGGCGCTGCGCGAGGCGGGGGTGATCGTGCTCCACAATCGCGAGATCAGCACCGAGGAGGATGAGTGGCTGGAGCGTCATTTCGACGACCATGTCTCGCGCGTCCTCACCCCGCAGGCGATCGATCCCTCCCATCCCTTTCCCTTCATCCCGAACAAGGGCTTCTCGCTGATCTTCGACCTGCGCCGGACCTCCGACGGCGAACCGATCCGCGAATTGCTGATGATCCCCGCCAGCCTGCCGCGCTTCATCCGCCTGCCGGGCGAGGCGGCGCGCTACGTGCCGATCGAGACCCTGATCCGCCGCCAGATCGCCAAGCTCTTCCCGGGCTATAAATTGCTCGGCGGCGGCGCCTTCCGGATCATCCGCGACAGCGACATCGAGATCGAGGAGGAGGCGGAGGATCTGGTCCGCTTCTTCCGCAGCGCCATCAAGCGCCGCCGGCGGGGCAGGGTGATCCGCCTGAAGCTGGAGGCGGACATTCCCGACGAACTGGAAGGGCTGGTGCGCGAGGGTCTCGACGCCTCCGAGGCCCTGGTCTTCGAATCGACCGGCTTCCTCGGCATCGCCGATCTCGCCATGCTGGTCGACGAGGACCGGCCGGACCTCAAGTTCACGCCCTTCACGCCGCGCTTCCCGGAGCGGATCCGCGAATATGACCTGGATTGCTTCGCCGCGATCCGGGCCAAGGACATCGTCGTCCACCATCCCTATGAGAGTTTCGACGTCGTCCTGGCCTTCCTCCGCCAGGCGGCCGAGGATCCCGACGTGGTCGCGATCAAGCAGACGCTCTACCGCGCCGGCAAGCAGAGCGCGGTGATCAACGCCCTCATCGCCGCCGCCGAGGCGGGCAAGTCGGTCACCGCCGTGGTCGAGCTCAAGGCCCGCTTCGACGAGGAGCAGAATCTGATGTGGGCGGACGCGCTGGAGCGGGCCGGCGTCCAGGTCGTCTACGGCTTCATCGAGTGGAAGACCCACGCCAAGATGTCGATGGTCGTCCGGCGCGAGGAGGGCGGCACCTACCGGACCTACTGCCACCTCGGCACCGGCAATTACCATCCGATCACGGCGCGCATCTACACGGATCTCAGCTTCTTCACCGCCGATCCCAAGATCAGCTCCGACGTCGCCGACATCTTCAACTACATCACCGGCTATATCGAGCCGCGCGGGCTCGAGAAGATCGTGATGTCGCCGCTGCAGATGCGCCCGCAGATCGAGGAGATGATCGACCGGGAGATCGCCAATGCCCGCGCCGGCGAGCATGGCGCGGTCTGGGCCAAGCTCAACTCGCTGGTCGATCCCAGGATCATCGACAAGCTGTACGAAGCCAGCCAGGCCGGGGTGGACGTCGACCTGATCGTCCGCGGCATCTGCTGCCTGCGGCCCGGCGTTCCCGGCCTGTCGGAAAATATCAGCGTGAAGTCGATCGTCGGCCGTTTCCTGGAACACAGCCGCATCTGGTGCTTTGGCAATGGCGATGCGCTGCCCAACCGCGAAGCCATGGTCTATATCAGCTCGGCCGACTGGATGCCGCGCAACTTCGACCGCCGCGTCGAATATGCGCTGCCGCTCGAGAACGACACCGTCCACGCCCAGGTGGTGGACCAGGTGATGGTCGCGAACATCATCGACAACCAGCAGAGCTGGCACCTCAATCCGGACGGGTCCTACACGCGCTTCGCCTTGCTGCCGGGCGAGAAGCCCTTCAACCTGCACCATTATTTCATGACCAATCCGTCGCTGTCCGGGCGCGGTGCGGCGCTGCGCGACGGCGCGACGCCGCGGAAGCTCACCATTCCGCGCGGCCGGGCCTAGGATTATCGAGCGCATGTTCGCCGAACAGCCGGTCGCGATCATCGACATCGGCTCCAACTCCGTGCGTCTGGTCGTCTATTCGGGCGCGACCCGTATTCCCTCGGTGATCTTCAACGAGAAGGTGCTGGCCGGGCTCGGCAGGGGCGTCGCCGAGACCGGCGCGATCATCCCCGAGGCCGAGGCCCGGGCGCTGGCGGCGCTGGAGCGCTTCGCGCTGCTGGTGAAGCAGATGCAGGTGGTCCGCACCCGCACCGTCGCCACCGCCGCCGTGCGCGAGGCCTCGAACGGCGCCGCCTTCCTGAACAAGGTAAAGGCGCTTGGCCTCGAGCCGCGCATCCTCTCCGGCGAGGAGGAAGGCAAACGGGCCGGGCAGGGCGTGCTCTCCGCCATTCCGGAGGCCGACGGGATCGTCGGCGATCTCGGCGGCGGCAGCCTGGAACTGGTCGAGGTGGCGAAGGGACAGGTGCTGCGCAGCGCCTCTCTGCCCCTGGGCGTCCTCCGGCTCGATGCGCTCGCCGAGAAGGGCAATTTCGCCCGGCGCGTCGCCCGGGCCGTGGAGAGCGCCGGCTTCGCCCGGGCCTGCGACGGCCGGCCCTTCTACATGGTCGGCGGCTCCTGGCGCGCGCTGGCCAGGCTGGACATGGCCCTGGTCAACCATCCGCTGCCGATCACCCACCAGCATATCATGGAGACCACGCGCCCCGCCGTCTTGCGCGAGATATTGAAGGACAAGGCGGCGATTCCCGATCTCGGCTCCGTCTCCATCTCGCGCTTTCCGACCCTGCCCAACGCGGCGATGCTGCTCGACGCCATCGTCGGCGCGCTCAACCCGGGCGGCCTGATCGTCTCCGCCTTCGGCATTCGCGAGGGGCTGCTGCTGCACGAGCTTCCCAAGGCGGAGCGCCTGCTCGATCCCCTGATCGTCGCGGCGCGGGAGGCCGGGGCGGGGCTCGGCCGCTTCGCCCAGCATGGCGACCTGCTCGACGCCTGGATCGCCCCCGCCTTCGACGACGATCCGCGCTGCGCCCGGCTCAGGCTGGCGTCATGCCTGCTCTCCGACATCGCCTGGGCCGCCCATCCCGATTTCCGGGCGGAGCGCGGCATCGACATGGCGCTGCACGGCAATTGGGTGGCGATCGACGCGCCGGGGCGGGTGATGCTCGCCCAGGCCCTGTTCTGCAATTTCGGCGGCGGCCGCGAACTGCCTTATCCGGACATCGCCGCCCTCGCCACGCCGGCGGAGCTGAAGCGCGCCACCGCCTGGGGCTATGCGATGCGCCTCGGCCAGCGGCTCAGCGGCGGCGTCGCGTCAGGGCTGAAGCACAGCCGGCTGCAGCGCGAGGGCGAGACCCTTCGGCTGGAGGTGGACGACGCCAATCATGCCTTGGTGGGCGAGATTGTCGGGAGGCGGATGAAGAGCCTGGCCGGCGCTTTGGGATTGAAGGCGGTTTTCTGAACTTGATCATCCGCTGAAATGAGTCATCCCGGCGGAGGCCGGGACCCATGAACTCGTATCTTCGAGAGCGAAGCGAGGATGGCATCGCCCTGCCGGCATTGCAGCGTTCATAGGTCCCGGCCTCCGCCGGGATGACTACCTAGCGGATCCGATGCGTCGATCAGCCGCAGGCGATCCGCTCGACCCTGTCCTGGGCGTCAAGATGAAGGTTCAGCCGGTCGGCGCGGAACTCCATGGTCACGATCTGCCCGGGCCGCAGCCAGCGCCACGTCCCCGCGCCGGTGAGGCGCTGCGCCTCGCGGGCCAGCTCGGGACTGGCTGGACGGCCGATCAGGCCCTGCGCCGGCGCGGCGTCGCAGGCGCCTCCCTCGGGGGGCGGCGGGGTCGTTGCCGGCGGCGGCGTCTGCGTGGAGCAGGCGGCGCCCGTCAGCGCCAAAGCGGCGATCAGCATCCTCATGCCTCATCCTCCCTTTCGACGCGGGAACGCACGAGCTTGCCGTTGCGCACCGCGAAGGCGAGCCGGCCCTCGACCAGATCCAGCGCGTCATGGCCGAATTCCTCGTAGCGCCAGCCCTCCAGGATCTGCAGCCCCTCGCGGCGCCCGGCGGCGAGCTGCTCCAGTTCCTCGGCCCGCGCGACCAGGCGTGGCGCGACGTTGCTCTCCCGCGCCTTGATCTTGAGCAGCAGCTTCAGCAGGTCGGCGACCAGCGCGCCGTCCTTGCCGAGGCCGGGTCCGCGATCCTCCCGCGCCGGCAGCTCGGCGGCGGGGAGGGGCTCCGCATTGGCGAGCGCCTCCATCATCCGGGCGCCGATATCGTTGCCGCGCCACGCCGCCGAAAGCCCGCGGACATTGCCGAGCGACTCCTGGCTCTGCGGCGGATGAACGGCGATGTCGGCCAGCGTTTCGTCCTTCATGATCCGGCCGCGCGGCAAATTCTTGGAACGCGCCTCCAGCTCGCGCCAGGCGGCCAGCGCCTTGAGCCGGCCGAGCGCGTCGGGCCGCCGCGTCTGGATCTTCACCCGCTTCCAGGCGAGCGAGGGATCGTTGATGTAATTGGCGGGATCCGCGATCCGCTCCATCTCCTGATCGAGCCAGGCGCCGCGCTTGGTGCGCTTCAGCCGCTCCAGCATGCGCGGAAACAGCTCGGCGAGATGGGTGACGTCGCCGATCGCATAATCGATCTGGCGCTTGTCCAGGGGCCGCCGCGCCCAGTCGGTGAAGCGCGCGCCCTTGTCGAGATTGCGGCCGAGCAGGCTTTCGACCAGATTCTGGTAGCCGACCTGCTCGCCGAGCCCGAGCGCCATCGCCGCGATCTGGGTGTCGAAGATCGGATGCGGGGTGCCGCCGGTCAGGTTGAAGATGATCTCGATATCCTGGCCGCCGGCGTGGAAGACCTTCAGCACGTCCTCATTGTTGACGAGCAGGTTCATCAGCGGCGCAAGGTCGATGCCCTCCGCCTTCGGATCGATGGCCGCGGCTTCCTCGCTATTGGCGACCTGGAACAGGCACAGGTCCGGCCAATAGGTGTTCTCGCGCATGAACTCGGTGTCGACCGTGACGAAGTCCGACCGGGCGAGCCGTTCGCAGAGCTTTTCGAGCGTGTCGGTGTCTGTAATCAGTGGGTGGATTCGCATTTGCGGGTCTCATAGCGAGCCGCGCTCGCTTGACAAAGCGCCTTCGCTCACGTGAAGCGCACCGGGCAATTTTTCTCCGGTGGCGAAAAATTGCGACCGCAAATTTAGCCAATAGAATAATTTCTGGGAAAGCGATCCTCCATGCACGCCTATCGTACCCACAATTGCGGCGCCCTTCGCGAGAGCGATGTCGGGCAGAATGTCCGCCTGTCCGGCTGGGTGCACCGCAAGCGCGACCATGGCGGCGTGCTCTTCGTCGACCTGCGCGATCATTATGGCCTGACCCAGATCGTCTGCCGCGCGAACAGCGAGGCGCTGGCCGTGCTCGAGCATCTGCGCGTCGAATCGGTGGTGACGATCGACGGCGAGGTGGTCGCGCGCGGCCCCGAGGCGACCAACCCGAACCTCGCCACGGGCGCGATCGAGGTGGTCGCCGGGACGGTGACCGTCCAGTCGCAGGCCGAGGAGCTGCCGCTGCCCGTCGCCGGCGAGGCCGAATATCCCGAGGATATCCGCCTTCGCTACCGCTATCTGGACCTGCGCCGCGAGCGGCTGCACGCCAACATCATGCTGCGTTCGCGGGTGATCAGCTCGATCCGCCGCCGGATGATCGACCAGGGCTTCACCGAGTTCCAGACCCCGATCCTCACCGCCTCCAGCCCCGAGGGCGCGCGCGACTATCTGGTCCCGAGCCGCGTCCATCCGGGCAAGTTCTATGCGCTCCCGCAGGCGCCGCAGATGTTCAAGCAGCTGATCATGGTCGCGGGCTTCGACCGCTATTTCCAGATCGCGCCCTGCTTCCGCGACGAGGATGCCCGCGCCGACCGCAGCCCCGGCGAATTCTACCAGCTCGATTTCGAGATGAGCTACGTGACCCAGGACGACGTGTTCGAGGCGATCGAGCCGGTACTGGCGGGCGTGTTCGAGGAGTTCGCCGACGGCAAGACGGTGACCCCGGCGGGCCGGTTCCCGCGCATCCCGTTCCGCGAGGCGATGCTGAAATACGGCTCCGACAAGCCGGACCTGCGCAACCCGATCCTGATCAGCGACGTCTCCGATCATTTCCAGGGCTCGGGCTTCGGCCTGTTCGCGCGCATCGTCGAGGGCGGCGGCGCGGTCCGGGCCATCCCGGCGCCGAAGACGGCCGAGAAGAGCCGCAAATTCTTCGACGACATGAACGACTGGGCCCGTAGCGAAGGCCATGCCGGGCTGGGCTATATCACCCAGAAGGGTGGCGAGCTGGGCGGGCCGATCGCCAAGAATCACGGCGAGGAGGCGACCCGCAAGCTTGTCGAAGCGCTCGGTCTCGGCCCGGACGACGGCATCTTCTTCGCCGCCGGCAAGGAGGCGCAGGCCGCCAAGCTGGCGGGCGCCGCGCGCACCCGCGTCGGCGAGGAGCTGGGCCTGATCGACCAGGACCGCTTCGACTTCTGCTGGATCGTCGATTTCCCGATGTACGAATATGACGAGGACGCGAAGAAGGTCGACTTCAGCCACAACCCCTTCTCCATGCCGCAGGGCGGGCTCGAGGCGCTGGCGACGAAGGACCCGCTCGACATCCGCGCCTTCCAGTACGACATCGTCTGCAACGGCGTCGAGCTGAGCTCGGGCGCGATCCGCAACCACCGCCCCGACATCATGTACAAGGCGTTCGACATCGCCGGCTATTCGCAGGAGGAGGTCAACACCAACTTCCCGGGCATGATCGGCGCGTTCAAATATGGCGCGCCGCCGCACGGCGGCTCCGCGCCGGGCATCGACCGCATCGTCATGCTGCTCGCCGGCGAGCCGAACATCCGCGAGGTCGTGCTCTTCCCGATGAACCAGAAGGCCGAGGACCTGATGATGAACGCGCCGGGCAATGTGACGCCCAAGCAGCTGCGCGAGCTCGGCATCCGCGTCGTCGAGCAGCCCGCGAAAGCCTGAGATCGGAGCGTTAACCATATATTAGCAAAGCTAAATACATGGTTAACCTAATTATTAGCAGATCGAACTTTTGCCGGTAAGTCGCTGAATTGAAAAGGGAAAGCCGTCGATGATCGATCTCAGCGACTATGAAGCCGGTACGCCCTATGCGGGCGATTACCGGGACGACCTCAAGGCGCTGCAGGATCGAATTTCGGAGCTGTTCGTCGCCAACCATATCTACAAGAAGTCCGCGATCATCGTCTGCGAGGGCTGGGACGCGGCCGGGAAGGGCGGGGCGATCCAGCGCCTGGTCGCCGAATGCGATCCGCGCAGCTTCAAGGTCTGGCCGATCGCCGCGCCGACCCCCGAGGAGAAGGCGCGCCACTATCTCTGGCGCTTCTGGACCCGGCTGCCCGCCGCGGGCGAGGTCGCGATCTTCGACCGCAGCTGGTACGGCCGAGTCCTCGTCGAGCGGGTCGAAGGCTTCGCCAAGGAGGCGGAGTGGAAGCGCGCCTTCGATGAGATCAACGAGTTCGAGAGCCAGCTCGCCGCCGACGGCGTCCTGATCGTGAAGCTCTTCTTCCACGTCACGCAGGAGGAGCAGGACGACCGCTTCCGCGCCCGCCTCGATCATCCCTGGAAGCGCTGGAAGGTGACCGGGGAGGACATTCGCAACCGGGACAAGAGGAAAGACTATCTCAAGGCGCTGAAGGACATGTTCGCCCATACCGACACGCATTGGGCGCCCTGGGCCGCGATCGACGCCAACGACAAGAAGGCCGCCCGCATCGCCGCGCTCACCCGGGTGGCGAACGCCCTCGCGGGCGCCCTGCCGAAATCGCCGCCTAAGCCGGGTCCGGAGCAGGAGGAGATGAAGAAGGCGCTCGGCTGACCGCCTTCGTCTCGCCCGGCGGCCAGCGCCGCCAGCTTTTCCCGAAGCGCACCCGAAGGATCCAGAACAGCATCGCCGCGAGCACCGCATAACCGGGCAGGTCCCAGAGGAAGCTGCCCTGCCAGGCTTCGGGAAACTCGTCCTGCTGGCCCTGGAAGAAGGAGGTGGTGGCGATCAGCATCGCCGTGCTCATCCGCCACACATGCCGCCCGATCCGCTGCCGGCCCGACAATTGCCGCCGCAGCAGGAAGCTCAGGTCCAGCGTCGCGGCGAGCGCGGCCACGCCCCCGAACAGGAACATCGGCGGAAAGGGCAGGAGGTCGATCCGCCCGCGCGGGCTGTTCATCGCGATCAGCCCGAAGCTCAGCAAGGCGAGCGCGCAGCCCAGCCCCACTGCCAGCGCCGCCACCTCGAAACGCCCGGCCTTGCCGTCGCGCCGCCGCGCCGTCCACCAGGCGGTCGCGACCAGATAGCAGGTCAGGATCCCGATCGCCGCCGTCGCCCGTTCGGGCTTCAGCGCCGCGATCAGGGCGCCGGTCAAAGTCATCACCGTCATCGCGCCGAAGAAGACCGTGCCGGCGCGGCCGTGCCAGCGCCCGCCCTTGCGCAGGGTGAGCGCCGCCGCGCCCGACACCAAGGCGGCGCTGCCGCCCACGATATGCACCAACATCAGGGGACTCACGCGCACCTCCCTTGCGCTTGTTTCGGGAGAGGCGTATTATTCACATAGAACACCTGGCGGCCATGACGCGGAGGGCCAATCACATGATCGCAGGTTGCATCGAGACAATGCGGGCACAGGATTGCGCGACCTGCGATCATCGCCGGGACTGCGCCTTCATCGTGCCCGAACTGCTCGGCCGGCTCTTCCAGCCCCAGCCGGCGCCCGCCGGCGAGCGGCCGCCCGAAGGCCGCGGCGGCGCCTTCCTGCGCCGGCTGTTCGGCGAGCTCGCCCAGGCGGCGCGCAAGCGGCGGACGCGGCGCCGCGAAAGCAATATCCGCCACCGCGTCGAGGCGGAGCTGGAGCCGCTGCTCGCCGCCGGCACGATCCGGATCGAGCGCGTCGCCCGCGCGCTCGGCTGCAGCCGCCAGACCCTCTACCGCCGCCTCAAGGCCGAGGGCCTGACCTTCGAACGGGTGCTTGACGATTTGCGCCGGCGCCGCGCGCTCAAGCTGGTCCGCGATCCGGCCCTGCCGGTGAAGGAGATCGCCTACCGCCTCGGCTTTTCCGATCCCGCCGCTTTCTCGCGCGCCTTCAAGCGCTGGACCGGGAAGAGCCCGCGGGCCCATCGCGCTCAGCCCGGATAGGCGATCGCGACCACCTCATATTCCTTTTCGCCCGCCGGCAGCATGACGCGCCGCAAATCCCCCACCGCGGCGCCGCGAATGGCCCTGGCGAGGGGGGAGTGGAAGCTGATCCGCCCCGCGCCCGCATCCGCCTCGTCCTCGCCCACCATGGTGACGATCCGCTCATTGTCGTCCTCGTCCGCGAGGGTGACGGTGGCGCCGAACCAGGCGCGGCTCTTGTCGGGCTGGAGCGCCGGATCGGTGACCTTCGCTTCCTTCATCCGCCGGGCGAGGAAGTTGATCCGCCGGTCCACCTCGCGCAGCCGGCGGCGGCCATATTGATAATCGGCATTTTCCGACCGGTCCCCGTTCGCCGCCGCCCAGGCGATCGTCTCGAGCAATTTCGGCCGCTCGCCGCCGAACAGCGCCTCATATTCCTCGCGCAGCCGGCGATAGCCGTCCGGGGTGATGTAATTGGGGCGTTCGGCCACGGGCTCCCTTCCGTCACCCTGAACCTGTTTCAGGGTCCAAGGTCATGCCCGGCACCGCACCGTCCGGCAAGCATGGGAGCGCGCGCCACCCTGGCTGCTAAAACAAGTTCAGCATGACGGCCGCGGTGCGCGCCGCCTCGCCTCAACGCAGCGCGTTCTGCCCCAGATAATAAGAGATCCGCCCCCGCGAGCGGCTCCGCTCGGGGTGCATGATATCGTAGACCATCGCATTCTCGACCACGCGCTGCACATAGTTGCGCGTCTCCGAGAAGGGGATCTCCTCGATCCAGCGCAGCATGTCCGCGCCCGGCAGGCGCGGGTCGCCATTGGCCGCGATCCACTGCGGCACCCGGCCGATCCCGGCATTATAGGCGACCGCGACCAGCACGAGATTGTCGTTCAGCCGGTTCATCAGCAGGGTCACATGGGCGCTGCCGAGCAGGATGTTGTAGTCGCCGTCCTCGGTCAGCCGGGCGAGACTGTAGGGCACGCCGACCCGGCGCGCCTCCGCCGCCGCGGTGGTCGGCATGAGCTGCATCAGGCCGCGCGCGCCGACGGGGGACTGGGCGGTGCGGTCGAACGAGCTTTCTTGGCGGATGATGCCGTGCGCCGCCGCCCAATGCTGGCTGTAGGCGGCCGGGATCCGCACCTCGGGGAAGGCGCCGCGGTCGTAGAAATTCTCGCCCCGGTTGCGCGCCTCCCGCGCCGCCCAGACGCCGAGATCGGGCCGCCCGATTTGCCGGCCGAAATCGGCGCCGAGCGCACGGTCGCGGTCATTGTCCAGGCTTTCCGCGAGCGCGCGGACGAACAGGCTCTGGTCGGCCCGCCGCCCGACCATGCCGAGATAGCGGGTCGCCTCGGCGAGCGGCCGCCGCTGGAAGGCGGCGCGCGCGCCCGGATCGCCGGTCGGCAGCGCCGAGGGCAGAGGCGGCGTCCGCCCCAGCCGCTCCATCGCCAGCAGCCCGTAAAAGCCGTCGGGGCTCGCCGCCTGCTCGAGCAGCCGAGCGGCCTCGCCCGGCTGGCCCGCCGCCGTGAGCGCGCGCGCGGCCCAGTAGAAGCCCTTGGCCCGGGTCTGCGGCGAGCGCGCGGCGCGGCCGTACAACTCGAACAGGCGCGCCGCCTCGCGCGGCCGGTTGAGCCGGTAGAAGGCGGCCTGGCCGCCGAGCCAGGTCAGGCTCGTATAATCGTCGCGCTCGTCATAGGGCCGGTCCGAGACGTCGGCGCCCCGCGCATGGAGGTCCTCGACCCGCGACGCGATCGCATAGGCGGTCTGCCAGTTGCGGTCGTTGGCCGCGCCCCGCGCCAGGGTCAGAGCGAGATCGAGATAGCGATGGGGGTTGGCCGGCGGCCGGTCGAAGCGCGGCCGCTCCGCCATCAGCGCGCGCGCGGCGGCGCTCTGGTTGGAGGCGCGCAGCCAATAGGCACGGTCGATGACGAGGCCGGGATCGCGCGACGCGGCGCCGCCCAACGCCGCGACCTGCGCCGCCGCGTCGGGCGCGCGGGTCTGCAGCGCGAGCCGCGCCGCGAACAAAGCGCGCTTGTCCGGCCGCGCCCAGCTCAGCGAGCGCGCGGCGCTCACCGTGTCGCCATTGCCGAGCAGCGCTTCCAGCCGGTCGTCATGATCGTCGGCCGAAAAGGCCCCGCCGAAGGCGCCGAGCAGACGGGTCTCGTCATTCTGGCCCATCGCGCCCATCCGCCAGGCCCGCCGCGCCGTCTCGCGCGCCTCGCCGCTCCGGCCGGCGAGCTGCAGGGCGAAGGCCAGGTTCGCGGCGCCGGTCGGCGTCGTCGGCGGCAGTACGGAGAAGAAGCGAATCACCTCGCCGGGCGGCGGCGTCTCGGTCGAGAGCCGGCGCTCGGCGCTTCGCCTCAGGCCCGCCTCGCCGGGCCAGCCGCGATAGCGGGTCAGGAAGGACGCATAGGAGGTGAAGTTGTTGCTGTCGCTCTGGCGAAGCGCGTTCCACTGGGCGATGGCGCCGGCGATCGGGCTTGAGACGCTGGCCTGCGCGGGTGGTGGCGTCGGATATTCGCTCTGTGCGGTGACTGCCACCGCGGACATCCCCAACAGGAGAAACAGGCCCGCTTTCCGATGCATGCTGGACAGAATGATACGCCCCTCCTTATCAGGCCCTGAACGCCCCGTTTCGTTCCCGATCCGGTCTAGACGACGGTTGGCGGCGGGGTGAAGGGAGACAATCATGTTCAGGGGCTCGATCCCGGCTCTGGTGACTGCATTTCACGACGAAGCGTTTGACGAGGACGCCTATCGCCAGTTCGTGGAGTGGCAGATCAACGAAGGAAGTCACGGACTTGTGCCATGCGGCACGACCGGCGAGTCCGCGACCCTCGACGCCGACGAGCATTACCGGATCATCGAGGCCTGCGTGGAACAGGCGGCTGGCCGCGTGCCGGTTATCGCCGGCTGCGGCTCGAACGACACCCAGGTCGCGATCCAGAACATGTGGGCCGCCAAGGACCGGGGCGCGGATGCCGCTTTGGTCGTGCTGCCTTATTACAACCGCCCGAACCAATCGGGACTCATCGCCCATTTCAGGAAGCTCGTCTCGAGCTGCGACCTGCCGATCGTCGTCTACAACGTGCCCGGCCGCACGGTGACGGACATCCTGCCGGAGACGCTCGGCGAGATCGCGAAACTGCCGGGCGTCGTCGGCATCAAGGATGCGAGCGGCAATCTCGCCCGGGTCAGCGCGCATCGCCTGCTCTGCGGCGAGGAGTTCTGCCAGCTCTCCGGCAATGACGATATGGCGCTCGGCTTCAACGCCATGGGCGGAGTCGGCTGCATCTCGGTCACCGCCAATGTCGCGCCGCGGCTCTGCGCCGAATTCCAGAACGCGACGCTGGAGGGCCGCTGGGATGAGGCGAAGGCACTCACCGACCGGCTCTACCCGCTCCACGCCGCGCTCTTCTCGGACGCCTCGCCGGGGCCGACCAAATATGCGCTGAGCCGGATCCGTCCCGATTTCCCGACCGGCATCCGCCTGCCCATGACCTGGCCGTCCGAAGCGAGCCGCGCGGCGGTGGACGCGGCGCTCGCCCATGCCGGGCTGATCTGAGCCATGTCGCCCATCGTCCTCGTCCTGGCGGCCTTCGCGGCGCTGCCGCTCGCCTTCTTCGCTGGCCGCGTACAGGGCCGCAACCCGCGGCTCGCAGCCTTCCTCGCCGTGCTGATCCTGCCGATCCTCGTCTATACCGCCTTGTTCTTTTCCTATGGCGCGGCGGCGCGGGGCAATGTGCTGCATTGGTGGCTCACTGGCCTGATGATGCTCGGCCTGCCGCTCGGCCTCTGGTTCTTCGCCGCGATCGGCGGCTTCGCGCTCGGCATGAGCAGCCGCAAGCCGTCCTGAACCCGCCTTTCCCTTGCCGCACTTCCACCCTATGTGCCGCTGATGGCCCGCCCCCGTCCCGTGGAATTCGACAAGCAGAAGATCGTCGCCGAGAATCGGCGCGCGCGCTTCGATTATGCGATCGAGGACAAATATGAGGCGGGGATCGTGCTGACCGGAACCGAGGTGAAGTCGCTGCGCTTCGGCGAGGGCTCGATCGCGGAAAGCTATGCCGAGGTGAAGGAGGAGGAGGCCTGGCTGATCAACGCCAACATCCCCGAATTCAGCCATGGCAACCGCCACAATCACGAGCCGAAGCGGCCGCGCAAGCTGCTCCTCAATCATCGGCAGCTGGCCAAGCTGCACGGCGCGGTCGCGCGGCAGGGTATGACGATCGTCCCGCTGAGCGTCTATTTCAACAGCAAGGGCCGGGCGAAGGTCGAGATCGCGCTCGCGCGGGGCCGCAAGGCGCACGACAAGCGCGATTATGAGAAGGAAAAGGACTGGAAGCGCGAGCAGGGCCGGTTGCTGAGGCAGCATGGCTGAGTCCACGCCGCCCTCTCAGAAGCCGGGCTGGGTCGATCGCTGGGTCAAGAACAACATGCCCAGCCGGGAGCAGCTCGCCCAGAGCCGCTGGATGAAGCCGTTCGGCTCGCGCATCCTGCACAGCGAATTCTGGCGCTTCACCCGCCGCTCCGTGCCGCGGGGCGTGGCGATGGGCCTGTTCGTCGGCGTCTTCTTCCTGATTCCCGGCGTGCAGATCATCGGCGCGGCCCTGTTCTGCGTGCCGGTGCGCGGCAACATCCCGATCGCGGCGGGGATGACCTTCCTCACCAATCCGTTCACCACGCCCTTCCTGATCCTCGCCTCGCTGCCGATCGGCAATCTGTTCGGCTTCCACGCCGACGGCGCGGCGATCACGCAGATGTACAAGAACAGCGCGCCGATCTCGGACTGGCTGGCCTGGCTCGCCTCCGATGCGGCGCCGGCCTTGGTCATCGGCCTGTTCATCATCGCCGTGGTCAGCGCGCTGATCGGCTATCTCATCTCGATCTTCGTGTGGCGCTGGTGGGTGGCGCGGAAATGGCGCCGGCGGGCGCATCGGCTGGTGGTGGCCGCAGATTGATCGGCCCGGGCGCAGTGCTATACGCTGCCCATACACCTCCACCTTAGGACCTTGCCTCATGCGCACCCTGCTTCTCGCCGCCGCCACCATTTCCCTCGCCAGCCTCTCGGTCGCCATCGCCGGCAGCCAGGCGGCGCAGGCGCCCGCCGCCGCCAAGGCCAATGCGCCGCGCTACGGCAGTTTCGGCTTCGACACCGGCGGCATGAACCGCGCCGTGTCGCCGGGCACGAGCTTCTATGCGTTCGCCAACGGCACTTGGGACCGGGCGACCGAGATCCCGGCCGACCGCGCCAATTACGGCATGTTCACCGCGCTCGACGATCTCTCCAAGCAGCGCACCCGCGCCATCCTCGAGGAGGCCCGGCCCGGGACGCGGATCGGCGATTTCTACGCCAGCTTCATGGACGAGCGGGCGATCGACGCCGCGGGCATCGCGCCGCTGCGGCCGATGCTGGCGCGGATCGATGCGATCGCCGACCGCTCGGCCTTCGCCGCCGAGGCCGGCCGGCTGTTCCGTCAGGGCGTCACCGCACCCTTCACCGGCTATATCGCCAGCGACGACCGCATTCCGACCCAGACCATCCAGCGGCTGATCCAGTCGGGCATCGGCCTGCCGGACCGCGATTATTATCTCAGCGACGACGCCACGCTGGCGCAGAAGCGCACCGCCTATCAGGCCTATCTCGCCCAGCTGCTGACCCTCGCCGGCGAGACCAACGCCGCCGAGCGCGCCGCCGCCGTGGTCGCGCTCGAGCATCGCATCGCCGAGGTGCACTGGACCCGGGTCGACAGCCGCGACGACGAGCGCACCTACAACAAATGGGCTCGCCCCGATTTCGCCCGCAATGCCCCGGGCTTCGACTGGGACGCCTATTTCCGCGAGACCGGCCTCTCCGGCCAGGCGAATATGCTCGTCTCGCAGCCGAGCGCCTTCACCGGGACGGCGCGGATCGTCTCCGAGACGCCGGTGGCGGTGCTGAAGGACTATCTGAAGCTGCGCCTGCTCGACAGCTCGGCGCCCTTGCTGTCCCGGCCCTTCGTCGACGCCAATTTCGCCTTTCGCGGCACCACCCTCAACGGGACGCCCGAGAACGAGCCGCGCTGGAAGCGGGCGGTCACCATGGTCACCGGCGCGATCTCCGACGACGTCAGCCGGATCTACGTCCAGCGCCACTTCCCGCCCGAGGCCAAGCGCGCCGCCGACGCGCTGGTGCGCGAGGTGATCGGCGCGATGGACCGGCGCCTGGCCCAGCTCAGCTGGATGTCGCCCGAGACCCGCGCCGCGGCCCGCGCCAAGCTCGCCGCCTTCACCCCCAAGATCGGCTATCCCGACCGCTGGCGCGATTATTCGAGCGTGCGGGTCAGCCGCACCAACCTCATCCAGAACGTCACCAACGCCAACGAGTTCGAATATCGGCGCAACCTCGCCAAGCTCGGCCGCCCGGTCGACCGCAGCGAGTGGCTGATGACGCCGATGGAGGTGAACGCCTATGCCAATCCGACCTGGAACGAGATCGTCTTCCCGGCCGCGATCCTCCAGGCGCCCTTCTTCGATCCCCATGCCGATCCGGCGATCAATTATGGCGGCATCGGCGCCGTCATCGGCCATGAGATCAGCCACCATTTCGACGACCAGGGCAGCCGCTACGACCAGACCGGCGCCCTTAGGGAGTGGTGGACGCCGCAGGATCGGGAGCGCTTCAATGCGCTCACCGCTCAGCTCGTCGCCCAATATGACGCCTATGAGCCGCTGCCGGGCCGCCGCCTTCAGGGCCGCCTGACGCTCGGCGAGAATATCGCCGACCTCGCCGGCCTGACCGTCGCCTATGACGCCTATCACCACTCGCTCGGCGGCCGCCCGGCGCCGGTGCTCGACGGCTTTACCGGCGACCAGCGTTTCTATCTCGGCTGGGCGCAGGTCTGGCGGCGCAAATATCGCGAGGCGAACCTGATCCAGCGCCTGCTGACCGATCCGCATTCGCCGAGCGAGCAGCGCGCCGCCGTCGTGCGCAACCTCGATCCCTGGTATGCGGCGTTCAGCCCCCAGACCGGCGACGCCCTGTTCCTCGCGCCCGAGCGCCGGGTCCGCATCTGGTAGCCATGGCGAGCGCGGCGGGCCTTCACAGCGGGCGGGGGCGGCCGGGCCGGTCCCTCCTGCTGTTCGCGCTCGCCGCTCTGATCTCCGCCGGCCTGCTGCTCTGGGCGGCGGGCAGCCTGGTCTTCGCCGCCGCCTTTCTCGCCGGCCTGGTCGCCGCGGGCGGCGTCATCGTGCTGCGCCGGCCGGCGGCAGAGGCCGCGCCCGCCGCCGCCGCGCCGGTGACGGCCGACACCATTTTGCTGCGCGCCGCGCTCGACAATGCCCCGCCCGGCACCGCCTTGGCGATCACGGACGGGGAGGGGCGGCTGGTCTCCGCCAATGCCGCCTGGTCCAACTGGTTCGTCGGCGCCGCCGCGCCGGGCGACCTGGCCGGGGAGGCGGACAGGCCCGCGGTCGCGGCCGCGATCCGCGCCGCCCGGCGCGACCGCGGCGCCGTCGTCCCCCCGCTCACCCTCGCCAATGTCGCGGTGCGCGGCGACGTCGCCCTGATCGGCGCCGGCCATCTGCTCTGGCGGCTGAAGCGCGGCGAGACCGCCGATCTCGCCGCCGAGACGAAGCGGCTGATCGCCGGCGAGGCGGGCCGCCGCATGGGCGAGGCCGGGGTGATGACCGCGATCGTCGACGCCGCCGGCACCATCCTCGCCGCCAACGGCGCCTTCATCGCCCGCACCGTCGGCGTGGACGGCGAGGCGCGCGCCGTCGAGGGCACGCCCTTCGTCGAGCATCTCGCCGCCTCGGCCAGCGGCCAGTTCCATTTCGCCGCCGAGGGCAAGGCCGCGCCGCCCTTGCGCATCCTGCAGATCCCGACCGGCGACCGCCCCGACGCGCTCTCCGCCTTCCTCCTGCTCGACGACGTGCCGGGCCCGCGCGGCGGCGACGACACCGCCCATGTCCATGCCTTGCTGGACAGCCTGCCGCTCGGCCTCGCCCTCGCCGACGGCGACGGCCGCTTCCTGTTCCTCAACAAGATGTTCCGCACCGCCGCCGGCGTGGGCGCGACGGAGAAGCCCTCCTGGCCGGGCGACCTGGTCGTCGACGAGGACAAGGCGGCGGTGTCCGACGCGGTCCGCCGCTTCGGCCGCGGCCGGCCCATGTCGGGCGATCTCGCCGTCCGGCTCAAATCCAATCCCGAGGAGCCGGTGGCGATGACCGTCGCCGGCGCGCGCGGCCTCGGCAATGCCGCCGTTCTGCTCAGCCTCAAGGACAATAGCGAGGAGGCCCGCCTCAAGCGCGAGATCGCGCAGGCCACCAAGATGCAGGCGGTCGGCCAGCTCGCCGGCGGCGTCGCCCACGATTTCAACAATATCCTGACCGCGATCCTCGGCACCTGCGATCTGATGCTGATGCGCCACACGCCGGGCGACAGCGACTATGACGACATCCAGCAGATCCGCTCCAACTCCAACCGCGCCGCCAACCTCACCCGCCAGCTGCTCGCCTTCTCCCGCCAGCAGACCCTGCGCCCGCAGGTGCTGCAGCTGCCCGACGTGGTCGCCGAGGTCTCGCATCTGCTCACCCGCCTGCTCGGCGAGCGGGTGAAGCTGGAGGTGAAGCATGGCCGCGGCCTCGGCCCGGTCCGCGCCGACCCGGGCCAGCTCGAGCAGGTGATCGTCAACCTCGCCGTGAACGCCCGCGACGCGATGACCGCAAGGGACGGGGCGGGGGGCACGCTCACCCTGCAGACCTTCGCGGTCGCCGCGGAGGATGTGCGCCGCATGTCCAGCGACGTGCTGCCGGTCGGCGACTATACCGCGCTCAAGGTCACCGACACCGGCACCGGCATCCCGCAGTCCATCCTCGGCAAGATCTTCGAACCCTTCTTCACCACCAAGGAGGTGGGGAAGGGGACCGGCCTCGGCCTCTCCACCGTCTACGGCATCGTCAAGCAATCGGGCGGCTTCATCTTCGCCGAGAGCCAGATCCGCAAGGGCACCAGCTTCACCATCTACCTCCCCGTCCACCGCGCCACGCCGGGCGAAGAGCCGGCCAGGGCGAAGACGAAGGAGAAAGCCGGCGAGCTCTGGGGCACCGGCACCGTGCTGCTGGTCGAGGACGAGGTGATGGTCCGCGCCGTCGCCGAGCGGGCGCTGACCCGCCACGGCTACACCGTTCTGGTCGCGGAGAATGGCGAGGCCGCGCTCGAGCTGCTGCAGACGACGGAGGAGCAGGTCGACCTGATGATCTCCGACGTGGTCATGCCGACCATGGACGGCCCCACCACCGTCCGCCACGCCCGCAAGATGCACCCGGACCTGCCGATCCTGTTCATCTCGGGCTATGCCGAGGAGCAGCTGCGCAAGTCGATCGACATCCCCAACGTCTCGTTCCTCGCCAAGCCCTTCTCGGTGCAGCAGCTCGCGGAGACGGTCAGGGACGTGCTGGCGGGGGGCGGGAAATAGGGATGTCGGCTCTTCTCTCCCTCTCCCCGGCGGGGAGAGGGCAGGGTGAGGGGGTCGGGCGGTCGGGATCGGATCGCGAGAATAGAAATCGGATCGCGAGAATAGAAAATAGTCATCCCGGCCTTCGCCGGGATGACTATCTTTTTAAACCCTTAGCTACTTTTGCCCTTAAGCCGCCACCACCTCCGCCACCACCGCGCCCAGCGCCCGCGCCGCATCCGCCGGGCGCAGCCGCACCTGCAGCCCCCTCTGCCCGGCGTTGAGATAGACCAGCGCCTCGGCCATCGCCGCCGCCTCGATCGCGACCGGCACGCGCCGCGCCTGGCCGAACGGGCTGATCCCGCCGACCTTGAAGCCGGACACCCGCTCCGCCTCGGCCGGAAGCATCATCCGGGCCGATTTGCCGCCCAGGGCCGCGGCCAGGCGCTTCATCGAGACCTCCCGGTCGGACGGCACGATCGCGCAGGCGGGCTTGCCGTCCACCAGGGCCATCAGCGTCTTCAGCACCCGCGCGGGCGCCTCGCCCAGAGCCGCGGCCGCCTGCAGGCCGACCCGGTCCGCATCCGGATCATAGTCATAGGCGTGGACGGTGAAGGCGATCCCGGCCCGTTCGAGCATCGTTGTGGCGCGCGTCTTTCTCGACATGCCAGTATCTTAACGCCTGCCGGGGCCCCCTTGAAGCGGGCGGCAGGATGACGCTAAGGGCGGGTCATGCCGGGGACCAAGTCCATCCTCATCGTCGAGGACGAACCGTTGATCGCAATGATGCTCGAGGATTTCCTCGACGCGCTCGGCCATCAGGTCGCGGCGAGCTGCGACAATGTCGCCGAGGCGCTCGGCCATGTCTCCGGCGGCGGCTTCGACGTCGCGATCATCGACGTGCGCCTGAAGGACGGCGAGACGATCTGGCCCGTCGCTGACGCGCTCGCCGACGCCGGCAAGCCTTTCGTCCTCGCCACCGGCGGCCATGTCGAGCCGCCGCCCGCCCGCCACGCCGACGTGCCCGTCCTCGCCAAGCCCTATACGATGGACGCGATCGACCCGGTGCTCGCTTTGGCGCTCGGCTCCTGAGCGGACTTCGTCCAGCCCGAAAACAGAGTCATCCCGGCGAAGGCCGGGACCCATGAACACCGACTGCGGGGAGGTGGCGCTTGCAGTTTCGCTTCTTTTCATTGGCCGTGTTCATTGGTCCCGGCCTTCGCCGGGATGACTAGCAGATGACCCGGCGCCGCAAGCTTCTCATGCTCTTCGTCCTGCTGCCTGTCGCGCTCTATGCCGTCCTCTGCGCGGCGGTCTTCTTTCTCCAGACCGCCCTGGTCTTCCCGGTCTCGCAGGTTCCCGGCGCCGGGCCGCCGCCGCCCGGCGCGACCCGGCTGCAACTCGCGGCGGCGAGCGGGGAGCGCCTCCATGGCCTGCATGTCCCGCCAAGGTCCGGAGCGGGGCGGGGGGAGGCGCCCGTCCTGCTCGGCTTCGGCGGCAATGGCTGGAACGGCGAGGACATGGCCGCCTATCTGCACGATCTCCATCCCGAGGCGGAGATCGTCGTCTTCCACTATCGCGGCTATCCGCCCAGCGAGGGCAGCCCCGGCGCCGAGGCCCTGCGCGCGGATGCGCTGCTCGTCTTCGACTGGACGAAAAGGCGCTTCCCGGACCGGAATCTCCTCGCCGTCGGCTTCAGCATCGGCAGCGGCGTCGCCGCCCATCTCGCCGACCGGCGCCCGCTCGACGGCGCGATCCTGGTCACGCCCTTCGACAGCCTCGCCGCGGCGGCCGCCGATCATTATCCCTGGCTGCCGGTCCGCCTGCTCTTCCGGCACGAAATGGCGGCGGCCGAGGACCTGCGCGGCAGCCGCGTCCCGGTCGCCATCGTCTCCGGCGAGCGCGACACCTTGATCCTTCCGGCGCGCAGCGAGGCGCTTCGCCGGGCCGCCGGCAATCTCGCCTATAGCCGGGTCGTCGCCGGCGCCGGCCACAACGACATCTATCAGCGGGAAGAGTTTCGCACGGCGATGCACGATGCGCTGCGGACGATTCTGCGACGCTGATCGGAAAGAAAAGAAGCGACCTTCAAATCCGCCGCCGCCTCTTCGCCGCCGCCAGGCCTGCGACCCGCGGGCTGGCGCGGTCAGCGTGAGGGTTGGCGCGGCAGAATGCCCCGTTCCTTCAGCCACGTCTCCAGCAGCCCGGGCCAGACCGTGTCGGGGCTGTGGTCGCGACGCAGGCCGAAGGCATGGCCGCCCGTGGAGAACAGATGCACCTCGGCGGGGACGCCTGCCTGGTCCAGCGCCCGGGCGTAGAGAATGCTGTTGCAGATCTCGTTGGTCGGATCGTCCCACGCCGCGATCAGGAAGGTCGGCGGGGCGCGGCCGGTCACCCTGAGCCCGGGATCGAGAACGCCGCCTCGGCGGCAGATGTGCCCGGGGAAGAAGGCGATGGCGAAGTCGGGCCGGCTGCTGACCCGATCGATCGCGTCGACGGGCCTATAGGCCGGCTCGAAGATATTGCTGGTCTGGGCGACCAGATAGCCGCCGGCGGAAAAGCCCATGACCCCGATCTTGCCCGGATCGATCTGCAGCTGCCGCGCCTGTGACCGGACCAGTCGGATGGTCCGCTGCGCATCTTGCAGGGCGCGCGGAACCGCGGGCGTCACCGCCCGGCGCAGCTCTTCATCCCAATAGTGATTGCTGCGCGGGACGCGATATTTGGACAGGATGCAGGTGACGCCGCGCCTGGCGATCCAGTTGCAGATCTCGGTCCCCTCCAGGGTCACGACCACGGCCCTGAAGCCGCCGCCGGGAAAGACGATGATCGCGGCGCCGGTGTTCTGGCCTTGCGCCGGGAAGACCGTCATCGTCGGTTCGGTCACGTCGAACACGGCCTGGGAGACGTCGCCGTCAACGGCTTCCGGCGTCCTGCGGGTCAGGACAGTCTCCGGGGGCTGGGTGACGCCTGCCATGTCCGGCGCGCCATTGGGCCAGATCGGGACCTGGCTGGTGCCCTCGGGAGCCCGCCAGACGCCCGTCGTCCGGCCTTCCGCTGGTGGCGCGGCAGCCTGTTTCGGTTCGACGTCGGCCCCGCGGGTCAGGGCGACGCTGCTCGCGAGAGCCACCGTTCCCGATATGCAGGCCAGGACTGTCCAGGTTCGACGCAACACCAAAGCCTTGCCCCTGAAACGAAACGAGCGGTCGATCCGGCAGCCATGCAATGGTCTCGCCGCAAAGTCATTCTTAATCCGGCCAGGCCCGGGCTTTCCTCTCGGAACGGGCCGAAGTTCTCCTCTTGTTCTCATGGAACGATTCGTGTACATCGGCGATCACGCGTTGACCCATGACGCAGCCGGATTAAGGGGAGACAGCCAATGACGGCCTCACTTCAAGTCGTTTCCGACAGGAGCTCCATGGACACGGACAAGCAGAAGGCGCTCGACGCCGCTCTGGCGCAGATCGACCGCGCTTTCGGGAAGGGCAGCGCGATGCGCCTCGGCTCCAAGGAGGCGATCGAGATCGAGACCATCTCGACGGGCTCGCTGGGGCTGGACATCGCGCTCGGCATCGGCGGCCTGCCGCGCGGCCGCGTCGTCGAGATTTACGGGCCGGAAAGCTCGGGCAAGACCACTTTGGCCCTCCACGCCGTCGCCGCGGCCCAGGCCGCCGGCGGGGTCGCCGCCTTCATCGACGCCGAACATGCGCTCGATCCGGTCTATGCCCGCAAGCTGGGCGTCGACATCGACAATCTCATCGTCTCGCAGCCGGACACGGGCGAGCAGGCGCTGGAGATCACCGACACTTTGGTCCGCTCCAACGCGGTCGACATCCTGATCGTCGATTCGGTCGCGGCGCTGGTGCCGCGGGCCGAGATCGAGGGCGAGATGGGCGACAGCCATGTCGGCCTGCAGGCGCGGCTCATGTCGCAGTCGCTGCGCAAGCTGACCGGCTCGATCTCCAAGTCCAAATGCCTGGTCATCTTCATCAACCAGCTGCGCATGAAGATCGGCGTGATGTACGGCAATCCGGAGACGACGACGGGCGGCAATGCGCTGAAATTCTACGCCAGCGTCCGTCTCGACATCCGCCGCACCGGCCAGATCAAGGATCGCGACGACATCGTCGGCAACGCGACCCGGGTGAAGGTGGTGAAGAACAAGCTGGCGCCGCCGTTCAAGCAGGTCGAGTTCGACATCATGTATGGCGAGGGCGTCTCCAAGAATGGCGAGATTCTCGATCTCGGCGTCAAGGCCGGCCTGGTCGAGAAATCCGGCGCCTGGTTCAGCTACGATTCGATCCGCATCGGCCAGGGCCGCGAGAACGCGAAGACCTATCTCCGGGAGAATCCCGAGGTCGCGCAGCGGCTCGAACGCTCGATCCGCGGCAAGACCGAGGAGGTCGCCGAGGCGATGATGACGGGCCCGGATGCCGAGGACGATCTGTAGGAACGGCCACGGTTCGTCGCAGTTTCGCGCCGACGTACCGGTACCTTTGTCACCTTAGCGGGGCGGCCGCCGGAGCGATCCGGGGCCGCCCTCGTCCTTCCCGCGTTCCGGCGCGGACGAGACAGTGAAGTGCGCCGTGGGCGCCGCCGCCTAGGCGAGCGGGGAGTCCACCGGTTCGGTCAGCTCGTTGCGGGCATGGTCGGGAAGCCCGGCATTGGCCCAGCGGGAGATGATCAAAGCGAGCGTCCCGCAGATCACGAAGCCCGCGACCAGGGGCAGGGTCGTCCCGTCGAACAATTGTCCGATGAGCAGGCCGATCAGGGCCGCGCCGACCGTGCTGAGCAGGCCCTGCAGCGCCGAGGCGGTGCCCGCGATATGGCCGAGCGGCTCCATCGCCAGCGCGCCGCTGTTCGAGCCGATCAGGCCGAAACAGCCCATGGTCAGCGCCTGCACCGCGACGAAGCTCCAGATCGTCTCCCCGGTGGTGAACAGCAGGGCCAGATGCAGGCTCGCGAAGCCGGTGAAGGCGGCGGTCGCGGTGAGCAGCAGCCGGCGCGAGCCGAAGCGCATCACCAGCCGCGCATTGAGCCAGGAGCTGAGCGCCATCGGCCCGGCGATGCAGGCGAAGACGATGCCGATCAGCTCGGGCCGCTGGAAGACGTCGAAGATCACCTGCTGGATCGAGTTGATGAAGCCGAGCAGGGCCCCGAAGGTCAGCGTCATGGCCAGCGTGTTGCCCGCCGACACGCGATTGGCCAGCGTCTCCTTCACCGCCGCGCCGAAATGGCGGGCGGACAGCGGCCGCCGATGCGCGCGCGCCAGTGTCTCCGGCAGCCGCCAGGCCGCCCAGACGGAGAGCGCCAGCGCGTAGATGGCGAGCGCGAGGAAGATCCAGCGCCAGCTGCCCACCTGGAGCAGCAGCTGGCCGAGCCCCGGCGCCAGGATCGGCGCGATCATGAAGATGATCATCGCCGTCGACATGATCTGGGCCATGGCCGAGCCCTCGAACCGGTCGCGCACCACCGCGACAACCAGCACCCGGGTCCCCGCCGCGGCCACGCCGTGCAGCGTCCGCGCGGCGAGCAGCAGGCCGAAGCTTCCCGCCAGCCCGGAGAGCAAGGCGAAGCCGGCATAGCCGAGCATGCAGCCGATCAGCAGGTTGCGGCGCCCGAACCGGTCGGCGAGCGGCCCGTAGAAGAGCTGCGCGACGCCGAAGCCGAGCATGTAGAAGGTGATCACCAGCTGCCGCCGATTCTCCTCCGCGACGCCCAACGTCTCGCCGATCGCGGGCAGAGCCGGCAGCATCGCGTCGATGCCGAGCGCGTTCGACGCCATCAGCGCGGCGATGAGCAGCACGAACTCTCTTCTGCCCGGCGCGCGGCCGGCGGCGGTGGCTTGCATGATCCGGCTTTCGAAAGGGTCTCGCGACCGTGGTCCGCGCCCTGCCCGAAGCGGCGGCGCGGGGGAAGTTCGAATTGCCGCGCTCCTATAAGCCCTGCCTCACGCCCCGCAAGCGCGCCGCCGCACGTTCCCTTCCGCCGACGCCCCCGCTACAAGGCCGCATGCTCGCAGTCACCGAATGGCAGGGATCGACCGGCGAGGCCTGGGCCGAGGAATGGCGCCGGACCGATCGCACGCTGGCGCCGCTCAACGAGGCCCTGCTCGCCCGCGCCCTGCCGTTTCAGGGGCGGCGCATCCTCGACGTCGGCTGCGGCGCCGGCGCGACCAGCTTCGCCTTCGCCGACGCGCTTCCCGGCGCCGAGGTGACCGGCCTCGATCTCTCGGAAGCGCTGGTCGACGCGGCCCGCGCCCGCACCGGCGAACGCACCAATGTCCGCTTCGTCCTCGGCGACGCCGCCCGCTGGACGCCCGACAGCGGCCGCTTCGATCTCGCCGTCTCGCGCCACGGCGTCATGTTCTTCGACGATCCGGTCGCGGCCTTCACCCATCTTCACGCGCTCGCCCCTTATGGCCGGCTGCTCTTCTCCTGCTTCCGCGCGCCGCGCGAGAATGAGTGGATGGTGGCGATGAGCGGGTTGATCGAGCGCCACGCCCCGGAAGCGCTGGCCGGCCCCGAGCCTGCCGCCGGTCCCTTCGCCTTCGCCGATCCGGCGCGGATCGAGGACGTGCTGCGCGGCGCCGGCTTCGCCCCGCCCGTGATCGAGCCGTTCGACTTCGACTTCCATGTCGGCGCGGGCGAGGACCCGGTCGCCGACGCGCTCGGCTATTTCCGGCGGATCGGGCCGATGGCGCGGCTGCTGGCGCATGCGGATCCGTCGGTGAAGGACGCGATCCTCGCCGACCTCGCCGACCTCGCGGCGGCGCGGGTCACCGCGCAGGGCGTCGGCTTCCGGGCCGCCGCCTGGCTCGTCACCAGCAGGGCAGGAACAGGATGATCAGGGTCCACCATCTCGAGAACAGCCGCTCGCAGCGCATCCTCTGGCTGCTGGAGGAGCTCGACCTCTCTTATGAGGTGATCCGCTACGAACGCGATCCCAGGACCATGCTGGCGCCGCCGTCGCTCCGCAAGGTCCACCCGCTCGGCAAGTCGCCGGTGATCGAGGACGAGGGCAGGGTGGTCGCCGAGACCGGGGCGATCGTCGAATATCTGGTCGAGACCGCCGACGGCCGGCTCGGCCCGCCCTCCAATCGCGACGACGTGCTGCGCTACCGCCAGTTCCTCCATTATGCCGAGGGCTCGATGATGCCGCCCCTGCTGGCCCTGCTCGTGATCGGCCGCCTCGGCCTGCTGGGCAAGCCGGCGAAGAAGCCCCTGCTCGCCATGTTCCGCCAGCATCTCGACTTTCTCGAAGGCGAGCTGAGCAGCCGGGCCTGGTTCGCCGGCGACGCCTTCACCGCCGCGGACGTGATGATGAGCTTCCCGCTCGAGGCCGCCCGCCAGCGCGCCGGCCTCGGCCCCGCCCATCCGAACATCATGGACTGGCTGGAGCGGATCCATGCCCGCCCGGCTTATGCCGAGGCGCTCAGGAAGGGCGGGCCTTACGCCTACGCCTGACGGCGCGAGGCCAGAGCCAGCTGCACCGCCAGCGCGCCCATCGCCGTCGCCGCCAGCCAGCGCGCCACGCGGCCGAGCCAGCCGATGTGCCGCAGCCGGTCCGCCGCGCCCGCCGCGACCAGGGCCACGCCGATATTGACCAAAGTCCCCGCGAGATCGAACCAGAGGCCGAGGCAGAGGATCTGCAGCGCCGGCGCCGCGGCCGCCGGATCGACGAATTGCGGCAGGAAGGCCAGGAAGAACAAGGCGACCTTCGGGTTCAATATGTTGACCAGCATCGCCGCGCGGAACAGCCGCCAGGACGATTGCGGCGGCCGCGGGCCGTCCGCCGCCGCGCCGCCCGACCGGAGCAGCGAGACGGCGAGCCAGAGCAGCCAGGCCGCGCCAAGCCATTTGATCGCCTCGAACGCCGCCGGCGAGGAGGCGAGGATCGCGGAGAGGCCGAGCACCGCCGCCACGATGTGGACCAGGGCCCCGGCGCCGACGCCGAGCGCCGCGATCACGCCGTCGCGGCGGCCGCCGCGCGCGGCGCTGGCGATGATGAAGGTCATGTCCGCGCCCGGCACGATGTTGAGCGCCAGCCCCGCCGCGACGAAGCTCAGGAAGACCGGCCAGGCCGGCAGCAACGCGACGCCCGCAATCTCCAGCATGGGGCGCCTCCTAGCAGGAAGCACGGCCAGGGCCAGCGCCGCGGCAAGGCTTGACTTTTGGCCGCCGCCGGGCGCGGATGCCGGGCAATAACGGGAGGACGAAATCATGGACGACGGAACGCCGCGCCGCGTCTCGCTGCAGGTGAAGATGCTGATCGGCTTCCTGATCGGCCTGGTGGGCGGCCTGATCGTGCACTGGGCCGCGGCCGACGCGGCCTGGGTCGATCCGTTCAAGACCTACGGCACCAATCCGATCGGCCAGATCTTCCTGCGCCTCCTCTTCATGCTGGTCATCCCCTTGCTCTTCTCGGCGCTGGTCGTCGGCATCGCCGAGATGGGCGACGCCAAGGCGCTGAAGCGGATCGGCATCAAGACCCTGATCTTCACCATCCTGCTTTCCGCCTGCGCGGTCGTGATCGCGCTTGCGGTCACCAACGCGATTCGCCCCGGCGGCGGCGTCGATCCGGTGGTGGCGAACCAGCTGCTCGAGGAGTCCCGCGAGAATGCGGGCGCAATCCTCACCGCCCAGGCGGAGCGGCCGCAGGGCGTCGCCGCCTTCCTGAACATCATCCCGAGCAACGTCGTCACCGCCGCGGCGGCGAACGACATTCTCGCGGTGATGTTCTTCGCCCTGTTCTTCGGCATCGGCCTGCTGCTCGTGAACACGCCGGCGGCGAACAAGCTGCAGGACACGATCCAGGGCATATACGACGTTACGATGAAGCTGATCGGGATCGTCATCCGGATGGCGCCGATCGCCATCGCCTGCTTCATGTTCAACCTCGCCTCTGCCTTCGGCTGGGAGCTGCTGGTCAAGCTCGGCGCCTATGTGCTCACCGTGCTGCTCGCGCTCGGCCTGCACATGTTCGTCATCTATCCGATCGCGCTGAAGGTCCTGGGCGGCGTCTCGCCCATGCGCTTCTTCCGCGACGTGCAGGAGGCGATGGTGGTCGCTTTCTCGACCGCCTCGTCGAACGCCACCCTGCCGACGGCGTTGCGCGTGGCCGAGGAGAAGCTGCACCTGCCGCGCCGGGTCTCGCGCTTCGTGCTGACCATCGGCGCCACCGCCAATCAGAACGGCACCGCCATTTTCGAAGGCGTCACCGTCCTCTTCCTCGCCCAGTTCTTCAACGTGCATCTCGATCTCGGCCAGCAGGCGGCGGTCCTGTTCGTCTGCATCCTCGGCGGGATTGGGACGGCCGGCGTGCCGGCGGGCTCGCTGCCGGTGGTCGCGCTCATCCTCGGCATGGTCGGCGTGCCGCCGGAGGGGATCGCGATCGTGCTCGGCGTGGACCGATTGCTCGACATGTGCCGCACCACGCTGAACGTGACCGGCGATCTCACCGCCGCCGTGGTGATCTCGCGCGGCGAGGCGCACGATCCGGTGGCGCAGGAGACGGGCAGCGAAGCCGACCCGCTTGCGCCACAGGACGGCCGCGCTACCTGACGACCGGTTCCTGGCTGTTGGTCTGCGGCCGGGGCCGGCGGATCGGCGTCGTATTCGTGGATTGCGGCGGCCGCGTCTGCTGGCCGCCCGGCACGTAGGTGACCGGCGGCCGGGTGGTCGCGGGATTGCCAGTGGACGAGGGCCGGTTGCCGTTCGGATTGCTCGTCCCCGGCGGCCGCGAATAAGGCGGGCGCGTCGGGTTGGTCGGCTGATTGGTCGACGGATAATTGTTCGACGGACGCTGGGGCCGCTGCGGCCGGGGGCGCTGCGGGCGGGTGCCGAACAGATCGGTGATCAGCCCGGGCACGTCGACCTGCGGCCGCTGCGGACGTGGCCGCTGCGGACGTGGGCGCTCGGGGCGCGGATCGTAATCGGGCCGGTCGTAGGTCGGCTTGTCGTCCCGCGGCGGCGGCGTGTAGGGCGGCGGATTGTAGACGGGCGGATTGTCCACCGGAGGCGTATAGACCGGCGGCCGATTGACCGGGGGACGGTTCACGGGCGGCTGGCGGACGGGCGGCTGCCGCACCGGCGGCGCGGGAGTCGGCGGGACCGGAATCGGCGTGGGCGCGACCTCATTGACGGGCTCCGGCGCCGGCTCTTCGGCGGGTTGCTCGACCGGCATGGGGTCCGGTTCCGGCGCGGGCGCCACCTGGTTCTGCGCCGCCTCCAGCTCGGCGACCCTCGCCTGGAGCATGGCCCGCTCGTCGATCATCCCGCGCACCGCGGTCACCGCCCAGATGCCCGCGCCGACCGCGCCGACGGCGAAGACCAGCTGGAAGGTCAGCAGCAGCCAGGCTGTGCGGACGAAGCGCCGCGTGGTGGGGGAGCCGTGCGTGCTCATCTTCGCGAGGCCCTTCCGATTTTGGTGACGGTGAATGCGATGAGCGCGAACAGGATCACTGCCGCGCCGAGAGCCGCCATGGCGATGCCGCCGAACATCTGCGCCGAGAGTGTGCCGGTCGCGACCAGTCCGGTGCCGATGAAGATCAGGCCGGCGAGGAGGATGGAGGCCCAGCCGAGCAGCGAGATTCTGGCGAGGCCCTGCAAGGCGGGTCCCTGCGGCGGGGCATGGGCGTCGACCCATTCGCCGTTGAGCCGGCGCCGCACGCGGCCGTCCAGCGTCACCCAGCATTCCTCGCCGCGCGCGCCGCCCCAGCCGCTGAAATCGAGATGGTTGAGCGCCGAGAAGGGCAAAGGCAGCTTGGTCTTGTCGAGGCTGATCTGGACGAGCTTGCCGGCGTCCAGGGCCTCATTGGCCTCGGCGCGCACCCAGAGCGACTGCCGCGCCGTCTCCGACCAGGCGACCACCACGCAGGGCGCGGCATTGATCTGCTCCTCGATCAGGATCGCATAATCGTCGCCCGGCTTGAGCGCCCGGTCCCACCAGACCGAATAGCCGCTCTCCTCCAGCGCGTCGCTCACCGTCACGATCCGATCGCGGTTCACGCGCGAATAGGAGACGAACACCTGAGCCATTGCGCACGCGTAGCAAAGTTGCGGCTTGGTGTCAGCGCGGTGCGACGAAGACGTCGAACCGCGCGACCATTATGCTCAGGCCGGCTCCAGCTCCTTCTGCACCACCTTGTCGGCCAGCACGCCGTTCAATTCGGCGAGATGGTCATATTCCGCCTCATAGGTGGCGAGGCCCTGGCTCAGCGAGCGCAGCTCCGCGTCGAAGCCCTGCATCTCCGCCTCGGGCACCAGCGCCTCGACCCGGTCCCAGCGCGACCAGCCCTCGCGCGGCTCCATGCCGAGCATCTGCCCGCGCCGGCTCGCCACCGCCGAGGTCGCCTTGGAGGTCGCGTGGTTGGGGACGAGGATGGTCACCTTCATCACCGGCTCGAGCAGGTGCGGCGCGGCCTGGGCCATCGCCTCGGCCATCCCGATCCGCCCTGCGGTGCGGAAGGCGAGCTCGGAGCTGTCGACGCTGTGATAGGAGCCGTCGACCAGGGTGACCTGCACGTCCACCACCGGAAAGCCGAGCGGCCCCTTGGCGAGCGCGTCGCGGACCCCGTCCTCCACCGCCGGGATCCACTGCTTCGGCACGACGCCGCCGGAGATGCGGTCGTCGAACCTGAAGCCTTCCCCGCGCGGCAGCGGCTTCACCTCCAGCACGCAATCGCCGAACTGGCCATGGCCGCCGGACTGCTTCTTGTGCCGCCCGCGCTGGGTGACCGACTTGCGGATCGATTCCTTGTAGCCGACCGAGGGCTGGCGGCTGTCGATGGCGACGCCGTAGCGCCGACGGAGCCGCTCCAGAGTGACCTTCAGATGCTCGTCATTGACGCCTTTCAGCAACGTCTCGTGCATCGCCTCGTCCTGCTGCCAGGTCAGGGCACGATCCTCCTCGGTCAGCTTGTGCAAGGCCGTGGAGAGGCGGACATCGTCCTTGCGGTCCTTGGTCGAGATGGCGAGCGTGTAGTTGCGGATCGGCTCGGCGAGGGCGAGTGCGGCCGGGGCCTTGCCCTGCGCCAGCCATTCGCCGGCATGGACGCCCTCCAATTTGGCGATGGCCACGACGTCGCCGTCCTTCGCGTCGGCGAGCTTGGCCGTCTTCTCGCCCTGCATCCCGAACAAAGTACCGATGCGGACATGTTCGCCGCCGCTGGAGACCAGCTCCTGGCCCTCCTTGACGCCGCCGCCGAAGATGCGGGCATAGGAGAGGCGGCCCATCGCGCCGCCATGGCTGACCTTGAAGATGATCGTCCCGGCGCCGCTCGCGCCGAGCCGCTCGGCCGCCGCCGAAGGCGCCGGCGCCTCGTGGCGCAGCATCTTCAGCAGCCGGCGCACGCCCTGCGCTGAGGTCGCCGAGCCGAACAGGACCGGCACGATCTGCCCCGCGCCCGTCTCCTTGGCGAGATCGGCGAACACCGTCTCCCGGTCCGGAATCTCGTCCATCAGCAATTGCTCGAGCAGGGCGTCGTCATGGTCGGCGAGCTTCTCCAGCATCGCCACCCGCTCCAGCGCCTCGCGGTCGGCGAGGTCGGCGGGGATGTCCTTCTGCTCCGAGGGCTTGCCGGGCTGGTAATAATAAGCGCGTTCGAGCGCGATATCGACGAAACCGGTCACCTTCTCGCCGTCGCGGATCGGGATCCAGCGGGCGATGAGCGGCGAGGCGCTCATCGGCTGCAGCGCCTCCAGCAGACCCTGGATCGAGCCGCGCGCCTGGTCGATCTTGTTGACGAAGATGAGGTGCGGGATGCCCTGCGCCTCGAGCGCGCGGAGCGTCGGCTCGGCGAGCAGGGCGCGGTCGGCGTCCGGATCGACGACGACGATGGCGAGGTCCGCGACCGCGCAGCCCAGCGCGCCGTCGGCGGCGAAGCCCACCGAGCCGGGGCAGTCCGTCAGCACATAATGATCGCCCAGATAGTCGTAGCTCATCAGGTTGAGCTCGGTCGAGCCGCCGCGGGACCGCGCCTCGGGGCTCGCGTCGCCGATGCTGGAGCCGTCCGCGACATTGCCCTGCCGCCCCGTCGCGCCGGCCGCAAAAAGAAGGGCCTCGGCTAGGCTGGTTTTACCCGCCCCGCCGGGGCCCACGAGCGCGATATTTCTGGTGCCTGAGGCTCTGTTGGGCATAATCGTCTCCTTGCGTCCGCCGGTGCGGGTCCGCGAGAAGACGCGGCCCGCGCCTCATTGGGAAACCCCCAGCTTCTGCCTGTCCGCGAAGAAGTGCAAGGGGGCAGTGCGCGGACCGGGGATGGGAAGGCCGACATGCTCTTCAGGCAGGACGATCTGCGCCGGATCATGGCGGGCGAGGTGACGCTCGCCTTTCGCCGCTGGACCAGGGCCGGGGCCAGCACCGGCGGCCGGCAGCGCACGAATCTCGGCGTCGTCGCCTTCGACTCGGTGGAGATCGTGGCGGAGGACGCGCTCACCGAGGCGGACGCCCGCGCCGCCGGCCATCCGGACCGCGCAGCCCTGCTTGCCCCGCTGAAGGGCCGGGACGGGGGGGTCTACCGCATCGCCGTCTCTCCCGCCGGCGCCGATCCCCGCGTGGCCAAGCGCGCGGATACAGACGTGACGGACCTCGCCGCCAGGCTCGACCGGCTGGACGGCGCCACGCCCTGGACCCGCCAGACGCTCCGCCTGATCGCCGGGCATGAGGGCGTCCGCGCCGCCGAGCTCGCCGTCCTGCGCGGCCAGGAAACCCTCCTTTTCAAGCGCGCCGTCCGCCGTCTCAAGGAGCTCGGCCTCACGGAATCGCTGGAGACCGGCTACCGGATCAGCCCGCGCGGCCGCGCCTTTCTGGACAGCGACGCGTGAACGCGGCCTTTTCCCGGCCCCATTCGTCGCTGAGGGCCTACACCCATGATCGGCAACGGCCGTGACGGAGCCGATTTTGTCGCCAGGCTAGGAGCGAGGAGGAAGCGATGTGGGGCATCGTGACCGACGAGCGACGCCGCATGGCGGCAAAAGCGGCCCGCCCCGAAGGGGTTGCTCTCAGAAGCCCGCTGGCTATGTCGGCTTGCTTGCGCGTAGCCCCGGCTACGCGACTGCGCGGCGCTCCTCGCCAGCGGGCTTCTGAGAGCAATCACGACCATTGCCGGTCATGGGTGCAGGCCCTAGATGGCACGGATGACCTCTACGAACGACATCCGCCGGGCCTTTCTCGATTATTTCGGCCACGAGGGGCATGAGATCGTGCGCTCGGCGCCGCTCGTCCCGCAGAACGATCCGACGCTCATGTTCGTGAACGCTGGCATGGTGCCGTTCAAGAACGTGTTCACCGGCCTCGAGACGCGCCCTTATTCCACCGCGGTGAGCGCGCAGAAATGCGTCCGCGCGGGCGGCAAGCACAACGATCTCGACAATGTCGGCTATACCGCCCGGCATCACACCTTCTTCGAGATGCTCGGCAATTTCTCCTTCGGCGACTATTTCAAGGAGCGGGCGATCCTGCTCGCCTGGACGCTGCTGACCAAGGAATGGGGGATCGATCCCGACCGGCTGACCGCCACCGTCTACCATACGGACGACCAGGCCTGGGCGCTGTGGAAGAAGATCGCCGGCCTGCCGGACCACCGGATCATCCGCATCCCGACCAAGGACAATTTCTGGGCGATGGGCCCGGACGGCCCCTGCGGCCCCTGTTCCGAAATCTTCTACGATCATGGCGACCACATCCCCGGCGGGCCGCCAGGGTCGCCCGATGAGGATGGCGACCGCTTCGTCGAAATCTGGAACCTCGTCTTCATGCAGTTCGTGCAGGAGAATGACGAGATCGTCGCCGATCTGCCCAATCCGTCGATCGACACCGGCATGGGGCTGGAGCGCGTCGCCGCCGTCCTCCAGGGCGTCCACGACAATTACGACACGGACACGTTCAAGGCGCTGATCGCCGCGTCGGAATCGCTCACCAGCAACAACGCGCCCGGCATGCAGGCCAGCCACCGCGTGATCGCCGACCATCTGCGGGCCTCGGGCTTCCTGATCGCGGACGGCGTGACGCCGGGCCCGGAAGGGCGCGGCTATGTGCTCCGCCGGATCATGCGCCGCGCCATGCGCCACGCGCATCTGCTCGGCGCGTCCGAGCCGCTCATGCACCGGCTCGTGCCCAGCCTCACCGCCGAGATGGGCGCCGCCTATCCCGAGCTGGTCCGGGCCCAGCCCCTGATCGAGGAGACGCTGAAGCTGGAGGAGACCGGCTTCCGACGGACGCTGGCCAACGGCCTCAAGCTGCTCGACGAGGCGACCGGCACGATGCGCGCGGGCGACACCCTGCCCGGCGCCACCGCCTTCAAGCTCTACGACACCTACGGCTTCCCCTACGATCTGACCGAGGACGCGTTGCGCGCCCAGGGCCTCGGCATCGACCGCGAAGGCTTCGACCTCGCCATGGCCGAGCAGCGGCGGAAGGGCCGCGAGGATCGCAAGAATGCGGGCATCAAGGCGGCGGACGAGCTCTGGTTCGACATTGCCGAGGAATCGGGCGGCACCGAATTCACCGGCTATCTCGGCCATGACGGCGAGGGCGTCGTCGTTGCCCTGATCAGGGACGGCGCGCGCGTCGACAATGCGGGGGAGGGCGACACGGTCGAGATCCTCGTCAATCAGACGCCCTTCTACGGCGAGAGCGGCGGCCAGATCGGCGACACCGGCACGATCTCGACCGACAAGGGGCTGGAGGCCGCGGTCGAGGACACCTCGAAGCCGCTCGGCAAGCTGCACGCCCACCGCGCCGTGATCCGCAAGGGCGCGATCGCGGTCGGCGACGCCGTGCAGCTCCATGTCGATGCCGCGCGCCGCGCCAAGGTCCGCGCCAATCACAGCGCCACCCATCTGCTCCACGCCGCCCTGCGCAAGCGGCTCGGCACCCATGTGACGCAGAAGGGCAGCCTGGTCGCGCCCGACTATTTCCGCTTCGATTTCTCGCATCCCAAGCCGATGACCCGCGAGGAGATCGAGCTGGTCGAGGCCGACGTGAACCGGCTGATCCGCTCGAACGAGGAGGTCGGCATCCGGCTGATGAGCATGGACGACGCGATCGAGTCCGGCGCCATGGCCCTGTTCGGCGAGAAATATGGCGACGAGGTCCGCGTCCTCTCCATGGGGATCGAGGACGACGCCACCTATTCCGTCGAATTGTGCGGCGGCACCCATGTCGACGCGCTCGGCGACATCCAGTTGTTCAAGATCACCTCCGAAGGCGGCGTCTCGGCGGGCGTGCGCCGCATCGAGGCGCTGACCGGCGAGGCCGCGCGCCAATATCTCTCGCAGCGCGAGGAGCGGTTGAAGGAAACCGCGGCCGCGCTCAAGGCCGCGCCGGACGAGGTCCCCGCGCGCGTCGCCAGCCTGCTCGAGGACCGCCGCCGGCTGGAGCGCGAGCTCGCCGAGGCGAAGAAGGCGCTGGCGTTCGGCGGCGGCGGCAAGGCCGAGGCGGCCGGGCCCGAGCGGATCGGCGACACCGGCTTCATCGGCCAGGTGCTGGACGGCATGGATCCCAAGCAGCTGCGCGGCCTGATCGACGAGGCCAAGGCCCGCATCGGCTCCGGCGTGGTCGCCCTGGTCGCGGTCAATGACGGCCGCGCCACCGTCGCCGTCGGCGTCACCGACGATCTCACCGCCAGCCGCAACGCGGTCGATCTCGTCCGCAAGGCGGTCGAGGCCGTGGGCGGGCAGGGCGGCGGCGGCCGGCCCGACATGGCCCAGGGCGGCGGCCCGGACGGCGGCAAGGCGGCCGAGGCGCTGGCGGCGGTCAGGGGCGCGCTGGAGACGGTGGCGGCGTGAACGGAGGCGATTCTGTTCCAAGTTTCGACGAAGCGGCTTTGAGTGGTTTTTATGAGCGCTTGTCGTCCGAAGATGGAATGGCGGTCTTTGAGTTCCGGACTGGGCTAGCAGATTTGTTCCGACGCCATAGGCCGGCGTCAGAGTTGGACGACTATCGCTTGGGGCGACGAACCTGGAAGAAGCTTCGGGACGAGGTTGCCCCTATATCTCAATTCCTCCAGTGTCGGCGTTTGAAAGCCGGGAGAGTGAGGTTCACTCTCGACAGCACAGCACCGGATTGCTGGTATTGGCTGGACCACCCAAACGACAAGACTGGCATTGAGGTCACCACTGCTCTCGGTCGGTCGAGATATCATTCCAGCAAGGAATTGATCGACAAGGGGGTAGGTCGCGGCTTTCTCGGACTCCAAGACGATGCTCCTCAAGAGGCCTTCGACAATGCCATGGCTCGTGGACGCGTCATGATTTCATCCGATGGAGCATTAGTCGCTACCAAAGAAGGCATCCTTCGGTGCATTCGTCGAAAAAATAATATTAGATATAAGGGCTTTATCCTTTTGATCCACGCGGAATTGGGCATTCTTCCAAAACCGCGATGGAACACCATTGTGGGAGATCTGAAAAGTGCGGCGGCAACGCTGCCCTTCGCGGAGGTGCATGTCATGAGCAGCGAGTTTGGCCCGTGGAGCTTCCAGATCAAATAATAGGTGGACAGCCATCGTGTCTCTTTGTTGGATACAAATAGGATTTCGCCTGCCAGCCTCCGCCAGGCTCTTTCCACCGTCTATCCTGTTGCCGACGCCCAGCGGGCATTTTTCGCGCATCCGGGAGGGGCGACTTTTTCTCTCCATGGAAGCTGAAACTTTGAAACTTCCGCGCCGCGACTCGATGCGTCAGCCGATCCGATACCCCCGCCGTTGCGGCCGGCTCAGCAGCCGGTTGGCATAAGCGTCGCCGATGAACCTTTCCGCCGCCGGATCCCAGCGCAGCCGCCGGCCTTCGCTCTTCATCGCGATCCAGTGGAGCAGGCAGGTCGAGCAGGCGCGGTGGCCGATCTCGGCCGGCGCGATCGGCGCCTCCCGCGTCCGGATCGAATCCAGCCAGTTCCGGTGCTGCTCGGGCGCCCGGTAGAGCCGCACCTCGTTCGGCCCGATCTCGCTGGTCAGGACCGCCGGATTGCTCGCCTGCAGCGGCACGATCTGCGGTCCGCCCGGGTCGCTCGGCGTCACCGCGCCGCTCCGCGTCACGAAGATCCAGCCCTCGGAGCCGATGAACTTGATCCCGTTGGGCAGGGCGCCCGAGATCGTCATCGTCACGCCGTTGGCATAGCGCGCATGGGTCTCGAACGGCCCGTGCACGTCCCAGAGCCCGCTGGTCGGGAAGTCCGCCCGGCCCCAGATCTCGACCGGGCCCGAATGCTCCATGTCCATGCCCCAATGGGCGATGTCGACATGGTGCGCGCCCCAGCCGGTGATCATGCCCGCGCCGAACTGCTCGCAGCGCAGCCAGCCCGGCCGTCCGGTCAGCGAGTCCTGCGGATGGACCCGGGTCTCGGTATAATAGACCTCCGGCGTCGAGCCGAGCCAGGCGTCGTAATTCAGGTTGGGCGGGATCGGCATCGCCGGCTGCACCGGCCCGGCGGGATCGCCCGGCAGGCCGATCTCGACATGGCGCAGCTGTCCGATCCGGCCGTTGCGCACCAGTTCGCAGGCGCGGTGGAATTGCGGCCAGGGCGCGGTGCCGCGCTGCTGCGAGCCGATCTGCAGGATCCGCCCGGTCCGCGCCACCGCATCGGCCATGGTGCGTCCCTCGGCGACGGTGAGCGCCGCCGGCTTCTGCAGATAGATGTCCTTGCCCGCCCGCGCCGCGTGGATGGCGAGGCCCGCATGTTGATGGTCGGGCGTGGAGATCAGGACCGCGTCCACGTCGCGATTGGCGAGCAATTGCCGGTAGTCGAGATAGGCGCGCGTGCCGCGATAGGGCTGGCCGGTCTTTTCGGCATAGGTCCGGTCGACCAGTTGCTGGCCGGCGAGCGCGCGGCGGCTGTCCAGGTCGCAGACCGCGACGACATGGGCGTCGGCATGTTTCCAGACCTCGGGCATGTCGTGGATGCGCGAGATCCGGCCGACGCCGATCGCGCCGACATTGATCCGGTTGGAGGGCGCGTTGCGGCCGAAGACGCTGGCCGGGACGATGGCGGGGAAGACCGCGGCGGCCTTGAGCAGGGTGCGGCGGGCGATCATGCGAGCACCGGCCGGGTGGCGTCGCGCTGGGCGGTCAGCACCAGCTCGGCCGCGAGCAGCGCCTGGGCCTGGTCCTGGGCCGTGGCGGTTCGCTCGACCACGTCGGAGACGAATTGCGGGCCGAAGGGGAGGGGCACCTGGCTGCAATCCATGTAGCGGGTGCTCTGCCGGTCGGCGATGATCAGGTGGCTGCCGCCGGGGCGCCCGGTCGGATCCACATATTTGCGGAGCTCGATATAGCCCTCGGTGCCGAGCAGGAACAACCGCCCGTCACCCCAGGTCGGCAGGCCGTCCGGCGTGTACCAGTCGACCCGGATATAGCCGGTGCCGCCCGAGCCCACGACCATCATGTCGCCGAAATCCTCGAAGGCCGGCCGATCCGCATAGGCGAGGTTGCCGGTCTGGGCGGCGACCACGCGGGCGGTCGCGCTCTTCGTGTAGAAGAGGAACTGGTCCGCCTGGTGCGAGCCGATGTCGGTGAGAATGCCGCCATAGCGGGCCTTGTCCCAGAACCAGCCGGGGCGGCTCGGCGCGTTCACCCGGTGCGGGGCGAGGTTCACCGTCTGCACCACCCGCCCGATCGCGCCCTGCTCGACCAGAATGCCGGCCTGAACCGAGGCGCGGTTCTCGAGCCGCTCGGAGTACATGATCGCGAACTTGCGCCCCGTCTCCCGCACCGCGCGGCGGACATCGGCGAGCTGGGCCAAAGTGGTGATGGCGGGCTTGTCGGCCAGATAATCCTTGCCCGCCCGCATCACCCGGATGCCCAAAGGGGCGCGCATATCCGGGATGGAGGCGGACGCGACCAGCTGGATCGAGCGGTCCTCGACGATCTCCGCCTCGCTTCGCGCCAGCCGCGCCTGCGGATAGCGGCGCCGATAGGCCGCGATCTGCGCCGGATCCTCGGCGAAGAAGGCCACCAGGGTCCCGCCGCCCCGGATCAGGGCGTCGGTCATGCCGTAGATGTGGCCGTGGTCGAGGCCGATCACCGAGAAGCGGATGGAGTGGCGCGCCGCGGCGTCGCGGAGGGTGGGCGCCGCGGTCTCGGGCGCCGCATTGCCCTGGGTGACGCTCTGGGCGAGCAATTCGCCCCCGAAGCTCGCCATCAGCCCGGCCATGCCGGCGCCCGTCAGCAGCCGCCTTCGGTCGATCTCGTCCATCTCGTGCGCCTCTCCCTAGCCGCGCGGTGTCGCCGCCGTTCTCCAGTTGATCACATGATAGGTCGCCGGTGTCGTCCCGACGTTCCTGAGCGCATGGTCGTCATTCGACGCGTTGAAAATGATCGAGCCCGGCCCGGCCCGGAGCCAGCGCCCGCCGTTCAACACCTCCACCTGGCCCTCGCGGACGATCACCAGCTCCTCGTTGGGATGACGGTGCGGCGGATGGGAGGAGAGGCCGGGATTGAGCGTGGTGACGTGCATCTCCAGCTCGTCCAGGGTCGCGGTCGGCCCGCGCACGACATGCCGGTAGGCGCCGACATCGGTCGGGCGCGCGGTCAGGCCGTTCCAGTCCCAGACCGACGGGCCGACGACATCGGCGGGGCGCTGCGCCACCGCGACGACCGAAAGCGTGGCCAGCGAGGCGGCCGCCGCTACGATCAGGTCTCGTCTTATGTGAGCGCTCACATTTTGCAGGCTAGAGGGACGGCGGCCGCTTCGTCAAGCCGTGGAAATCAGCGGTCCAGCGCGTCCCTGAGCCGCTTGCCGCGCTGGGTCGGCTCGACCTCGAGCTCGCCCATCTTCATGATCTCCTGCCGCATCTCGGCCCGCTTCTCGTGGATCGAGGCGATCACCGGGCCCATCGCCATGCCGAGATCGACGAGCACCGCCTCGGAGAGCTGCAGCGAGGATTCGAGCGTCTCCGGCACCGCGTCGGTGACGCCGGCCCGGTAGAGTTCGGCGGCATGTCTGGAATCGCGGGCGCGGGCGACGATGGTGAGGTCCGGGCACCAGGCGCGCACCCTTTTCACCGTGCGCACCGCCTGCACCGGATCGTCCATGGTGAGGATCAGGGCGCTGGCATGGCCGAGATTGAGCTTGTCGAGGAATTCGGGCCGCGCCGCGTCGCCGAAGACGATGTTGAAGCCCTGCCTATTGGCTTCCTTCACCGCGTCGATGTTCGAATCGACCGCGACATAGGGCTTGTCGTGCTGCTTCAGCATCTCCGCGACCATGCGCCCGACCCGGCCGAAACCGATGATCACCGCGCGAGGCTCTTCGCGGGTCGGCGTGATCGCCGGCTCCCCCCCGCCGCCGCGCTTCTCGATTCGCGCGCCGGCATCCCGGCCGATCCTGGCGAGCAGGGGCGTGAGGGTCAGGCCCATCGCGGTCACCACCTGCCAGAAGGCGGCGGTGTCGGACGCGATCAGGCCGGCTGTACCGGCCGCGCCGAGCACGATCAGGCTGGTCTCGGACGGCGAGGCCATGAGCAAACTGGCCTCCGCCGCGACCGCCCGCCGCCTCTTGCCCGCCCAGCGCAGGCAGATCGCGGTGACGATCGTCTTCACGAGCATCACGCCGACCAAGGCGAGCAGGAGCAGCGCCCAATTGTCCGCGAAGAAGCGCAGGTTCAGGCTCATGCCGACGGTGATCAGGAAGATGCCGAGGCCAAGGCCGCGGAACGGCGCCATCATCACCTCGACCTCGCCATGATAATCGGTCTCGGCGATCAGGATGCCCGCGACCAGGGCGCCGACGATCGGCGACAGGCCGGCGGCGGTGGTGGCGAGGCTGGCGGCGATGACGACCAGCAGGCTGGCCGACAGGAACAGCTCCGGGCTCTTCGTGCGCGCCGCCTGGGCGAAGAGCGGCGGCAGCAGATAGCGTCCCAGGATCAGCATCGCCGCCACCACGAGCGCGCCGACGCCGAGCGTCTGGAGCAGGTTGGCGACGCCCTGGTCCGTGCGCGGATCGAGCGCGCCCAAAGCGAAGACGATCGGCACCAGCGCGAGATCCTCGAACAGGAGCATGGCGAAGGCGGAGCGTCCGACGGGGCTGGTCGTGCCCACCAGCGGCAGCACCACCGCCGTCGAGGACATGGCGAGCGCGATGCCGAGCGCGAAGGATGCGGTCCAGCCATAGCCCGCGAAATGGACCGCCACTCCGATCAGGAAGGCCGAGGCGAGGAGCTGGGTCGCGCCGACCCCGAAGACCAGCGCCCGCATCCCCCAGAGCCGGCGGAAGCTGAGCTCCAGGCCGATCGAGAAGAGCAGAAGGATGATGCCGAATTCGGCGAAGGGCTCGATCGCATGGATGTTGCTGATCGTGATGTAATGCAGCCAAGGCATGTCCCGGCTGAACTGGCCGAGCCCGAACGGGCCGATCAGCACGCCGATGAGGATGAAGCCGATCACCGGGTTGATCCGGATCCGGGCGAAGGCGGGAATGACGATCCCCGCCGCGCCGAGGATCACGAGCGCGTCGGAAATGCCGGAAGTGCTGAATTCGGTGGGCCCCGCCATATTGCCTTTATGCAGCAAGACGCGCTTTTGTCAGCCTCATGGCGGCGGAAAATCCCGATCTTCTGATCTGCGGCGGCGGCCCGGCCGGAATGATGGCCGGCCTGCTGTTCGCGCGGGCCGGCGTGAAGACGCTCGTGCTGGAGAAGCATGGCGATTTCCTGCGCGATTTCCGCGGCGACACCGTCCATCCCTCGACGCTGGAGCTGATGGACGAACTGGGCCTGCTGGAGGCGTTTCTCGAGCGGCCGCACGACCCGATCCAGACGCTCACCGCACGGGTCGCGGACGAGCGGATCACGATCGCCGATCTCAGTCATCTCAAGGTGAAATGCCCGTTCGTGGCGATGATGCCGCAATGGGAGTTTCTCGATTTCGTGGCGGATGCGGCGCGGCGCTACCCGGCTTTCTCGCTCGGCATGCGCACGCAGGCCTTGGACCTGATCGAGGAGGGCGGCCGGGTCGCCGGCGTCATGCTCGCCGACGGCAGCGCGCTCCGACCGAGGCTGCTGACCATCGCCGCCGACGGACGCGGTTCGATCCTCCGTGCCAGGTCCGGGCTGCCGCTGCGCGATCTCGGCGCGCCGATCGACGTGCTCTGGTTCCGCCTGCCCAAGGGCGCGAGCGATTTCCGGGAGACCGGCGGCACGTTCGGCGCCGGCGTCCTCCTCGTCCAGATCAACCGCGGCGATTACTGGCAATGCGCCTTCGTCGTGCCAAAGGGCGCGGCCGAGGAGGTCAGGGCGCGCGGCATCGAGGCGTTCCGGAACGACGTCGCCCGGGCCGTGCCCGATCTCGCCGACGTGACGGAGACGCTCACGGACTGGGAACAGGTGAAATTGCTCTCGGTCTCGCTGGACCGGCTCGATCACTGGTCGAAGCCCGGCCTGCTCTGCATCGGCGACGCCGCGCACGCTATGTCGCCGGTCGGCGGGGTGGGCATCAACCTCGCCATCCAGGATGCGGTCGCCGCCGCCAACATCCTCGCGGCGTCTCTTGCCCGGGACGAGAATGTCGATGCGTTGCTGGAGAAGGTGCAGGACCGGCGGATGCTGCCGGTGAAGCTGATCCAGGCCGGACAGAAGGCGGTGCACGACCGCATCCTGACGCCCTTGGTGGTCCGCAAGGCGGTGCTCGACCGGGTGCCGTTCCCGCTCCGGCTGTTCAAGGCGTTCCCGATCCTGCGGCGCATTCCCGCCCGGATCGTGGGCCTCGGCTTCCGGCGCGAGCATATCAACTCGCCGGAAGCCTGAGCCTTCAGAACATCGGGTGCGGGTTGGCGCTCCGTTCGGGAACGGGCTGGATCACGTCCCAATGCTCGACGATCATGCCGTTCTCCAGCCTCAGGATGTCGACGATGGCGACGCCGCGGTCCTGCGGGTTCTGGCGGACGCGCAGGTGAACGACGGCGAGATTGCCGTCGACGACGATCCGGTGGATCTCGCGGATCACGTTCGGCTGGCTGGCGAAATAGGGCTCCAGCGCGGCGATGGCGGCGTCGCGGCCATCGGGGGCGATCGGATTATGCTGGATATAACCGGGCACGACATAGGTCATGAAGGCCTCGCGCACCCGGCCCTGGCGGTAGAAGAGATCGATGAAGCGGGTGACGATGACGCGGTTGCGCTCCGTCTCCATATGGCGGGCATGCATGGCGGGATCGTGCCCGTCGCCCTGCTTGGTGCCATGCTGGCCCGCGCCATGATCGCCATGCTGGGCGAACAAGGGCGCGGCGCCGGCGACGAGGATCGCGACCGCGGCCGCAAGCATGTTCCGCTTCATAAACCCCTCCCTCAGGGGCGCCGGCTTACTGCCAGCTGCCCATCTCCTGCTCCAGATTGACCCGGATCGCCTCGAAGAACTGCTCGGTCGTCATCCAGCTCTGGTCAGGGCCGATCAGGATGGCGAGATCCTTGGTCATCTTGCCGCTCTCCACGGTCTCGATGCAGACCTTCTCCAGCGTCTCGGCGAAGCGGACCACGTCCGGCGTGTCGTCGAACTTGCCGCGGTAGATCAGGCCGCGCGTCCAGGCGAAGATCGAGGCGATCGGATTGGTCGAGGTCGCCTTGCCCTGCTGATGCATGCGATAGTGGCGGGTGACGGTGCCGTGCGCGGCCTCGGCCTCGACGGTCTTGCCGTCCGGGGTCATCAGCACCGAGGTCATCAGGCCGAGCGAACCGAAGCCCTGCGCGACCTGATCGGACTGGACGTCGCCGTCATAATTCTTGCAGGCCCAGACGAACTTGCCGCTCCACTTGAGCGCCGAGGCGACCATGTCGTCGATCAGACGGTGCTCGTAGACGATGCCGGCTTCCTTGAAGCGCTCGATAAATTCCGCCTCGTAAATCTCTTGGAACAGGTCCTTGAAGCGCCCGTCATAATATTTGAGGATGGTGTTCTTGGTCGAGAGGTAGACCGGCCAGCCGCGGCCGAGGCCGTAGTTGAAGCTGGCATGGGCGAAGTCGCGGATCGACTGATCCAGATTGTACATGCCCATGGCGACGCCGCCCTCGGGGAAATCGAACACGTCGCGCTCGATCACCTCGCCATTCTCGCCCTCCCATTTCATGGTGAGCTTGCCCTTGCCGGGCACGACGAAATCGGTGGCTCGATACTGGTCGCCGAAGGCGTGGCGGCCGACGACGATCGGGTCGGTCCAGCCCGGGATCAGCCGGGGCACGTTCTCGATGACGATCGGCTCGCGAAAGATGGTGCCGCCGAGGATGTTGCGGATCGTGCCGTTGGGCGATTTCCACATCTGCTTGAGGTTGAATTCCTCGACCCTCTGCTCGTCCGGGGTGATCGTGGCGCACTTCACGCCGACGCCATGCTCGCGGATCGCATTGGCGGAATCCACGGTGATCTGGTCGTTGGTCTCGTCGCGCTTCTCGACGCCGAGATCGAAATAGATGAGGTTCACGTCGAGATAGGGCAGGATCAGCCGCTCGCGGATCCACTGCCAGATGATGCGGGTCATCTCGTCGCCGTCCAGTTCGACGACCGGGTTCTTCACCTTGATCTTGGCCATGTGGCTGCGCGCTTTCCTGTCTGTGACGTTGCGTTTCACCCCGTCCCCTAAGGGGTGACGGCAGGCTGTCAACCGGGGCGGGCGGCTTTAGGGTGCCGGCATGGCGAATCGCCTCATCCGCCACGATGCGCTGCTGCTGCGGCGGGCTCTCGGCGACGGCTTCCGGGGGCCGGCGGACGTCGTCCTGCTGCTCGTCATGGCGACACTCGGCATCGCCTGGCTGGTCGATCGGCTCCAGGGCGCGCCGGTCGCCCTGCCGCGGGAGGCGCTCTGGCTCGCGACGCTGGCCGGGCCCGCTGCGTTCGGCTGGCACAGGGCGGCGCGGGGGCGGCTTGCATGGCTCGCCGAGCATAATCCGATCGCGCCTGCCGCGCTGGCGGCGGAGGACCGGCGGCTCTATCTGTTCATCGCCCATGCGCTTGCCGCGCCGTTCGTCATCGCCGGCGCCGCCCTGCTGAACCTGACCGTCGGCCCGCCGGGGGCTGCGCTCGGCCTGGCGGTCCTTGCTTATGCCGCGGGCCTGGGGCTGGCGGCGATCTGGCCGAACCGGCGGCAAGGCGCGGGCCGGGCCGCGCGCGCGACGCCGGCCGGCGAGGCTCCCGGCAGCGGCAGGCGGGCGGTATTGGCCCTCCTGCTCAGGCGGCAGACGTTCGGGCCAGGGAGCGCCTTCGTCCGCGCCGGGCTCATGCTCGCGCTGAGCTTCGCGGCGACCCTGGCGGCGGGTCTCTGGGGGCAGGGGAGGCCGGAGGCACTGCGGTTCGCCTTGCTGCTGCTGCCGTCGCTGCTGCTCCTGCTTCGGGCGGCGCGGCTGGATCCGGCGCTGCTCGCCTTCCTGCCGGCCGCGGGTTTCGGGCCGGGCTTCATCGCCTTGGCCGTCTCGGCCCTGCCAGTCGCCTCGCTCGCCGTCGCCGCCCTTGCCGCCGCGCTGACCGGGGGAGGGGCGGGCGTGCTGGCGGTGCTCGCGCTCGGCCATCTCGCCTTCATCCTGGTCGCGATCGCCAGAGCATGGCTCTATCCCGGCCGCGCGGCGCGGTCGGTGGAGCTGCAGGTCCAGCTGGAATTCGCGGCCCTCGCCGCCACCGCGTTCCTGCTGCCGCCGCTCGCCGTCATCGCCCTGCTGTGGCGCCTGCTGCAGTTCCGCCGCCACTGCCGCGACCTGCGCTGGATGCAGCCCTAGATGCGGCTGGAGGCACGGAAGCTCAGCGTCCTGCGCGGCGGCCATGTCGCGGTCGACCGCGTCTCCTTCACGGTCGCGGGCGCGGGCTGGACCGGGCTGGTCGGCGCCAACGGCAGCGGCAAGACCTCGCTGCTGCGCGCGCTTGCCGGGCGGCTCGAGGCGGCGGGCGGCGCGATCCTGATCGACGGCGTCGACGTCACCGGGGACCGGGCGTGCCGGGCGGCGGCGATCGGCTTCGCGCCGGACGCCGCGGCGCTGCCGGACAGCCTCAGCGGACGCGAGCTCTTCGCGATCCTCGACGGCGAAGCGGTGGGCCTGGACCCCGACGATCCGCTCCATCCCCTGCGCCGCGCGCTCGCCTTCGACGCCTTTTTCGACCGCCGGATCGGCACGCTCTCGCAAGGCATGCGGCAGCGCCTTGCCATCTTCACGGCCTTCCTCGCGCGTCCGCGCATCGTCCTGCTCGACGAGCCGTTCAACTGGCTCGATCCGATCTCGGCCTTCGACACCAGGGCGGCGCTCGACGCGCTGGTCGCGGCCGAAGGGCTGATCCTCGTCACCGCCCTGCACGACATGGCGAGCCTAGTGCGTCATTGCGGTGCCGGCCTGCTCCTCGCGGACGGACGGATCAGCCATCGGCTCGGCGCCGGGGAGATCGACGCGGGCCGCCGCGACTTCGCCGGCTTCGAGGCCCGGATGATCGCGGAGCTTCGCGGCCGATGACCGTCACCGCCGCGGGTCAGGCTGTTGTTTCACTTCGCCGCACCGCTTAAAGGCGTCCGATGTCTTCCCTCGAAAAGCCGGACCTAATCACCACCAACGTCCAGTGGCGCTGGCCCTCCGTCCATCCGGAAGGACGCAAGTTCGTCGTCGTCGCCCTCGCCGTGGCGCTGCTGTTCTGGTTCGTCATCGACTGGGACTGGCTGGGCTACGGCTTCCTGGGCCTCAGCGTGTTCATCGCCGCCTTCTTCCGCGACCCGATCCGCACCACGCCGGTCGGCGAGGGCGTCATCGTCGCGCCCGCCGACGGGCTGGTGACGATGATCACCAACGTGCCGCCGCCGCGCGAACTGCAGGGGGAGGGGGGCTTGAGCGCCGAGCCGGTGGTGCGCGTCTCGATCTTCATGAGCGTGTTCGACGTGCACATCAACCGCACCCCGATCACCGGCATCATCCGCAAGGTCCACTATATCGCCGGCAAGTTCCTGAGCGCCGATCTCGACAAGGCCAGCGAGGAGAATGAGCGGCAGCACATCCTCGTCGAGGGCGAGGACGGCAGCCTGGTCGCCTTCACCCAGATCGCCGGCCTGGTGGCGCGGCGGATCGTGCCCTGGATCAAGCCGGGCGACCGGGTGATCGCCGGCCAGCGGATCGGCCTGATCCGCTTCGGCAGCCGGGTCGACGTCTATCTGCCCGCCGGCACCTCCAGCCAGGTCCTGCTCGGCCAGCGCACCATCGCCGGCGAGACGATCGTCGGGCGGATCGGCACCTCCGAGCTGATCGAGGGAGTCGCGCAATGAGCGCGGCGCCGGGCGGGCGGGAGCGGCCGGGCATTCCGCTGCGCGCCGTCGTGCCCAACGCGGTGACCGCGCTCGCGCTCTGCTCGGGCCTCTCCGGCATCCGCTTCGCGATCACGGGCGAGTGGGACAAGGCGTTGATGTTCATCGGCATCGCGGCGGTGCTGGACGGCCTGGACGGCCGCATCGCCCGGATGCTGCGCGGGCAGAGCCGGTTCGGCGCGGAGCTCGACTCGCTTTCCGACGTGGTCGCCTTCGGCGTGGCGCCGGCGCTCATCATCTATCTGTGGGTCCTGCAGATCGGCAATTCGCCGGGGTGGAACACCTATGGCTGGGTGTTCGCGCTCGCCTATGCGGTCTGCATGGCGATGCGCCTGGCCCGGTTCAACGCCCGCATCGACGTCGTCGACCAGCCGCACAAATCCGCCGGCTTCCTGACCGGGGTGCCGGCGCCGGCGGGGGCGGGGATCATGCTGCTTCCCGTCATGCTCTGGCTGGCGAGCGACCGGCAGTGGCACTGGCTGGAAAGCCCGGCCTTGATCATGATCTGGTCCGGATTTTCGGCCTTCCTGATCATCTCCAGCATCGCCACCTGGTCGATGGGGGCGTTGCGGCTGAAGCGAAGCGTCCGGCTGGAAGCGATCCTCGTCATCGTCCTGATCGGGATCGCGATGATCGTGGCTCCCTGGGCCACCTTAAGCGTCGTCGTGGTCGCCTATGTGACGAGCATCCCCTTCAGCATCCTGCGCTATGCGCGGGTCAAGCAGCGGCGCGCGCGCCAAGCGACGGGCGAGCCGACTTTGCCTTTGAGTCCGCCGCTGGCGCCGGTGCCGCCGAAGGACCCCGCAAGGCAGCGACGACAGCCGCCCAATGCGCCCTGAGAGTGAATTCGAGAACCATGGCGAGCGCGACGAGCAGGCCGAAGAAGAACAGGATCGAGAGCAAGTGAGCCACAGCTTTTTCCCTTACTTATCCACACCGTAATTCCCGAAGGGTCCTTTCGGCTCCCTCGGTCCGAGATAATGTTCCGGTTTTGTTCACGTGTCAAGCGGTGAATTGTGACCGACATGGGTCAGTCCGATTCGGCCGCTCCGCTTGCCTCCCGAACTCGCCGCCGAGCGGCGGAAGTTGACAGAGTTGACGCCACGTCGGGGGCAGGCCGCCTCTCCGCATGCAGGCGGAGACGGGAACGGAACGGCGCGCGACGATCGACGGTGGACAGAGCATGAGGGGATTGTGACGGAAGCAATCCAACATTGATCCAACAATCCGCGGCCGGCCCCCGCGGCCCGAACCAGGGCGACGCACCCGCTTGATTTCCGCCGCTTTCGCCTCTATCTGCGCGCCCATTCCACATGCGTGGCCACCATACCGGTGCTGGCATGTCCCTTCGAGGGACCACCCAGTTCTCGGCCGCGCAGAGGCATAACCGGAAGGAGAACGACTATGGCGTCCACCGACGTCAGCATGCAGGCATTGCTCGAGGCCGGAGCGCATTTCGGCCACCAGACCCATCGCTGGAACCCCAAGATGAAGCCGTACATCTTCGGCGAGCGCAACGGGGTGCACATCATCGACCTGTCGCAGACCGTGCCGCTCTTCGCGCGCGCGCTCGACTTCGTTCGCCAGACCACGGCCGCGGGCGGCAAGGTGCTGTTCGTCGGCACCAAGCGCCAAGCGCAGGATCCGATCGCCGAGGCGGCGCGCCGCTCGGGCCAGCATTTCGTCAACCATCGCTGGCTGGGCGGCATGCTCACCAACTGGAAGACGATCTCCAACTCGATCAAGCGCTTCAAGAGCCTCGAGGAGCAGCTGGCGGGCGACACCGCCGGCCTCACCAAGAAGGAGGTGCTCCAGCTCACCCGCGAGCGCGACAAGCTCGAGCTCTCGCTCGGCGGCATCCGCGACATGGGCGGCATTCCGGACGTGATGTTCGTGATCGACGCCAACAAGGAAGAGCTGGCGATCAAGGAAGCCAATGTGCTGGGCATCCCGGTCGTCGCGATCCTCGATTCGAACGTCAGCCCGAACGGCATCGCCTTCCCGGTCCCGGGCAATGACGATGCCAGCCGCGCGATCCGCCTCTACACCGACGCGGTCGCCGACGCGGTGCTGGCCGGCAAGTCGGGCGGCGCCGCCAATCGCGGCGTCGATCTCGGCGCGATGGCCGAGCCGCCGGCGGAAGCGGCGCTCGCCGAGGCGTAACAATTGGGCCTTCGGGCCACTATATGGGGGCCAGACCCAGCGAGGTTGGAACCCAAAGCCGTTCGGGCTGAGCCTGTCGAAGCCCATGCCTTCCTTTCTCTCGCAAGAGAAGGAAGGCCCTTCGACAGGCCCAGGGCGAACGGAGTTTTGCACAAACGCAAAAGGATATGAGACATGGCTGAGATCACGGCCGCGATTGTGAAAGAGCTGCGCGAGCGCACCGGCGCCGGCATGATGGACTGCAAGAAGGCGCTCGCCGAGACCAATGGCGACATGGAAGCCGCCATCGACTGGCTGCGCACCAAGGGCCTCGCCGCCGCCGCCAAGAAGGCCGGCCGCCAGGCCGCCGAGGGCCTGGTCGGCGTCGCCGTCGACGGCAAGAAGGGCGCGATCCTCGAGGTCAACTCGGAGACCGACTTCGTCGCCAAGAACGAGCAGTTCCAGGAGTTCGTGCGCACCGCCACGGCGATCACGCTCGGCACCGGCAGCGACATCGACGCGCTGAAGGACGCCTGCTGGCCGGGCGGCGGCACCGTCGAGGAGAAGCTGACCTCGAACATCGCCACGATCGGCGAGAACCAGTCGATCCGCCGCGGCGCCCTGCTCGAGGTCGAGAATGGCGTGATCACCTCCTACGTGCACAATGCCGCGGCCCCGGGCCTCGGCAAGATCGGCGTGCTCGTCGCGCTCGAGAGCGAGGGCGACAACGCCGCGCTCGAGACGCTCGGCAAGCAGCTCGCCATGCACATCGCCGCGGCCAACCCGCTGGCGCTGCGCGGCGAGGATCTCGACGCCGGCCTGGTCGAGCGCGAGCGCGGCATCGCCCGCGAGAAGGCGGCCGAGAGCGGCAAGCCGGCCGAGATCGTCGAGAAGATGGTCGAGGGCGCGATGGCCAAGTTCCGCAAGGAGAATGCGCTCCTCTCGCAGCTCTTCGTCATGGACAACAAGACGAAGATCGAGGACGTCGTCGCCGCCGCCGGCAAGGACGCCGGCGCGCCGGTCGCGCTGAAGGCCTATGTCCGCTTCCAGCTGGGCGAGGGCATCGAGAAGAAGGTCGACGACTTCGCCGCCGAAGTCGCCGCGGCCGCCGGCGCCTCCAAGGCCGCCTGACCTTCGGGGACCGGGTTTTGGGGACTGGGGACTGGCATGGACCAATCCCCAGTCCCTGGTCCCCATTGGCACCGCCCGGCCTCAACATTAAGGTGCGCTCGCATCTTCAGGACACGGACCCACCCATGACCCGCCCGCGCTTCAACCGCATCCTTCTGAAGCTCTCAGGCGAAGTGCTGATGGGGGAGGGCCAGTTCGGCATCGATCCCGGCACCGTCGCCAGGCTGGCCGAGGAGATCAAGGCGGCGGTCGAGAGCGGCTTCTCGCTCTGCCTGGTCGTCGGCGGCGGCAACATCTTCCGCGGCTTGGCCGGCGCCGCCAAGGGCTTCGACCGGACCAGCGCCGACTATATGGGCATGCTGGCGACGGTGATGAACGCGCTCGCCATGCAGAATGCGCTCGAGAAGATCGGCGTCGACACCCGGGTCCAGTCCGCCATCCCGATGGCGACCGTCTCCGAGCCCTATATCCGCCGCCGCGCGGTCCGGCACATGGAGAAGGGCCGGGTGGTGATCTTCGCCGCGGGCACCGGCAATCCCTTCTTCACCACCGACACCGCCGCCGCCCTGCGCGCCGCCGAGATGAGCTGCGACGCCTTGTTCAAGGGCACCAGCGTGGACGGGGTCTATGACGCCGATCCCAAGAAGGTCGCCGACGCGAAACGTTATGAAACAGTGACCTTCAGCACGGTCCTCTCGGACAATCTGAAGGTCATGGACGCCACCGCCGTCGCGCTCTGCCGCGACAACAACATTCCGATCGTCGTGTTCAACATCCGCGAGCAGGGCAATCTCGCCCGCGTGCTCGGCGGCGAGGGCACCGCCACGATCGTCCAGAACACATAAGGAGAGAGACGATGCCGGCCTATGACAAGGGCGATATCCAGCGCCGCATGCACGGCGCGGTCGAGGCGCTGAAGCACGATCTGGGGGGGCTCAGGACGGGCCGCGCCTCCGTCGCCCTGCTCGACCCCATCCAGGTCGAGGTCTATGGCGCCAACATGCCGATCAACCAGGTGGCGACCCTCTCCGCGCCGGAGCCGCGCCTCCTGTCGGTGCAGGTGTGGGACCGGTCGAACGTCTCGTCGGTCGAGAAGGCGATCCGCAATGCGGGTCTGGGCATCAACCCGATCACCGACGGCCAGAATATCCGCCTGCCCATCCCGGATCTCACCGAGGAGCGCCGCAAGGAGCTGGCCAAGCTCGCCCACCAATATGCCGAGAAGGCGAAGGTGGCCGTCCGCAATGTCCGCGGCGATGCGCGGGACTCGCTGAAGACCGACGAGAAGAAGAAGGAAATCAGCGAGGACGAGCACAAGCGCCTCGACACCGAGGTGCAGAAGCTGACCGACGATTCGATCAAGGAGATCGACGAGGTCCTCGCCGCCAAGGACAAGGAAATCCTCCAGAAGTGACGGCCGAACCGGCCAGCGCGGCCGGGGGCGGTGGCGCAGTCCCTCGGCACGTCGCCATCATCATGGACGGCAATGGCCGCTGGGCGAAGGCCCGGGGCCTGCCGCGCGCCGCCGGCCACCGCGCCGGCGCCGAGGCCGCCCGCGCCGTGCTTCGCGCCGCGGGCGAGGCGGGCGTGGAATGCCTCACCCTCTACGCCTTCTCCTCGGAGAATTGGCGGCGCCCGGCGCAGGAGATCAGCGATCTGACCGGCCTTCTGCGCTTCTACATCCAGCGCGAGCTGAACAGCCTGCACAAGGAAGGCATCCGCCTGAAGATTCTCGGCGACCACAATGCCTTCGAAAGCGATGTCGCGAAGATGGTCGACAAGGCGGTGGAGCGGACCGCGGGCAATAGCCGAATGACGCTCGCCATCGCGCTCAACTACGGCTCGCGCGCCGAACTGGTCCACGCCGCCCGCACCGCCGCCGCCCAGGGCGAGATCGACGAGGCGGCGATCGAGCGCGCGTTGAACACGCACGATCTGCCGCCGCTCGACCTCCTGATCCGCACCTCGGGCGAGCATCGCCTGTCCAACTTCCTGCTCTGGCAGGCGGCCTATGCGGAGCTGCTGTTCGTCGACACGCTCTGGCCGGATTTCGACGGCGACGCCTTGCGCGCCGCCTTTGGCGACTATGCGAAGCGCGAGCGGCGCTACGGAGGCCTATGACCGACACGCCGCCGACCGAAGCACCCGCGCCGAAGCCGGGCTCCGATCTCAGCGTCCGCTTCGCCATGGGCGTGGCGATGATCGCGGCGGCGGTGCTGGTGACGATCGCCGGCGGCTGGTTCTTCCGGGCCTTCGTCTGGATGCTCGCCGCGATCATGCTGGTCGAATGGGCGGACATGAAGCGGGTGCCGCGGCTCTGGGCCTGGGTCGGCGCCGCGCTGGCGGCGGGCGTCCTGTTCGCCGCCGCCGAATATTTCTACCCCGCCGCCTATGATTTCGAGAATGCGGATTATGATGTCGGGCTCACCTGGCTGAGCTTCGCCCCCGCGCTCGGCGGCGCCGTGCTGCTCGGCCTCGCCGGCCGCAGCCTCGCCATGGGCTGGGGCTTCCTCTACATCCTGCTTCCGGCCTTCTGCCTGACCGTGCTGAGCTGGGAGGATTATGGCAATGGCGCCCTGATCTTCTGGACGTTCGCCGTCACCTGGTCGACCGACATCTTCGCCTATTTCGCGGGGCGCGCGATCGGCGGGCCGAAACTCGCGCCGCGGATCAGCCCGAACAAGACCTGGGCGGGGCTGATCGGGGGCGTCGCCGGCGCCAGCTTCGCCGGCTGGGCGGTGGCCTGGTATTTCGAGCTGGGCACGCCCTTCATGTGGATCGGCGCGACCATGGGCGTGCTCGCCCAGCTCGGCGATCTCTACGAAAGCTGGGAGAAGCGCCGCGCGGGCATCAAGGACAGCGGCAGCCTGCTCCCCGGCCATGGCGGCGTGCTGGACCGACTGGACGGCCTGCTCGCCGTGGCGGTCGCCGTGATGCTGATCCTGATGCTCGACCTCTGGCAGCCGCCCGAACCGCCGGCCGTTCCGGACATGATGACGGCGATGCACAGCGCGGGACCGCGGGCGGGTTGAGATGAGCCGCAGCGTCACCATCCTCGGCGCGACCGGCTCGGTCGGGCGCTCGACGCTCGACCTGGTCGCGCGCGACGCCGACCGGTTCGACGTGGTGGCGCTGACCGCGCATCGCGACGTCGCGGGGCTTGCCGAACTGGCGCGGCGGCACCGGCCGAAGCTGGCGGTGATCGGCGAGGCGGGGCTGCACGGCGCGCTGAAGGCGGCGCTGGCCGGCACCGGCGTCGAGACCGCGGCGGGGGAGGGGGCGCTCGTCGAGGCCGCCGCCTCGGGCGCCGACTGGACCATGGCCGCGATCGTCGGCACGGCGGGGCTCAAGCCGGTGATGCGCGCGCTGGAGGGCGGCGGCACGATCGCGCTGGCGAACAAGGAGGCGCTGGTCTCCGCGGGCACGCTGATGATCCAGGCCGCGGCGGCGAGCGGCGCGACCCTGCTGCCGGTCGATTCCGAGCATAATGCGATTTTCCAATGCTTCGACCGGGCGCGGCCGGAAAGCGTCAGGCGGATCATCCTCACCGCCAGCGGCGGCCCGTTCCGCGACTGGCCGCTGGCGAAGATGCGCAGCGCGACGCCGGACCAGGCGGTCGCCCACCCGAACTGGTCGATGGGCGCCAAGATCTCGGTCGACTCGGCGACGTTGATGAACAAGGGGCTGGAGCTGATCGAGGCGCACCGCCTGTTCCCGGTCGGCGCCGAGGCGATCGACGTGGTCGTCCATCCCCAGTCGGTGATCCACAGCCTCGTCGAATATGTCGACGGCTCCGTCCTCGCCCAATTGGGCGCGCCGGACATGCGCGTGCCGATCGCCCATACGCTCGCCTGGCCGGCGCGGATGGAGACGCCCTGCCAGCGGCTCGACCTGGTCGCGATCGGCGCGCTCGCCTTCGAGGCGCCGGACCTGGCGCGCTTCCCGGCGCTCGGCCTCGCCCGGGCGGCCCTCGCCGCGGGCGGCGCCAAGCCCGCCATCCTCAACGCCGCCAATGAGGTCGCGGTGGCCGCCTTCCTTGAAAGGCGGCTCGGCTTCCTCGATATCGCGTCCCTGGTCGGCGAGGTGCTGACCCGTTTCGAGCCGGCGGCGCCGGACTCGATCGACGCGGTGCTTGAGATCGACGGGGAGGCTCGTAAGGTGGCCGCCGCGCTGACTGGAAAGATCCACGCTTGAACAATCCCGGCTTCCTGTTCACAGTCCTCGCCTTCCTGCTCGTCATCGGGCCGCTGATCTTCATCCATGAGCTCGGCCATTATTATGTCGGCCGCTGGTTCGGGGTGAAGGCGGACACCTTCTCGATCGGCTTCGGCCGCGAATTGTTCGGCTGGACCGACAAGAGGGGGACGCGCTGGAAGGTCGGCTGGCTGCCGCTCGGCGGCTACGTCAAGTTCGCCGGCGACATGAACCCGGCCTCGACGCCGAGCGACGAATGGCTCGCCCTTCCCGCCGAGGAGCGCAACAAGACCTTCCAGTCGAAGAAGGTCTGGCAGCGCTTCCTGATCGTGCTGGCCGGCCCGGCGACGAACTTCCTGTTCGCGATCATCGCCTTCATGATCATCTTCGCGACGGTCGGCTTTCCCTCCTCGCCCGCGTCGGTCGGCGTCGTGAAGCAGGGCAGCGTCGCCCAGGCGGCGGGCTTCCGCCCCGGCGACCAGATCGTCGAGGCGAACGGCAGCCGGATCGACACCTTCGCCGACCTGCAGACCTATATCGCGCTCCGCCCGAGCGAGCCGATGATCTTCCGGGTGCGCCGCGGCGAGGGCGAGGTCAGGCTGCAGGCGACGCCGCGCGAGGTCGAGGAGGTGGACCGCTTCGGCAACCGGGCGCGGATCGGCCAGCTCGGCATCAGCCCCTCGGGCCGGATGGAATTCACCCGGCTGCCCCTCCACCAGCTGCCCGGCGCCGCGGTCGGCAAGACCGTGGACTCGGTGCAGACCATGCTGACCGCGCTCGGCCAAGTGATCACGGGCCGGCGCTCGCTGCAGGAGCTCGGCGGCCCGCTGAAGATCGCCGAAGTGTCGGGCCAGCAGGCCAGCCTGGGCTGGCTCAGCTTCTTCTGGTTCATGACGATCGTCTCAATTAATCTGGGATTCATCAACCTCTTGCCAATCCCCCTGCTGGATGGCGGACACCTGCTATTCTACTTGATCGAGGGAGTGAGGCGTAAACCGCTGAAGCCAGAGGCCCAGGAATGGGCCTTCCGGACCGGCCTCGCGGTGCTGCTGGCGCTGATGATTTTCGTAACTTTCAACGACCTGGCCTCTTTTGGCCTCTTTGAGAAGCTTGGCGGCTTGATCGGCTGACCCGGATCGGGCAGGGCAGGCCGCTTACAGGGAATATTTGGGTCCGGGCGAAGCTCCGACCGTAGAGTGAAGGCGGGGACGCGTGACGGCGAACAGTGTTTTTCCCAAGGGACGTATCTATTGCACGGCGCTGCTGGTCGGCACCGCGCTCGGCAGCTTCGCCACGCCGGCCTTCGCGCAGGCGCCGGCCCAGCCCGCTCCTGTCGCCGCGCAGCCCGTCGCGGCGCCGGCGCCGGCGCAGCGCCAGATCGTCTCGGTGTCGGTGAGCGGCAACCAGCGGCTCGAGCCCGAAACGATTCTCTCCTACACCAACCTCCGCCCCGGCGAGCCTTTCGACAATGAGCGGCTCGACCAGGCGCTCCGGGACCTGCTCGCCACCGAATTGTTCGCCGACGTGCAGATCGCCGGCGCCGACACCGGCAACCTCATCATCCAGGTCCGCGAGAATCCGGTGATCAACCGCATCGTCCTCGAGGGCAATCGCCGCGTGAAGGACGACAAGATCACGCCCGAGATCCGCCTCGCGCCGCGCCAGATCTTCACGCGCAGCCGTGCCCGCGCCGATGTCGCCCGGATCATCGAGCTCTACCGCCGCCAGGGCCGCTACGCCGCCAGCGTCGAGCCGCAGATCGTGCAGCTCGACCAGAACCGCGTCGACGTGGTGTTCGAGATCAACGAAGGGCCGAAGTCCCGCGTCCGCCGCATCAACATCATCGGCAACGAGCAGTTCGGCGACGGCCGCCTGATCAGCGAGATGGCGACCCGCGAGCACGTCTGGTACAATATCTTCAGCTCGCGCGACACCTACGATCCCGATCGTCTCGCCTACGACCAGCAGAAGCTGCGGCAATTCTACCTGACCCAGGGCTATGCCGATTTCCGCGTCGTCTCCGCGGTCGCGGAACTCACGCCGGACCGGCGCGACTTCATCATCACCTATGTGGTCGAGGAAGGGCAGCGCTATCGCTTCGGCGAGGTCAATGTCGAGAGCGACATCCGCGACTTCAGCGCGGACCAGCTGCGCGCCAACCTGCCGTCGACCATGCGCACCGGCCAATATTACAACGCGCAGCAGGTCGAGGACACGGTCACCCGGCTGAACGAGCTGGCCGGCCTGTTCGGCTATGCCTTCGCCGACGTGCGTCCGACCTTCCAGCGCAGCCGCGAGAATCTGACCATGTCGGTCACCTTCCGGGTGGCCGAGGCGCCGCGCGTCTATGTCGAGCGGATCGACATTTCGGGCAACACCACGACCCGCGACAAGGTGATCCGGCGCGAATTCCGGCTCGCCGAGGGCGATCCGTTCAACAATGTCCGCGTGCGCCGCTCGCGCGACCGCATCCAGTCGCTCGGCTTCTTCCAGGAGAATCTGGAGATCACCCAGACGCAGGGCTCCGCGCCCGACCGCGTCATCCTGGGCGTCGAGGTTGAGGAGCGCGCGACCGGCGAACTCCAGCTCTCGGCCGGCTTCTCGAGCCTCGAGCGCTTCCTGGTCAATCTCTCGGTCCGCCAGCGCAACTTCATGGGACGCGGCCAGGAGCTGCGCGCCTCGGTCAATTATTCCAGCTATTCCAAGTCGATCGAGCTGGGCTTCACCGAGCCCTATCTGTTCGACCGCAACATCGCGATCGGCTTCGATCTGTTCCGGCGCGACCTGAACAGCTTCAACTTCTTCGGCAACGACCGCACCACCACTTACGAGCAGACGACGACGGGCGGCCAGATCCGCGCCGGCGTGCCGCTCACCGAGTCGCTGTCGCTCGCCCTGCGCTACGGCCTCTCCTATGACGAGATCGGCCTCAACGAGGGGCTTTATTACACCGATCCGGACGGCACCGGGCCGCTGCCCGCGGCCTGCGACCCGCTCATCGCCGGCCGCTATCTCTGCGACGTGATCGGCAACCGGCTGAACAGCTCGATCGGCTATTCGCTGGTCTGGGACTCGCTCAACAACCGGATCCGGCCGAGCCGCGGCTCGCGCTTCGTGCTCAGCATGGATTTCGCGGGCCTCGGCGGCGACGTGCGCTATCTGCGCACCCGCATCAACGCCTCCAAATACTGGACCGTGTTCGGCAACTTCATCTTCTCGATCCAGGCCGAAGGCGGCTATATCCACAGCTTCGAGGATGGCGGCCCGGGCCGGGATCCGGTCCGGCTCACCGACCGCTTCTTCCTCGGCAATCCGCAGATTCGCGGCTTCGACATTCGCGGCGTCGGCCCGCGCATCCAGCGCCTGCGCTACACCTACGATCTCGACCAGAACAATCCGGACGGGCCGGCCCAGAATGTCGGGCTCGACGAGACCCGCGAGAACATCATCGACGACGCGATCGGGGGCCGGGCTTATTATGTCGCCCGCGCCGAGCTCGAAATCCCGCTGGGCGCGAGCGTCCGCGAGCTGGGCCTGCGGCCGAGCATCTATATCGACGCCGGCGCCGTGTTCGGCGTGCGGTCGCCGTCGCTGCTCAACATCGATCCGAACAACCCGCTGGCCTTCAACGAGTGCACGCTCAACGCCGGCGGCACGACCCGTCTCACCCGCAGCTCGTGCAACAGCACGACCGAGACGCTCACCCGCTTCGCAACCGCCCCGTTCCAAGAGCGCTTCGTCGGCGATTCGCCGAGCCCGCGCGTCTCGGTCGGGTTCGGCGTGAACTGGAACTCGCCGTTCGGGCCGTTCCGCATCGACATCGCCCGCGCGCTGCTCAGCGAGCCGGGCGACGACACCAAACTCTTCAGCTTCAACGTAGGGACCGCATTCTGATGAAGAAGACTATCATTCTCGGCGCGGCTTTCGCCGCCCTCGCCGTGGCCGCTCCGGCCGTTATGCAGGCGCAGCAGCTGCCGCCGGCCGTCGTCGCCGTCGTCAACCGCGACCAGATCGCCCAGCAGTGCACCCAGTGCACCGTCGCGACCACCGCGCTCAACGCCCAGGGCCAGCAATATCAGGCCCGCGAGACCCAGCTGCTGACGCCGCTGCGCGCCGAGGGCCAGGCGATCCAGACCGCGATCAACGCGCTGCCGCAGGGCGGCCAGCCGGACGCGGCGCTCGCGGCCCGGATCCAGACCTTCCAGACCAACAGCCAGGCCGCCGAGCGCGAGCTGGGCACCGCGCAGCAGAACCTGCGCCGCAACCAGCAGCATGTGATCTCCCAGATCATCCAGCGCATGCAGCCGCTGATCCAGCAGGCGGCGAATGCGCGCGGCGCGACGGTGACGCTCGACGCCTCGACGATCCTCAGCTTCTCGCCGCAGATCGACATCACCCCGCAGGTGCTGGCGCTGATGAACCAGAACGCCACGCCGTTCGGCACCACCGCCCCGCCGCCGCCCCAGGCTCCGGCGCAGACCGGCGCCCGGCCGGCCACGCCGACCCCGGCGCCCGCTCAGCCGAACCGGCCGCGTCCGCAGGGCCGCTAATGGCCGATCAGGAAGGCGTTGCGGCGGCGGCCGCCACCGGCGTCCCGTTCGACGTCCGGCGGGTGATGGAGTCGCTGCCGCACCGCTATCCCATGCTCCTCGTCGACCGCGTCGAGGAGATGGTGCTCGACCAGCGCATCGTCGCCGTGAAGGCGGTGACGATGAACGAATTGTTCTTCCAGGGTCATTTCCCCGGGCGTCCGATCATGCCCGGGGTGATGATCATCGAGGCGCTCGCCCAGGCCGCCGGCGTGCTGGCGGTGGAGAGCCTCGGCCTCGCCCATTCGGGCAAGCTCGTCTATTTCATGTCGATCGAGAATGCGAAGTTCCGCAGCCCGGTCGAGCCCGGCGTGCTGCTCCGCCTCGAATGCGACCTGATCCAGCGGCGCGGGCCGGTCTGGAAGTTCGGCGGCAAGGCCTTTGTCGGCGACAAGCTCGCCACCCAGGCCGATTTCACCGCGATGATCGCGGATCCGCCGGCGGCGCCCTGAGCCTCAGCGCGGGACCGGCCGCCAGCGCCCGTCCACCTTCTCGATTCCGAACACCTGCGCGACATGGGGGCCGTCCAGGCCCTCCGCGACGATGCGCCCCTCGTTCATGACCAGGATGCGGTCCGCATGGTGCAGGGCCGCGTCGAGATCGTGAATGGCGACGAGGGCGATGCGATCCCCGTCGGCGAGCTCCGCGCGGATCAGTTCCATCAGCCTGATCTGCCAGAGCGGATCGAGATTGGCGGTGGGTTCGTCGAGCAGCAGCAGCCTGGGCCGCGGCGCCAGCGCCCGCGCGATCAGCACCCGGCCGCGCTCGCCGGTGGAGAGCGTGTCGACTCTGCGGTCCAGCACCGGCTCCAGCTCCAGCGCGGCGGGCGCGCCGCCGCCCCCGCCGAGCGCGATCAGGTCGCGGGCGAGCAAAGGCCAGGGCAGATCGCGGGATGCGGGCAGATAGGTGAAGGCACGGGGCCTTGCCGCCGCGCCGAGCCGGCGCGGGTCGACGCCGTCCAGCGAGACACTGCCCGTGGCGCCGCCGATCCCGGCCAGCGCGTGGAGCAGGCTGGTCTTGCCGCTGCCGTTCGGGCCGACCAGGCAGACCAGCTCGCCCGCTTGCACCTCGAGCGCGGCATCGTGGAGGCGACCGTCGAGACTGAGGCCCGAGGCGCTCAGCATCATGACGTCACCCGCCAGCGCATCCGCGCCACCAGCCCGAGGAAGAAGGGGACGCCGAGCAAGGCGGTGACCACGCCGATCGGCAAGGTCCGCCCAAGCGGGACGAGGCGAACGGCAAGGTCGGCGGCGGCGAGCAGCAGGGCACCGATCATCGCCGCGGGCAGGATCGCCCGGCCGGGGTGGCCGCGCACCAGCCGCCGCGCGAAGATCGGGGCGATCAGGCCGATGAAGCCGATCGCGCCGCAGATCGCGACGCAGGCGCCGACGCCAAGGGCGGTGAGGCAGACGATCCACAGCCGCAGGCGGCGGACGTCATGGCCCAGCGACTGCGCCACCTCCTCGCCGAGCGCGAGCCGATCGAGCGCCGGGCCCAGGCGGAGCAGCAACAGGATGACGGCGAGCGCCGGAATCGCGGCGAAGGCGGCCTGGTCGAGGCTGCGGTCGATCAGCGAGCCCATCAGCCAATCATAGGCGTCGTAAAAGGCGAAGGGGGAGGGGGCCAGCGCCAAAGCGAGCGTGGTCAGCGCCCCGGCCAGCGCGCTGATCGCGAGGCCGGCGAGCAGCAGGGTCGCGGTTTCCGCCTTGGGCCCGGCCAGAGCGAGCAGGAGGAACAAGGCGAGCAATGCGCCCGCGACCGAGCCGATGGCGAGCGCCGCCGGCGCCGCGAAGCCGAAATAATAAGCGGTAACCACCGCGCCCAAGGCGGCGCCGCTGGTCGTGCCGGTGAGATCGGGGGAGGCGAGGGGGTTGGCGAACAGGGCCTGGACCGACGCGCCGGCGGCGCCCAGCGTCGCGCCATAAGCGAGCGCGAGCAGGGTGCGCGGCAGGCGAAGCTCGACCAGCACGGCGCCGGCGAGGTTCGCATCCTCGGCGAACAGGGTGCGCAGGGGTCCGTAAGGCAGCAGCAGCGACGCGGCCGCCACCCCGATGAGCGCCAGCAGGAGCAGGAGGAGCGTGCGCGCCCTCATCGTCCCACCTCGCGCCGCAGCCGCTCGATCTCCTCGATCAGCAAGGGACCCATGCAGGTCCAGCGGCGGCCGTCCGTCGCGAGGGTCCGGATCGCGGCGGCATGGCGCGCCGCCGGATGGGTGAGCCAGCGCTGCTGGTTCGAATATTGGCCGGCCCGGTAGTCGCTGCGCAGCAGCAAGGCGGGCGGACGGGCGATCAGGGTCTCGAGCGGGACGCGATCGCCCTGCAGCGGGCGCTGCCTGAGCCCGGCCAGCGCCATCCACTGCGCCTCCAGCCCGGTCGGAGAAACGGTGCGCCCGCCGCCGCCGAGCCAGATCGTGTCGACGCGGAGCGGTGGCCGGCTGTCGATCAGGGCGGTCATCCGGCGGATCAAGGCCGCGCCCTCGGCCGGCCGGCCGATGGCGACGGCAAGGCGGCGGACATTCTCGCCCATCTCGCCCAGCGTCTGCGCGAAGGGGAGATCGACGACCTGGATACCGAGCCGGCCGGCGATGCCGAGCCGGTCGCGGGTGCCGCCGCCCATCGTGACGATCAGGTCGGGCCGCCGCTCGACCACCGAGAGCAGGCTGCCGTCGTTGCGCGGATAAAGGCGCGCGCGCCGCCAGAGCGGCGTCTCCGCCTCCTGCTGCGCGAGATGGGTGACCGAGACGATCTGGCTTGGCGCGGCGAGCAGCAGCAGCAGTTCGTCCGTGCACAGGTTGAGCGACGCCACCCGGCGCGGGGAGGCCTCGGCCCCCGCCGCGCCGAGCAGAGCCAAGCTAGCGGCCAAGAGCGACGCGAAGACCCGCATAGACCGTCCGTCCCGGCGTGTTGTAGCCGACCACATCCTGATAGTCGGCGCCGAACGCATTCTCCATCCGCGCATAGAGTTCGAGCTGCGGCAGGACGCGGTAGCCGATCCGCGCCGAGCCCAGAACATAGCCGTCGAGTCTCACCACGGGCGCCGGGAACAGATCGAAATCCCGGTCGACCCGGCTGCCGACATAAGCGAGCGAGCCGCCGATGGTCAGCGGGCCGTTGCGCCAGTCGCCATAGAGATTGGCGGTGTGACGGGGACGGCGGACCTCGCGGAGGGCGGGGGCGCCGGCCACGCTGTTTTCCCGCGTGTCCACATAGGTGTAGTTTGCGCCGAGGTTTAGCCCCGCGACCGGCCGCCATTCGCCCGACAGCTCGAAGCCGCGGCGGCGGCTCTTCCCTGGCGCATTCACCACCGTGTAGTTCGGGAAGATGCTGAAATCCTCGACGATTTCGTCCCGAAGATTGTTCGAGAAGGCGACTGCCTCGATCGAAGCGTTCGCGCCGCGCCAGCGTACGCCGCCTTCGAACCCCTTCGAGCGCTCCGGGGTCAGGTCCGGATTGCCGATATAGCCGGAGGTCGGGCTGAAGCCGTAAAGATCGAGGAAGGACGGCTGGGCGACACCCTCGCCATAACCCGCCAGCAGCGCGAAGCCGCCGCCGACATTGACCACCGCGTTGGCGCGGAGCGTCGTTTCGTCGGCGAAGCGGTTGAAATCGTCATGCCGGACGGCGATGTCCGTGATCACGATGTCGTGCCAGTTCGCCCGCCACTCGGCGACGAACGCGGTCCGCCCGCGCGACAGATCCCGATCGCTGCCGCCGCCGAACTGCAGGTCGCGCGTGCCGTAATCCTCATTCTCGCGCTCGACGGCGCCGATCAGGTCGTGACGGATGGCGCCGGTCGCGAAGCGGTAGCCCAATTGCCCGCCGAAGCGCGTGCGCTGGCCGAACGTGTCGTTGGTCCGCACATTGCCGGTCCGGTTCCGGTTCTCGCTGTCGAGATGCTGGATTTCGAGGCGGCCATACAACCCGCTGTCGGCATTGCCGCCGAAGCCGGCCCAGCCCCTCAGGGCATAGGTTTCCGCGACCGAGGCATCCAGCGTGTCGGCGCGGGCAAAAGTGATCGGATCGCTGCCGTCGAACTGGATATCGTGGTGGACATAGCGGCCGACCGCGCCGATTTCGAACGCGCCGAAGCGGGCGACGCCCTTGAGGCTCAAAGTCACGTTCTCGAAACCGTCGCGGTCGCCGGTGCCGCCGCCGAGAATGTCGATGCCGTCGCTGCGCGCCCAGTTCGCGGTCGCCGAGAGCCCGGCCGTCTCGCCGCCGGTCGCCAGCGCCGCTCCGGCACGCCAGGCATCGCGGCTGCCGCCTTCGATCATGCCTTCCGCGCGGAAGCTGCCGAGCGGATCGGGGCTGTTCATCGCGACCACGCCGCCCAAGGCCTCGGATCCCCACAAGGCGGATTGCGGTCCGCGGATCAGCTCGATGCGGCTGAGGCCGCTGCCCGCGATCGTGTCGAAGCGCGCGGCATTGGCGGCGGCCAGATCGTTGAAGGCGATGCCGTCGATGAAGAGGAGCGTGTGGATGGATTCGGCGCCGCGGATACGGACCACCGTCTCGGCCCCCTGCGCGCCGCTCGTGGCGACGGCGACGCCCGGCGACAGGCGGATGATGTCGGTCGCCAGCGTCGGCTCGAGCGCGTCGATGAGCGGCGCGTCGAACACGGTCACCGAGGCCGGCGCCTCGGCCGCCGGGGTGGGCGCCAGCGAGGCGGTGACGACGATGGCGGGTGTCTCGTCCTCGCCGGCCGGCACGGTCGTCGGCGATACTTGGGGCGAAATCTGGATCGCGGAAAAAAGCAAGGCGGTGATCATTTGGTCCTCCTGAAAACGACACATGTGCATGTCGCCTCGGAGGAACCGCGCGGGCCGGACCGGCCAAAGCGGCGCCACGCACCGCTGGCTGGTCCCGGCCGGGTGCGGACGACGGCGAAGGCAGGTCTCCTGGCTTGCGGCTCAGACGCTCGGTCATCCTTTGCGGATGGCGAACTCGCTGCTTACAGTTGCGGGCACAGCGCCGGTTTCGCACCGGCTTCCCATTTTCACCGCCTTTTGAGGGGCGGCACCTTCACGAGCGCGGGCTTATTGCGGTGCAGCACGACTTGTCAATCTCGGCCCCAGCGGCTAGAGCGCCGGTCTGCTTTTTCCAGAGGCTGGTCGGAACCAGCCAAAACCACGGAAAGTCAAAGACATGAAAGCCGATACCCACCCCGACTACCACATGATCAAGGTGCAGATGACCAACGGCACCGTGTACGAGACCCGCTCCACCTGGGGCAAGGAAGGCGACACGCTGCAGCTCGACATCGATCCTTCGGTCCACCCGGCCTGGACCGGCGGCAACACCAAGCTGCTCGATCAGGGCGGCCAGGTGGCGCGCTTCAACAAGCGTTTCGGTGGTCTGACCCTCGGCAAGAAGTGACGGCTCACGCCGTCATCCCGACGCAGGTCGGGATCCATGTCAGGTAACGCGCGCGCGGCTCCCGTGCTGGAGACCGCGCGGCTCGTTCTCCGGCCCTATCAGGCGAGCGATCTCGAAGCCCAGGCCGCGGCCATGGGCGATCCCGAGGTCGTGCGCCATCTCGGCGCCACGCCCTTCTCCCGCGAGGATACCTGGCGGCGCCTGCTCTGCGCGCCCGGCCTCTGGAGCCTGCTCGGCTATGGCTATTGGGCGATCGTCGCCCGGGACGACGGGCGCTATCTCGGCCAGCTCGGCTTCGCCGACTTCAAGCGCGACATGACGCCACGGATCGAGGGCCTGCCGGAGATCGGCTGGATCTTCGCGCCGGCGGCGCAAGGGCAGGGCTATGCGACCGAGGCGGCGCAGGCGGCGCTCGCCTGGGCGGACGCGGTGCTCGACGCGCCGGAGATCGTCGCGATCATCGACGCGGACAATCTGGCCTCGATCCGCGTCGCGCAGAAATGCGGCTTCAACGAAAATGAGCCCGCCACTTATCGTGGCGAGCCCATCATCCTGTTCAGGCGCAAGCGCGCCTGACGTCCGTTTCCGGCGCTTACTGGCCGCGCTGCGACTCGCGCCACTCCTCGGCGGTGCGGCAGACGCGGCGATAGGTCATGCGGCTCTGCGAACCGGTCTCGACACGGCGGCAGATGCGACGCTCGCCATCGGCGCCCTGGCCACCCTGGCCAGTGCTCTCGGGCGTGTCGCCCTGGGTGGAAAGCTCACCCGCGCTGCCGCTGACGGAACCGCTGCCGCCCTGCGCGACCGCCGGAGCCGCAACCAACAGGCTGGAAATCAAAGCAACAACCATCTTCATCGGAATCATACCTCCGCCCAATGTCCCCCGATTCATGCAGTCGCGCCCTCATAGGCAAGCGAGAAACGCGATGCAAGTGGCTGGACTGGGCTGTTTTAGTGAGGCTTTACAATGTCATCCCGCAGGGGCGGGCTCGGCGTGTCGGCCACCTGCCGCCGGCCGTCGATGATGATCGGGGAGGCGACGCCCGGCACTCCGCCAGGATCGATACGCAGGCCCCGCGCGATTACCTGCGGATCGGCGAAGACCTGGGCGACGTCGTTGATCGGGCCGCCCGGTATGCCGGCGGCGGCCAGAGCGGCGAGCAATTCGTCGCGCCGGCGCAAGGCGATGACCGGGGCGAGGAGGGCGTCCAGCGCCCCGCGATTGCGCACCCGATCTGCATTGGTGGCGAAGCGAGGATCCGGCGCGATGCCCAGGAGCGTCAGCAGGCGCCCGAACTGCGCGTCATTGCCGACCGCGACGATGACATGGCCGTCGGCGACCGCGAAGGTCCGGTAGGGCGCGATGTTCGGATGGGCGTTGCCGAGCCTATGCGGCACCGCGCCGCCGATCAGGTAGTTCATCGCCTGGTTGGCGAGCACCGCGACCTGGACGTCGAGCAGGGCCATGTCGATATGGCAGCCCGTGCCGGTCGCCTCGCGGCCGCGCAGAGCGGCGAGGATAGCGGTCGAGGCGTAGACGCCGGTGAAGATGTCGGCGAAGGCCACGCCGGCCTTTTGCGGTTCGCCGTCCGGTTCGCCGGTCAGGTCCATGATCCCGCCCATGCCCTGGATCATGAAGTCATAGCCGGCGCGCTCCGCATAGGGGCCGTCCTGGCCGAAGCCGGTAATCGAGCAATAGATGAGGCGCGGGTTCAGCGCTTTCAGGGTTGCGTAGTCCAACCCGTATCTGGCGAGCCCGCCCACCTTGAAATTCTCGATCAGCACGTCGGCATCGCGGACGAGGTCGCAAACCCGCTTTTGGCCCGCTTCGCTCTCCAGATCGATCGCGAGCGAGGTCTTGCCGCGGTTGCAGCCGTGGAAATAGGCCGCGCTGCCATCCCCGGCGAAGGGCGGGCCCCAGCCGCGTGTGTCGTCGCCGGCGCCGGGCCGCTCGACCTTGACGACCTCGGCGCCGAGATCGGCGAGCAACTGCCCCGCCCAGGGCCCGGCGAGAATTCGCGCCAGCTCGACGACCTTCAGCCCGGCGAGCGGCTTGTCCATCAGGCGGGAGCCATCAGAAAGCGGCGAGCCCCGTGATCGCCCGGCCGAGGATCAGCGCATGGACGTCGTGCGTGCCCTCATAGGTGTTGACCGTCTCCAGGTTGGCGGCGTGGCGCATGACCTGGAATTCGGCGCTGATGCCGTTGCCGCCGTGCATGTCGCGGGCGATGCGGGCGATCTCCAGCGCCTTGCCGCAATTGTTGCGCTTGATCAGGCTGATCGTCTCGGGGATGAGTTCGCCTTCGTCGAGCCGCCGGCCGACGCGGAGCGCCGCCTGCAGGCCGAGCGTGATCTCGGTCACCATGTTGGCGAGCTTCAGCTGGACGAGCTGGGTCGCCGCGAGCGGCCGCCCGAACTGCTTGCGGTCGAGAGTGTAGGCGCGCGCGGCGTGGAAACAGGCCTCGGCCGCGCCCATCGAGCCCCAGGCGATGCCGTAGCGGGCGCGGTTGAGACAGCCGAACGGCCCGGCCAGGCCTGACACGTTGGGGAGCAAATTCTCCTCGGGCACCTCGACCTCGTCCATCACGATCTCGCCGGTGATGGACGCGCGCAGCGACAATTTCTCCTTCACCGGCGGCGCGGTCAGGCCCTTCATGCCCTTTTCCAGCACGAAGCCGCGGATCCGGCCCTCATGCTCGTCCGACTTCGCCCAGACGACGAAGATGTCGGCGATCGACGAATTGGTGATCCACATCTTCGCGCCGGAGAGGACGTAGCCGCCGTCCACCTTCTTCGCCCGCGTGCGCATCGAGCCGGGGTCGGAGCCCGCATCCGGCTCGGTGAGGCCGAAGCAGCCGACCCATTCGCCGCTGGCCAGCTTGGGCAGATACTTCCGGCGCTGCTCCTCAGAGCCATAGGCGTTGATCGGATGCATGACGAGCGAAGACTGGACCGACATGGCCGAGCGGTAGCCGCTGTCGACCCGCTCCACCGCGCGCGCGATCAGCCCGTAGCTCACATAGTTCAACCCGGCGCCGCCATATTCCGGCGCGATGGTCGCGCCGATCAGGCCGAGCTCGCCGAGCTCGTTCATGATCTCCCGGTCGAAGCGCTCCTCCAGATAGGCGCTGGTGACGCGCGGCTGCAGCCGCTCCTGCGCGAAGGCCTCGGCGGTGTCGCGCACCATCCGTTCCTCGTCGGAAAGCTGCGCGTCGAGCGCGAAGGGGTCCGCCCAGTCGAAGGGCAGGGGCTTGGGGTCGGCCATGATCTCGTGTCTCCTGTTGCCCGCCGCCTAGAGCATTTTCGAGGCAGGCGGAACCCGGCTGCCGAGCCGCGTCCGGGAGGGAGGATCGGGGCTCTATTCCTTCTCCGTCGCCTCGCCCTCGGCCGGCGCGTCCTCGCTTTCGCCGCGCCGCCCGCCGCCGCGCACGCCGTCGCGACGCGCCGCCGCCTGGCCCATCAGCTGCAGCGCCGCCTGGGAGAGGCCTTCCTCGTGGGGGCTCAGCGCCAGCGGGCGGAGGATCGCGATGGCCTCGTCATAACGGCGCAGCGAGATCAGCATCGACGCCGCGTTGAACGTGACGTTGGGCACCTGCGGGGCGAGGCGATGCGCGCGGGTCAGCAGCTCGCCGGTGGACTCGGACACATAATCATCGTCGCCGCGGCGGCTCTCGGCGAGCCGGTACAGGGTCTGGAAATGAGTGTCGTCGGCCGCCCGCGCCCGCTCCAGCCACTGCCGCGCCTGCGCCTCCGCCCCCTCGGGCGGGTTGTCGCTGTTCGCCGCGGTCAGCCAGCGCAGCCCCTTGAGATAGAGCAGCTCGGCGTTGCGCGGCTGCGCCTGGATCAGGGGATCGAGCAGCCGGTCGGCGGCGGCCGGATCCCCGTAGAGCAATTCCAGATGGGCGAGCACGCGCGCCGCCAGCGGATCGCCGGGATAGCGGGCCGCCGCCGCGCGGACGCGCAACAGGGTGGGCTGCCGGTTCTCGTCCGGGATGCCGATCCGGAGCGCGCCCTCCACCAGGATCATGTCGGCGGCCGAAGCGGGGAGGGTGGTGATCGTCACCCGCGGGGGCGTGGCATTGCTGGCCCGCTCCATCTGGCGGTAGGCGATCGAGCCGCCGCGAATATAGCGACGCAGTTCGTCGTTGAGCTGCTGCGGCGTCATGCTCATCGCGACCATCAGGGCCTGCGCCGGGTCGCTCAGCCGGCGCTGCGCCGCGAGCAGCCGCCGAAGCGCCTGCTGCCGCTCGCCGTTCGACAGGAAATAATGGGTGAGCAACCAGGACTGGGCATAGAATTGCGAGACCTGCGCGCTGGTGAGCCCGCCCATGCCGCCGGCGAGGATCCGGTCCATCGGCAGCCACTGCATCTCCTCCAGCGTGTAGGCCCGGCCGCGGTCGAAATTGCCGATGTCGATCCGGCGGGCGCCGAAGCGGACGGTGGCGAAATATTCGGCGAAGCCCTCCGAATACCAGGTCGGGAAGCTGTTGGAGGTGTTCGCCGTCATGAAATGATGGACATATTCGTGGAAGAGGACGTGATTGCCCTCCCGATCCTCGCGGCCGTCGACGAAGGCGGCGATGCCGTCCGGGGTCGCGGTGTAGAAGCCCGCCACGCCCTGGCGGAAGCTGCGCACGCTGCGCAGGCTCTCCGGCCCGTCGGTGATGTAGATGTGGAACTTGTTGAGATTGTCCGGCTCGTCGGCCGAGGTCAGGGCGCGCAGCAGCCGGTCGAAATCCTCGAGCAGCAGCACGCGCGAGCGCAGGGTCGCCTCGGACATGTTGCCGTAGACCACGAAATTGGCGCTCTCGGCCCGGCGCCATTCGGCCTGCGCCGGGGTGGCGCCCGCCAGCACGAGCGCGATCAGAAACGCCAATATCCGCGCCATGCAGCAGTCCCCCCTTCGCCGGCGAAGTGAGCCCAGGATCATCATTTTCAGGGGCTTGCGCAAGGGTTCGCGGATGCGGCGCTGGCGGACAGGGTGGGATTCGAACCCACGGTGGGCGCGAACCCACGGCGGTTTTCAAGACCGCTGCCTTAAACCACTCGGCCACCTGTCCTTGCCGCGCGGCTTATCGCGAAGCTCTCCCGGGCGCTAGGGCCATGCGGATCGGGGCGGCGACGTGCCGCTTCGGGCGACCGGCGCATATGGCCGGCACCCTGCCGCAAACGCCTGGCCGATTGGCCTTTGCCCCTTGCTCCGGCCCGTGCCATGTGGGAGTCGAACTCAGTCGAGGGGTGTTTATGCGTCTTGTTTTCGGTCTGGCGGCATGCCTGCTGGTGGCGGGGATGCCCGCCGCGCGGGTCGGAGACATGGTCCTCCCATTCGGCGCGGCGCCGGCCGCGGCGCAGGCCAGCGGGCTCAGCGAAGCGGGCTTTCAGGCTTATCTGCCGCGCCTCAGGGCCGAGGCGGAGCGCGCCGGCATCCGCCGCGAGACCCTCGACCGGATCTTCCCGACCCTGACCTTCTCCGCGCGCACCGTACAGCTCGACCGCTCCCAGCCGGGCGGCACACCGGGCGTGACGCCGAGCGGCAGCAACCCGCCCTTCGCGCCGTTCCGTGCCCGCCACATCACCCAGGCTTTGATCGACCGGGGCCGCGCGCGCTACGCCGCCAATCTGCCGCAGCTGCGGGAGTTCAGCCGCCGCTACGGCGTACCGCCCCAGATCATGATCGCGATCTGGGGAAAGGAGACCGGCTACGGCTCCTATATGGGCAATTTCGACCTGCTCAACAGCCTGGCCAGCCTTTCTTATGACGGCCGCCGGCGGGAGCTGTTCACCGGCGAATTCATCGCCACCCTCCGCCTGGTCGAGCGCGGCTTTCCGCGCGACGAGCTGCAGGGGAGCTGGGCGGGCGCCGCCGGCCATCCGCAATTCCTGCCGAGCGTCTATCTGCGCCTTGCCGTGGACGGGGACGGGGACGGGCGGCCGGACATCTGGCGCAGCCATCTCGACGCGCTCGCCTCGATCGCCAATTATTTCCGCATCGCGGGCTGGCGCCCGGGCCTGCCCTGGGGCGTGGCGGTGCGCGTGCCCGCGGGCTTCGACCGGGAGGCTGTCGCCAACCGCCTGCGGGCGCCGCGCTGTCCCGCCGTCTTCGCCCGCCACAGCCGTTGGCTGACCGGCGCCGAATGGGAGCGGCTGGGCGTGTCGAATTCGCTGCCGCGCGACGCCATGGCGACGTTGATGGAGCCGGACGGCCCCAATGCCACCGCCTATCTGCTCACCAACAATTATCGTGTGATCCTCGACTATAATTGCTCGAACTTCTACGCGCTCACCGTCGGCATCCTCTCGGATTCGATCGCGCGCTGACCTGCCAGGACCGTAACCGCATCATGACTCGCAAGCCTTTCTACCTTCTCGCCTCCGCCCTCCTGATCGCCATGCCCGCGGGCGCCGCCGCGCCGCCCTTCGAGACCGCGGCCAACACCGCGATCATGATCGACCTGTCCTCGGGCGCGGTGCTCTACGCGAAGGATGCGGACCGGCGCATCCCGCCGGCCTCGATGGCGAAGATGATGACCACCCATGTCGCCTTCGACCTGATCCGGCGCGGCCAGCTCGCGCCGACGCGGATGTGCACGGTGCGGCCTGAGACCTGGCAGCGCTGGCACGGGCCGGCGGCGGGCTCGACCATGTTCCTCTCGCCCAACGAGCAGGTCAGCGTCCGCGACCTGCTGCATGGCATCGTCACCCTCTCCGGCAATGACGCCACCGTGGTGCTGGCCGAGTGCATCTCCGGCAACGAGGCCGCCTTCGTGCAGCTGATGAACCGCCATTCGCGGGAGATGGGGCTTCGGAATTCCAACTGGGGCAATCCGGTCGGCTGGCCGGACAATGGCGTCACCTATACGACCGCGCGGGATCTCGCGACGCTCGCCGCCGGCACGGTCCGCGACTATCCCGATCTGTATCGCGAATATTACGGGATGCGTGAGTTCACCTGGGGCCGCACCATGGGCACCAACCAGGCGATCACCCAGGGCAACCGCAATCCGCTGCTCGGCCGGGTCAACGGCGCCGACGGGCTGAAGACCGGTCACACCGAGGAGGCGGGCTACGGTTTCACCGGCTCCGCCGCGCGCGACGGGCGGCGGCTGGTCATGGTCGTCTCCGGCCTGACCAGCTTCAACCAGCGCATCGAGGAATCCGTCCGCTTCATGGAATGGGGCTTCAACGCCTGGCAGTCGCGCCCCTTGCTCCGCCAGGGGCAGAGGATCGGCGAGGCGCTGGTGCAGGGCGCGACCGTGTCCAGCGTCGGCCTGGTCGCCCAGCGGCCGATCGCGGTCACCTATCCGGCCGGGCTCGGCCAGAATCTGCGCGCCAAGATCGTCTATAACGGGCCGGTGCGGGCGCCGATCGCGCAGGGCCAGCATATCGCCGACCTCGTCGTCGAGCCCGGCGACGGCCTGCCCGCCCAGACCATGCCGCTCGTCGCCGAGAGCGCGGTGGGCGAGGCCGGCTTCTTCGGACGCATGTGGTACGGCCTGAAGAGCCTCGTCGGCGCGGCGTGACGGAGGCGTGACCTCCGGCCGCTTCATCACCCTCGAAGGGGGCGAGGGGGTTGGCAAGTCGACGCAGCTCAAGGCGCTGGCCGAAGCGCTGCGCGCGCGCGGCCTCGACATCGTCACCACGCGCGAGCCGGGCGGCAGCCCGGGCGCGGAGGCGATCCGCGCCTTGCTGCTCGACGGCGCGGACGAAGGCTGGGGGCCTGAGGCCGAGGCCCTGCTCTTCGCCGCCGCGCGCACCGATCATCTCGACAAGGTCATCCGGCCGGCGCTCGAAGCGGGGCGCTGGGTGCTGAGCGACCGCTTCGTCGACAGCTCGCTCGCCTATCAGGGCGTGGCCGGCGAACTGGGCCTCGACGCCGTGCGCCGGATCAACGCCTTCGGCATCGGCGACCGGTTTCCCGACCGCACCCTCGTCCTGGTCTCGGCCGAGGGCGCCGCGCGCGCCAGGGCGCGGGATACGGACGGCGGCGACCGGATCGGCCGGCGTTCCGCCGCCTATCATGACGCGGTCGAACGCGGCTTCCGGACCGTCGCGGACCAGGAACCGGAACGGGTTCGCCTGATCGACGCCTCGGGGACACCGGACGAGGTCACCGCGCGCCTGCTCGCCGCGCTCGCGGACCTGCTGCCGTGACCCCGCTCTACGGTCACGAGGCCGCCATCGCCGGCTTTAGGTCGGCGCTGGACAGCGGCAAGATGCACCATGCCTGGCTGCTCGCCGGGCCGGAGGGGGTCGGCAAGGCCCTGTTCGCCGACAAGGCGGCGCTGCGCATGCTGGCCGATGGGACCGGCCCGGTCGGCGCGCCGGGCCTCGACGTGCCCGACGAGCACCCCGCCGCGAAACTTGTCGCCGCGGGCAGCCATCCGGACCTGATGCGGCTCGAGCGGCTGACCAGGGACGGGGGCACCGAACTTGCCCGCTCGATCAGCGTGGACCAGGTGCGCGGCCTGCAGCGCCTGTTCGCGACCACCTCGTCCTTGTCGCCGCGCCGCGCGGTGGTGATCGACGCGATCGACGATCTCGAGCGCAACGCGGCGAACGCGCTGCTCAAGAATCTGGAGGAGCCGCCGCCGGACACCCTGTTCCTCCTGGTCAGCCATTCGCCCGAGCGGCTGCTGCCGACGATCCGTTCCCGCTGCCGGCTGCTGCGCCTCGCCCCGCTGGCGCCCGACGCCATGACGTCAGCCCTGCGCGCGGCGCTGCCCGACGCGGATGCGGAGGAGATCGAGGCGCTGGTGCCGGTGGGCGAGGGCGCGCCGGGCCGGGCCATCGCCTGGCGCGGGCTGGACATCGCCGCGCTCGACCGGGAAATGGAGGCGCTGGTGCGGAACGGCGACCGCAGCAATGCCCGCCGCGCCGCGCTCGCCGGCAGCCTGGCCCTCAAGTCCGCGCAGGGGCGCTACGAGGCCTTCCTCGCCCGCATGCCCTCGCGCGTCGCCGCCGAGGCGAAGGGGCGGGGCGGTCAGGCCCGCGCCGACGCGATCCGGCTCTGGGAGAAAGCCACCAGCCTCGCCGGCAGCGCGCGGCGCCATTCGCTGGATCCGCAGAGCGTGGTGTTCGAGCTGGCCGGAATGCTGGCGGCGTTGAGCGAGGGGCAGGGCCGAAGCGTCGTCTGAGGCCCGGACGGAGAGGTTGGAGCCCCTTCGGCGTCACCCTGAACTTGTTTCAGGGTCCAAGGGAGAACCGGCCCCCAAGGCTGACGGATTGCCTCTCCTTCCGCAGCGCACCCACCCTGGATGCTGAAACGAGTTCAGCATGACGAAAATGAAGACGGCCGCCTGCGCTTCCCGACCGCCGCATTGCCTCTCCCCATCAACCCCGTTACTCCGCCGCCCATGGCCGAACCCTATTACATCACCACCGCGATCCATTATCCCAACGGGCGCCCGCATATCGGCCATGCCTATGAGATGATCGCGGCCGACGCGATCGCGCGCTTCCAGCGGCTCAGGGGCCGCGACGTCCTCTTCCAGACGGGGACGGACGAACATGGCCTGAAGATGGTCAAGACCGCTCGTGAGCGGAACATGGACGTGCGCGATCTCGCGAATGAAATGTCAAACTATTTTCATGAGATGGCGGACTTTCTTGATATAAAGTACGATCGGTTCATCCGCACGTCCGAGCCGCAGCATTATGCCACCAGCCAGGCGATCTGGCAGGCCATGGCCGATGCCGGCGATCTCTATCTCGACCGCTACGAGGGCTGGTATTCCGTCCGCGACGAGGCCTTTTACGAAGAGAAGGAGCTGGTCGAGGGAGAAGGGAGCGAAAAGCTGTCGCCCCAGGGGACGCCCGTGGAATGGACCGCGGAGGAAACCTGGTTCTTCCGGCTCTCGAAATACCAGCAGCCCTTGCTGGATCTCTATGCCGCCCAACCGGACTTCATCCGGCCCGAAGCGCGCCGCAACGAGATCCTGCGCTTCGTCGAAGGCGGGCTCGTCGATCTCTCGGTCAGCCGCACCAGCTTCGACTGGGGCGTGCCGGTGCCGGGGAGCCCGGACCACGTCATGTACGTCTGGGTCGACGCCCTGACCAACTACATTACCGGCGCCGGCTGGCCGCACGATCCGGAACGCTTCGCCCGCTACTGGCCGGCGGACCTGCATTTGATCGGCAAGGACATCGTCCGCTTCCACACCGTCTACTGGCCGGCCTTCCTGATGTCGGCCGGGATCGCCCTGCCCAAACATGTCTTCGGCCACGGCTTCCTGCTGAACCGCGGCGAGAAGATGTCGAAATCGGTCGGCAATGTCGTCGATCCCATGGACCTGGCCCGGCTCTACGGCGTCGATCCGCTGCGCTATTTCCTGCTGCGCGACGTGAGCTTCGGCCAGGACGGCACCTATAGCGACGAGGCGATCGTCACCCGCGCCAATGCCGATCTGTCCAACAGCTTCGGGAATCTCGCCCAGCGCACGCTCAGCTTCATCGCCAAGAATTGCGAAGGCAAGCTGCCCGCCGAAGGAAAGGGAGACCCGGCGGACGCGGACCTGCTCGCACTGGTCCGCCAGACGGCGCGCGCGGAGGTGCCGGCCCAGTTCGAGGCGCTGGCGCTCTCCCAGGGCATCGAGGCCTGGCTGCGCGCGGTCTTCGCCTGCAACCAGTATATCGACGCCCAGGCGCCCTGGACGTTGCGCAAGACCGATCCGGAACGGATGACCGCCGTGCTCGCCACGCTCTGCGAGGCGATCGTGGATCTTGCCGTCGCCATCCAGCCGGTCATCCCCGGCTCGGCCGCGAAACTGCTCGACCAGCTGGGCGTGCCGGCCGACGAGCGGACCTATGCGGCGCTGGCCGACGAGGGCCGCTACGAGCGCCTCGCCGCCTCCGGCTTCACGCTGGCCGCGCCCACGCCCATTTTCCCGCGGCTCGAACTGCCCACCGAAAGCTGAAACCGTGTTCGTCGATAGCCACTGCCACCTGAACTACAAAGGCCTGGTCGAGGACCAGCAGGCCGTGCTGGCGCGCGCGCGCGCCGCCGGCGTGGACCGGATGCTGAACATCTCCACCCGCGCCTCGGAATGGGACGCGGTGATCGCGGTGGCCGAGCGGGAAAGTGACGTCATGGCGTCGGTCGGCATCCACCCGCACGAGGCGGACGTCCATCCGGACGTCGAGACCGCGACCTTGGTCGAGAAGGCCGCGCATCCAAAGGTGATCGGAATCGGCGAGAGCGGGCTCGATTATTATTACGACCATAGCGACCGTGCCCGGCAGCGCGACAGCTTCCGCAACCATATCGCCGCCGCCCGCGACACCCAGCTGCCGCTGATCGTCCACACCCGCGACGCCGAGGAGGATACGCTCGAGATCCTCGGCGAGGAGATGGGGAAGGGGGCTTATCCTGCCCTGATCCACTGTTTCACGGCGAGCCAGGATTTCGCGGACAAGGTGCTGGCGCTCGGCCTCTACATCTCCATTTCGGGGATCGTGACCTTCAAGAATGCGAAGGACCTGCAGGAAGCCGCCAGAACGGTGCCGCTCGACCGGCTGCTGGTCGAGACCGATTCCCCCTTCCTCGCCCCGGTCCCGCATCGCGGCAGGCCCTGCGAGCCGGCCTTCGTGGCCGATACGGCGCGCTTCCTGGCCGACCTGCGGGGGGAGCCGCTCGAAACGCTCGCCGCGGCGACCAGCGCCAATTTCTACCGCCTGTTCAGCAAGGCCGCGATATGAAGATCCGCATCCTGGGCTGCGGCACCTCCTCGGGCGTGCCGCGGGTCGGGGACGATTGGGGCGAATGCGACCGCCACGAGCCGCGCAACCGTCGCCGGCGCGCCTCCGTCCTGGTCTCCTGGGGCGAGACCCGGATCCTCGTCGACACCAGCCCGGACCTGCGCGAGCAATTGCTCGACGCGCGGGTGAGCGATGTCGAGGCGGTGATCTGGACGCACGACCATGCCGATCATTGCCACGGCATCGACGATCTGAGGCAGCTCTATCATGCGCGCGGACGCCCGGTGGCGGGCTATGCGCGCAAGGAGTCGCTGGCGCTGCTCAAGAAGCGCTTCGCTTATGCCTTCGAGGGGAAGGGGGGCTATCCCGCCCTCGTCACCCCCCACCTCCTGCCCAATCATATCAATCTCGGCGGCATTTCGATGCGCGCGGTCGATCAGCCGCATGGCGACATCACCAGCGCCGGCCTGCGCTTCGACGCGGGCGGTGTCTCAATCGGATATTCCACTGATTTCCATATGTTGACGGATGACATGAAGATGTTGTTCGAGGGTTTGGACCTGTGGGTGGTGGATTCGCTTCGGCGGCGCCCGCATCCGACCCACCCGCATCTCGCCGACACGCTCGAATGGATTCGCGCGCTCGGGCCGAAGCGCGCTATCCTGACCCACATGGACGGCAGCATGGATTACCGGACCCTGTGCGGAGAGCTGCCCGACGGCGTCGAGCCCGGCTATGACGGGCTGGAGGTCTCGCTGTGAGCGACGGCGGGCAAGCCCTTAATCTCATTTATCTTCTTATCATCCTTGTTGCCGTGGCCGGCGCCTTTTCGATCCGGCGCGTGCCGGTGGGCAGGACGGTGAAGATGGCCCTGGCCTGGGTGCTGATCTTCGTCGTCGGCTTCGCGATCTTCGCGCTGCGGGAGGATTTCAAGGCGCTGGGCGCGCGGATCTGGGCGGCGGTGACGGGCGGCACCACGCAACAGGTCCAGGGCGGCGAATTGCGCATCGCCATGGCCGAGGACGGCCATTTCTGGGTCGAGGCGGAGGTGAACGGCCGAACGACCCGATTCCTGGTCGACAGCGGCGCCACGGTGACCACGATCGGCCGCGATACCGCCAGGGAGGCCGGAATCGCGCCGGACGGCCGCGGCGCGCCGGTCTCGACCGCCAACGGCGTCGTCATCATGGATCGCGGCCGCGCCGAGCGCCTGCAGGTCGGGCCGATCGAGCGCACCGATTTTCCGGTCTACATCGCGCGCGACGACACGATCAACGTGATCGGCATGAACTTCCTGTCCTCGCTGACGCGCTGGAGCGTCGAGGGACGGACGCTGGTGCTGCAGCCGTGACCGGGAGGCGGCAGGGGCAGCCCCCTTCGCTCTTATCTCAATTTTACATAATGTATATTATCGGACTTATCGATGCCTGAGAAAGAGGGGTCCCCCATCGACCGCTTGCTGGCGATCATGGCGCGGCTGCGCGATCCGGCGACGGGCTGCGAATGGGACAGCGTCCAGACCTTCCGGACGATCGCGCCGTACACGATCGAGGAAGCCTATGAGGTAGACGACGCGATCCGCCGCGGCGATCTGGCCGAGCTCAAGGACGAGCTCGGCGATCTTTTGCTCCAGGTCGTCTTCCACGCCCGCATGGCCGAGGAACAAGGCAGCTTCGACTTCCATGCCGTCGCCACGGCCATTGCCGACAAGATGGAGCGCCGCCATCCGCATCTGTTCGGCGCCGCCGACCAGGGCGGCCATCACCTCTGGGAGCAAATCAAGGCCGAGGAACGCGGCGCCAAGGGCCACCGGAGCGCGCTGGACGGGATCGCCCTCGCCCTCCCCGCCTTGATGCGCGCTGAGAAATTGCAGAAGCGCGCCGCGCGCACCGGTTTCGACTGGCCCGACCCGTCGGGCGCCCGCGCCAAGATCGACGAGGAGCTCGGCGAGGTCGAGGCCGCCCGGTCGCCGGAGGAGCGCGCCGAGGAGATTGGCGACCTGCTCTTCGCCACGGTCAACTGGGCGCGCAAGCTGGGCGTGGATCCCGAAGTCGCGCTGCGCGCCGCCAATGCCAAGTTTGAGCGCCGTTTCCGGGCGATGGAAGACGAAGCCGGCGAGGCCTTCGCGACCTTAGGCCTCGACGCGCAGGAAGAGCTTTGGCAGCGCGTGAAGCGCAAGGCGGCGGAGAAGCCCGCCTAATCAGGCCAGGCCCCAGCTCCGCAGCGGTGGGCTGGCGAAAATCCCTCGTGCGTCGACGTCCAGCAGCCGCTCGCGCGCCGCCCGCCAGCGTCCGGCGGGAGACGAGGGATCGGCCGGATCGCCGAACTGGGCGGCAAAGCGCGCGGGGGTGATCACGCCCTGCTTCCCCCAATGCTGCCCATAAGGGATGCCGGCATGGTCCAGGGCGCCCGCAATCCGCTCGGCCGCCCCTTCGCACAGGTTGAAATAGCGGATGCCGTCGAAGCCGAGCACGACCGTGTCCTCGAAGGGCGTGAACGCGAGCAGGCCGGTCGACCTCTTCACGAAGCGGACGGTGACGATGCTGGGCGCCAGCTGCTGGCTGTTGAACGCCCGCAACATGACGTCGAGCGTCTCTCGAAGGGAGCGCCGGTCGATCGCATAAGCCGCGTTGAACCATTCGATCGACACGCCCGGCAGCAATTCCACCAAGGCGCCATTGGCTTCGCCCCACAACTTGTTTTCGGGGACCTGGCCGGCGTCGGGCGTCTCGCGGAACCACATTTTCATGATCTTGAACGCAGCCTCGCCCAGCCGCGGCAGAGCCAGCGCCTCGAAGCCGAGCCGGTTCGCCCCGACCAGAACCTCCTGCCCCAGCGTCAGCAAGGCCAGCGGGTCGTGCTCCGTCGCCATGCGCTGGACAATCGGCAGCTGCCGCTTCGGCCGCTTGTAGAACAGGGTGATCAGCGCCTCGTCACCGCCGCGTCCGGCAAAGCCTTCATACGGACTGTAAGGATTGAGGATCAACTGGATGTAATAAGGCGATTCATCGACGTCCGGCCAGATGCCGTGGGCGAAGCGCTGGAACTCCCCGGCCTCGAGCAGGGCGAGATCGTCCGGCGTGATCGCCCGTTCCCGCTGCACCACGTCCAAGGTGAAGCCGTCCGAAACCTCCAGCAACAGGGCATTGACGACGCCGAGACCACCGAGGTTCACCAGCAGCGCCTCGAAGAGATCCGGATCCCGGATGATCTCGTTGGACCATTGGGCCGCGAATCCGTCGGCCAGCACCGCATCCGGGCCGCGCTCCACCCATTTCGCCTGCCCCGGGCCGGTCACCACCTGGATGCCGCGGACATGATCCTGGAAGGCGCCGAAGGTCGGGACCGAGCCATGGACCCCCGTGCCCAGCATGCCGCCGAGCGTCTGCCCGTCATAGGATCCGCTGGTGAAGATCGACTCCTGCGTGCCGAGCACCTCGTTGAGCTCGCGCACCCGCACGCCGGCGCTGGCCAGATAGAGGCGTCGGCCATCGCCCGGATCGGCGCGCTGGCCGCTCGCGACGGGCGCGATCTGGGCGCGATCCGGAAAGGATGCTTCCAGCAGGGTCGTGCCGCCGAGGAGGATCTCGCTGAACGACCAGCCCGACCCGACCGGCCGCAATCCGCCGGCGGCCGACCGGCCGATCAGCCGGCCGATGGCCGCGGCCCGGTTTCCGAGGTGGATTGCCAATTCTCCGGCACCGGGATCGGAGAAACGCCAGGCGTCGACCCGGCGATTCACGATGGTCTTATGGTAGTTCGACCAATTGACAGGCCCCTGCTCTTCCAGCCCCGACATGATGACCCCTCCCGATCCCATGCCGATTCTATCGGATCGCGTGGCCGGGCGCCATGAGCCATCTGTCCGGTCCGAACTTTGACTTGGCCGCTTGTTGGTTGAGGCCGGCGAATTCGCCTTTCAGCCGGAGCGAGTCACGAAGCGATCATGGTCGCGCTTGGCCATGCGCACCTCGTAGACGATGCTCTCGCCGTCCACCCGCTGCTCCAATACCTCGCCATGCTGGTGGAGCCAGGCGGCGCCCGCGCCGTCGCTCGCGTCGAGCGCGATCGTGTAACGCTGGTGGCCGGCGGTGAGACGGGCGGCGACGGCGACCTGGAGGTCCGTCACCCCTTCCCCGCTCAGTGCCGAGAGCGTCACCACATCCTCGCGGCGGGCGGCTTCGGCGCGGACGGCGTCCCCCTCCTCTCCCGCGAGCAGATCGAGCTTGTTCCAGGCCTCGAAGCGCGGCGTGGTCTCGGCGACGCCGATCTCGGCGAGCACGGCCTCGACGTCGGCGCGCTGCGCCTCGCTGTCGGGATGGGCGATGTCGCGGACGTGGATGAGCAGGTCGGCCGACACCACCTCCTCCAGCGTCGCCTTGAAGGCGGCGACGAGCTGGGTCGGCAGATCCGAGACGAAGCCGACCGTGTCGGAGAGGATCACCTTGTCGATGCCCGGCAGGCCGATCTGCCTGAGGGTCGGATCCAGCGTCGCGAAGAGCAGATCTTCCGCCATGACGTCAGATCCGGTCAGGCGGTTGAAAAGCGTGGATTTTCCGGCGTTGGTATAGCCGACGAGGGCAATGATCGGCCAGGGCGCGCGCTGGCGGCGGTCGCGGTGGATGGTGCGGGTGCGGCTGACCTGATCCAGCTCCCGGCGCAATTTCGCCATGCGGTCGCGGATCAGCCGGCGGTCGGCCTCGATCTGGGTCTCGCCCGGGCCGCCGAGGAAGCCGAAGCCGCCGCGCTGCCGCTCGAGGTGGGTCCAGGAGCGGACCAGCCGGCCGGCCTGATAATCGAGATGGGCGAGCTCGACCTGCAGCCGGCCCTCGGCCGTCGCGGCGCGCTCGCCGAAAATCTCCAGGATGAGCCCGGTCCGGTCGATCACCTTCGCCTTGGTGCCGTCCTCCAGATTCTTCTGCTGGACGGGCGTGATCGAGGCGTCGACGATGACCAGCTCGGCCTCGGCCTGGCGGACCGCGTCGGCGATCTGCTGAACCTGGCCGGGCCCGAACAGGGTCGCGGGCCGCGGCGCGCGGATGCGGAAATGGAGCTTGTCCTCCACTTCCACGCCGATCGCCTCGGCCAGGCCCGCCGCCTCGTCGAGGCGTGCGGCCGGGTCGCGCCGCGCCTCGCGCGCGGCGCCTTTCTCCATGTCCGGCAAGGCGATCACGGCGCGGGCGCCGCGGGTCACGTCATTGTCGGAATCCCGGTTGAAAACGCTCAGCCGCTCACTCCTCGGCCTGGGCTTCCTGGAAGTTGACCGGATTCTCGGGCTGCACCGTCGAGATGGCGTGCTTGTAAACGAGCTGGCACAGCCCATCCCGCTCCAGCAGCATGCAGAACAGGTCGAACGCGCCGATTTCCCCCTGCAGCATCACGCCGTTCACCAGGAACATGGTGACATGCTCGCCGGACTTCTTGACCGCGGTCAGGAAGACTTCCTGCAGCAGGGTCGGCTTGCGCTGCTCAAGCTGCTGCGCGAACGCCGCCTGCAGGCCGCCGAGATCGAGCGGCTGGGAGGGCATGATCGTCGAGATGGCGTGCTTGTAGATGAGCTGGGCCTGGCCGTCGCGGCGAAGCAGTACGGAGAAATTGTCGAACCAGGTGATGATCCCCTGCAGCTTCACGCCCTTCACCAGGAACATGGTGACCGGCGTCTTCGTGCGGCGGAGGCTGTTCAGGAACATGTCCTGCAGATTGTTGACCTTGTCGGGCATTTCGCTCTCTTTCGTGGTCCTTATTGGCGGCAGGTCCGCGACGCCTCATTATCACGCCGGAACGGCAAGCGCCAACCCGTGCGTTTGTATCATATGGTCGCTGGAGGGGCAGGTTCCAGCCCCGGAGGCAGGGGACTAGTCGCCCCCCTCCCCTCTGGTGTCCGCCAGGCCGAGCGCCTTCAGCTTCCGATGAAGGGCCGAGCGTTCCATGCCGATGAAGTTGGCGGTGCGGGAGATGTTGCCGGAGAAGCGGCGGATCTGGACGCGGAGATATTCGCGCTCGAACGTCTCGCGCGCCTCGCGGAGCGGCGTGCCCATGATCGCCTTCACCGCCTCGTTGGGGGTGAGCTGCGCCTGGTCGTTGAGGATTTCGGGCGGCAGCATGTCGATCTCGATGCAGCCGATCCGCTCGCCCGGCGCCATGATGATCGTGCGCTCGATGATGTTGCGCAGCTGGCGGACGTTGCCGGGCCAGTCATAGGCCTGGAGCGCTGCCATGGCGTCGTCGGAGATGAGCGGCGTCGGCACGCGCTGGTCGGCCGCGTAGCGGGCGGCGAAATGCTCGACGATCGCCGGAATGTCCTCCCGCCGGTCGGCGAGCGCCGGCAGGTGCACTGGCACGACGTTGAGCCGGTAATAGAGATCCTCGCGGAACCTCCCCCCGGCAATCTCGTCCGGCAGCGCGCGCGCGGTCGAGGAGACGACCCGCATGTCGACCTTGACGGTGCGCTGCCCGCCGACGCGGGTGAAGCTCTGGTCGGTGAGCACGCGCAGGATCTTGCCCTGGGTGGACAGCGGCATGTCCGCGATCTCGTCGAGGAAAAGCGTGCCGCCATGCGCCTGTTCGAGCAGGCCGGGGCGCGCCATCTCTCCACCATCCTCGACGCCGAACAATTCTTCCTCGACGCGCTCCGGGGTCATCCGCGCGGCGGTGACGACGACGAACGGGCCGTCGGCGCGGCCGGACCAATTGTGCAGCAGCCGCGCGGCCACCTCCTTGCCGACGCCGGCGGGGCCGGAGATCAGCACCCGGCTGCCGGTCGCGGCGACGCGCTTCAGGGTGGCGCGGACATTGTTGATCGCGGCGGAGGAGCCGGTCAGCTCCATCTCGTTGCCGATCTGCTGGCGCAGCGCCTCATTCTCGCGCCGGAGCCGCTCCGTTTCGGTGGCGCGCGAGACGAGATGGACCAGGCGGCCGGCCTCGAACGGCTTCTCGATGAAGTCGACGGCGCCCTGGCGGATCGCGGCGACAGCGGTGTCGAGATTGCCGTGGCCCGAAATCATCAGCACCGGCAGGGTCGGATCGCGGCTCTTCACCGCCTCCAGCAATTGCAGCCCGTCCAGCTTCGAGCCCTGCAGCCAGACGTCGAGCAAGAGGAGCGAAGGCCGCCTGTCCGCGAGCGCCTGCAGCGCCTCGTCGCTGCTCCCGGCGGTGCGGGTCTCGAAGCCCTCATCTTCGAGAACGCCCGCCACCAATTCGCGGATATCGCGCTCGTCATCGACTATGAGGATGTCCAAAGCCATAATCTTCTCAACTATCTGACGTGGTTTCTTCGGAAACGGATGGAGCGGAACGATCGAGCTGGGCAAGCGTGTCCGCGTCGAAGACGAGCCGCACCAGCGAGCCGCCGCCCGGCGCGTCGGCGAACTCGATCTGGCCGAAATGCTCCTCGACGATCTTCTTGACGATGGCGAGGCCGAGGCCCGTGCCCTTGGCGCGGGTCGTCATATAGGGCTCGGTCAGGCGGCCGCGCTCGGCGGGCAGGCCGATGCCCGTATCGGCCACCTCGACGATCACCCGCGACCCCTCGGTGCTGATCGTCATCGCGATCCGGTCGCCGCCCTTGGCCGGCTTCCTGCCCGCTTCCTTCTTCTGCTCGACCGCCTCGACGCCGTTCTTGACGATGTTGGTGAGCGCCTGGCCGAGCAGCCGGCGGTCGCAGACCAGCACCGGCGCCGGATCGGGCACGGCCAGCGTGAAGGCGATCTCCGGATGGGCCACCTCGTGCAGGAACAGGGCCTGGCGGGCGATCTCGGCCAGCGGCTCGGCGGCGAAGGCCGGCTTCGGCATGCGCGCGAAGGACGAGAATTCGTCGACCATCCGGCGCAGGTCGCCGACCTGGCGGACGATCGTGCCGGTCAGCCGCTCGAACGTGGCCGGATCGCTCTCGATCTCCTTGCCGTAGCGCCGCTGCAACCGTTCGGCGGCGAGCTGGATCGGGGTGAGCGGGTTCTTGATTTCGTGGGCGATGCGCCGGGCGACGTCGGACCAGGCGGCGCGGCGCTGGTCGAGCAATTGCTCGGTGATGTCGTCGAAGGTCAGCACATAGCCGCCGCGCACCTGCACGGTCTTCACCGCCAGGGTGCGGGGCTCACCGCGCGAGGCGAGCTGGACGACGTCCTCCTGCTCGTCGGCGGTGAGATGGCGGTCGAGCTCGGGCGCGAGATCGGCGAGCTTCTGGCCGACCGGGCTCTGGCCGCCGGTCTTGAGCAACGCCTCGGCCGAGACGTTGATCAGACGGATGACATGGTCCTCGTCGACCGAGACAACGCCCGCGGTGACGCCGGACAGCACCGCCTCGGTGAAGGCGCGGCGACTCTCGAGCTGGGCGTTGGCGGTGACCAGGGCGCCGGTCTGCTCCTCGAGCCGGGTGGTCATCCGGTTGAAGGCGTCGCCGAGGGTCGCGACCTCGTCGTTCGAGCCGGTCGGCGGGACGCGCGTCGACAGATCGCCCGCCGTGACCTGCCGCGCGGCGTTCACCAGCTGGCCGACCGGCCTGACCAGGCGGTCGGCAAGCTTGAGCGCGATCCAGATCGCCACGGCGACGATCAGCAGGGAGAGACCCAGCAGGGCCGCGTTGAAGCGGAGCTGGAGATCGCGCGAACGGGTGGCCAGCGCCTGATAATCCTGCCGGATCTGCGCGCTGCGCTGCATCTGCTCGCCGAGCTCGGCTTCGAAGACCCGCGCCACGTAGAGATAGGCACCGTTGCTGTCCGGCACGGTGGCGACCGCCTCGAAGCGATTGGCGCGGACGATCTTCAGCGCCCCTTCGCGCCGCACCTGCGCGATGACGTCCGGCGTCAGCGAGCGCTCGAGATCGCGTTCATAGGGATTGACCAGGGCCAGCGACTGGATCTCCCCGCCCCGACCGACGCGGAACAGGATCACCTCGGAGAGATTGCGCTCGAAGGCCTGCGAGCCCAAAGCCTGGACGAAGATCGGATTGTCGTAGCTGACCTCGCGCAAATAGCGCGAGACGTCGACGCTCATCGTCACCGCCTCGGCGCCAACCCGGTTGAATTCACGATTGTAATTGGCCTGGGCGAGGTCGGTCGCGTTCTCGAGCATTCCCCGTGCCCGGTCCGAGAACCAGAATTCCACGCTATACTGAAAGAGCAAGGAGACGACGATGGTGACGACCAGGGTCGGCACCGCCGCGATCAGCGAGAAGATCGCGACCAGCCGGACGGGCAGCCGGCTCTTCATGCCCAGCGCCGTCCGGGACGCGCGCTTCAGGGCGACGCGGCGCGCGAACAGCACCATCAGGGTCATGGCCGGCACCAGATTGGCGACCAGCAGGGTGGCGACGAGCGGCGGGGTGAGCAGCCCGCCCGGGTCGCGCCGGGAGATGAGCACGTAGGAAATGGCGACCGTGGCCACGAGCAGCAAAGCGACGCCGACCTCGATGACCGGGATCCAGCCGCCGCGCCGGCGCATGACCCGCAGCCGGCGGCGCCAGCGGGGCGGCGGCGGCAGGGACGCAACAGGGATCGCGGCTTCGGCGTTCACACTGCGGCCCTAGCACAACAATGTGGCATAAAGAACACAGTGATTTTCGCCGCCCGCCGCAGCGGCGCCGCGGCCCGTCTCAGGCGGCGGCGCGACTCAGCCAGGGGGCGTAGAAATCCCGCAACATGGCGAGCGCGCGCTCCGGCTCCGCTTCCTTGTTGAAGGCGTTGCGGAACTCGGCCGAGCCGTGCAGGCCCTTGGTGTACCAGCCGATATGCTTGCGCGCGCAATTGGCGCCGATCTGCGGGCCGTAAAGCTCCATCATCGCGCGATATTGCTCGACGATGACCTGATATTGCTCGTCGAGGCTCGGATCGGGCAGGCGCTCGCCGGTCTTCAGCCAGTGCATCGCCTGCTTCAACAGCCAGGGCCGGCCATAGGCGCCGCGGCCGATCATCACCCCGTCCGCGCCCGATTGTTCGAGCGCCGCGTCGACATCCGCCAGCTCGTTGATGTCGCCATTGGCGATCACCGGGAGCTTCACCGCATCCTTCACCTTGCGGATGAAGGCCCAGTCCGCCTCCCCCTTGTACATCTGGCAGCGAGTACGGCCATGAACGGTGATCATCCGGACGCCGAGATCCTCCGCGATGCGGGCAAGCTCCGGCGCGTTGAGGCTGTGATGGTCCCAGCCCATGCGCATCTTCAGCGTGACGGGGACCTTCACCGCCTTCACCGTGGCGTCGACGATCGCGGCGGCAAGCTTGAGGTCGCGCATCAGCGCCGACCCGGCCTCCCCGTTGACCACCTTCTTCACCGGGCAGCCCATGTTGATGTCGATGATCGCGGCGCCGCGATCCTCGTTGAGCTTCGCGGCCTCGGCCATCTCTTTGGGCGAGCAGCCGGCGAGTTGCATGGAGACGGGCTCCTCGGACGGATCCCACTCCATCTTCTGCAGCGACTGGCGGGTCTCGCGGATCGCGGCCTGGCTCGCGATCATCTCGGTCACGGTCAGCCCGGCGCCGTAGCGCTTCACAATCCGCCGGAACGGCATGTCGGTGACGCCCGTCATCGGCGCCAGGATAACCGGCGTTTCGATGCGGACCGGGCCGATCTGGATAGGCTGCACGCGCGTCATGAGGCGCGCGAGATAGTGGCGATTGCGCTGGCGGGCAAGTTTGGGCTCGGCTAGGCGGAGCCGTATGGGACGGACGGTGGCTTTGATTGTGGCGGCGGGCAGCGGCAGCCGCGCCGGCGGCGACCTGCCCAAGCAATACCGAATTGTCGCCGGCAAGGCGCTGCTCGCCCATGCGATCGACCATCTCCGTCACCCCAAGATCGACGGCGTGCAGGTGGTGATCGGCCCGGGTCAGGAGGTGCTTTACGCGGAAGCGGTCGGTGACCGCGCCCTCCCCTCGACCGTCATCGGCGGCGCGACGCGGCGGCAGTCGGTGGCGAACGGGCTGGCGGCGATCGACGATGCGGGTGCGGTGCTGATCCACGATGCCGCCCGCCCCTTCCTGTCGGGCGCGGTCATCGACCGGTTGCTCGACGCGCTCGAGACGCATGACGGCGCGATCCCTGTCCTTCCGGTGGTCGACACGCTGACGACGCGCGTCGGCGATGCGGTAGACCGGGAAGCCCTGGTCCGCGTGCAGACTCCCCAGGCCTTCCGTCTTGACGCCATCCGGGCCGCCCATGCCGCCTGGACCGGCGGAGAGCCGACCGACGACGCCCAGGTCGCCCGCGCGGCCGGGTTGCACGTGGCGACGGTCGCGGGCGACCCGGCGTTGGAAAAGCTGACCTACGAAGCGGATTTCGCCCGGGCCGACGCCGCCCGGCTGACCCCGCGCACGGGCAGCGGCTTCGACGTCCACGCTTTCGGGCCCGGCGACCATGTCTGGCTGGGCGGCGTGCGCATCCCGCATGGACGCGGGCTCAGAGGCCATAGCGACGCCGACGTGGCGCTGCACGCGCTCACCGACGCCCTGCTCGGCGCGATCGCCGCGGGCGATATCGGCGACCATTTCCCGCCGTCGGACCCGCAATGGAAGGGCGCGTCCTCCTCGCTCTTCCTCGACCATGCGCGCGGCCTGGTCGAGGCCGGCGGCGGCCGGATCGTTCACGCGGATGTCACCATCATCTGCGAGGCGCCCAAGGTGGGGCCGCATCGCGAGGCGATGCGGCAGACCATCGCAGCCCTGTTGCGGCTGCCGGTGACGCGGATTAGCGTGAAGGCCACGACGACCGAGCGGCTGGGCTTCACCGGCCGCGGCGAGGGGATCGCCGCCCAGGCGGTCGCCACGATCATGCTGCCGGAGATGGAATGAGCGAACATCTCGATTTCGTCCTGCCCGAGCCGTTGCTCGCCCTCGCCCGGCGGGTGGTGGAGGAGAATCGGGCGGCCGGCCGGCGGGTGGCGACGGCGGAGAGCTGCACGGGCGGCCTCGTCGCCGCGGCCCTGACCGAGATCGCCGGCAGCTCGGACGTGGTCGAGGCGGCGCTCGTCACGTATTCCAACGAGGCGAAGTGCAAGTTGCTCGGCGTGTCGATGGATGTGATCGAGACGTTCGGCTCGGTCTCGGTCGCGGTCGCCTGGGCGATGGCGCAGGGCGCGCTGAAGGCGACCGATGCGGAAGTGGCGGTGGCGCTCACCGGCATTGCCGGGCCGGCGGGCGGCTCGGACCGCAAGCCGGTGGGCACGGTGGTGTTCGCGGTGGCCGCGCGCGGCGCCAATCCCAGCGACGTCCATGCCGACACGCAATGTTTCGGCGACCTGGGACGCGGCGGTGTCCGCCTTCAGGCGGCGCTCTGCGCGCTGGAGCTCTTGCTCCCTTCGCCCGCGCCATAGAGGACCAGCGCCCGCTCCTCGAAGGCGTTGATCATCCGCCTGAGCGCGCGATCGAACATCTGCCCGGCCAGGGCCTCGAAGAGGCGGTTGCGGAAGGCGAAGTCGACGCAGAAATCGACCTCGGTCCCGCCCGGCACGGCGCGGAATTTCCAGTGATTGTGCAGATATTTGAGCGGGCCCTCGACATAGTCGATGTCGATCTGGCGGGGCCGCGCCTTCTTCACGCGCGAGGTGAAGGTCTCCTTCAGCGCCTTGAAGCCGACGATGAGGTCGGCGACCATCTCCGTCTCATTGTCCTCGCGGATCCGGGTGGCCGCGACCCAGGGCAGAAACAGCTGATAGCTGCCGACGTCGGCCACGAGATCGAAGAGCTGCTCGGGCGTGTAGGGAAGGATCCGCTTCTCGGTATGTCTCGGCATGCGTCGGCGCCAGTCCCTGACCTCGTTATCCAGCCTGCTCCAATGAGCGTCCGAGCTTGGCCTCCCGCGCCGCCCGCATCTTCTCGAAATCGTCGCCGGCATGGTAGCTTGAGCGGGTCAGCGGGCTGGCCGCGACGAGCAGGAAGCCCTTGGCCCGGGCGATCGCGCCATAGGCCTTGAACGCCGCGGGGGTGACGAACTCCTCGACCTTCGCGTGGCGCGGCGTGGGCTGCAGATATTGGCCCATGGTCAGGAAATCGATGTCGGCCGAGCGCATGTCGTCCATCACCTGATGGACTTCGAGGCGCTGTTCGCCGAGCCCGACCATGACGCCGGACTTGGTGAAGATCGAGGGATCGTGCCGCTTCACGCTCTCCAGCAGGCGAAGCGACGCATAATAGCGGGCGCCGGGCCGGATCGTCGGATAGAGGCGCGGCACCGTCTCAAGATTGTGATTGTAGACGTCCGGGCGCGCCTGGATGATCTTTTCGACCGCGGCTTCCGACTTGTTGCGGAAATCGGGGGTCAGGATCTCGATCGTCGTCGAGGGCGTGTTGCGGCGGAGCGCCTCGATCACCTTCACGAACTGGCTCGCGCCGCCGTCGGGCAGATCGTCGCGGTCGACCGAAGTCACCACGATATGGGTGAGGCCGAGCTCGGCCGCGGCGACCGCGACATGCTCGGGCTCGAGCGGATCGACCATGCGCGGCATGCCCGTCTTGACGTTGCAGAAGGCGCAGGCCCGCGTGCAGGTGTCGCCCAGGATCATCACGGTCGCGTGCTTCTTGGTCCAGCACTCGCCGATATTCGGGCAGGCCGCTTCCTCGCAGACGGTGGCGAGGTTCAGACTGCGCATCAGCTTGCGCGTCTCCATGAAGCCCGTGCTCACGGGTGCCTTCACGCGGATCCAGTCGGGTTTCCGGGGACGCGGGGCGGTCTGGGGGACGCTGGCGGGATCGGCTTCGCTCATGGCGCGCAGATAGCGATCCTTGGCCCCACTTGCCACCCCCTGCCCCACCGGCCTAACGGAGCGCCCCATGACCCGATTCACCGACCTCGTCCAAGGCTATCGCCGCTTCCGCGACCGGGAATGGCAGGAGGAGCGCGACCGCTGGGCGGAGCTGGCCGAGGGGCAGAGCCCCAAGGTGATGGTGATCGCCTGCTCCGACAGCCGGGTCGACCCCGCCCAGATTTTCGACGCGCGGCCCGGCGAGATGTTCGTGGTACGCAACGTCGCCAATCTCGTCCCGCCCTTCGAGCCCGACCAGAATTATCACGGCGTCTCCGCTGCGCTGGAGTTTGCGGTGACCCAGCTTGAGGTGGACGAGCTGGTGGTGATGGGCCACGGCTTCTGCGGCGGCTGCGCGGCGGCGTTGACCGGCCAATTCGACCATGCCGACCACGGCCACGGCCATTTCATCGCCCACTGGATCGAGATGCTCGCCGACGCGCGCGAGAAGATCCGCGCCGCGCACGACACGCTCGACCGGCAGGCCTTCCTGGAGATGGAGCTGGAAGGCGTACGCCTCTCGCTCCGCAACCTGATGGGCTTCCCCTGGGTGAAGGAGCGCGTCGCGGACGGCCGGCTGACCCTGCACGGCGCCTATTTCGCCATCTCCGACGGCGTCCTGCACGTGCTGGACGAGGCGAGCGGGGAATTCGCCCCGGCCTGAGTCAGCGGGTGGGCGGCAGCCGCCTCGCGCTGATGATCCGCACCCGCGGCTGGAGCATCTGCCCGCGCATATGGCCCTCGCCCTCGGTCGGCGAGACCGGCGAGGCGAAGATCGCGCGGACCACGTCCATCCCCTCGACGACCCGGCCGAAGACGGCATAGCCGAGCCCGTCGCCGCTGCCCGACTCGGGGCCGGCATCGAGATAGACAAGGTCGCCGATCATGATCGTGAACTCGGCCTGCGCCGTGCCGGGCGTCCGGCGCGGCACCGAAATCGCCCCGCTCACATGCGAAAGGCCGGTCTGCGAGGTCGGCTCGTGCGCGATCGGCGGGAAGAGCAGGCGCCCGTCGCGCACGCCGCCCTGGATCAGCCCCCTGCCCTCGCCCCCCGGCATGGCGCGATAGATTTCCTGGCGGTCGTAGCGGCGGTTGTCGACATAGCGCAGGAAGTTGCGCGCGGTGATCGGCGCGCGGACGATGTCCAGCTCGAGCACGATCCGGCCCTTGTCGGTCACCAGAGCGACGCGGGGCAAGGGCCCCGCCGGCGCGGTGGCGGCCGGCGTTTGCGCCAGGGCGGGCCCGGCCAGCGCGAGCAACAGGCCCAACAACAACCTCTTCAACATGCCCTCAACCCTCCTTGCGCGGCTGCACCGCCTGCGAGACGCGGCCGGCGGCGAACAGGATGGCGCCGACCAGCAAGGCCGCGAGCCCGGCGAGGAAGGCCATGAACTGGCGGGTGAAGCGCAGGCCGTCCCCCATCTCGCCCATCGCCGGATCGTAGACGAAGGCGGCGACCGCGACGAGCAGGCCGAACGCGCCGATCAGCAGGCCGGCATATTGCATCGGCTCCGGCCCCCGCTCGGTCAGGACGCTCTTGCGGTAGCCATAGGCCAGATAGAAGACGAGCCCGGCCGCATTCCAGATCAGGAAATATTTCTGGGTCAGGAACGGCAGGCTGTAGAGCAGATAGAGGCAGCCGAAGATGGCGACCAGCCCGACCGGCCAGGCGAAGGGCGTGCGGAACTTGCGCTCCGCGTCGGGGGCGCGGACGCGCATCACCAGCATGCAGACCGCCACCGCGATGAAGGCGGTCAATGTCCCGGCATTGGCCAGCGCGGCCAGCTCGGCGAGCGGGATCAGGCCGGCCAGGATGGCGACGATGATGGCGGTGAACAAAGTGATCCTGGTCGGCGAGCCGCGCTTCGAGACCTTGGCGAGGCCGGCGGGGAGAACGCCGTCGCGCGCCATGACGAAGAAGATCCGGCTCTGGCCGTAGAAGAAGGCGAGGATCACCGTCGGCAGGGCGATCACCGCCGAGGCGCCGAGGAATTTCGCCGCGCCGCCCTCCCCGATCGAGCGGAGGATCAGGGCCAGCGGCTCCGCGCTATTGGCGAAGCCAAGAAAGTGCATCGCCCCGATCGCGACCGCGGCGACCGCCATGTAGATAACGATGCACGCCAGCATCGAGCCGATGATGGCAATCTTCAGGTCGCGCCCGGGATTCTTCGTCTCCTCCGCCGCGGTCGCGATCGCGTCGAAGCCGTAAAAAGCGAAGAAGATGATCGCCGCCGCCGCCATGACGCCGACCTCGGCGCCCGGCGGCCCCGACTTGCCGAAGCCGAAGGGCATGAAGGGGTGGAAATTGTCGGCGTTGAAGTGCGGCAGGGTGACCGCGACGAACACGATCAGGGCGACGATCTTCAGCGCCACCAGCACGGCGTTCACCGTCGCGCTCTCGCGCGTGCCGACAATGAGCAGGCCGGCGACGACGATGATGATGATGACGGCCGGCAGGTTGAGGATGCCGCCGAGCTCCGGCCCGGCGGCGAGCAGGACCGGGATGGCGAATTGCGTCCCCTCCAGGAAGCCCGTCGTATAGCCCGACCAACCCACCGCCACCGCGCTGACCACCAGGCTATATTCGAGGATCAGGCTCCAGCCGACCACCCAGGCCAGCAATTCGCCGAGCACGACATAGGAGTAGGTGTAGGCGCTTCCGGAAGCCGGGATCATCGTTGCCATCTCGGCATAAGCGAGCGCGGCGGCGATGCAGATCACCCCGGCGATGACGAAGGAGAGGATGACGGCGGGCCCGGCCTTGGCGGCACCGACGCCGGTCAGGGTCAGGATGCCGGTGCCGACGATCGCGCCGATGCCCAGCGCGATCAGATGCGGCCAGGACAAAGTCGGCGTCAGCCGGTGATGCTCGGGCATCTCCTCGCGCGGGATGACCGTCTTCTTCGCGTTCCAGGCCGCCAATTTCGCTCTCCCCTTTTGCCTCTTTCTGAGCCGCTTCGGGCGGCGGCTTCAAGCGGGAAAGTTAAAGCGAAGGGAACCATGCGCCGTAAACAGAGTTAATGCGCCCGCCACGGGGGCAATCCAGACCAGCCGAGAATTGCAAGCGCGCCGCCAAATGAGTCCCGATCCGTCCTCGCACATGCCCGCCGGCGCGTTCGACCCGCGCGAACAGGCCGAACGCTGCCGCCGGCTGGCGCGCAGCGTGACCGACCAGCGCACGCTGGACGCGCTGCACGAGATGGCGAGCGAATATGACGAGCAGGCGCGCGGGACAACCGCTGGATAAGTCTCAGAGTTAGATTAACTCTGAGACTTGTAGTATTGCTTTGCCACACCTTCCGAAGGTGAACTCAAGCAGCTTCGCAAGACCAGAAAGCCCCAATACTTACCGCGTCAGTTTCCGATAAGTAACGCGGTGCGGCCGGTCCGCCTCCGGGCCCAGGCGGCGGATCTTGTCTTCCTCGTAAGCCTCGAAATTGCCCTCGAACCATTCGACATGGCTGTCGCCCTCGAAAGCGAGGATGTGGGTGGCGAGGCGGTCCAGGAAGAAGCGGTCGTGGCTGATGACCACGGCGCAGCCGGCGAAATTCTCGATCGCTTCCTCGAGCGCGCCCAGCGTCTCGACGTCGAGATCGTTGGTCGGCTCGTCGAGCAGCAGCACGTTGCCGCCCCGCTTCAGCATCTTCGCCAGGTGGACGCGGTTGCGCTCGCCGCCCGACAGCTTGCCGACATTCTTCTGCTGGTCTGAGCCCTTGAAGTTGAACGCGCCGACATAGGCGCGGGTCGACATGTCGTGGCCGTTGACCTTCACATAATCGAGGCCGTCGGAGATCTCCTCCCAGACGTTGTGCTTGCCGTCGAGATGATCGCGGCTCTGGTCGACATAGCCGAGGTGGACGGTGTGGCCGATGTCGACCGTGCCGCTGTCGGGCTGCTCGACGCCGGTGATGATCTTGAACAAGGTCGACTTGCCGGCGCCGTTCGGGCCGATCACGCCGACAATGCCGCCCGGCGGCAAAGTGAAGGACAGATCGTCGAACAGCAATTTGTCGCCATAGGCCTTGGAGATGTTGTTGACCTCGATGACCTTGCCGCCGAGCCGCTCGGGCACCTGGATGACGATCTGCGCCTTGCCTGGCGTCCGGCCTTCCTGTGCCTCGACCAGTTCCTCGAACCGGGCGATACGGGCCTTCGACTTGGTCTGGCGGCCCTTGGCGCCCTGCCGGATCCATTCCAGCTCGTCCTTGATCGCCTTCTGGCGGCCCGATTCCTCGCGATCCTCCTGTTCGAGCCGCTTCGCCTTCTTCTCGAGGTAGGTCGAGTAATTGCCCTCATAGGGAAAATATTTCCCGCGATCGAGCTCGAGGATCCAGTCGACGACATTGTCGAGGAAATAGCGATCGTGGGTGATCATCAGCACCGCGCCCGCATATTCCTTCAAATGGCTCTCCAGCCACTGGACGCTCTCCGCGTCGAGATGGTTGGTCGGCTCGTCGAGCAGCAGGATGCTGGGCTTCTGGATCAGCAGGCGGGTGAGCGCGATCCGGCGCTTCTCGCCGCCGGACAGATTCTCGACGCTCCAGTCGGACGGCGGGCAGCGCAATGCCTCCATCGCGAGTTCGAGCTGGCTGTCGAGCGACCAGCCGTCGACCGCGTCGATCTTGCCCTGGAGGTCGCCCATCTCCTCCATCAAGGCGTCGAAATCGGTATCGTCCCTGGGATCGCCCATCTCCGCCGAAATGGCGTTAAAGCGCTCGACCATGTCCGCCGTCTCGCGCGCGCCATCCTTGACGTTCTCAAGCACCGTCTTGGTCGGATCGAGCTGCGGCTCCTGGGGCAGATAGCCGACGGTGATGTTCTCGCCCGGCCAGGCTTCGCCGGTGAACTCCTTGTCGATCCCCGCCATGATCTTCATGAGCGTCGACTTGCCGGCGCCGTTGGGGCCGACGATGCCGATCTTGGCGCCCTGATAGAATTGCAGGCTGATATGGTTCAGCACCGGCTTCTGCGCGCCGGGGAAGGTCTTGGTCATGTCCTTCATGACGAAGGCGTACTGGGCGGCCATCGGTCGCTGCTCTCCGGAAAATGGGGTCGGGAAGATTTGAGCCGCTACCTAGTGAGGCCACTCCGCTTTGTCACCCGTCATTCCGGCTTCCGCGTGCCCGATGAAGCGGCTAAGCCGCCGCCATGCTGTCGCTGCTCCTGTCCGCGTTCGCCTTCCAGCCCGCCGCGTCCCCGCACCGGCCGGGCACGGCGGCCTGCGCCGGCGGCATCGATCGGGGCCTGCCGGCGAGCCTGGCCGCGTGGCGCGATCCGGTCGCGGCGGGCGAGACCGTCCGGGCCGGCGTGGCGGTCGTCGCCTCCCCGGCCGCGCCGCTGGGTCTGGAGATCGAGCAAGCCGGCACCTATGGCGTGGCGATCGACCAGGGCGCCTGGATCGACGTGACGCGGGACGGCACGGCGCTGCGGTCCACCGCCCACGGCCACGGGCCCGCCTGCTCCACCATCCGCAAGATCGTCGACTTCGCGCTCGAGCCCGGCCGCTACACGATCACCCTGAGCCGGACCGATGCGCCGGCCGTCCGCCTGCTCGTCGTCCGGCGCTGACCTTTTCCGAGGATCCGACCCCATGAAGACGCTGCTGCTCGCCGCCGCCCTCGCTTTCCCCGCGCTCGCCGCCGCCCAGACCGCCCCCGCCGACCAGGCCGCGGCGCTGCGCGATCAGGCGCTGCGCGGCGACACCCTCGCCTGGGACTTGGTCGAAGGCCTCACCACCGAAGTCGGTCCGCGCCAGGCGGGGACCGAGGCGGAGGCGCGGGCGCGCGAGTGGGCGGTCCGGCGACTGCGCGCGCTCGGTTTCTCCAACGTGCGCGTCGAGACGTTCGAGATGCCGGTCTGGGAGCGCGGCGTCGAGCGTGCCGAGATCCTCTCCCCCTTTCCGCAGCCGCTCATCCTCACCGCTCTGGGCAATAGCGGCGCCACGCCAGCCGGCGGCATCGAGGCCGAGGTGATCGGCTTCCAGAGCGTCGCCGAGCTGCAGGCGGCGCCGGACGCGGCGGTGCGCGGCAGGATCGTCTTCATCAACCATGCGATGGCGCCGACCCAGGACGGCTCCGGCTACGGCCCGTTCGGCGCGGCCCGGCGCGTCGGCCCGACCGTCGCCAGCCGCAAGGGCGCGGCCGGAATCGTCGTGCGCTCGATCGGCACGGACTACCACCGCAACCCGCATACCGGCCTGCAGGTCTTCGGCCAGGGCGCGTCGCCCATCCCTGCGGCCGCGCTCAGCGTCCCTGACGCGGAGCAGATGCAGCGCATCCTGAACCGCGCGGGCGACCGCCCGGTGCGGATGCGCCTCACCCTGACGCCGCGCAACATCGGCACGCGCCAATCCGGCAATGTCGTCGCGGAGGTGCCGGGCAGCGACCCCGCCGCCGGCGTGATCATCGTCGGCGGCCATCTGGACAGCTGGGATCTCGGCACCGGCGCGGTCGACAATGCGGCGGGCGTGGCGATCACCACGGCGGCGGCGCACCGGGTGATGCGGGCGGGCCGGCCCCGCCGCACGATCCGCGTCGTCCTGTTCGGCGCGGAGGAAGTGGGCGGCGGCGGCGGCCCGACCCATTTCCGGCTCAACCATCCGGCGGGCAACGTCATGCTCGTCGGCGAATCCGATTTCGGCGCCGACCGGGTGTGGCGCGTCAACTTCAACCTCGCCGAGAGCAATGCGGCGCTGGCCGACCGGATCGCCGCCCTGCTCGCCCCGCTCGGCATCGCCCGCGGCCGCGACACCGCCAATGCCGGCGCCGACCTCAACGACTGGGTCCGCGCAGGCACGCCGGCGATCGACCTCAACCAGGACGGCACCCGCTATTTCGACTATCACCACACGCCGGACGACACGCTCGACAAAGTCGATCCGGCGCAGCTGCGGCAGAATGTGGCGGCATGGACGGCGGTGCTCTCGGTGCTCGCCAACGCGCCCGAGCGGATCGAGGGCATCGCCCCCGCGCCGCGGCCGGCGCGCTGAACAAAGGTTAAGTTGCAGAACAACTTGACGTTTACCTTCCCGCGCTAAAGAAAATGCCGACGCCGGGGGGCGAAGCGAGGTTCTGGTCGTGAAACGACGCCGCCTTGTCCCGTGCCTGATCGGCGGCGTCGCCGCCGCCTTTTGCGCTGCCCCGGCCCGCGCCCAGGCGCCCATGCCCGCCCCAGTTTCCGAACCGGACGATTTGTCCGGCCTTTCGATCGAGGACCTGGCGCAGCTCATGGTCCGCTCCGCCTCGAAGCGCGACGAGCCGCTATCGGCGGCGCCGACCTCGCTTTTCGTGCTGACCCATGGCGATATCGTCGATGCCGCCGCCACCTCCTTGCCCGAGGTGCTCCGCCTCGCCCCCAATCTCGGCGTCCAGCAGATCACCGCGCATGATTATGCGATCACCGCGCGGGGCTCGAACGGCATCGCCGCCTCCAACAAGTTGCTCGTCCTGGTCGATGGGCGGAGCATCTATTCGACGCTGCATTCGGGCGTGTTCTGGGACACGCAGACGCCGTTCCTCGAGGATATCGAGCAGATCGAGGTAATCTCCGGCCCGGGCGGCACGCTGTACGGCCCGAATGCGGTGAACGGCGTGATCAGCATCGTCAGCCGGGACGCGCGCGACACCCAGGGCGGGCTGATCCGGGCCGCGGCCGGCGCCTACGAGCAGGATGTCGGCGCGCGTTACGGCTTCGCGCTCGGCGGCGGCAATGCGATGCGAATCTACGGCCATGCCTTTAACCGCGGCAACCTGCCGGCGAACGGCGGCGCGACGGACGATGACGGCTATCGTGGTTGGCAGGCCGGCTTCCGCGCCGACCTGGGCGACGCCACGGACCAGATCACCCTGCAGGGCGATATTTTCGACAATGAGGTGGACACCCGGCCCGAGGACGGCAATCGCGGCCACAATCTGCTCGCCCGCTGGAGCCATGCCTTCGACGCCGATCGGGCGCTGCGCGTCCAAGCTTATTATGACGATTACCGGCGGCGTTTCTCCCTGGTCTCCGATTCGCTCCAGACCATGGACCTCGACGTCCAGTATAATGCGCGCTTCGGGGCGCACGACCTGGTATTCGGCGGCGGCGTGCGCACGACCCGCGACGCGGTGATCAACAACCAGAATCCGCTGCAGCTCGATCCGCCGCGGCGGCGGCTCTGGGTCTACAACGCCTTCGTCCAGGATCGCGTCCGGCTGTCCGATTCGCTCTCGCTGATCGGCGGCCTGAAGGTGGAGGAGACCAGCTTCACCGGCATCGAGCTGCTGCCGAATCTGCGCCTCGCCTGGCAGCCGAACGAGCGCCATCTGCTCTGGGCGGCGGTGTCGCGCGCGGTCCGCACGCCCTCGCGGGTCGATCGCCAGCTCCAGTCGCCCGGCATGCTCCTGCCCGGCGACGACTTCGTCTCGGAGACGCTGATCGCGTTCGAGGCCGGCTATCGGGGCCAGCCCACGGCGCGGACGACGCTCTCCGTTTCGGTCTTCTACAACCTGTACGACGACCTCAGGACGTTCGAATATGCGGACGGCGTCGGCCTGCCCATCCAGCTGCGCAACGGGCTGGAAGGACATAGCTGGGGCGTCGAGGCGGGGAGCAGCACGCAGCTCATGCCCTGGTGGCGGCTCAATCTCGGCCTCGCCACCCTGTTCAAGGACTTCCGCGAGAAGCCGGGCCATGTCGATCTGTCCTTCAAGGACGCGGCCGGCCACGATCCAGAGGTCCAGCTCTTCGCCCGCTCCGCGCTCGACCTCACCGATCGCCTGCGGATCAATGCCGGCCTGCGCTTCATCGGGCGGATCGGCGGGACGAATCCGGTCGGCTCCTATGTCGAAGCGGACGCGGCGATCACCTACCGGCTGACCGAGCGGCTCGACGTCTATGCCTCGGGCCTCAACCTCCTGCACGCCGCCCATCTCGAAAGCAGCGATGCCGGCACCGCCCAGCTGGCGCAGCGCTCCCTCCAGCTGGGCGCGAGGGTGCGGTTCTGAAGGCCCGCCGGCTCTTGCGCGCGGCCTTGCCGGCGCTCGCGGCCTGCCTCGCGGCGGTGGGGCCGGCGCGCGCCCAGCCCACCGAGGAGGCCGTGCAGGCGACCTTCCTGCCCAAGTTCGCGCGCTATGCCGCCTGGCCGTCGGGGCGGCAGCCCGCCGGGGGCACGCCGTTCCAGCTCTGCGTGATCGGCCGCGACCCGTTCGGCCGGCTGCTCGACGCCGCCGCCGCCGCCGAACAGATTGACGGCCATGGCGTCCAGGTGCGGCGACTGCCCGACGAACGCGGCGCCGCGGCCTGTCATCTCGCCTTCGTCCAGGGCCGCCAGGCCGCCGATACCGGCCGGCTGCTGCTCGCCTTGCGCGGCCAGCCGATCCTCACCATCACCGATGCGCGGGCCGGCCCGCAGCGCGGCATGATCCACTTCACCAACCTGTCCGGCCGGGTGCGCTTCTTCATCAACGAGGCGGAGGCCGCCCAGCGCGGTCTCTCGATCAGCTCGCGGCTGCTCGCGCTCGCCGCCGGCGTGACCCAGAGGCGCTGATGCGGAAACCGAGACGCCTGTCCCGCACCTGGATCGACGCGCCGGCGGCGATCGTCGCCGCGGTCATCTTCCTGTTGCTCGCCGGCATCGGCGTGATCCTGCAGAGCGAGGGCGCCTATCGCGACCTGCAGCAGCAGGAGACGCGCGTGCAGGCCGAGATCCTCGCCGCCAGCGTCACCGCCGCGCTCGATTTCGAGGATCGGGCCGCGGTCGGCGAGGCGGTGAGCGCGATCCGGGTCAACCGTCAGGTGCGCAGCGTCGGCGTCTATAACGAGCAAGGCGCGCTCATCGCCGGCTACGGACGCGACGGCGGCGGTCCGCCGCAGGCCTTTGCCGACCGGTTGCCCGCGCCGGAACATGCGGTCGCCTCCGAAGTGCCGGTGATGAGCCGCGGCGAGCGGATCGGCACGGTCGTGCTCGCCACCGATCCAGAGCCCTTCTCGCGCCGGCTCACCCGCTATCTCGTCATCGGCCTGCTGATCCTGATGGCGGCTTTGGTGGTGAGCGTGCTCGGCATCGCGCAGGGCGCCCTCAGGCGCGCCAATCGCGAGCTGGAGGCGCGCGCCGACGCGCTGGCCGAGGCGAATGCCGAACTCAACATCCAGATCGACGAGCGCGGCAAGGCCGAGGAGCAATTGCGTCAGGCGCACAAGATGCAGGCGCTCGGCCAGCTCACCGGCGGGATCGCGCACGACTTCAACAATTTGCTGACCGTGATCCAGGGCTCCGCGGACATGCTCCGCCGCCCAGGCGTCTCCGAGGAGAAGCGGATCCGCTTCGCCGAGGCCGTGGTGCAGGCGTCGAGCCGGGCGGCGGCGCTGACCGGGCAGCTGCTCGCCTTCGCGCGGCGGCAGCCGCTGCAGCCCGAGCTGATCGACGTCAACCTGCTGATCCGCGACATGACCGATCTGCTGGACCGGACGCTGGGCGAGCGGATCGGGGTCGTCACCGAACTCGCGCCGGCGCCCTGCACGGTCGAGGCGGACCGCGCCCAGCTCGAATCCGCCTTGCTCAACATCGCGGTCAACGCGCGCGACGCCATGGCCGAGGGCGGGCAGCTCGTCATCCGCACCGCGCGGCGCGCCGATCCCGAGCGCGGCGAGATGATCGCGCTGTCGGTGAGCGACAGCGGCACGGGCATGGACGAGGATACGCTGGCGCGCGCCTTCGAGCCCTTCTTCACCACGAAGCTAACCGGCAAGGGCACCGGCCTTGGCCTCAGCCAGGTCTACGGCTTCGCCAGCCAGTCGGGCGGCGACGTGCGGATCGATTCGGTGGCGGGGCAAGGCACGACCGTCACCCTGCTCCTGCCCGGCCGCGACGCGGCGGCGGCGGGCGCGCCGGCGAAGGAGGCGGGCGGCCTCAGGCGCGGCCGCACCGGGCGCATCCTGCTGGTCGAGGACAATGAGGAGGTCGGCCAGTTCGCCGAGCAGCTGCTCGAAGAGCTCGGCCACGACGTCGTCCGCGTGCTGTCCGGCGAGGAAGCGCTGGACCGCGCCCTGGCCGACAAGTTCGACCTCGTCTTCACCGACGTGGTCATGCCCGGGATGAGCGGCCTCGAGCTGGCGGCCCGCCTCGCCGAGCAGCGACCCGGCCTGCCCGTCATCCTCACCACCGGCTATAGCGACGAGATCGCGACCTCGGGCGCCGGCGGCCTGCCGGTCATCCCGAAGCCCTATACGCCGGAGGTTTTGTCCGAGGCGATCGCGATCGCCCTCGCCGGCTAGGCTCAGTCGCCGCGCAGCGCGTCGATCGCTTCACCGCAGGACTCCGCGCATGCCCGACAGGCCGCGGCGCAGATCCGGCAATGTTCGTACCGGCCGGCATGACGCTGGCACTCGTCGGCGCACATGCGGCAGATCAACGCGCAGCTGTTCAGCAGTTCCGCCATCAATGCTTCGTTGCTGCCCGTCCCGCGGGTCGCGATCCGGCCGATCGTCGCGCAGAGATCCGCGCAGTCGAGATTGAGCCGGATACAGTTTCGCAACGCGAAGACCGCGGGTTCGGCCAGGCAGGCGTCGGCACAGGCGGAGCAGGCCTGCGCGCAGGCATAGCAATGCTCGATGCAACGCTGAAGGGCTTCCGCCGCGTCGCGCGGCGCCTCAGGGTGGGTCATCCTCATCTGCGCGACGTGCATCATCTTCCCCTTGTTGCGCGGACAGCAGGCCCCGGTCGCCGCCGGGGGTCAACGCGCACCACGACGAACCGTCCCCCTTGCGGGACGGGCGGGGCGCGTGCCGGCGGCTCAGCCGTCCGGCATCGGCAACACCCAGGCCAGGCGGTTCACGCCGAGACGAGACGGCTGTGCGCGCGCGTCGACGGCGGCGCTTTCGAGACGCGCGGCGATTGCCTCGGCGTCGGGACCGGAGATCCGGACCGGCAGTTCCATCCGCTGCGCCGCCCAGACGATGTCGGCCAACAGGGCCTCCGTTTCGGCGGACGGCGGATCTTCGAGCCGCGGGAGGTCGGGCAGGGCCATGGCTGGCGGCACCAGCTGGATGGTCCAGCCCTCCCCCGTCGCCGCACGCGCCTCCAGCTGCCGGTAGGTACGGATGCCGGCGCCCGGCAACGGCGCGGCGCGAACGCGGGCGAGGCGATGATCCCTGTCCAGCAGGACGCGATCGACCGGAACGCCAGCGACCAGGGCGAGACGCTCGGCGATGCGGTCAGCGGCGCCTTCTCCGCCTGCTCCTCTCGCCTCGGCGAGCTGCCGGGCCTCGGCATCGGTGTCGCCGATTCGCACCTGCTCGATCGCCACCTCCACCGGCCGGCCGAGCAGGTCGCGCAGATCCCGGCCCGCCTCGGCTTCGGCGCCGGGGCGGTAGGCGGCGGTGAAAACGACGGCCCGAACGCGAATAGGCTGGGTATCGTAATCGATGACGAGCTGGCTCACCCGTGCATCCTCGGCGAACCGCGCCGCGATCGCGCCGCGCGCCTGCCGCGACGCCACCGTCTCCCAGGCGATCTGGTGAAGGGCGAGCCCGAGCGGCGCCGCCAGCGCGGCGAAGGTGCCGATCGCCAGCGTCGCCTGCAGCCAGGTCTGCCGCGGGGAGAGCTGACTGCCGAAGCCGTAGAGCCGGGTCAGCAGGGCGACGCTGAAGGCGATCGCCATCAGGTTGGTCAGGAACAGGAAGCCGGCGCCCCAGGCGATGGCGAGGTTGCCGATGGCCAGGCCGAAGCCGACCACTGACAGCGGCGGCATCAGCGCGACCGCGAGCGCCACGCCGACGATCGCGCCCTGTCGCCCCCGGATCGTGGCGTAGGCACCCGCCAGGCCGGAGAAGATCGCCACACCGAGGTCGAACAAATTGGGCCGGGTGCGTAGCGCGATCTCGCTGGTCACCGTCTGCAGCGGCGACACGAGGACGATCAGTGCGCAGAACAGGATGGCGAGGACGCTGCCGGCCACGAGCGCGAGGAGCGCGCGCTTGATGTCGGCGAAATCGAACATGGCGATGCCGAAGCCCAGGCCCATGATCGGCCCCATCAGCGGCGAGATGAGCATCGCCCCGATCACCACCGCCGACGAGGAGAGCAGGAGGCCGAAAATGGCGATGCCGGCGGACATCATCACCATGAAGACGAAGCGGCCCGACCAGGCCATGTCCTCGTGCACCGTGGCGACCACTCCCGGATGATCCACGTCCTTGAGGACATGGCTGCGCCACCATCCGGCCAGCGAGGCCTTCGCATTCGCCTGTGTCATTCCCGGCCTCCCTGCGCCGGACCAATGGTCGACCCGATCCCAGGGTTCCCGAGGCCAGGCGGACGGTCGCCTTCCGGATGTCGCCGCGCTAGACGAGACCATGCCCGCAAAAAATCCTGCTTCCGCGACCGTCGAGGCGCGCCCTCATGACGAACTCGGCGAAACCCGTTCGGGCGGCCTCGCGGGGCGGCATCATTTCTGCTTCGCGAGCTATCAGCGGCCCGACCGGCTCGAATGGGGAGGTTTGCGCGCGCTGCATTTCTACACCCTCAGGGCGGGCGAGCGGCGCGCGCCGAGCTTCCATGCAGGCTTCGAAATCGTCACCCTGGTGACCGCCGGCGCACTCCGGCGGCTGGGCAGCTTCGACCCTCGCCAGCCGCTATTGCCGGGCTCGGTCGAGCTGATCTCGACCGGCGTCGGCGCCGATCTCGGCCTCGAGGCGATCAGCGAAGGGCCTGCGTCTTTCACGGAAATCTGGATCGCCTCCAACCGCCCGATGATGGACGCGCGCCGGCAGTGGCTGCCCCGGCTCGACGAGGCGGCGATGACCGTGCTTGCCACCGGCGCTCGGGCCAAGGCGCCGCGGCTCTGCGCCGACGCCGAACTGCTCCGCGTCCGCCTGCCCGCGGGCGGACGGTTCACGCGCATATTGGGAGCGGACGAGCGCGCCTATCTGGCCGTGGAGACGGGCGACGTCGCCGCGGCCGGCGCGCGCGCCGGCGCCGGCGATGCACTGGCGATCCGCGGTCCCGGCCGGCTCCGCGTCACCGCCGGCGACGCAACGCAATTCCTGTTCGTGAGAGTCGGCCCCCGCCGCTAGGCCGGCCCTGCCGGGGGACCGAGCGAAGGCCGGGAACCGACGGAAAGGGCAAGCAGCGCCGCCCTTTCCGTCGATGGTCGGGGAGACAGGAAGTTTAACCCTCCTCTAACTCTCTGACTTAAAAGGATTTATCGGGCTCAGCTTCGCCCGCGTCCCAACAATCAACAGCCGAATCTGATGGGCTGTTATGGGCTATTGGAGGATATTGTGCGCTAAATAGATAGAATGTGCTCTGGCTGCGGCAGGCTGATTTTCGTGATGCGGGTATTCTGCGGTTGTTGGCCCCGGTTGCTGATCGACGGGCCATTTCCCCGCTGCACGGAAAGCCTGTGTGACCGCAGACCGACCACTTTGGAGCATTATTCGATCGGCAGCCAATGCCTGCAATTTTGGATATCAGTCGTCCTACCTGCGGTCATTCAGAGGTTGAGCCTCGGTTGACCGTGGTACCAAGCGGCATACAGCGAGCTTTCGCGAGCAGGCCGATGACTGATGGAGCTCAGGCCAAGGACATTTCGTATTGATGTCCTGTGGGGAGGTTCCCGCATTGCTGGAGTTTCTTGATTCCGGTCCGGAGACGGCCGGTCGGGACGCCCTTGTCGTCACCAACCTGACCGCCGTTCGGTCAGGCGAGACCCGGCTTGCTTGCTGGCCGGAGTTCGACCCCGAAGAGCGGTTATGGTCGATCCCGGCGGCAAGGATGAAGATGCGCCAGCCGCACGTCGTACCGCACTCTTCCGGAGTGGTCGCGTTCCTGAGACGCCGGTGGCCTCTGCGCGAGAAGCGGCGCGATCTAATGGGAGCGTGGGCCCAATATGCGTACTCGCCATGGACCGACGAGCCATTAAGCCGAGAGCGGACCTATTCTCCTCGCGCCACCTCGTCTGGAGCACTTCGTGCCCGTCGCAAGCGCCGGCCCCAGGCGAGGAAGCCAAGCAACGGCAACGCGAACAAGGCGAGTCCGCCAAGCACGATGAGAGCCTCTCCGATAAGGCCGAGCGCCCTTCCGCCATGAATGTCCGACACGGTTGCGGAGAGGCTGTCGCCGATGAAGTTGCTGTTCGCTGGCCGCACGGACCGAAGCTGTCCGCAGGGGGTGACGCTCACCACTGTGTCGCCCCGCGCGGGGACGTGGCTCCCGCGATCACGTAAGGTGATCCGGTAGTCCGGGCCGCTCATCTCGTCCGGCACGCCCAAAGTGCCAAGCTCGGTGCCCGGTGTCGCCTGGCGCGCAATGGCAAGCGCCTGACCCGGAGATATCGTGCCCGCGCAGGGGTGCGCACCCGGCGTAACCTCCGACGGGGCCCGGCCAAGCATCGCGTAGATGCGCTCGGCCCCGCTCTTGTCCGTCATCAGAAGACCCGTCGTGGCCGTCAGCATGAGAACCGGCATGCTCCACAGACCGATCGCGATGTGCAGACGTCGCAGCGCGGGGGCGTTCTTGCCGAAACCAGGCAGGAGGTTGCGGCGCCAGCCGCCCGCGGATCGCCAGGACAAGATGCCGGCAATGACAAGGACGATAAGCACCCAGGCGAGCGTGATCAGCACCGTCCAGAGCAAGGTGTAGGGCAGAAACAGGCTCATGTGCAGGGTCAGCGGGACAAGAGACCAGCTGTCCTGGGCGATGAAATGAGCGAGTGGCGCTCCGGAATAAGGTTCGACCACGATGACGCCGGTCGCGTAGGCGCCATCCCGCATCGTCGAATAGACCATCGTCGGCGCCCCGATCCGCATCGGGGTTGCCAGTGGCGCATTGAAGCTTTCGATCGCGGGGAGCTGGCCATAGGCCGCCCGGGCTTTTGAGAGCCAGACGTCCGGCGACGCATAGTCGCGCGCCGGATCGTCGGCCGACGCCGAAGGAATGCCATATTCCCAAGCGAATAAGTGCGGCGCCGCCACCAGCGCCGCGCCGGAGATACCAATGCAGGCGAGATAGAGGCCGCAGAACAGTCCGAGCCAACGGTGCAGGAGGGAGAGGCCGCGTCTGAACATCAAGGCCTCACAGTGCGTAGCCGAGCGTCAACCGCACGGTTCTCGGTTCGCCGACCAGCACGCCGATCCCTCCGGTCGAGGCGCTGGACGGGAAATAATCCTTGTCGAACAGGTTCGTGACGTTGAGCTGGGCGCGCCACGGCCCCGTCCGATAGCTCATGACCGCGTCGGCCGTGAAATAGGACGGGAGCCGGTAGCTGTTGGGCAAAGTCGCTTCCCGGCGACCGATCAGGCGCCCGCCAAGGCCGAAACCCAGGCCGCGCAAAGGTCCGTGGGATATGTCATATTTCGAGAAGAAGCTCGCCTGGTGGCGAGGCACGTTGATCGGCCGGTCACCCTCGAAAGCAGAGTCTTCGGTAATCCTGATATCGGTGTAGGCATAGGTCGCGATCAGGTTCCAGCCTTCGGCCAGCCGGAAAGCGGCATCAATGTCGACGCCGCGGCTGCGCTGGGCGCCCGTCGCGATGCTGAACCCGGCGTTCAGCGGATCGGGGTCGCCCGTAAGCACGTTCGTGCGCCGGATCTGGTAGACCGCGACAGTGGCGTTGATGCGGTTGTCCGGGAAGGCGACCTTGATGCCCGCCTCGAACGCCTCGCCGCGTTCCGGAGCGAACAGCTCGCCGTCCGCGGAAACCCCGAAATTCGGATTGAAGGAGCGTGCCCAGCTTCCATAGAGCGAGACCGAAGGCGCGACCTCGTAGACAATCCCGGCGCGCGGCACGAAGACCGTGTCGTTCTGATCGCTAGACGTACCGCTCACGAAATCCCGATTGTCGGTGTTCGCGGAGTCGAGGCGCCCGCCGATGACGAGATGCAGCCGCTCCCCAAAGCTGATCTGGTCCTGCAGATAGAGGCCGACAAGGAGGTCGTCCCGGTCGAAATCATTGCCTGGCGGAAACAGGGGGCCGACTGGCTGGCCGTAGACGGGCGCATAGAGGTCGAGACTGCCCTGCAGGCCGAAAGCGAAGGACTGCCGCACATCCTGGCGGAGCACGTCTAGGCCGGCGAGGAACTTGTGGCGGACGGAGCCGGTGACGAGATTAAATTCCAGATTGGTATCCACCGCCAGCGAGTGGTCCTCATTCTCAAAGCGGCCGACACCGCGCAGCAGTGTGCGCTGGTCCGGCAGCAGCGCGAGCGCGACGGTCAGACGCGACAGAACATCGGCGCTCGAGTAGCGCAGATTCTGGCGCAGGATCACGGTGTCGCTGAAGGCGTGACGGAACAGGTAACCGATCTGCCGGCGTTCGATCGACAAGCCGTCATAGCCGGGCTCGCGCACATTGCGGCGGCGGTCGATCGGTCCGTTGATGTTGGGCAGCACCGTCCCTTCGGCCGGCAGACCGATGTACGAGCCGTCGGTCTCGTCGTCGGTATAGGCCGCGAGGAAGGCGATCTCGGTCCTGGGCGAGATCCGCCATGTCAGGGACGGGGCGACGAAGATGCGCCGTCGGTCGAGAAAATCGATATAATCGTCGCTTTCGCGATAGAGGCCGTTCAGGCGCACAGCGACATTGTCGCCCAGCGGCGCACCGACGTCGAGACGCGCCTGCACGAAATCTTGAGAGCCGTAAGTGCCTTCGACGGTCAGATGCCGTCCGAAGGTCGGACGGCGGGAGACTTCGTTGATCACGCCGCCAAGCGCGCTCTGGCCGAACAAGAGCGATGACGGTCCCTTGAGGACCTCGATCCGCTCCAGTCCGAGCAATTCGTAGGAGAAATTTGTAGAGCCGCGCTCGACGCGCAAGCCGTCCAGGAAGATATCGGCACTGGCGTCGAAGCCCCGGATGAGTGGGAAGTCGAAGGTGGCTCGGCGGCCTCCACCATCCGAGACGCCGCTGGCATTGTAGAGTGCCTCGGTCAGCGTTACCGGCCGCCGGTCGTCAATCAATCCCTCGGTGATCACCTGGATTGACTGGGGCGTCTCGAGCACGGGCGTCCGGGTCTTGGTCGCGCTGGTCGTTTCCAGAGCGTTATAGTCCCGTCCAGTGACGACGATCTCGCTTTCCGGGCGGCCGTCGGCATCCTGCGCGAGCGCCGGAGGCGCCAGCGTCGGCGCCAGGACCAAGAGCGGCGTAAGCATCAAATTGATCTTCATAAGTTCCCCATTCGATTCCGATGATTTCGTTAGGTCGCGCCGAGCGCGCTTGCCGCTGGATCTCAGTTCGGCGGTTGCCGTTGCTGATGACGATCGCGGTGTCGCAGGTGATTGTTGCTGACGGGGCGAATCGCGCGCTCCTCGCCCTCCGCCAGATGGCGTCCCGCTGCTTTCGATCAATCGGCGGCTCAGGCTGAGGCTGGCGGTCCCCGCAAAGGCGGCAGCAAGACATCCTTACGGCCGATCGGCGACGATCGCGGCGTAGCCGGAACGGCCTTTGCCGACGGACGTGCAGCCGCGAGCGGACTTGCCGGCGGCGCCGCAGCGACCCCCGGAATCGACAGCGCGGCGAAGGCGCAAGACGCGCCGCCAGGGCCCGATTGTCCCTGGTCGGGCCGATCTCGCTCGAACGGCAGGAAGGCGCTGTAGGACCCACTACCCGAGCATATCTCGACAGCGATCCCGTCGGGCCCCGATGCCGGCATGTAGCCGACGGGGATGGCGATGCGCAGCGAGAGCGCGCACAGCAGTAACAGGGTGAACACGCCCCTGGCCGCCGGTGACGCCCTCCTGAGTTTCAAAGCGAATGTCCCCCGTTTTCCGGAAGTCAGCGTAATTGCCGTTTCTCGAGCTTGCGGGCAAGGGTGCGCCTGTGCATGCCGAGCCGGCGGGCGGTTTCCGAGATGTTGAAATTGGTTTCGACCAAGACCTGGTGGATATGCTCCCACTCCACCGTCTTGATCGACGATTGGCGGCCAGCCAGTGGAGCGGCGGGATCCCCGGCGCCGCGCGCGAAGGCGGCTTCGATATCGTCGGTGTTGGACGGCTTGGCGAGATAATAGGATGCGCCGAGCTTGATCGCCTCAACGGCGGTGGCGATGCTGGCGAAGCCGGTGAGGACGACGATGCGCATTTCGGCATCGAAAGCGTGCAGTGCCTGCACGCAGGCCAGGCCGGACGCGTTGCCGAGCTTGAGGTCGACGACCGCGAATTCCGGTGCATGGCCGGCAAGTGTGCCTGCCAATTCCGCCGGGTTCGCCGCCACGCGGACGTCGTAGCCGCGACGCTCGAACGAGCGCCTAAGGGTCCGGGCGAAGGCCGCATCATCCTCGACGATGACGAGTCGCCGCCCATCGCTCATGTCTCGGTCTCCCTGGCGATGGCGGCGAGCGGCAGGCGCAGCCGGATCAAGGCTCCTCCCTGCGGAGGATTGGCGGCCATCGCCTCGCCACCAAACTTGCGCACGACATTGACCAGCAGGAACAGGCCGAGGCCGCCGCCCGGCCGGCCCTTGGTCGATCGATAGGGCTGGCCGAAGGTCGCAAGCATTTCGGGCGCGAAGCCGGGCCCACGGTCCGCGATCTCGAGCACAAGCTGATCCTGCTGTCGCTTCGCCGTCACGCCGACCCAAGCGGGCGACACCTCCGCGGCATTGTCGAGGACGTTTCCGATCACCTGGCGGAGCGCGGGGTCGGAAACGATGGGCACGTCCGGGCCGAAATCGTCATGATAGTCGAGCGTGCCGGGCAACCGGCTTGCCCCCCATTCGCCGACGATCGCGTCGAGGAAGCGGCGGACGGTCGTGAACTCCGGTTCGGTGCCCCTTGCTTCGCCGGCGGAGTGGAGGATGCTTCCGACGATGCTCTTGCAGCGCGCGACCTCCGCCTGCATCTCGGCGATATCGCAAGCGAGGTCGGCATCGCCGACGAGGCGGGGCATGCGCTGCCAGTCGCCCAGGATAACAGACAGCGAGGACAGCGGCGTGCCGAGCTCATGCGCCGCGCCCGACGCGAGCAGGCCCATCCGAACGATATGGTCCTCCTCCGCGGCCCGCTGCCGGGCATTTGCGAGCGCGGCATCCCGCTCGCCCAGATTGCGGGCGATCCGAGCGACGAACAGAACGAGCAGGATGGCGATCAGTCCGAAGCAGACGAGGCTTCCGGCGAGGTAGAGCCTGAACGGGTCGCCATAGCGGGCCGGCAGGGCCAGCGGCACCGGCGCGACCGAGATCGCGGCCATGCCGATCGCCGCCGCCCCGACGATCGCCCAGCTCGACCAGGGTTTTAGGAGGATGGCGCCGATCACGACCTGGAGAAGGAACAGCGAAGCGAAGGGATTGGCGAGGCCACCCGAGAAATGGAGCTGCCAGCCGAGGGCGGCAACGTCCAGAAGCAGCGCCGCGGTCAGCTCGCCGTTCGTGACCACCCGGCGCCGGTTCAGCAGCGGCAGGCTGGCGAGATTGATCAGGACCAGGGCGAAAGCGGCCAGCAGCAAAGGCATGAGCGGCAAGGGGATGCCCATCGCGAAATGCACGGCGAGGATCGTCACCAGCTGCCCGATCACCGCGACCCAGCGCAACTGGATCAGCAAGCGCATATTGCGCCGGCCGGCGTCCGCCTCCGGTGGCGACGCAGTGGCCTCGGCGATCACGCCATCGCCTCGCGCCGGGCGGGACCCGCAACCAACCGCGAGGCCGCCCAAAGCGAGAGCGCGGCCAGCGCGAACCAGGTCAGCGCATAGACGAGATGATTGTCTGGAAAGCGGATGACGGTAAGCCCTCCTGCGGGATAGCCGCCGGCATTGGGCGCGGCATCCGCGTCGATGAAATAAGGCGCGGTGCGGCCCAGCCCGCGCGCCGCGGCGATCGCCGCGACGTCGCGGGAGTACCAGCGATCCGCTTCTGGAACATTGTCGCGCAGGAAGCCACCTTCCGGCTCGCTGACGCGCAGCAGGCCGGTGACTGAGACCGGGCCAACGGGATTGCCGGCGGACCGGCGCGCGCCGTCGCGCCGTTCCGGCGGTACGAAGCCGCGATTGACGAGGTAGCTGATGCCGGACGACTCGAGCGGCGTCATTACCCAATAACCGCTGCCCTGCGCGCTGACCGCGCGGACCAAAGTCTCGCGGTCATGACGGAACCGGCCGGTGATCGTGACCCGGCGGTACTCGTCGTCGGCTGCACTGACGCCGGGCCATTGAGACGGTCCGGGAGCCGCGACCGGCGCGGCATGGGCCCGGGTCTCGACGGCTTCGATCAGCGCATGTTTCCAAAGGCGTCGTTCCAGCTGCCAGATGCCGAGCGCCGCGAACAGCGCCGCCAGCAAGAGGGCGCCGCCGGTCAATGCCCCGCGCGCCCGCGAAAGCCCGGGGCGGCGCGCGGTCCTCAAGGGGTCTGACCAAGGTCGTGCGGCATCGGCATCATGTTCGTGTTGAGGTGATGCATCACCCACAAGGAGCCGGCGAGCATGATCACGACGACGATGATGGTGAACAGGAGCGAGGTCATCGTCCAGCCGCCCTCCGCCCTGGGGCTCATGTGGAGGAAGAAGACCATGTGGACGACGATCTGGATCGCGGCGCAGGCGATAACGATGGTGGCGGTCGCCCCGGCTCCCAGCGGCCGCTCCATCACCAGCCAGAACGGAATGGCGGTGAGGATCACGGACAGGATGAAGCCGGTGAAATAGTCGCGCCTTGTGGCATGGGGGATTTCTGCGCCGTGCGGATGGTCGTTGCTCATCGCAGCATCCCCATAAGATAAACGATCGTGAACACCCCGATCCAGATCAGGTCGAGGAAATGCCAGAACAGGCTGAGGCAGGCGATGCGGCGGCGGTTCGCCGGAATCAGGCCATGCCGGCGGACCTGGACGATCAGCGTCACGAGCCAGAGGATGCCGAAGCTGACGTGCAAGCCGTGCGTGCCGACCAGCGTGAAGAAAGCGGAGAGGAAGGCGCTGCGCTGCGGCGTGGCGCCGATATGGATCAGGTGCATGAACTCGTAGAGCTCGATGGCCACGAAGGCGGCGCCGAAGAGGCCGGTCACGACGAGCCAGGCCTGGGTCGCGCGCAGCCGATCGGCCTGCATCGAGATCATCGCGAACCCGTAGGTGAGCGACGAGAGCAGGAGCATCGCGGTGTTCACGGCGACCAGCTCGAGTTCGAACAGGTCCTTCGGAGCCGGGCCTGCCGCATAATTGCCGCCGAGCACGGCATAGCAGGCGAACAGGATCGCGAAGATGAGGCAATCGCTCATCAGGTAGATCCAGAAGCCCAGCATGGTGCTGTGGCCTTCCGGATGCGGATGCTCGTCCAGTTCGTAGAAGCTCACCGGCGCGGCGGGCCGGGTAAGGGCTGTCGAGGTCATGCCGAAGCTCCGGCTGGCGCAAGCTGGCGGGTACGTGCGCCCTCTACCCGAGCGACCGCTTCGGCCGGGATATGAAAATCCCGCTTGTAGTTGAAGGTGTGGGCGATCGCCGCGCCGATCAGCGCGAGGAAGCTGGCGGCCGCGAGCCACCAGATATGCCAGACCAAAGCGAAGCCCATCACGAGGCTGATCCCCGAAAGGATTACGCCGGCACCGGTATTGGCCGGCATGTGGATGTCACGGAAGCCGGCGACCGGACGTTCATGCCCGCGCTGCTTCATGTCGTGCCAGGCATCGAGCTGGTGGACAACCGGCGTGAACGCGAAATTATAGTCCGGCGGCGGCGAGCTGGTCGCCCATTCGAGGGTGCGGCCGTTCCAGGGATCGCCGGTCTCGTCCTTCAGGCTTTGTCGCCTCCAGATGCTCACCGCGAACTGGACAAGCATGGCCGCGATCCCGACGGCGATGACGGCGGCGCCGATGCCGGCGATGACGAACCAGATTTGCAGGGAGGGATCGTCGAACACCCGCATGCGGCGGGTCACGCCCATCAGCCCCAGGATGTAGAGCGGCATGAAGGCCATCCAGAAGCCGACCACCCAGCACCAGAAGCTGATCTTCCCCCAGAAGACGTCGAGCTTGAAGCCGAACGCCTTCGGCCACCAGTAATTGATCGCGGCGAAGAGGCCGAACAGCACGCCGCCGATGATCACATTGTGGAAATGCGCGATCAGGAACAGGGAGTTGTGCAGCACGAAGTCGGCGGGCGGCACGGCGAGCAGCACCCCGGTCATGCCCCCGACGACGAAGGTCAGCATGAAGGCGACCGTCCACATCATCGGCAACTCGAAGCGGATGCGGCCGCGATACATGGTGAACAACCAGTTGAAGAGCTTCGCCCCGGTCGGAATCGAGATCACCATGGTCGTGATCCCGAAGAAGCTGTTCACGCTGGCGCCCGAGCCCATCGTGAAGAAGTGATGGAGCCAGACGACATAGCTCAGGATGGTGATGACCACGGTCGCATAGACCATCGAGGTGTAGCCGAAGAGCTTCTTGCCCGAGAAGGTCGAGGTCACTTCCGAGAAGACCCCGAACAGCGGCAGGATCAGGATGTAGACTTCCGGGTGACCCCAGATCCAGATGAGGTTGACGTACATCATCGGCGAGCCGCCGAAATCGTTGGTGAAGAAGTTCGTGCCGACATAGCGATCGAGGCTCAGGAGCGCGA
>DATJUQ010000024.1:0-2231 GCA_035502235.1 Allosphingosinicella sp.
CCGGTCGTGCGGATGACCTGAAGCGCGATCCGCTCGATCTCCCATCCGTTGGCCTTGGCCAGCGCGCGGCGCGCCTCATTCGCCTGCGCCAGCGCCAGAGGCGAACCGCGGGCGCCAAGGGTGAACAGAGCGTGCGACGTCATCGGAGCGACCTGGGCTGCGGAAAGGGTCCTTGTCAAGCTGGCGCCCGCGGAAGCCCCGCTGGATATCTCGCGCCGTCCTGGTTGATGTCGGCGCGAGGCAATGCCATCAGTGGTCGGTCATGAAAAGATTGATTATCGCCTTCGTCGCCACGCTGGCGGCGTGCCCAGCGCTAGCGGCGGATGACGGATATCCGCCGGGCCTGTTCGAGCATTCGCCGGTCGTTCCGGGACCGAACGATCCTCCTGATTCTCAGGGGCCGCCGCCAGACGCAGGCGATGCGCCACAGGGACGCGAGTCGCTGGACGACTATTGCGCCAGCATCGCCTCCCGGACGTTCCACAGTCTCGCCGAAGTCAAGCGCGCGCACGCCCGATGCGACCCTGGGCAGGGCGGCGGGCCGCCCGATCAGTGATCGCGAACTTCAGGCGATCCCGAGCCTCGCCGAAGGGGTCGACAATCTGACGGCTTCCTGAATCCCTTCAAGGAGGAGGAGGCCGATCACGTTCGTTCTCCTGCCTGTCCTGGCGGGCGGACGCCGGTCTTCGCGCCCTGAGATGCGCGCTTCACAAAAAGGGCCGATCGAGCGCGTCGCCGCCGATCCGGGGGGTTGATCAAGCTCAATCACAAAGCGCCAGCCAGGCGCCTATGGTAATTTCCGCCGACGGTGAGAGCCGCCTCCGCTCAAATTGCGATCGGACATTCACATGGAGCACGCGGCCGCGAACGCCAAAGTCATATCGGTTCGCGGCGCCGTGGTGGACGTGGGCTTCGACGGAGGCGCCCTGCCGCCGGTCAATACGGCGCTGGTCGTGCAATGGGATCGGCCGGAGCCGCTGCTGCTCGAAGTGCATAGCCATGTCGATCCGGCGACGGTCCGCGGCGTTGCGCTGCAAGCGACCGCAGGCCTGGCGCGCGGCGTGCGGGTGCGGGCGACCGGGGCGCCCATCTCCGTCCCGGTCGGCGATGCGGTGCTGGGGCGGCTGCTTGACGTGGTGGGCGCGCTGCGCGACCGCGGCCCCGCGCTTCCGGACGATACGCCGAGGCGGGGCATCCACAATCCGCCGCCAACGCTGAAGGAAGAGACCTCGACCACGGCCGTGTTCGAGACCGGCGTCAAGGTGATCGATCTCCTCGCTCCCCTCGCCCAGGGCGGCAAGGCGGCGATGTTCGGCGGCGCCGGCGTCGGCAAGACCGTTTTGGTGATGGAGCTGATCCACGCCATGGTCGAAAAGTATCAGGGCATCTCGGTCTTCGCCGGCGTCGGCGAGCGCTCGCGCGAGGGCCACGAGCTGCTCACCGACATGCAGGGCTCCGGCGTGCTCGCGCGCACGGTGCTGGTCTACGGGCAGATGAACGAGCCGCCCGGCGCACGCTGGCGCGTGCCGCTGACGGCCTTGACCATCGCCGAATACTTCCGCGACCAGAAGCATCAAAATGTGCTGCTGCTGATGGACAATGTCTTCCGCTTCGTCCAGGCGGGCAGCGAGGTGTCGAGCCTGCTCGGACGCCTGCCGTCGCGCGTCGGCTATCAGCCCACCTTGGCGTCCGAGGTGGCCGCGCTCGAGGAGCGCATCGCCTCGGTCGCCGGCGCGGCGGTCACCGCCATCCAGGCCGTCTATGTGCCGGCCGACGACTTCACCGATCCGGCGGTGACGGCGATCTCGAGCCATATGGACAGCCTGATCATGCTGTCACGTTCGCTGGCGGCGGAAGGTTTCTATCCCGCGGTCGATCCGCTGGCTTCGTCTTCAGTGCTGCTCGATCCGCTTGTGGTGGGGGAGGAACACTATCGCATCGCCGAGCGCGCCCGCGAGGCGCTCGCGCGCTTCAAGGATCTGCAGGACATCATCGCCCTGCTCGGCGTCGAGGAGCTCGGCGCCGCCGACCGGCTGATCGTCAAGCGCGCCCGCCGGCTCCAGCGGTTCCTGAGCCAGCCCTTCGTCGTCACCGAAGCTTTCACCGGAACGCCGGGCCGCAGCGTGCCCCGGGCGGAAACCCTGGCCGGCTGCCGCGCCATCCTCGACGGCGAAACCGATGACTGGGCCGAGAGCTCGCTTTACATGGTCGGCAACCTCGATGACGCGCGC
>DATJUQ010000025.1:0-3238 GCA_035502235.1 Allosphingosinicella sp.
AGCGGCGGCCACGTTCCGCTGGTCGATGCTGACGGGCGCACGACCGAGCCGATGCTTTTCGGCGCCGGCGATTGCATCCGGATCAAGGCCGATCCTTCTGAGGCGGCCGCAGCCGAAGGGGTGCGCGCGGCGCGATCTGCAGCGGCGGCGCTTGTGACCCGGGAGGCAAGCTGGACGAAGCCCGTCGAGGCGGAGAAGCCGGCGGAGCAAGCGCCTTCGCCTCGCCTGCTCTGGGCCAGGGCGGCGCGCCTGGTCGCTGACGCCGACACCCACCTCTGCCAGTGCGAGGAGGTGTCGCTTGGCGATCTTCTCGGCGTTCGGCCGCCGCGTTACCTCCGCCGCGACCAGCCGGCGCAGGGCGCGCGCGACCTCGCCTCGCTCGCGAATGAGGGGCCGATCAATCAGGATCAGGTCAAACGCCTGACCCGGGCGGGCATGGGCCCTTGCCAGGGACGTCGCTGCCGCGAGCAGATCGGAGCGGCGCTGGCGGAGGCGACGGGTGTGGCGCTCAGCGCCATCCCGCTCGCGAGCTATCGCGCGCCGGCGCGTCCGGTGCCTCTCAACGCCTTCGCCGACGAACCGGAGCAGCACGCCATCGCGGAGCACTGGGACACCTGGTTCGGCATCGATAGCCAATGGATCCCCTTCTGGGAGCCCCTGCCCGCCCTGGACGAAGAGAGCGGCCGATGAGCGCTGGCGCGCCGCCCAAAGGCGCCTCAGTCATCGTCGTGGGCGCTGGCGTCACTGGCCTCAGCACGGCTTGGTGGCTGGCCCGCGCGGGGGTGGATGTGCTCGTCATCGAAAAAGGCGTTGTCGGTTGGGAAGCGTCCGGCCGGAACGGCGGCGGCTGCACTCATCATCAGTCGCCCTTGTTCGCCGAGGAACAGCGGCTCTGGCCGATGATGGACGCGTTGCTCGGTTATCCGACCGAGTTCCGGCCGCGCCGCCTGCGTATCGCGCTCACTGACGAGCAGCTCGACACCATGAAGCGCGGCGTCGACAGCGCCCGCGCCCAGGGATTTCCGGCCGAATGGGTCGACGCCGCGCAGGTGCGCGAGATGGCGCCGCTTGCAGGCGACAATGTTGTCGGGGGCGCCTATTTCGCCTGCGGCGGCCACGCCAATCCGCAGCGGACCGTCCAGGCCTACGCCTGGGCGTTCCGCGATCTCGGGGGGCCGATCCTGCAAGGTGTGGCGGCGACGGGTTTCACCCTCGCCGGCGGCAAGGTGAAGGCCGTCGAGACCGATGCGGGGAACTATGCCTGCGAACAGGTGGTGATCGCGGCCGGACCGCAGACAGGCGTTCTGTCCGCAATGCTCGGGGCGGAGGTTCCGGTCACCCCGGCGCGGGCGGATATGATCGTGACGGAGCCGCTGCCGCTCATGCCGATGGGCGGCATCGACGGCAACGGGCTTTATGGACGGCAGACCCTGCGAGGCAATCTGGCTTATGGCGGCGGCCCGCACGAATGGCTGCCAGCCGGCGGGATTGGGTCTGAAGCGCTCAAGCCCTCGAGTCCGATCGCCCGCAATATCGCCAAGCGCCTCGCAGAGCTCTTCCCGAAGGCCGCTCACGCGCGCGTCATTCGCACCTGGGCCGGCATTGTCGAGAACACGCCCGACGGACGCCCGGTGATCGATCGCCTGCCGAGCGCCGACAACGCGACGGCGGCGACCATGTCGAGTGTCGGCTTCGGCCTTTCGCCAGCGAGCGGCCGGGCGATCGCCGAGATCGTGACCGAAGGCCGGTGCAGCTTCGCCGACCTCTCCACTTTCCGGCTGTCGCGCTTCGGCAACCTCGCGCCGGGCTGGCGCGAGCGGAAGGGCTGGCTGCCGCCCGAGAGCGCGACCGTTCACGTCGATGCGGCATGATGGCATGAGCGACCGTTACTCCGCCTGGCGGCTCTTTGCCGAAGCTCTGCGCGGCAACAGCGGCTGGAAGCCGGCCTGGCGCAAGCCGGAGCCGAAGCCGCGATACGACGTGGTAATCGTGGGCGGCGGAGGCCATGGTCTCGCAACCGCCCATTATCTCGCAAGCCAGCATGGAATCGCCAATGTCGCGGTGGTCGAAAAGGGGCCCATCGGTCTCGGCAACGGCGGCCGCAACACGACCATCGTCCGCTCGAATTACATGCTGCCCAGCAACACCCGCTTTTACGAGAAGTCGCTGCAGTTGTGGGAGGGCCTGGAGCGAGACCTCAACTACAACGTGATGATGAGCCAACGCGGGGTGCTCAATATTTTCCATACCGACGGCGAGCGGGATTTCGCGATAAGGCGCGGCAACTCGATGCGCCTGCAGGGCGTTGACGCGGTGCTCCTCGATCGGGATGGGGTTCGCTCAATGCTGCCGATGGCGGCGATGGACAACCCGATGTTCCCAATTCTCGGCGGGCTCCTGCAGCCGCGCGGCGGCACAGCGCGGCACGACGCGGTGATCTGGGGCTTCGCCCGGGCCGCCGACCGGCGCGGGGTGGACATCCTTGAGCATTGCGAGGTGACGGGCGTTCGGCGTGACGGCGGAAGGGTCGTCGGCGTCGAGACGACGCGGGGCTTCATCCGCGCCGGCAAGGTCGGGGTGGCGGTCGCTGGAAACACCTCCCGGCTCGCCGCGATGGCGGGCCTCTCCCTTCCAGTCGAGACCCATCTCCTGCAGGCTTTCGTGTCGGAGGCGATCAAGCCCTACATCGACTGCGTCGCGACCTTCGGCGCCGGCCATTTCTATATCAGCCAGTCCGACAAGGGCGGCCTCGTGTTCGGCGGCAACCTCGACGGCTACAACTCCTACTCCCAGCGCGGCAATCTTCCCCTGGTCGAGCACCTGATGGGCGCTGCCGTCGCGATGATGCCGTCGCTTTCGCGCCTGAGGGTCCTGCGGCAATGGGCTGGCGTAATGGACATGACGATGGACGGCTCGCCCTTCATCTGCAAGACGCCGGTCTCGGGCCTCTATTTCAACGGCGGCTGGTGCTATGGAGGCTTCAAGGCGACGCCCGCCTCGGGTTGGTGCTTCGCCCACACGATCGCGATGGACGAGCCTCATCCGCTCAACGCCGATCTCACGATCGACCGCTTTCGCGAAGGGCGCCTCATCGACGAGAGCGGCGCTGGTCCCAGCCCCTGGGCGCAATAGACGCCATGCAGCTCATCCCCTGCCCCTTCTGCGGCGCCCGGCCCGAGGACGAGTTCCACTATCGCGGCGACGCCAGCGTGAAGCGGCCGGCGCCGGACGCGGGCGA
>DATJUQ010000026.1:0-33224 GCA_035502235.1 Allosphingosinicella sp.
GACGACGGACCGGGTGACGATGGCCGACGGCACCTCCATGGCCAACATGCTCGCCATGGCCGCCCTGATCGCGCCGGGCGATCATGTGCTGGTCGAGCATCCGGTCTACGAGCCGCTCGTGGCGGCGGCGCGCTTCCTCGGCGCCGACGTGACGCGGTTCAGCCGGCAGGGGCCGGGCTTCGCGCTCGATCCGGCGGCGGTGCAAGCGGCGCTGACCGAGCGCACGACGCTGATCGTCCTCACCAACCTGCACAACCCGACGGGCAATCTCGCCGACGCGGCGACCTTGCGGGCGATCGGCGGGCTCGGCCCGCGCGTGCTGATCGACGAGGTCTATCTGGACGCGGCGGGCCAGCCGAGCGCGGCCCTGCTCGGCGACGCCTTCGTCTGCACGGGCAGCCTCACCAAGGTCTACGGCCTCTCCGGCCTGCGCTGCGGCTGGATCCTCGCCGACCCGGTGCTGACCGAGCGCTTCTGGCGGCTCAACGAGCTGTTCGGCGTCGCCCAGGGCCATGCGAGCGAGCGCCTGTCGCTGCTGGCGCTCGAGCGACTGGACGAGGTGGTTGGCGACACCCCCGCCTTGCTCGCCCGCAACCGCGCCCTCGCCAACGCCTTTTTCGAGACGCGCGACGAGCTCGAGGTCGCGCCGATGACGCACAACGTCACCTGCTTCCCGCGCCTGCTGCGCGGCGACGTGGATGCGCTGAACGCCCATTTGCGCGCGGCGCACGACGCCGCCATCGTCCCCGGCCGCTTCTTCGGTCTGGCCGACCATTTCCGGCTCGGCGTCGGCATGGCGACGGCGGTGCTCGAGGCCGGGCTGGAGCGGCTCGGGCGCGCGCTGGACGCACACGCGTGAAAAAGGCCGATATCGCCGAATTCTACCGCCGCCTCGCGGACCGCAATCCGCATCCGGAGACCGAGCTGGAGTCCGGCAACACCTACCAACTGCTCGTCGCCGTGGTGCTGTCCGCCCAGGCAACCGACGCCGGCGTGAACCGGGCGACCAGGGACCTCTTCAAGGCGGTGACCACGCCCGCGCAGATGCTGGCGCTCGGCGAAACCGGACTCAAGCGGCACATCAAGACGATCGGCCTGTTCAACATGAAGGCGAAGAACGTCATCGCCCTTTCCCAGGCGCTGATCGACACCCATGACGGCGAGGTCCCCGCCGACCGCGACGCCTTGCAGACCCTGCCCGGGGTCGGCCGCAAGACCGCCAATGTCGTCATGAACGTCGCCTTCGGACAGGAGACCTTCGCCGTCGACACCCACGTCTTCCGGGTATCCAACCGCACCGGCCTCGCCCCGGGCAAGAACGTCGACCAGGTCGAGGCGAAGCTGGAGAGACTGACGCCGGCGCCCTATCGCGTCACCGCGCATCACTTGCTGATCCTGCACGGCCGCTATGTCTGCAAGGCGCGCAAGCCCGAATGCTGGCGCTGCGTGGTCGCCGATCTCTGCGCCTTCCGGCCCAAGACCCCGCCCCCGGCTTAGGCGCGGCCTTGACCGGGGCGGACGCGCGGCGATAGCCTCCGGGCGACAGGGTGAAAAAGGGGGACTGATCATGAAATATCTCGCACTGGCGGGTCTCGCGCTCCTCGCGTCCGGCGCCGCGGCGCAGCCCACGCGGGACAGCGACCGCACCGTCACCGCGGACCAGGCCGCTTATGGCGAGGTCACGATCAGCGACACCGTGCCCTGCCCGCGCGCCACGCCCAACCATTCGACCACCTACAATTTCCCGATCCGCTTCCAGACGCCGTTCGCGAACGACCGCTATGCGGTGGTGCTCGGGCAGAGCGGCGCGCTCGCCCAGCCGGGCCAGAACCTGACCTACACGACCCAGGTCAGCGACCGGGCGCGCGAGGGAATGACGATCACCGTGATCCTGCGCTGCCAGGCGGGCTCGCGCGCGCTGACGATCAACTATGCGGCGATCGGCCGGCGGTAGGGAAGCCGGCAGGCTGGCGCACCCAAGAGGATTCGAACCTCTGACCTCTGCCTTCGGAGGGCAGCGCTCTATCCAGCTGAGCTATGGGTGCCGGTGCCGGAGGCGGGGCCTTAGCAAAGGGCGGCGGAGGGGGCCAGCCCCATTTGAGTCAGTCGGCGCCACCGCCGGAATCGCTGCCGCCCCCGTCATGAGACGAATGGCCGCGCGTGGGGTCATGGAGCTCGCCGCCGCTCTCCACGCCCGCGCCTGCCCTGAGGCCGCGGCGATGCCGCCCTTGCCGTTCGCGCCGCTCGGCGCCGCGCCCGATGAGAAACAGCACGCCTCCGATCAGGAGGATCGCCGCAACGCTGGCCGCGGCATAGATCATCTCACTCCACCGTCACGCTCTTCGCGAGATTGCGCGGCTGGTCCACGTCCGTGCCCTTGGCCACGGCGACATGATAAGCGAGCAATTGCACGGGCACCGCATAGACGAGCGGCGCGATCAGGGGATGGACCTGGGGCATCTCGATCGTCGCGATCGCGCCCTCGCCGGCCAGAGCGATGCCCTCGGCGTCGGAGATCAGCACGACCTGGGCGCCCCGCGCCATCGCCTCCTGCATGTTGGAGACGGTCTTGTCGAACAGCGGCCCGGACGGCGCCAGCACGATCAAAGGCACGAGATCGTCGATCAGGGCGATCGGCCCGTGCTTCATCTCGCCCGAGGCATAGCCCTCGGCATGGATGTAGCTGATCTCCTTGAGCTTCAGCGCGCCTTCCAGGGCCAGCGGATAGTCCGGCCCGCGGCCGAGATAGAGGACGTCGCGGGCGCCGGCGAGCTTCGGCGCCATCGCCTCGATCTCCGCGTCATGCTCCAGCGCGGCGTTGATCGCGGCGGGCGATTCGACGAGATGGCGGACGATCTCCCGTTCCTCGGCCTCGTCCAGCTTCCCCTTGGCGCGGGCGAGGTTCACGGCGAGCGCGGCCATGACGGCGAGCTGGCAGGTGAACGCCTTGGTCGAGGCGACGCCGATCTCCGGACCGGCATGGGTGGGGAGCAGCAGATCGACCTCGCGCGCCATCGAGCTGGTCGGCACGTTGATGATCCCGGCGGTGGTGACCCCGTGCTGCTTCATGTGGCGGAGCGCGGCGAGCGTGTCGGCGGTCTCGCCCGACTGGGAGACGACGACGCCCAACGTGTTCGGCAGCAGGACCGGGTCGCGGTAGCGGAACTCGGAGGCGACATCGACCTCGACCGGCACGCGGGCGAAGCGCTCGATCCAATATTTGCCGATCATCCCGACATAGGAGGCGGTGCCGCAGGCGACGATAGCGACTCGCTCGATGCCCTGCAGGTCGAAATTCATGTCGGGCAACGCCACCTGCTCCTCGAGCGGGCGGAGATAGGAGCCGAGCGTCTGCGCCACCACCACGGGCTGCTCGTATATCTCCTTCTGCATGAAATGGCGGTGATTGCCCTTGTCGATCAGCTGGCCGGAGGCGCCGCTGTTGACGATCTCGCGGGTCGCCGGCTGGTTGTCACGGTCGAAAATCTCGACGTTCTCGCGGCTGACGCAGGCCCAGTCGCCTTCCTCGAGATAGGCGATGCGCTGGGTCAGCGGCGCCAGGCCGATCGCGTCCGAGCCGATATAATTCTCGCCCTCGCCATAGCCGACGGTGAGCGGCGCGCCGAGGCGGGCGGCGATCAGCAGGTCCGGATCGGTGCGGAACAGGAAGGCGATGGCGAAGGCGCCGTGCAGCCGCGGCAGCACCGCGGCGACGGCGTCGCGCGGACCGCGGCCGCGCTCCAGCTCGCGCGAGACGAGATGGGCGACCACCTCCGTGTCGGTCTGGCTGTTGAAGACGCGGCCGTCGGCGATCAGCTCGTCGCGGAGCGGCTTGAAATTCTCGATGATGCCGTTGTGCACGATCGAGACGTCCCCGACGATGTGCGGATGGGCATTGTCCACGGTCGGCGCGCCGTGCGTCGCCCAGCGCGTGTGCGCGATGCCGGTGGTGCCGGCGAGCGGGCTTTCGTGCAGGATCTTCGCGAGGTTGTTCAGCTTGCCCTCGGCCCGGCGCCGGTCGATCCGGCCGCTTTCCAGGGTCGCGATGCCCGCCGAATCATAGCCCCGATATTCGAGCCTCTTCAGCCCGTCGAGCAGCCGCTCGGCGACATCTTCCTTGCCGACAATGCCAATGATCCCACACATTTATTTGTTCTTCTTCCTGGCTGACATCACCTCGCGGAAGCGGGCCGCGCGCCCCGGTTTCTCGGCCTGCTCGCCGCGGGCCAGCGCGATCGCATCGTCCGCCACATCGCGCACGATCACCGACCCGGCGGCGACGAGCGCGCCCTTGCCGACGGTGACGGGCGCCACCAGGGCGCTGTTCGAGCCGATGAAGGCCCCCTCCCCGATCACGGTCCGATATTTGAAATAGCCGTCATAATTGCAGGTGATCGTGCCCGCGCCGATATTGGCGCCCGCCCCCACCTCGGCATCGCCCAGATAGGTCAGGTGACTGGCCTTGGCGCCCTTGCCGAGCCTCGTCTTCTTCACCTCGACGAAATTGCCGACCTTGGCCTGCTCGCCGATCTCCGCGCCCGGCCGCAGCCGCGCATAGGGGCCGATCTCCGCGCCGGCCGCGATCGTCGCGCCCTCGATATGGGAGAAGGCGCGGATCCTGACATGGTCGCCGACGGTCACGCCCGGCCCGAAGAAAACACTCGGCTCGACAAGCACATCCCGGCCGATTTTCGTATCGTGGCTGAACCACACCGTCTCCGGCGCGATAAGGGTGGCGCCGCCGGCCATGACCTCGGCCCGCCGCCGTTCCTGCCAGGCCTGCTCCGCCCCGGCGAGCTCGGCGCGGCTGTTCACGCCGTCCACCTCGGCGCTGGCCACCTCGACCGCCAGCGACGGCTTGCCGTCGCCGCCCGCGATCATGACGATGTCGGGCAGATAATATTCGCCGGCCGCATTGTCGTTGCCGACCCGCGCGAGCAGCGGCCAGAGCTCGGCGGCACGCACCGCCATCAGCCCGGCATTGCACAGGCCCAGCGCCCGCTCCGCCTCGCTCGCATCCTTATATTCGACCATCTTCACGATCGTGCCGTCGCCCTCGGCGAGGATGCGGCCATATTGCTTGGGATCGTCGGGCCGGAAGGCGGCGACCACCATGCCCTTCGCCCGGCCGAGCCGGTCCAGCATCCGCCGCAGCGTTTCCGGGCTGACGAAGGGGACGTCGCCGAACAGGATCAGCACGTCGCCGTTGAACCCGGCCAGCGCGGCTTCGGCCTGCTGGACGGCATGGCCGGTGCCGTGCTGCGGATCCTGCAGCGCGATCACGCCGCCGAAGTCGCGCACCAGCGGCTCGACCTGATCGGCCTTGTCGCCGACCACGACCACGGTGCGCGCCGGCGCCAGTTCCGCCACGCTGGCGAGCAGGTGCGCGAGCATGGGCCGCCCCGCAATCGGGTGCAGCACCTTGTGCAGTTCGGATTTCATCCGCGTGCCCTTGCCGGCGGCGAGGATGATGGCGGCAACGGGCCTCGTCATGGCCGCGCAAATGCCATGGAAAGCTTGCTATTTCCATAGCGGGCCGTAGCCGCACGCAGATGACCGCCTTCCCCTTCGATCTCGTCGCCTTCGATCTCGACGGCACGCTCGCCGACACGATGCCGGACATCGCCGCGGCGGTGAACCGGATGCTCGCCGATTTCGGCCGCGCTCCGCTGGCCGAGGCGGCGGTCCGGCCGCTGGTCGGCGACGGCGCCCGCAACCTGCTGCGCAAGGCGCTGGCGGCGACGGGCGACGCCCCGGATGCGCTCGTCGACCAGGCCTATCCGCTCTATCTCGATCATTATGCCGCCCATGTCTGCGACGGCACCCTGCCCTTTCCCCATGCGGCGGCCGCGCTGGACGGGCTTGCCGCCATGGGCGTCCGCCTCGCCATCTGCACCAATAAGGGAGAGCGGGTGACGGGGCTGCTGCTCGACGCGCTCGGCTGGACGGAGCGGTTCGCGGCGATCGTCTGCGGCGACAGCCTGCCCGTCCTGAAGCCCGACCCGCGCATGCTGCACGAGACCATCGCCCGCGCCGGCGGCGGGCGCGCGGCCTTCGTCGGCGATTCGATCATCGACGCGGAAACCGCGCGCGCGGCCGGCCTGCCCTTCGTCGCGGTCAGCTTCGGCTTCCGCGACCGCCCGGCCGACGCGCTCGGCGCCGACGCGGTGATCGACTCCTATGCGGACTTGATCACCGCGCTGCGGCGAATCGCCGGCTGACCGGCTTACTGGCGGTTGCCCTCGGCGTCGCTCCCGCGCTGGCGCCGGTCTTCATCGCCGCGATTGCCGGGACCACGCTCGGCGCGCGCGCCGCCGCGCTCATTCCGGTCCGCATCGGTCCCGCGGTCCGGCCGCTCGGCGCCGGGACGCTCGCCGCCGCCCCGCCGGGGGTCGTCGACGCCGCGGCTGGGGCCGGCGCTGTCATTCTCCGGACGGCGCGGCGCCTGCCCCGGCCAGTCCCGGTCCGGGCGGGGCGCCTGCTCGGCGCGGTCACGATCGCGGCGGGATTCGTCGGCGAGGCGGCGCGCCTCCGCCTGGCGCTGCGGCGAGACGGCACCCGGACGCCCGCGTCGGTCGAAGGCGCGCTGCGGCCGCCCGCCGGCATAAGCGAAGGTCTCCTCGCCCTGCTGGACCAGGAAGGGCGTGCTGTCGCCCGGCCGGAAATAGGAGACGCGGCGGCCGTCGCGCGAGGCGGTGCGGACGATCCGCCCGTCGCGCCGCCAGGCCCAGCCGCCCTCATAGGGGATGCGCTCGACGCCGGCGCCGTCGTCAATCTCCTCCATGATCGCGGCGGCCTGGGTCAGCGGCGCGGTCTCCGCGGCGGGCGCATCGGCGGGCGCCTCGGGCAGGTCGACAAGGTCGATGTCATTGGGCAGTTCGTCCCCGTCCAGCGCCTCGTTGCCCAGCGTGGCGAGCGCCTCGTTCGCGCTGTCATTGCCCCCATCGGCGGTGGAGCCTGATCCACCGCAGGCGGCGGCGAACAGCAAGGCGGAGGCGGCGACGGGCCGCAGCAGGACGGAAGCGTTCATGATCTACTCCGGAAGAAACGAATGACCCCCACGCCATATGCGGGCGCGGGGGCCTTGGTTCCCCGGAAAATTGTCGCAAATTGTCCGGCCGCGCCCGGCTATCGGCGCCGGCGATCCTCCTCGGGCGGCGGGCTGAGCTCGTCGCGCGTGATCCTGCCGTCGCGATTGCGGTCGATCAGCAGGAAGCGCTGGCCCGCCGTGTGGCGGAACTCCACCGTGGAGACGCCGCGGTTGAGATCGGCGTCGGCGGAGATGACCGGCTGCGGGATGTTGAGCAGGGCCTGGCTGCCCATGCCATAAGGGCCGTCGCCGGGCCGCTCGCGCACCCGCCGCCCCCTGTTGCCGGCGACGATCCGCATGCGCAGCCCCATCTGCACCTCGGGCGCGACCTGCGTTTCGTAGCGGATCATCTCGTCGGGGGCGATCTCGCCGTCGCTGTTCCCGTCGAGCGTCGCGAAAAAGCGCAGCGCGTCGGCCTGGAACTCGGTGACGCTCAGCGCCCCGTCATTGTCCGTGTCAACGCCCCGGAACCAGCGGTCGATCGGCTCGCCCGGCCCCTGCGCCCGGCGGAACGGCTCGCCCATCGGGCTGATGAAGACGTTGACCGGAGGCGCGCCCTGGCCCGCCCGGGGCGGCGGAGCGCCAGGGCCCGGCGGGGGCGGGCCGCCCGCCGGCGGCTGGGCCGGCGCGCTTCCCGCGAACAAGCCGAGGCAGACCACTGACAAGACACATTTCCGCATTCACGCAACTCCCCGCTCGGGCCACACGTTGAGACAATTAACCGGCTTGTGCCGTAATGACTTCTCGCCCACATCTAGAACGACAGGGGCGATGCGTGAAAGGGATTTGATGTGGCGTTTTCCCCCTTCCGGCTCGCGGCGCTGCTGAGCGCGGCCGCGGCTCTCCCCTCGATGGCGCCCGCCGCCGCCCCGGCGCCGCAGCGCCAATCAACCCTGGTCGTCTTCGGCAACGATCCCTGCCCCAGCACCGGCGAGGACAATGAGGTGGTGGTCTGCGCGCGCCGGCCCGAAGAGGAGCGCTACCGCATCCCGCGCCGGATCCGCGAGCGCCAGCCGACCGAGACGAGCTGGGCCTCGCGCGTCGAGGGGCTGGAGGAGGAAAGCCGGGTGATGCGGCCGAACAGCTGCTCGGCGGTCGGCTCGAACGGCTTCACCGGCTGCACCGCGGCGGCGATTCGCCAATGGTATGCCGAGCGCCGCGCCCGCCGCGCCGAGGAAGCCAGCATTCCCTAGGAGACGGAGCCGCCCTAGCCTTCCGGATCGACGCGCTCCGCCTCGTCGCGCGCCCGGCGGGACTGGTCGGCGATCCGCTCCGCCTCTTCGCGGGCGACGGCGGACACAGGCGCGGGGCGGCCGGCCGCGTCATAGGCCAGTTCCGCCCGCCCCTCGTCGAGAGCATAGGTCTGGCTCGCCTGCTGCACGAGGAACGGCCGGCTCTCGCCCGGATGGAAATAGGCGACGCGGCGGCCGTCATGCGAGGCGGTGCGGACCACGTCGCCGTCCTGCAGCCAGGCGAGGCCGCCGTCGACCGGCACGCGCGCGATCATCGTGTTGCTCGCAATTTCCGAGGCGATCTCGCCCGCATCGTTGAGCGGCTCGGCCTCGACCGCATTCGCCTCCTCGGCCACCGCGGGCGGGCGGGCGACCTCCGCCTCCGCGAGCGCGGCCGGCGTATCGGCGCGCGACGCCGCCGCGTCCCGGTCGCCGGGCGCGCCGGCGCCGCAGCCCGAGACGAGAAAAAGCGCCGCGGCCGCGGCGCCAGTGGCCAGCTTCTGGAACGTCATCTCCGGGTCTCCGCTGTCGGGACCCGGTGTCAACGCCGTCCCGGCCCCCGGGCTCCCGCGAGGCCGGCGGTTCGACCGGAAAAGCGCTCCGGTCAGCCCGGCTGCCTGCCCCGCCGCGCCTTGGTCCAGAGATGGCGGGCCAGCATGAGCGGCGGCATGCGCAGCCAGTGCGAACGGACGTAGAAGGCGAAGCGCAGCAGCTTGCGCCGCTCCTGCCCCCAGGCGTTGCGCGCGAGCAGCCGGGCGCGGAACAGCGCGTCGGCCGGTCGCCAGGCCCGCCAGCCGTCCGGGACGGGCGTGGCGTAGAGCTGATGCGAGAGCCGCACGGCGCGGCGGACGGCGCCGCGGAGCTGGTGGCGAACCGCGCGCTCCTCGAGCGTCGTCCAGAAAGCCGGATCCGCCGCCGCGAACTGCCGCAGCAGCCGGTCGATGTCCCACAGATTCCGCAGCCCGCCCGCCAGGTCGCCGTCGGCGATGAGATGGGCGGCGGCGTGGACGATGATGTCGGCGGGGGCGAGGATGCGCAGCCCGCTCTCCAGTTCAACGCTGTCCGCGATCAGGGATTCGGCGTCGGGGGTCGGCCGCGCGGTGAGCGGCAGGATCGTGTGGTGGACGTCGATCATCCGGTCCCGGGTGCGATGGATGAGCGGCGCGATCTCGTGCATCCACTGGCGATAATATTGGTCGTCATAGCCGTCCGCCGGCTTCAGCCGCTCCCAGCCGGCGGCGAGCAGGGCCTGCTCGACCCGCTCGATGTCCGCGCGCGGCACCAATATGTCGAGATCGCCGACGCTCCGGCCCGCGCAGGCATCGAGATCGGCCGCATAGAAGGCCGTGCCCTTCAGCAGCACCACCGGCACGTCCAGATCGGCGAGCGCGCGGCGCGCCATTTCCGCCTCCCAGAGCGCCTGGGTCCGCGCATAAGCGGCGTCGCGGCGGGCGGAAGCGAAGATCGCGGCGACCCGGGGCGGGACGTCGCATCCCGCCATCCGCATGGCGAGCGTGCCCGCAAGCTGCTCCGCGCGCGCGGCGCTGACCAGCCCGGACCAGTCGGTGTCCGGCCCGAGGCTGGCGGGATCGCGCAGCGCCCGGACGAGCAGCCCGCCGTTCATGCCGCCCGCTCCCGCCAGAAGGCCTCGACCAGCCCGACGGCCGTGTCCGTGTCCGGATAGTCGATGGCCAGCGCCGGCACGGTCTCGACCAGCCGGGCGAGCGCGTCGAAGCCGCGCCGGCCGAGCGAGACGTAATTGGTCGAGGCCTGGGTCAGGCGCATGAAGATCTCGGCCTTGCCGACGCCGCGCACCGCCTCGGCCGGGCCGAAGCGCGGGAACAGGAGCAGCGACGGCATCCCCCCCTGCCCCATGCCGGCGATCGCTCGATCGTTGGGCCGCATGTGGCGGATCGCGCCCTTGGGCGTGTCCTCCAGCCGGGGCCCGAAGCGGTCCGCCCCGACCTCCGCCTCCATCACCCGGATGGCGCCGTTCTTGAGGCTCACCGCGCGCGGAAAGGGCATGAGCGCGCCCGTATCCATGTCGAGCAGGCCGAATTCGTCGCCCATCAGGCGCCAGCCGCGCTCGCCGAGCAGGGCCGCGAGCGTCGACTTCCCCGCCCCCGATTCGCCGGTCATGATCAGCACCCGCCCGTCCTTCTCGACGGTGGCGGCGTGGAGCAGGAGATAATTCTTCTGCCCGAGCGCCATCTGCAGGTTCATGCCCATCTCGGCCGCCAGCAGCCCGTGGGCGAGCGCGAGCGGCGCGGCGTCGGGCAGGATATAGTCGCCCTTGATCGCCACGGACGGCCGCAGCCAGCGCCGCCAGGGCTTTTCGGGCTCCAGCCGCACGGTGAAATCGGCGAGCCCGTCGGCGGGCTTCGGATAGGCCGCGTAAAGCCGGCCGAGCGCGTCGAGCGGCGCCTTCCACGCCGAGCCGATGCGGAAGGCGACCGGGCCGATCTGGATGTCCAGCCGGTGCCTCATGCCCGGCGCACCAGCCCGGCCTCCTCGAGCTCGCCCAGGCGGACGTGGATGACCTCGTCGCCGTCGAACTCATAGCGGGCGTGGAGCCGGCGGAGCAGCTCCGTCGCGTCGGCGGGCCCCTCCATCAGCGCTTCGAGGATCTCGGGCGCGGGCGGCGCGACGATGTGGGTGGCGCCCGACGGCTCGTGATAGACGAGGCTGAGCCCGTCCAGCGGCACGGTCACCAGCTCGTAGAGATCGTCGGCGATATAGGTGGGCCCGGCCATCGCCGATTCGCCTAGCAGCTTAGCGCGGCGTCAGCGAGGCGTAGCAGGTAAAGCCGCTCATCCCCGCCTGCAAACGCCTGATATAATTGGCATAGGCTTGAGCGGAGGTCGGATCGGTGCCGGCGGGCGTGACGCCGTTGCGCAGGAGGGATTTCACCTCCTCGCCGCGCAGCGGCCGGGCCAGAGGCGGGGCCGCGCCGGCGGTGCCGGGCGCGACGAGGCTGCCGTCGGCCGCGATATACTGGCCGCCGGCCTGGGGGCCGGGCACCGGAATCTCGCAGTTCATCACCGAGCCGGCCGTCTGCGCCAAAGCGGGCCGCACCGTCACCACGGTGGAGGCCGCCGCCGCGCCGAGCACGAGCAACGTCCGCCGGCTGGGCGCGAAGCCCTTGTCGCCAGCCTCTTGCCCGCCGCCCGCTTGTCCGTCAGTGCCGCTCATGGAGAATCCGATACACGTCCGCTCTTTATTAAGCGTAAAGCGCGGGCGAAGGCGAGCGGAACGGCGGAGGCGTCCCGGCTTGGGACGAAGTGGCGAGGGATTGTGACCGGGACGGGGAGCGACCAGATGGTGCGGGCGATCGGCGCGGCGGCCCTGGCGGCGGCGGGCGTCGCCGTCGCCATGCTGCTCGGCGCGAGCCTGCTGGCGGCCCTGCTCGCCTTGCTCGGCGGCATCCTCGCCTTCGCTCTGGTCCCCCGGGTCCGCCAGCCCGAGCCCGCCCAGCCCGCGCCCGCGCCCGCCGAGGAGGCCGCGCCGGCGGACGAGGCGGCGAATCTGGTCGCGGCCTTCGAGGAGCCCCTGCTGGTCGTGCGCGAACGGCGGGTGACGATCGCCAACCAGGCGGCCAAGGCCCTGCTCGGCGCCCATATCGAGGGCTCGGACGTCCGCCTCGCCTTGCGCCATCCGGCCGCGGCGGAGCATCTGGCCGGCGACGGCCCGGTCGCGCCGGTGCGGATCGAGCTGATGGGGCTTGGCGAGCTCGGCCGGCCCTGGGAGCTCGGCATCGCGCCGCTTCCGGACGGCAGCCTGCTCGTCCGCCTCGCCGACCAGAGCCAGCAGCGCGCGGCCGAGCAGATGCGCGTCGATTTCGTCGCCAATGCCTCCCACGAGCTGAGAACACCGCTCGCTACCCTGCTGGGTTTCCTGGAAACCCTGCAGGATGAGGAGGCGGTGGATCCGGCCACGAGGCAACGCTTCGTGGCGATCATGTTCGGCGAGGCGACGCGGATGCGCGGCCTGCTGGACGATCTCATGTCCCTCTCCCGGATCGAAGCCGAGCGCTTCGCCGTGCCGCGCGACCGGGTCGAGCTGGTGCCGCTGATCGAGGAGGTGAAGGCCGCCGTCCGCCCGCTCGCCAAGGGCCGCACGATCAAGCTCGAGAACGAGGCGGGCGACGCGCTGGTGAGCGGCGACGAGATCCAGCTCAGCCAGATGCTGAACAACCTGGTCGTCAACGCGCTCAAATATGGCAAGCCCGGCTCGCCGGTGCGGATCCGGCTGGAGCGGACGCCGCCGGAGCTGGTCCGGGTCAGCGTGATCGACAAGGGCGAGGGCATCGCCCCCGATCATATTCCGCGCCTCACCGAGCGCTTCTACCGCGTCGATCCGGGCCGCAGCCGCTCGGTCGGCGGCACCGGCCTCGGCCTCGCCATCGTCAAGCATATCGTGCTGCGCCATCGCGGCCGGCTCGACATCCAGTCCGAGTTGGGCACGGGGACGACGGTGTCGGTCACGTTGCCGCGGGCTTAGGGACTGGGGACTGGGGACTGGGCTTAACGACGGTAGCAGCAACTCCTGCCAGTCCCTATTCCCCAGTCCCCAGTCCCTCCCCCAATGTCATCAAAGAGTCATGACAGCGAAGCAGTGAAATCCCGTCCCGGCCGACCGGGCTCCGGGATTCGCGAACGGGCAATGGACAAGGTGAAACGACCGCTTCTCGGGCTGCTCGCGGCGATGCTCGCGCTGACCGGCTGCGAGCAGGGCCCGCGCCAGCAGATCAAGATCGTGGGCTCGTCGACCGTCTATCCCTTCACCACCGCGGTCGCCGAGCGCTTCGCCCAGAACCGGCCCAGCTTCCATGCGCCGATCGTCGAGGCCACCGGCACCGGCGCCGGCATGCAGCTCTTCTGTTCCGGCGTCGGCGCGCGCTTCCCCGACGTCGCCAACGCCTCGCGCCGCATCCGCGAGAGCGAATATGAGCGCTGCCACGCCAATGGCGTCAATCACATCATCGAGGTGCCGGTCGGCATCGATGGCCTCGCCTTGATCGAATCCAGCCAGCGCCCGACCGGCTTCAACCTCAGCGTGCGCGACGTCTATGCCGCGCTCGCCGCCGAGCCGTTCGGCCGGCCGCAGACCGCGCGGACCTGGCGCGACGTCAATCCGTCACTCCCGGACGTGCCGATCCTGGTCTACGGCCCGCCGCCCACCTCCGGCACGCGCGATTCCTTCGTGGAGCTCATGCTGACCAAAGGCTGCGAGAGCGACCCCGCAATGGTGGCGCTGAAGGCACGCGACCCGCGGCGCCAGACCCGCCTCTGCAGCCGGATCCGCGAGGACGGCGCGTTCGTCGAGGCCGGCGAGAACGACAACCTCCTGATCCAGCGCGTCTCCCAGAACCAGGGCACGGTCGGCGTGCTCGGCTATTCCTTCATGGAGGAGAATCTGGACCGGGTGCGCGGCGTCCCGATCGGCGGCGTCGCCCCGACCGCCGAAACCATCCAGAACTTCACCTATCCGGGCGCGCGCCAGCTCTTCATCTACGTGAAGGGCGAGCATCTGGACGCGGTGCCGGGCCTCCGGGAATTCCTCGCCGAGCTCGAGCGCGGCTGGGGCCCGGGCGCCTATCTCACCGATCGCGGCCTGATCCCGCTGCCGGACCCGATGCGGGCGCAGGCGGCGTCGGTCGTCCAGAGGCTGCCCGCGATGAACCGGGCGGGGCTGCACTGATGTCGGTGCCCGTCATCGCCTTCCTCGTCCTGGGGCTCGGCTTCTTCGCCTGGCTCGGGGCGCGCGCCAAGGCGGCGGCCTTAGCCGCGCCGAGCGTCAGCCGGCGGCCGCACAGCCTGCCCGGCTATCATGGCTGGTACGTGGCGCTCTGGGCGGTCGTGCCGGCTCTGCTCTTCGTCGCGCTCTGGGCGATCCTCTCCGAACGGCTGATCGCCGACACGGTCCTGCAGAGCCAGCAGGCGGCCTCGCTTCCCGCCCTCGACATGCAGCGCGCCGCCATCCTCGCCGAGGCGCGCGGCCTCGCCAGCGGCGACTCGATCCGCGTCTATCACGAACAGGCGCAACTGCTTGCCCCGGTCTATGCGCGCGCCATCTCCTTCTACACCTGGCTCGGCCTCGGCATCGCCCTGCTGATCGCCTTCGCCGGCGGCGCCTTCGCCTATACGCGGCTCTCGCCCCATTTCCGCGCCCGCACGCGGGTCGAGCGGATCGTGATGGCGCTGCTGCTCACCGCCTCCCTGATCGCGATCCTGACCACGCTCGGCATCTTCCTCAGCCTGGTCTTCGAGAGCGTGCGCTTCTTTTCCATGGTCTCGCCGGTCGAATTCCTGACCGGCACCGCGTGGAGCCCGCAATCGGCGGCGCCCGGCAGCACCGAGGGCGCGTTCGGGGCGGTGCCGCTCTTCTGGGGGACGATCTTCATCGGCGCGATCATCGCGATGATCGTCGCCATCCCGCTCGGCCTGATGAGCGCCATCTACCTCACCCAATATGCGAGCCCCCGGGTCCGCGCCTGGATGAAGCCGCTCCTGGAGATTCTCGCCGGCGTGCCGACCGTGGTCTACGGCTATTTCGCCGCCTTGACCGTCGCCCCCGCGATCCGCGATCTCGGCATCAGCCTCGGCATCCCCGCCTCGACCGAATCCGCGCTCGCCGCCGGCCTCGTCATGGGCGTGATGATCATTCCGTTCGTCTCGTCCATGGCCGATGACAGCATCGCCGCCGTGCCGCAGGCGATGCGCGACGGCAGCCTCGCCATGGGCGCGACGAAGAGCGAGACGATCAAGAAGGTGCTCGTCCCCGCCGCCCTCCCCGGCGTCGTCGGCGGCGTGCTGCTCGCGGTCAGCCGGGCGATCGGCGAGACCATGATCGTGGTGATGGCCGCCGGGCTCGCCGCCAACCTCACCGCCAACCCCTTCGCCAGCGTCACCACGGTCACCACCCAGATCGTGCAATTGCTGACCGGCGACCAGGAGTTCGACAGCCCGAAGACGCTCGCCGCCTTCGCCCTCGGCATGGTGCTGTTCCTCGTCACCCTCGCCCTCAACATCGTCGCCCTGCGCGTCGTGAAGAAATATCGCGAAGCCTATGAGTGAGGCCGCCCCCATCCCCGTCGATCCGACGCCCACCGACTGGCGCGATCCGGCGATGCAGAAGCGCATCCGCCGCCGCTACCGCGCGGAGCGCCGCTTCAAGCTGATCGGGCTGGCCTCGATCCTGCTCTCCGCAGGCTTCCTCGCCTTCCTGCTCGTCTCCATGGTGGCGAACGGGATGAGCGGGTTCAGCCGCACCGAGCTCAGGCTCGACGTGGACCTGCGGCCGCTGGCCGCGCGCCTGACCCCGCAGCAGCTCGCCGCCCCCAATGCGGAGGATGTGCTCGCCCAGATCGATTTCGAGACGATCATGCGCACCGCCGCCGACGCCCAATATGGCGAGCGCGGCTCCCGCTTGTTCTCCCCGTCCGGCCGGCTCGTCATCCGCGACGCGCTCCGCGAGGATCCGGGCCTGCTCGCCCGGCCCGCCCAGCTCTGGCTGCCCGCCGAGACCGGCATCGATCAGGCCGCCAAGGGCCACGGCCCGCCCGAGCTGGAGGCGCGCTACCGGCAGCTCGAGGGCGAGGGCCGCAGCCGCGTGAGCTTCAACGCCGCCTTCCTCGGCGGCGCCGACGCCACCGATCCGACCGCGGTCGGCATCTGGGGCGCGTTCAAGGGCTCGCTGCTGACAATGGCGATCACCCTGCTGATCGCCTTCCCGATCGGCGTGCTCTCGGCCGTCTATCTCGAGGAATATGCGCCCCGAAACCGCTGGACGGACATGATCGAGGTCTCGATCAACAATCTCGCCGCGGTGCCCTCGATCATCTTCGGCCTGCTCGGCCTCGCCATCTTCCTGCAGGTCATGCATCTGCCGCGCTCGGCGCCGATCGTCGGCGGCCTGACCCTGGCGCTGATGACCATGCCGGTGATCGTGATCGCGGGCCGCAACGCGATCAAGGCGGTGCCGCCCTCGATCCGCGACGCCGCTCTGGGCATCGGCGCGAGCCGGATCCAGGTCGTCTTCCACCATGTGCTGCCGCTCGCTCTGCCCGGCATCCTCACCGGCACGATCATCGGCATGTCGCGCGCGCTCGGCGAGACCGCGCCGGCGCTGATGATCGGCATGCGCGCCTTCATCGCCTCCCCGCCCGGCGGCGTCTCCGATCCCGCGACTCTCCTCCCGGTCCAGATCTTCCTCTGGTCGGACGAGGTCAGCCGCGGCTTCGTCGAGAAGACCTCGGCGGCGATCATCGTCCTGCTCGTCCTGCTCCTCGCAATGAACGGGCTGGCTATCTATCTACGCAACAAGTTCGAAAGACGCTGGTGATGGACATGGAAACCACCAATCCCAAGATGACCGCGCGCGGCGTCAGCGTCTTCTACGGAGACAAGAAGGCGATCGACGACGTCTCGATCGACGTCAGCCGCGAGCATGTCACGGCCTTCATCGGCCCGTCCGGCTGCGGCAAGTCCACCTTCCTGCGCACGCTGAACCGGATGAACGACACCATCGCCAACGCCCGCGTGGAGGGCGAGATCGCGCTGGACGGCGAGGATATCTACGCCGCGTCGATGGACGTGGTGCAGCTTCGCGCCCGGGTCGGCATGGTCTTCCAGAAGCCGAACCCCTTCCCCAAGTCGATCTACGAGAATGTCGCCTACGGCCCCCGCATCCACGGCCTCGCCGCCGGCAAGGCCGAGCTCGACACCATCGTCGAGCGCTCGCTGAAGCGCGCCGGCCTCTGGGAAGAGGTGAAGGACCGGCTGAACGAAAGCGGCACCGCTTTGTCCGGCGGCCAGCAGCAGCGGCTCTGCATCGCCCGCGCCATCGCCGTCGATCCCGAGGTGATCCTGATGGACGAGCCCTGCTCGGCGCTCGACCCGATCGCCACCGCGCGCATCGAGGAGCTGATCCACGAATTGCGCGGCCGCTATGCGATCGTGATCGTCACCCACAATATGCAGCAGGCGGCGCGAGTCAGCCAGAAGACCGCCTTCTTCCACCTCGGCACGCTCGTCGAATATGGCGAGACCACCGAGATCTTCACCAATCCGCGCCAGACGCGGACCAAGGATTACATTACCGGCCGCTACGGCTGAGGCCGGCGAAGACTGGAGTTTCGACATGGCGACGGGCCACACGATCAAGGCGTTCGACGAGGAGCTGGACGCGCTGCGCGGCACCATCTGCGAGATGGGCGGCCTCGCCGAACAGGGCATCAGCGAGGCGATGGAGGCGCTCGTCCGCCGCGACCTCGCCGCCGCCGCCAAGGTGGTCGAGCGCGACCATCGGCTCGACGAGCTCGAGGCGGAGATCGAGCGCAAGGCGGTGCAGATCATCGCCCTGCGCGCGCCGATGGCGGACGATCTGCGCGAGGTGGTCGCGGCGCTGAAGATCGCCGGCGTGGTCGAGCGGATCGGCGACTATGCGAAGAACATCGCCAAGCGCGTTCCCTCGATCGAGGACAGCCGCATCCGGCCGATCTCCCTGCTGCCGGAAATGGCGCGGATCGTCGGCGAGATGGTTCACAACGTTCTTGACGCCTTCGCCGCCCGCGACGCCGAAAAGGCACGGATGGTCTGCGAGCGCGATGCCGCGGTCGACGATTTCTACAACAGCATCTTCCGGGCGCTCCTCACCCACATGATGGAGAATCCGCACAACATCACGCCCGCGACGCACCTGCTCTTCGTCGCGAAGAATCTCGAAAGGATCGGCGATCATGCCACCAACGTCGCCGAGATGGTCTATTTCGCCGCGACCGGACGCCATCTGGGCGACCGCGCCAAGGGCGCCGACACGACCGGCATCGCGGCCGACGATATCGGGAACGACCCTTATGGCCGCTAAAGGCAAGATATTGGTCGTCGAGGACGACAGGGCCCTCGTCGAACTGCTGGTCTTCAATTTCGAGCGCGAGGATTTCGAGGTCGAGCATACGCCCGACGGCGAGGAGGCGTTGATCATGGCGCGCGAGAGCCCGCCCGATCTCGTCATCCTCGACTGGATGCTGGAAAGCCTCAGCGGGATCGAGGTCTGCCGGCAGCTCCGCCGCATTCCCGAGACCGCCAACGTGCCGATCATCATGCTCACCGCGCGGGGCGAGGAGGGCGACCGCATCCGCGGCTTCGAGACCGGCGCCGACGATTATGTCACCAAGCCCTTCTCCCCGCGCGAGCTCGTCGCCCGCACCACCGCCGTGCTGCGCCGCGTCCGCCCGGCTCTGGTCGGCGAACAGCTCGTCTATGCGGACATCGAGATGGACGTGGCCGGCCACAAGGTGAAACGCGGCGGCGCGCCCGTCGCGCTGGGGCCGACCGAATTCCGCCTGCTCCGCCATTTCCTCGAACATCCCGGCCGCGTCTTCTCGCGCGAACGGCTGCTCGATTCGGTCTGGGGCCAGGACAGCGAGATCGAGTTGCGCACCGTCGACGTGCACATCCGGCGGCTGCGCAAGGCGATCAATGCCGGCCACCAGGCGGACATCATCCGCACCGTCCGCTCCGCCGGCTACGCATTGGACACGGACGGCCACCGCTGAACCGGGGCTGGGCTGCGGCGGGCCGCGTGGAAACTTCCTCCTTGATCCACGTTTAGCTCCCCGTGACCGCGGGCTTGCGCGCGGCCTTGCGCCCCTCCCCCTCGGGCGCGATATCAAGGAGGACATCGATGAAATCGTTCCTGTTCGCGGCGGCCCTGCTGACCAGCACGGCGGCCATTGCCCAGACCGACCCCATGACCACCACGCCCGCGGAGCCCACCGCCGCGGCCGAACCGGCGACCCAGCCCGCCGAGCCGGCGATGACGACGACCGCGGCCGCCGAGCCGATGGCCGCCTCGCCGACCGGCCAGCAGGTGGCGCCGGGCAATACGGCGCCCGAGCGCGACGCGCGCGGCATTGCCGTCATCTCCGACGCCGCCACCGCGCCCCCGGGCTTCAACAACGCGCCGGGCATGAACGGCATGGGCGGCCCGGTCGCCGATGCGTCGCAGCCGCCGGCCCAGCAGCCCGCCGACCCGAGCTACCAGGCCTGTTCGCGCACCGTCACCGACAATTGCGTGCAGACCTACGAGCGGCGCAGCCGCCGCTAAGGCGAAGCGGGCCGGGCTTTCCGGCGCCGCGATAATCCCCTAACCGGCCTCCTCAAGGATCAGCCGGTTGGGGGATTTTTCGCTTATGACCATCAGCTTCACGGACCGCGTCGCCATCGTCACCGGCGCGGGCGGCGGCCTCGGCCGCGCCTATGCCCTCGAGCTTGCCAGGCGCGGCGCCAAAGTCGTGGTCAACGATCTCGGCGGCAGCCGCGACGGCACCGGCCATAGCGACGCGGCGGCCGCGGTGGTCGAGGAGATCCGCGCCGCGGGCGGCGAGGCGATGGCCGACGGCGGCAGCGTCACCGATCTCGCGCAGATGCAGGCTATGGTGGCCAAGGCGAAGGAAGCCTGGGGCGGCGTCCACATTCTCATCAACAATGCCGGCATCCTGCGCGACAAGAGCTTCGCCAAGATGGGCATGGACGATTTCCGCGCGGTCGTGGACGTCCACCTGGTCGGCTCGGCCAACGCCACCCATGCGGTCTGGGAGACGATGCGCGACCAGGCCTATGGCCGCATCCTGATGACCGCCAGTTCCACCGGCCTCTACGGCAATTTCGGCCAGGCCAATTACGGCGCCGCCAAGCTCGGCCTCGCCGGCTTCGCCAAGACGCTCGCGCTGGAGGGCGCCAAATACAATGTCCGAGTCAACACGATCGCGCCGACCGCGGCGACGCGGATGACCGAGGACATCTTCCCGCCGGAGCTGCTGGAGCGCTTCCAGCCCGAGCAGGTCGCGCCCGCCGCCTTGTTCCTCGTCTCCGAGGACGCGCCGACCAACGTCATTCTCGGCGCCGGCGCCGGCGTCGTCCAGGCCGCCTATGTCACGCTCACCCGCGGCGCGGTGCTGGCCGAGCCGACCCCCGAGGCGGTGGCCGCGCAATATGCCGAGATCACCGACCGGGCGGGCGAGACCGTCCCCCAGTCCGGCGCCGAACAGGCGATGACGATCATGCAGCGCCTGCAGGGCCAGTAACCGCCCGGAAACCGGACGCTCCTCCCCGTCAGCCGCGTTGACCGACCCGCATAGTCGTGTGAAACAGGTGCCCTGGATGTGAACCAAAGGGGGAGGACGTCCGAATGTATAGCCACAGCGATATCGAAGAAGCGGTAGCGAGCGGCGCGCTCACCGCCGACCAGGCCGCGAGCCTGCGCAATTTCGTCGCCAGACGCACCGGCACGCCGACCGCGGACGAGGAACATGTCCGCTGGCTGCAGGGGTTCAACGACTATTACGTCTTTGCCTCGTCGATCGTCCTGATCATCGGACTCGGCTGGCTGGGCAGCAAGATCGAGGTCGGCAGAGGGCCGTCCTTCTTCATCCCGCTGCTCATCGGCCTGGCCAGCTGGGGCCTGTCCGAATATTTCGTGGCGAAGAAGCGGCTGGCCCTGACCGGGATCACCCTCGCCTTCGTGCTGGTCTACAGCACCTATTTCACGGTGATGCTGCTCGCCGCCCAGGCGCTCGGCTCCAGCAGCGGCCCGGAGACGGGCAAGATCGTCAGCATGATCAGCGCCCTGGTCGCGGCCGGGGTCGCCTTCATGCACTGGAAGAGGTTCGACGAGCCCGTCGCCATCTCGCTCATCGCGGGCGCCGGCGCCATCGCCCTGATGTCGCTGCTCAGCCTGGTCGCGTCGAACGATCCGGAAGGCACCGTCGCCTTCCTGGTGCTGACCCTGATCGGTCTCGGCACTCTCTTCTACGCCCAGATCTGGGAGGCGCGCGACATCCACCGCACCAGCCGCAAGGCCGACATCGCCTTCTGGCTGCACATGACCGCGGCTTGGGAGACCCTGATCGGCCTGTCCGGCCTGATCGGCCTGACCCAGGGTTACATTTCCCAGGGCGCGGCGATCGGCGCGATCGTCCTGTTCATCGTGGCGGTGCTCGCCGGCCTCGTATTCGACCGGCGCGTCTGGGTGCTGGGCGCCGCCTGGCCGTTCGGCGCCGGCCTCTACACCCTGATCCGCGGCGACCGGGGCGGCTATTCGCCTTATGGCGGCGGCTATGGCGACTATGGCAGCTCCTATGGCGGCTATTCGCCCTACGGCATGGGCGGCGGCAGCTCGACGGACAGCATCATGCTGACCGTGCTGATCGTCGGCGTGATCCTGGTCGTGCTCGGCATGTTCTGGACGCAGATCCGCGGCGCGCTGGGCGGCCTCGCCGCGCCGCTCGCCGGCAAGGTCCCGCCGACCAGCCACACGCAGAACGAAGGCCAGACCTTCGAATAAGCCTGCCTGCCGGAGGGGCCGCCCGCGCGGCGGCCCCTCCGGTCGCTTTCCCGCCGCCCGGCGTCGCAAGAGGCGACCGGCACGGTTGACCGCGCCGCCGCGCCCGTGAAAAGCAGGGCGATGATCGGCACCATCCTGAGCTTCGACTCCGAAACCGGCGGCGTGCTGCGCGGCGAGGACGGCCGGCGCTACACGATCGCCGCCGCGGCGTGGAGCGGCGACTCGCCGCCGAAAGCGGGCGACCGGGTCGATTTCGATGCCGAGGGCGATATGGCCGTGGCCGTCTACGCCCTGCCCGACGACATCATCGCCGCGCCCGGGCCGTTTCTCGCCGACCGGCCGGGCCTTCCCATCGCCCTTTTGCTCCTGATCGCCTGCTTCCTGCCGTTCCTGACGCTCGGCCCGATCACCGCCAATCTGTTCAACGTGGTCAGCACCGCCTCGTCGCTCGGCCGCTACGCGCCGGTGAACGTGAATATGGAAACGGGCCTCTGGCTGTTCCACTTCCTCTATGTCGTGCCCGCTCTGGCCGTGACCCTGATCCTGCTCGAATGGCGCGGCCTCGCCGGGCGCTGGACCAGGATCGGGATCGGGCTCGTCGGCCTGCTCGGCCCCGTCGCCATCGCGCTCGGCGCCCGCGCCCTGTTCACCGCGACGACGGCGCCGCAGGGCAGGCTCGCCGCCCGGCTGCTGCGCAAGGCGCGCGAATATCTCGCGCCGGACCTGTTCGTGCCGCAGATCGGCGCGGGCTGGATCGCGATCGCGGTGCTCAGCCTCGCGCTGATCCTGGCCGGACTCTTCTGGTCGTCGCCCGCCGCGGCGAAAAAGAGCTAACCGGCCACCACCTTCAGCAGCCGGCGCTCCAGCGGCGCCAGCACCGGGCCGAGTTCATGGCCGCGCTTCAGCACCTGCCCGTTCTCGCCGATCAGCGCCCACATGCCTTGGCGGCTGCGCAAGGCCGGGCGCTTTTCGATCTTCACCTCGGGATTTTCGGCGGTGCGGCGGAAGGCCCAGAAGGCGGCCGCGTCCGGCCCGAAGGCGATCGCATAATCCTTCCACAGGCCGGCGGCGACCATGCGGCCATAGAGATCGACGATCCGGTTGAGCTCGAAACGGGTGAAACCGGTCTGCTGCTGTTGTCCTCCCGCATCCTTCTGCGGAAATGGGAGGACCGTGCCCATCAGGCCCGGTCTCCGCTGCTTGCGCGCCGGCGGGGCTTGGCGGGCTGCTCCTTCGCCTGTGCGCGCTCCTCGACCAACTCCGCGATCCGCGCCCTGAGCTGCTCCAGCTCGCACTGCAGGATTTCCAGCTTCTGCGTCGCCGGATCGAACATCTGCGTGCAGGGCGTGCCGTAGGGCAGGAAGCTGGACGAGCTCTGCTCGGCATCGACCAGGGTGGAGCGGGCCGGAATGCCGACCATGGTCGCGCCCGGCGGCACGTCCCGAGTCACCACGCTGTTCGCGCCGATCCGGGCCTTGGCGCCGACCGTGATCGGGCCGAGCACATTGGCGCCGGAGCCGATGATCGCGCCGTCCTCGATGGTCGGGTGGCGCTTGCCGGCCTCGCCGTTGGTGGGGTTGGTGCCGCCCAGCGTCACCTGCTGGTAGATGGTGACGTCGTCGCCGATCTGCGCGGTCTCGCCGATCACCACGAAGCCGTGGTCGATGAAGAAATTCCTGCCGATCCTGGCGCCCGGATGGATGTCGATCGCGGTCAGGAAGCGGGACCAGTGATTCACCAGGCGGGCGAGGAAGAAGAGCTTCCCCTCGAACAGCCAGTGGGCGATGCGGTGATAGAAGAGCGCCCAGACGCCGGGATAGAGCAAAATCTCCCAGCGGGAGCGCGGCGCCGGATCGCGTGCCTTGATCGAGTCGAGATAGGCTAACAAGCCGAAGGACATAAAAGGTGCGCGCTCTTCCGTTACGGAGCAGAGATAAGCCCGTGTCGCGGATATTGCTAGAGCATGGATTAAACTCGCGCCGGCGCTTCGCCCGCCCGGCTCAGTAGAGCAGCTCGCGCAATCGCCGCGCGCCGGCCCGGCTGGTCTGCAGGCTGTCGCCGTTGTGGAGCAGCACGGTGAGCCGGCCGTTGCCCGCCGGCTCCGCCCGTTCCAGCCGCGCGAGATTGATGATCGCCGAGCGGTGGATGCGGATGAAGCGCGCCGGATCGAGCCGCCGCTCGAACTCGCCCAGGCTGAGCCGCGCCAGATGCCGCCCGTGCGCGGTCGCGACCTCGGAATAATCCTGGGCGCCGCTGATCGAGACGATGTCGGCGACGTCCACCGGCGCGATCGCGTCGCCGATCCGGGTCAGATAGCGCTCCAGCGGCGGCGGCGCATTGCCCTCGCCGCGCGCGGCGCCGACGGCCGCGAACGCCCTTGCATAGGCGATGCCGGCGACCGCCGCGTAGAGCACCAGCCCCTGGAACATCTGCCAGCCGAGCCCGAGCCCGGAAAAGCCGATGATCTCCAGCCGCCCGCCCTCGAGCGCGCGCTGCAGCGCCTGCAGCACCAGGATCCCGCCATACCAGCAGAAAGCGAACAACGGCGCCGCCGCGGCGAGCAAGGCCGCCTGCAGCCGCGTCGGACGGCCGAGCAGGCGGGCGCGGACCAGCCAGTCGATGCCCGGCGTCAGCGCCAGCAGCGGCAGCACGTTGACTGCGGCGTCGACCACCGCCGCGCCGAGCCGCGCCGGCGAGGCGGCGATGAAGAGCAGCAGATAGGCGAGCCAGAGCAGCCCGATTCCCGCCAGCCAGACCGGTGCCGGCAGCAGGCGCCTGTCCATTAATCGTGCACCAAGTCCGTTCATCGCCCGTCACCCCGCTTCGCGGATTAATCCGTCGGCCCCGTGCGGCGCGTGCCACGCTCCGGCCGGTTCCACGGGAGGATTGTCCATGAGCTTTGTCCGCTTCGCAATCGTGCTTGCGACGATCTGCATTGCCGCCGCACCGGCCGCCGCCGCGACGTTGAGCGTCCGGCCGGTCTACCGCCCGGGCGAGACGGCCGACCTCATCGTCAACGGACTCAGGCCCGGCGAGCGGATCCGCATCCACAGCTGGCGCCGGTTCAGCCGCTCCGAGCGCGATCCCGCGACCGGGCAATGGAGCATGCGACTGCGCGTCATGCACGGCTGGGCGGACTTCCGCGCGGACCGGCGCGGCACGGTGGCGGTCGAGCGCGCGCGCCCGCTGGCGGGCACCTATCCGATGGCGGACGGGCTCGGCCTGTTCTGGTCGATGCGGCTTGCCGACGATCCGGTCGTGCGCGACGCCGCCACCGCCGCCGCGACCCCGGCGGAGACGGCGCTCGAGGAACGGCGCGTCGATTTCCGAGCGCAACGCGGCAATGGCGAGACGCTCGCCGCCGCCCTCGCCTTCGCGCCCATGCGGCCGGGCACCTTCCTCGCCCGCGTCCAGCGGCCCGGCCTGGTCGGCGTGTTCGCGGCGCCGCCGGGCGCGCGCGCCTTGCCGACCCTGATCTTCATGCACGGCAGCGAGGGCGCCGATGTCGGCCGCGCGCGCGAGGCCGCCCTCGGCTTCGCGGAGCAGGGCTTCACCACGCTCGCGCTCCTCTATCATCGCCGCCCCTGGCAGCAGGCGACCGAAGGCGTGGCGGACTTCCACACCAACACGCCGGTCGAGATGCTGCAGCAGGCGCGCGACTGGCTCGCCACCCGGCCGGAAGCGGACGCGGACCGGATCGGCCTGATCGGCAACAGCAAAGGCGCCGAATTCGCGATGGTGGGCGCCGCCACCTATGACTGGGTGCGCGCCGCGGTCGGCTGCGTGCCGAGCGACGTTGTCTGGGAGGGCGATACCGCCCATGCCCCGGCCGGCCAGGCGTCCTCGTGGAGCCGCGCGGACACGCCTTTGCCCTACGTCCCGCTCCATCCCTGGGTCGACGCGGACGGCGATTTCAGGCCCGACAATTTCTTCGACAATACCGAGCGCTACGTCCGCTCCCGCCGCGACCGTCCGCGCGAGGCCGCCGCCGCGCGCATCCCGGTGGAGCGCAGCCGGGCCCGGCTGCTGCTGCTCGGCGGCGACCGCGACGAAGTGTGGGCGTCGGGGGCGATGAGCCGCGCGATCGTCACGACGATGCGGCGGGCGGGCCGCGGCGGCCAGGCGGAGGCGCTGACCTTCCCGCGCGCCGGCCACCAGATCTGCGGTGACGGCACTTTTCCGGTCCACGCCTACGAGATCCAGTCCACGCGGCCGCGCGACAAGATTCTCACCGACGAGGGCCATGCCAATGCGATCGCCTTTCGCCGCAAGATCGCCTTCCTGCACGAAGCGCTGGCGCCGCGCCGATAGCGTTTGGCGCCGGCGCCCTTTTCGGGTTATGCCCGTCCTGTTCTGAGGTTGGCTGCACGAGGAACGAGGGCTTGAGACCGGTAAAGCGCACCTGGCTACGCAGGATCTCGCTGTGGCTGTCGCTTGCCATCGTGCTGACCTGCGCGCTCGGCTCCTTCGGTTCGCCCGCGCGCGCGACCAGCGGCTCCGCCTTCAACGCCTTCACCAGCGACGTCTCGCTCGGCCCCCAGCGCGCCTCGGCGCCCGAGAAGGACCGGCAGGAGCAGACGCCCGCGTCCGGCGGCACCGGTCAGGCGAAGGCCCTGCCCGCCGCGACGCTCATCCCCGCGGCGGCCTTGCCCGCGGCGATCCCGTCCGCTTCCGATCCCGCTCTTCCCCGGCCGGTATTTTCCATTGCCGGCGCCCTCGGCGCGCGCGGTCCGCCCCTTCCCTGACCCGCCGGCGGGCACGCCTCTCCTGACATCTCGAGCGTGCCCGTCTGGCCGGGCGCGGTCTCCTCGGAGCCGCGCACCGATGCTTGGACACAAGGGGAAGAGACATGAAGAACACCAGGAAATATTCCCGGCGTTCGTTCCTCGGCCGGGTGGCCGGGGGCGCGATCGCCGGCGGGGCCGCGCTGACCATCCTCGGCGAGTCGCCGGCCCTGGCGCAGGTCACCGACAGCGACACCGGCCGCTATGCCGATCCGGTCGGCCAGGGACGGGGGCGCGGGCGCAGCGGCTGCACCGACAGCGACACCGGCCGCTATTCGGATCCGGTCGGCAACGGCCGCTGCACCAGCCGCCGGCGCTCGGGCTGCACCGACAGCGACACCGGCCGCTACGCCGATCCGGCCAATAACGGGCGCTGCACCAATCGGGGGCGCTCCGGCATCACCGACCGGGACACCGGCCGCTATGCCGATCCGGTCAACAACGGCCGCGGCGGCGGGCGGCGGGGCCGCACCGGCCTGACCGACGGCGATTCCGGTTCCAACGCCGATCCCGCGGGCAATGGCCGCGGCCGGCGCCGGGGCTGCTCCGGCCAGACCGACAGCGACAGCGGCAATTGGGCCGACCCCGTCCGCTGCGGCCGGGGACGCCGCAACTACTGAGGCGCCCTGCGAGACAGGGGCGGAAAACCCGGTTGGTCCCTTGTTTTCCGTCCCTCCCATGCGCGCCGCCTCCCATACGGCGCGCATGGGACCCTCGCGGAGACCGCGTCTTTCCGGCCCCTTCCCCTCCGGCGGCGCCATGCTAGGATGCGCCAAAAGAGAATTGGAGAGGACGGGACCGATGCATCATGCGGACGTCGAGACCCTCGACGCGCGGCTGACCTGGTGGGTGCCGTCCGTGACCGCGCCGACGCGCGACTGGCCCGGGGCGCCCGGCTGCCGCCGCGGCGCGCGCTTCCTGATCGACGAAGCCAATCGCCGCCCCGCGCGGGACAATTATCCCTGCTTCGCCAGCCGCAGCGCCTGCCTGGAGTGGATCATGGCCCACCGCGCGGAGCTGGTCCGCACCGCGCCGGGCGCAAGCGTCGCCCCGGCCAATCTCGCCCGCTGGCTGCTCGGCCTGGCCTGAGGCTCAGCGGCCCGGCACGGGTACGCGCGCGATGTCGAGCCGCTGCACCTCGCCGAGCCGTCCGTTCCGCAGCCGCCCCTCGATCAGCTCGGTGCCGAGCAAGGCGAAGATGCGGCCGTCGGTGAAGATCGGCCGGGAATTGCCGTACCAGTCGGTGCAGGACACCTCGCAGCTATAACCCGGCACCGTGTGGTCGTTGGGGTCCGCCCGTTCCGGCATGCCGGTTTCCAGCCGCCCCGCTTCCGCCAGCGCCCCCGTCGGCGACAGGCGCAGGAAATCCATGTCGGACGGCCGGCTCCAATAGGAGCGGCGCTCGCCGTCGGCGGCAAGCGGCACCGTCGGCAGCGCCAGCAGCCCCGCGCCGTCGCGATCCACCAGGGCATTGAAGGCGTGGCTTCGGCCCTCGCTCTCGAACCGGCGCTCGAAGCTGTGGGTGGCGGCGACGCGCGGCGCGGCGCGGAGGTCGATCAGCGACAGGTCGAGGCCGGCGGTGTTGCTGCGGTAGCCGGTCAGCACGACATTCTCCCCCGCCTGTTCGGCGCGGATCACATTGTGCGGGACGCTGAGCACCTGCGCCGCTTCGGGCCGGTCGACCGGCACCACCCCGATCAAGGTTCGCCCGGACCGCTCGCCGTCCCGCAGGCGGCGCTCGCCCAGGCTTCCGTAGACGACATAGCGCTCGGTGAACCGGTCGGCGACCATGCCGGCCTCGGCGCCGAGCGACGGCAAGGCGGTATAGGCCTCGGGCCTCATTTCCCGCGCGACCTCGGAAAAGCTGGCAAGCGGCACGTCGAGAAAGGTGAAATGGGTCGGCGGCGCGCGTTCGACATATTCGCTGCCGCAGCGGACCGAGCCCCAATTCACCAGCAGCCGGAAATGCCCGCCGCGGGCCTGCATCGAAAATTGATCGAACGGAGCGCCCCGGACCGCGACGACGCCCGGGCGGCCGCCCCCGAACGGGATCCGGTAGATCTGCGTCGGCCAGACATCGGCGAGGGCGGGCCGCTCCCGGCCGCAGGCGGGATCCCCCGCCTGGGTCGCCTCGTCGGCAAGGTCGTCCGCGCCAGGCCCGGTGACCAGGAAAGCCTCGGCGGGCGAGACATAATAACGGTGCCAGGCGCCGCCGACGATCGCGGTCGTCCGGCACCTCAGCGCTTCGCCGGCACTGTCCGGGCCGAGCGGGCACAAAGTGAAGCTGTGGACGGTCGGCTCGAGCGTGGCGACGAGCGGGCGGTAGATGTCGGTCGCCGCGAACAGCGGCCGGCCCGCGGGCCGCGCGCGGTGCAGGCGCGCCGCCTCCACGTCGCTGTCCGGCTCGGGCACGGCCCCGCCGGGCCGCCAGCGCCGGATGAACGGCCAGGGGATCGGCCGGCCGGGATCGACCTCGTTCAGCGCCAGCGGCGTATAGATCAGCAGGTTCCCGTCGACGAGGCGGGTCGCATAGTTGCGCCGGTCATAATAATCGTTGGACGCGAGGAAGAAGGTGCCCTCGCGCGTGAAGCGCCCGGCCTCGTCAAGCCGGAAGACGGAGAGCTCCGACGCCCGCTCCGGATAGGAATAGCCGGTGACGACGATCCGGTCGCCGAACACCAGCATCTCGTCATACCAGACGCCCCGGGCGCGGTCGCGCGGCACCTGGCGATAGACGTTCATCCGGTCGGTGAGGCGAAGCGGGGCGCCCCGGCCCGCGCCCGTGTCGACGGCGAAGAGCCGGCCGTCCTGCAGGACGATCAGGAAGCGATCGATCTGCTTGACGATGTCCCCCTCGTCGACCCCGGCCTCCTGCACGTTGGTGATCGAGGCGTTGCGCGCGGGAACGCGCGAGCCGGTCACGACGACCTCCTGGCTGTCCGGATTCCCGCGGTGGCGGACACCTTCCCACCAGAGCCCCCGCGCCACGGCGGCGCGCCGGGCGGCGCGGAGGTAACGGCGGAATTCCGCTTCATCGGCGAACCGCTCCAGCCGGCCGGGGGTCCAGCGGGCGAGCGCGCGGTCGGCCGAGCGCCGCTCGACCGCGGCGCGTTCCGGCGGCAAATCGGGCGCATAATAAGGGGTGGCGCAGCCAGTTGCGACGAGCATCGCCGCCGTCACCGCCACCGCGCGAAGCTGCCGCATGATACCTCCCTTTCCGCCTCCGCAGGCTATTGAAAATGCACGTTCAGGCAAGCGCCCCTTGCCTTCCCTCGCGAGAGGATTAGCCTCCCGCCATGACCGATCTCGACAGCTTCATCGCCGGCCTGCCCAAGGCCGAACTGCACATGCATATCGAGGGGAGCCTGGAGCCCGAATTGATGTTCGCGCTGGCCGAGCGGAACGGGGTGGCGATCCCGTTCGACAGCGTCGAGGCGGTGCGGGCGGCCTACAGCTTCTCCAACCTGCAGGACTTTCTCGACATCTATTATCAGGGCGCGGACGTGCTCCGGACCGAGGCGGACTTCAAGGATCTCGCCACGGCCTATTTCGACCGGATCGCGGCCGACAACGTCGTCCATGCCGAGATCTTCTTCGATCCCCAGACCCATACCGACCGCGGCATCTCGTTCGACACGGTGATGCACGGCCTGCTCGCCGGCATGGCGGAGGCCGAGGCGACGCACGGCATCACCTCCAGGCTCATCCTCTGCTTCCTCCGCCATCTCGACGAGGACGCCGCCTTCGCCACGCTGGAGCAGGCCAGGCCCTGGCTCGACCGGATCGAGGCGGTCGGCCTGGACAGTTCGGAGCTCGGCCATCCGCCGAGCAAGTTCGCCCGGGTGTTCGAGGCGGCGGCGGCGCTCGGCCTCAAGCGGGTCGCCCATGCCGGCGAGGAAGGGCCGCCCGCTTATGTGCACGAGGCGCTGGACGTGCTGAAGATCGACCGGCTCGACCATGGCAATCGCAGCCTCGAGGACGACGCGCTGACCGCCCGGCTGGCGGCGGAGCGGATGACGCTCACCGTGTGCCCGCTCTCCAACGTGAAGCTCTGCAACGTTGCCTCGATCGACGCCCATCCGATCGACCGGATGCTGGAACTCGGCCTGCGCGCGACGATCAACTCGGACGACCCGGCCTATTTCGGCGGCTATATCAACGACAATTACCGCGCCGCCGCCGCCGGCCGGAACCTGGACCGGGCGCAGGTGGCGACGCTCGCGCGCAACTCCTTCCTCGGCGCCTTTCTCGACGAGGAGACGAGGGCCCGGCATCTCGCGCGGCTGGACGCCTATCTCGCCGCCAGCTGAGGCGGCCGCGACAGAGCGATGTTCAGCCGCTGCACCTCGTGGATCTGGCCGCCCCGGATCCGGCCCTCGATCAGTTCGGTCCCGGTCAGGCCGAATACCCGCCCGTCGGTGAAGATCGGCCGGCTGTTGCCGTACCAGTCGATGCACGACACCTCGCACGTATAGCCGGCGACGCCGCCGCTGCCCTCGTCGCTATAGTCGAACCGCCGCTCCAGCTCGCCGACCGGGCGCAGCCGGCCGCGCGTGTCAACGGTGAGATAGGAAAGGTCCGAAGCGCTGCTCCGCCAGGCCGCGCGGCTCGACCAGCCCTCGCGCACGATCGTCGGCAGGCCCATGACGCCGCTGCCGTCCGCCTCGATCAGGCTGTTGAAGGCGTGGCTTCGCCCCTCCGCCTCGAAGCGCTGGACGAGCTGCACCTGGTCCGCGATGCGCGGATTGCCGTCGAGATCGATCAGGGTCACGATCAGGCCGCGCTGGTTGCGATAGCCGGTGACGACGATGTCGCTGCCCGCCTGCTCGGCGCGGATCACCGTGTGGCGCACTGGAATCGCCCGCACCCCCGCCGGCCGGTCGACCGGCACGACATAGGCCGGCGGCATGCTGTTTTCGGCAAAGCCGCGGCTGCTCATGCCGACGCTGCCATAAACGAGATGCGTCTCGGTGAAACGGTTGGCGATATTGGCGGATTTCACGCCCGGCATGGCCGTGTAGCGGTCGCCGCCGACCTCGGCGAGCGTCGACGAGAAGCGGCGCAGGGGCAGATCGAGGAAGGCGAGCCGCGCTTCCGGCTGGCCGCCGCGGCAGGCGATCGCGCCGCCGCGCACCAGCGCCCGGAAATGGCCGTTGCGCGCATCGAGCGAGAATTGGTCCGGCGGCACGCCCCGCGTCGCGGCGACGAGCGGCGCCGCGCCGTCCACCGGCACCCGGAACAGCACCGCCCGCGCATAATCCTCCGCGGCATAAGCCGGCGGCGCCCCGCACGTCCCCGCCGCAGCGCCGACCTGGTTGGCGTCGTTCGTCCACAGATAGGCGTCCTGCTCGGTCACATACCATTGCGCCTGGCTCGGGCCGACAAAGGCGCTGCTTCGGCAGGCGAGTTCGCGGCCCGGCCCGACGTCGCCGAGCGGGCACACCGAAACGGTGTGGACGGTGGGCATGTCGCCGCCGTCCCGCACCGGCCGGTAGATCTGGCCCGCGTCGAACAGAGGCCGGCTGCGGCGGTCGGCGGCCAGCCGGTCCTCGCCGTCGACCCAGCGGCGCACCATCGGCCAGCGAAAGTTGGGCCGGGTCATCGCATGGACGGAGAAGGGCGTGTAGACGACGAGATTGTCGCCGACGAGCCGCGAGGCATAATTGGTCGAGCTGTAATAATCGTTGGACGACATGTAGAAGACGCCCTGCCGGCTCAGCCGGCCCGAGGCCATGTCGAGCCGGAAGACCGAAAGCTCGGTCGCCTGCTGCTGATAGGAATAGCCGGTGATGAGGACGCGGTCGCCGAAGACCAGCATCTCGTCATACCACATATGCTGGGCGCGATCGCGATAGACGTTCATCCGCTCGGCCAGCGCCAGCCGCCGGCCGCCCCGCGCCCTGGTGTCGATCACGAAGATCCGCCCGTCCTGCAGGACGAGCAGATAATGGCCGATCTGCTTGACGATATCGCCCTCGTCCACGCCCTGCATCTGGTTGTTGGTGATGTTGGCGTTGCTCGGGCGGGACGCGGGGGTCGAGGCGGCGCGGGCGGGCGAACTGCGCCCCTGCGCGGTCACGACTATGCTGTCCGCGCCGTCGTTCACCTCGCCCGGCGGCGCCGCGCAGGCGGGATCGCCGTCGGGGCAGATCGGCTCGACCGCGTCGGACTGGCCGGCCTGGGCGAACTGGATATGGCCGGACGAGGCCCACCACAGGCCGCGCGCGCGGCCGCTGGATAGCACCGCGCCGAGATAGCGGCGGAACTCCTCCTCGCTCCGGAAGCGGGTCAGCGTCGGGCTGGTGAAGGGGGCGAGCGCGGCTTCGGCCGCCGCCTTCTGCTCGGGGGTCATCGGGGCCCGTCCGCCATTGCCGACATATTGCGCCGTGGCCGGGACGGCGCCGGCCAGGCAGGCCGCCGCGATCGTCAGGTTGCGCCAGAAGCCCATCGCAGTCCTCCCTCGCACATCTGGCCGAAGGCTAGGACCGGCTCGCTGACGATTGCATGAACGGAATGAAGGGTCAGCGCCGCCGCCGCGCGCTTGCCGCCGCGATGTCGAGCCGGCGGGTCTCGCGGATCCCCCCGCTCTCCATCGCGCCCTCGATCAGCTCGGTGCCGGTCAGCGCGAAGATCCGGCCGCCGGTGAAGATCGGCCGGCTGTTGCCGTACCAGTCGATGCAGGAGACCTCGCAGCGATAGCCCTGGCCGGTGCGCTCGCCGCGCAGCAGGTCGCCCGCCGGCGCGAGCCGGCCGTCGGCGCCCAGCGAGACA
>DATJUQ010000027.1:0-156022 GCA_035502235.1 Allosphingosinicella sp.
CATTGTGGTTGGGACCCTCGCCCGTACGGTCGGTCATGCGCATTCTCCCGGCCGCGATCATGGCACAGGCGCGGCGGCGGCGTAAGCGCCTTGCATTCAATATGAAATGATATACTATAACTTATCGACGGAGGCAGATTCGGAGTTATCCACAGGATCCTAACAGTTCGGTCCCCGCAATCATTAGCGACGCTAAGCGAGGCCCGCAGTCGCGCAGCAGGGAGAGTGACATGGCCATGACCGATGCGACCCCAGTCCCGGCGTTCGCCGGACCGTCCATCCTCCCGTCCCGTCACCGGGGCCCCGCGCCCAGGAAAAGGCGCTTCGGCCTGGTTCGCGCCGCCGCCGAACCCGGCCCGGTCACCGAGATCAACACGACGCCGCTGATCGACGTGATGCTGGTGCTGCTCATCATGTTCATCATCACCATCCCCGTCGCCACGCACGAGGTGCCGCTCGACGTGCCGCAGCCGCGGCCCGAGCGGGCGCCGGAGCGCAGCTATCACCAGCTCGACATCGCCGCCGACGGCGGTCTCGCCTGGAACGGGGCGCCGCTGCCCGCGGACCAGCTGCCGTCGCGCCTGCTGCAGCTCGCGGCCGATCCGGCGACGCCCGAGCTCCGGCTCAATCCGGACAGCGAGTCGCGTTATGGCTGGATCGACCAGATCCTCGCGAAGATCCGCTTCGCCGGCATCAGCCGCCTCGGCTTCATCGGCAATGAGCGCTATCACCGCGCCTTCTGAAACGGCCGGGAGCGCGCGGGATTGACGCCGCCTTTGCCATTGCCCATCGGTCGCGCGGGAGAGGCGAGGACCGCATGAGCGACGGCAGGCACAAACTCTGGATCGCCCTGAGCTGCCTCTGGCTGCTGGTCGTGTTCGGCTACATGCTCTGGGGCGCCTTCGCCTATGCGGGTCTCTATCGCTGGCTGGCCGAGCTGCAGATCGCGCAATGGGACGGCTACTACAAGAAATGGACCGCGATCCTGCCGGGCCTGCTGCTGGCCGCGCCGGCGCTCGCCTATCTCGGCTGGCGCGGCCGGCTGCGCCAGGCGGCGGAGGCGTCGAGCCCGGCCGCCCAGGCGCGCACGGCGGGGCGCGCGGCCCGCTATACGATGCTCGCCGGCCTGGTGCTGGTGCTGATCGGCGGCGGCGCCTTCGCGATCTCGCAGACCCTGCCGGACGGCAGCGAGCCCGCCGAGCCGATCGACGCGACCCGACTGGTCGGCGGCCAGGTGCCGGAGACCAAGGTCAGGCTCCGCGGCGCCGACGATGTCGCCGCGCGGGTGCGTTATCTGCAACGCGGCGCCGATGAGCGGATCATCTTCTATGCCGGCTTCCGCCTCGACGGCGAGGCCAAGGACGCGCCGCTCCGCCTGTTCGTCGAGCGCAACACGCCCGGCCCCGAGGCGCTGACCACCTTGCAGGCCTTCCTGCCCGAGCAGACCGGCTATCTGGTCGAGAACGGCCTGCCCGCGGATGCGCTGGCCGAGCTGCGCAGCCGCGGCATGGCGGTGGCCAGCCCGCATTATGTGCTGCAGACCGGCGACCTCGCCCGGCGCGAGCCTTATTATATCACGGCCGCGCTGGCGGGATTCACCGGCTTCGTCAGCCTGATCGTCGGCTTCGCCAGCCTGCTGGGCGCGCGCCGCCGCGCCTGGCTCGCCACGGCGATCCGGCCGGACGGGACGCCCGTCGAAGGCGCCCCGCCCCGGACTCCCTAGAAGCGGTTGGCGCTTTCGAGGCGCGGACCGGGGATCGGCTCGGTGAGATAGAGGCCGGCCCGGCCGTCTTCCGCCCAGCGCACGACCCCGCGATAATCCTCGCCGGTTTCGAAATGGAGCTTGGCGGCCATCCCCTCGCGGAAGCAGCCGTCATGGAAGAAGGCCGCGCCATAATGCGACATGTTGTAGACGCGCACCGTGTGCAGACCCTTGTCGCAATAGGCGATGGCGCGGGTCGCGACGTTCAGGCGCGGCGCCCGGTAGCGCGATCCCTTCTGCTCGACGACCAGGGCCTCGAGCATCGCCGCGCAGTCGATCGGCTCGTCGAAGGCGACGCCGCAGCGCTCGCCGTCCCACCAGACGGCCCGCGCGGGGATGGAGACATTGTCGGAGAGGCTCACCCGCACCTGCTCGCCCGGCACGACCTGCACCCGCGTGCTCAGCATCATGCCACGGTCGGACATATTGCGGACCCGCCAGAGCCCCACGTCATGTTCGCGCGTGACCTGCGCCACCCGCAGAACAGTATGGAACCTTGTGTCTTCCCTCCGCTCGAGGTCGATGGGGAGCCTGGAAGACTTCTCCCCGATCGGAAACTGATTGTCGGCCAGCATCGGCCTCTCCTTCGCCCAACACACCCTCCACATGCGCCAAACTAATGTATGACAGTATTGGTTCCACAACTTTGCTCAAGTTTTCCGATCATTTTAAATTACCGGACCGTAGTCATAAGTTTCAATCAAGTACTGATCATAGTATTAGTTAATTTATTATTTACCATATTCGCTGACATGCCGCTTCTCGAGGGAGAGTCGGCCAGGCAACCGGGGCGGCGTCGGGCGAAAAGAAAACGGGCGCCCACACAGGGGCGCCCGAGGAAAAGCAGACAGGCGGAGAGGCGTCAGCGGCCCCGCGCGGCATTCTCGATCTGGTCGGCGCTGTTCTCGGCGGCGTCGCGGACGCGTTCGGCGCGATTCTCGAGGGCATCGGCGGTATTCTCGGCCGCGTTGCCGATCGCGTCGATCCGGTTGGCGGCCGCGTCGCGGGTCGCTTCGGCCGCATTCTCGAAATCCTGGGCCACATTGTCGGCCGCCTGACGGGCATTGTCGGCGGCATTCTCCGCGGGCGTGTTGTTGCAGGCGCCCAGCGCGAACAGGCCGGCCGCGGCAAGCAAGGTCGCCACTTTCCTCATGTCTCCATTCCTCTCTTCTGGCGTCGCGGGTCGGAGCGCCGAGGCATGCGCCAGACGCTCCGGAAGGCCGGGGCTGCCGGCGTCCGGGTGAGATAAAGCGCCGCCGGGGCCTCGGGTTCCGCCGGCCGGCGCCGGTCAGGCGCCGCGTCGCTCGGTGACCCGCGCCGACTGCAGCGTGTCCGTATATTGCTGGAAGGCGACCGCCTTGCCGTCCTCCACGCGCCAGACATGGACGAATTGCGCGTCGAGGGCCCGTCCCGTGGCCTTATAGGTCCCGCGATAGCGGCCGAGCACGACCACCGCGTCGGCATCGCCGAGAAATTCGTCGGGCAGAGCGGCGAAGCCGTCCCATTCCTCGCCGAGCCGGGCAAAGACGCCGGCCAGGATCGCCTCCGGCCCGCGATAGGGATTGCGGTCCGCATAAGGGAAATTCTCGGCTTCGTTCCACTCGATGTCGGCACTCATCCGCGCGACGACGGCCGGCACGTCCCCGGTGGCGAGGCCGCGGTAGATGGCCTGCACCAACTCCACATTCGCGTTCGACATCGGTCTTCCCCTTTCGGCGTCGGTCAGCTCTCGTTTCGCGGCAGGCAGCAATCGTCCATCGCCTGGCTGACCAGCAGCGGCGGCGCCGCCAGCGCGAACAGCATCATCAGGGCGGCGGCGCTCCGAGCAGGCTCCGCATCGCGTGGAGCCGGCCCCAGCGCGCCAGCAGGACGCGGCTCCCGGCGTCGCCGGATCCCGGGGGCACGGCCTCCAGCCGGCGATTGACCGGCATGATCGCGAGGAGGGTGAAGGGCCAGTTGGCAAGCAGCAGAATGCCGCCACCCAGCCAGAGCCAGTCGCGGCTCTCCCACCAGGCCCAGCAGGCGAGCAGGCCGCCGGCCAGCGCCAGCCCGCCCTGCATGAGCTTGCCGCGCGCATAGCTCGGCCGCCACTGCGCCAGGGCGGCCGCGTCGTCGGCGAGCGCCATCCGGGCGGGATGCTCGGCCACGCTGACGTAGAGCGCCGCGCCCGCGAACAGGGCGGCGGCGAGCAGCGCCAGCGGGCCGATCAGGGCGGTCACCGCGCCAGTGCCGGCGGCCCGGCGGCGGGATAAAGGAGGATCACGCTCTCCGCGTCGGTCGGGCCGTAATCGTAGAAGATCAGCATGTCGCCCTGCGCGCGCCGGCCGAAGGACAAAGCGACGCGCCGGGTCGAATGGGGCGAGCTGCCGAGATTGCTCCAGCGCACGCCCTGCCAGGGCCCGGTCGGCGAATTCTCCTGACGGTTGGCGGCGGGCGCGGCGGTGGTGAGCTGGCCGAGCGGCGTCTCGACCCGGTTCCGGTCGGGATAGACGACGACGCCGTTGAGCGGCGCGGCCGGGCCGCCGGTGGCAAGGGCGAGGCCGCCGTCGGCGCGGCGCACGACGGTGAAGGTCACGCGGCCGACCTCGCTCAGGCCGATCTGGTTGGTGAGGACGAGGAAGCGGCGATATTCCGCCTCGCTGATCCCGAGATTGGCGTGCCAGGGCAACTCGCCCGAGGGATACTGCGCGGCATAGGCCTGGTACCATTGGACGTTGGCGCGGATCGCCGCCGTCATCCGCTGCGCGAGCGCCCGGGCCTCGGCCGGGACGGAGAGGGCCATGGCCCGGGCCTGGTGGCTGCCCGGCGCCGGCAGATAGGCGGCGAAGCTCCCGGCCGGCGCGTCGGCGGGCGCCGGGGCGGAGGTGGCGCCATTGGCCGGCGGCGTTGGGGCGGCCCCGTTGGCGGGCGCGGCGGGGGCGCCGTCATTGTCCGGTCCGCCGCTGCCGCAGGCGGCGAGCAGGAGGAGGAGAGCGGCGGCGGGGAGGATCGGCTTCATCCGCCCGTCATAGGGCCCGCCGCCCGCCCCCGCCAGCGCCCTCAGACGAAGCAGCCGTGGAAGGTGATGGGCAGCGGCAGGCTCGCCCGCCAGCTGGCCACGGGCCCCGCCGCGACCTGGGCCGCGTCGATCAGGTGGAGCTCGGTCGCGCGGCGGGCGAGATTCAGCGTCGTGCCGATCAGCCAGCCGTCGCGCTCGCCGTCGCCGCGCGGCGCGAACAGGAATTCCTCGACCAGCTGGTGATCGCCGAAATCGAACGCCGCCTCGCGCCCCCTCGCCCAGTCCCAGATCCCGACGCCATGCGCGAAGGGCCCGCGATAATGGGTGACGTGGATGGTCGCGCTGCGGGCCCGGCCGGAGCGGCGCTTGTCGCTCGCCGGGAATTCCGCCTCAACGCCGGAGCGGACGAGCTCCGCGCGGCCGGTGGGGCGGAGCACCACCTGAGTCAGGACGGGCTGCGGGCTCGCTATGTCCTCGCCGCGCAGCAGCCCGGCCGCGGCGCGCTGGCCGAAGGTCGGATCGGACGCGAAGGCGCCGTCGAAGCGGATCGTGCCATCGCTCTCCTCCCAGGCGTCGCCCAGATGGAAGAAGGAGAAAGCGGGCAGCTCGAAGGTCCGGCGCCGGCTGAAATCATCCTTGTCGATCACCAGCACCTGCGTGCCCTGGTCCGGCCGCCAGGCGAGCGTGGTGGCGAGCGGCAGGGCGAAGCGCTCGTTCATCCAGGGCTGGAGGACGATGATGAGGTGGCGTGCGGTGGCGGTGAAATCGTGGAAATAGGAACGGCGCGGCAGGGTGAGCAGCTCGGCCTTGGCGAGGCTGCCGTCGGCGGCGAGCTTCCAGGCGATGGCCTGCGCCCCGACCACGCCGAGATTCCAGATGGCGCCGCCCGGCTCGGCGCGGGGATGCGCCTGGAACGGCATGTAGCGCAGATCGTCGCGGAAGGTCCGGAAACCGCGCGTCGCCAGACTGTCCGGATCCATGCGCAGCGGCGAGCCGCCCTCCCACAAAGCCAGCAATTCGCCGCCGGCCATCATCACCGCGGTGTTGGCCGAATTGACGTCGTCCGCATTTTCGAGCCGGGCGCCGGGGCCGGGACGGGTGCCGAAGCCGGGCTGGACCATGGCGCCGAGCCGGCTTTCCAGCCGGCGCTTGGGCGTGTCGGCGAAGCGCGCGGTCAGGCGTGCCGCGCCGCCCTCCACCGCGAATTTGCGCATCAGCCCGTCGCCGTCGAACCAGTGGCCGGCGGCGCTTGCGCCGCGCCGGAACTTGGCCGGGCCGTTGCGGTAGAGCCGCCCCGCAAAGCCCGCCGGGGCGCGGCCGTGCACGAGCGTCATGACCTCTTCGGGCACGTTCGCCTCGACATCGCGGACGCCCAGCGCCCAGGCGGGCGGCGCGGCGCCGGCCAGCGCCCGGTCCGGCGTGATGACCGCAGCCCCGGCGGTGGCGAGTCCCGCGGCGAGGAAATGGCGGCGATCGAGCAGCATCGTCATGGCCCCGGCTCCTATTGGACGGTGATGGCGTGGCGGCTGGCGCCGGCGGCCAGATCGAAGGCCGCATCGGCCCAGCGCGCCGGGCCCATCGAACCGTGCGCATTGTTGGAGAAGGCGAAGGGCTCGATCGGGATGCCGAAGGGGTTGCTGTTCAGCCTCTGGTCGCCGTTCACGTCGTGGAAGACCTTCGCGCCGTAGCGGCCCGGCGGCAGGCCGGCGAAGACGGCTTCGGCCGAGGCACCGCTGACCGGGACCATGGCCGTGCGCACCGGGCGGTTGCCGGTCCAGCCCGCCTCGCTGTCGAACAGGGCGATCATGATCGCGCCCGTCGGGCGCTCGATGCCGCTGAACGCGAGCGTGAGCTGGGCGCCGTCCGGCGCGGCGGCGGGGGGCGCCGGCTGGGCGGCGACGGGCGCGGCCGTGCCCAGCAGGAGCAAGGCGGCGAGGACGGGCTTCAACTTGAGCATGGCTATTCGCTCCGGACTGATGTTTGCTGGCGGCGAGACTTGCCGGTGGGCCGGGGATTGCGGGGCGAGGGGCCGTCCGCAAGCGGCGATGCGCGAGGGAGGGTGCGGAATGCGTGAAGCGACGGACGGCGCCGTTCACGCTTCGCGAATGGCGGGCCGCAAGCCGAACCATGCCCGCGGCTTCCTCGTCGCCACCGTCGCCGCCCCGGTGATGGCGGTGCTCGCGCCGCTCGGCACGGCCGCGATCGGCATCGTCCCGCGCTTCTTCTACTGGCTCGTCCTGTTCGAGGCGGGCGCGCTGCTGGGCGTCGGCGCCACCGTGGCGGTGAGCCGCTGGGGCCGGCTCGGCGACCGGCCATGGCTCGAGGGCGCGCTCGTCGCGCTGCTCATCGCGCTGCCGCTGACCTTCGTGGTCGCCGTGGCGCGCAGCCTGGTGTTCGGCCTTCCCGCGCCCGGCCTGCGCGCCTCGGCGATCATGTTCGGCCTCGTCCTGATGATCTGCGCGATCCTGACCGCGATTACCTATGCGGTGGATCGGGGGGCGATGCCCGTCCCGGCGGACAAGCCGGACGAGGCGGCCGTCGCGCGGGCGCGCTTCGCCGAGCGCCTGCCCTTGCCGCTCCGCGGCCAGGCGCTCGTGGCGCTGGAGGCGGAGGACCATTATCTGCGCGTGCATCTGGACGGCGGCCAGTCGGCCCTGATCCTGATGCGCCTGTCCGACGCGATCGCCGAACTCGCCGCGACGCCGGGCGCGCGCACCCATCGCAGCTGGTGGGTGGCCAAGGCCGCCGTCACCCGCGTCGCCAAGGCGGACGGTCGCGCAACGCTCACCCTTGCGGGCGGGATCGAAGCGCCGGTCAGCCGGTCCTACTACAAGAGCTTGAACGACGCCGGTTGGTTGGTCTGAAGGATTGCCGGCTTCGTCTCGCGCCGCTTCATCCGCGCGGCCATAAGGGGGAATGACAAGGCCATGACACTCACGCCCGCCCAGCTCGACGCCTATTTCGCCCGGATCGGGATCGCGCCGCCCGCGCGGGCCGATCTCGAGGGACTGGCGGCGATCCACCGCGCCCATGCGCTCGCCTTCACCTGGGAGGCGGCGGACGCCTTCCTGCTCCGGCCCGGCGCCGGCGACGTCGATCCGCGGCGCGCCTTCGCGCGGATGGTCGAGGGGCGCCGCGGCGGCTGGTGCTACGAGATGAACGGCCTGCTCGGCGCGGCCCTGGCCGGCTTCGGCTTCCGCGTCACCCGGCTCTGCGGCGGCGTGCGCCGCGCGGAGATGGGAGAGATGGCGGTCGGCAATCATCTCAGCCTGCGCGTCGACCTCGCGGACGGGCCATGGCTGGTCGAATCCGGCCTTGGCGACGCCCTGCCGCGGCCGATCCCCCTGGCCGTCGGCGCGCATGAGGGCGGCTTCCTGGCCTGCGCGATCGAGACTGCGGACGGGGACTGGCTGCGCTACGTCAATCATCGCTGGGGCCAGGCCTCCAGCTTCGATTTCCGCGCCGACTATAGCGACGAGGCGCGGCTCGCCGGGATGGAGGCGTTCTTGCGCACCCAGCCGGGGTCGCCCTTCACCGGCGCGCTCGCGGTCATGCGCCACTTCCCCGACCGGATCGAAAGCCTCGCCAACCGGACGCGGCGCACGGTGACCGCGGTCGGGGTCGAGACGCGGGAGATTACGGACGCGGCGGACTTCGCGGAGACGCTCGGCGGGCTGTTCGCGCTCGATCTGCCCGACGTGCCGGTGCTCTGGGCGAAGACCGGCGAAGCCGCCGCGCGGGGGAAGCAGGCGGCCTGACCCCGGCGGCGACCGGCCCCGCTTTCGCCGCATTCTGCCGCCAGTCTCCGCTGTTGGGGCAGAGTGGAGCGTGGCATGGCATTGTCCCTGATCCTGGCCTTGCAGAGTGTCGCCGCCCCGGCGCCGGCATCCCCGCCGTTCCCCTCCGGCCAGCCCGCTTTCGCCGCGATCGATTTCGATCTGGCGCGCCATCGCCCGGCGACGGGGGGCGGCTGCGAGACGGGCGGCGCCGGCGAGGTGCTGGTCTGCGGCCGGCGCGGCGGCCGCGGCGAATATCCGCTGGACTATTGGGCCCGGATCTTCCCGCCTCCGGGCCCGATCCGCGCGGAGATGAACCTGGGCGGCAACGTGCAGGGGCGGATCCACGCGGAGGCGATGCCGTTGGACCGGGGCGCGGTCAGCAACCGCTTCATGCTCGGCATTCGCTGGCCGTTCTAGCGCTCCGACCCGGCCCCTTCCCTTCGTGGCCCGGCCCGCTAGCGTGGCGCGACGCCCAGTCCGGAAGGCCCGCTTCATGTCTGTGATCCTGCTGCTGACCGTCTCCAACGTCTTCATGACGATCGCCTGGTATTGGCATCTGAAGGGCGAGGCGATGTCGAAGCCCCTGCTCGCCGTGATCCTGATCAGCTGGGCGATCGCGCTCGTCGAATATTGCTTCGCCGTGCCCGCCAACCGGATCGGGGCGCTGGGCGGCTGGTCGCCGGGCCAGCTGAAGATCGCGCAGGAGGCGATCGCGCTGACCGTGTTCGGCCTGTTCATGGTCTTCTGGCTCGGCGAGGCTCTGAGCTGGCGCCATGTCGCGGCCTTCGCCTGCATCATGGCGGCGGTCGCCTTTCTGTTCGTGGGAAAGTGAAGGCGTTGCGCGCGCCCGGGGCGGCGGGCTAGCGTGCGGCCATGAACCGCTTTCCTCCCCTCCTCGCCGCCGCCGCTCTCCTGGTGGCCGCGCCCGCCGCCGCCCAGCCGGCCGTCACGACCGCGCCGATCGATGCGGCCCAGGCGGCGCTCGGTCGGCGGCTGGCGGAGGCGGGGGAGCTGAACGCCCTGCTCGGCGCGGTCGGTACGGCCGAGGTGGCGCAGATCGCCGCGAGCACGCCGGACCTCAGCGACGCCGAGCGGACCCGGCTGCGCGAGGTGGGGATGGCGACGCTTCAGGCCGGCCGGGCGCGGATCACGGCCGCGTTGGGCGACGCTTATGCCCGCCATTTCAGCCGGGACCAGCTGACCGAGATCCTCGCCTTCGTCGAAAGCACGACGGGGCGCGCTTATGCGGGGGCCCTGTTGCAGGTGCTCCCGCAGGTGGTGGGCGCGATCCAGGGCGTGGACCTCGGCCGCGACATCCGCGCCGCCTTCTGCCGGGAGACCGGCAAATTGTGCGCGCCGCGCTGAGCCGGGGCCGCGCCGCTCAGACATCGCCAGCGAACATGTCGTCCAGCCAGGCCCGAAGCGCCGCGTCGCCGCGCGGGGAGGCGAGGAAGCGGGACCAGGCGGCGGCCTCGTGCGCGACCACGCCGAGCTCCCAGACGCAGAAGGTGGGGCGCGGCGGGGCGGCGCCGAGGGCTTGCGGCGTGCCCGGATAGGCCGGATCGAAGGGCGCGAAGGCCGGCATGTCGCCATGCCGATACCAGACCGCCTCCCACGCCTCGTTGGCGCCGCGCCAGACGGTCGGCAGCAGGAAATGGAAATCGGCGCCGCAGCGGTGGAGCAGGCAGAAGCCGAGATCGTCCGCGAAGGCGAAGGCCGGATCGCCGGCCAGCACCGCGCGGGCGAGCGCGTCGACCGAGTCGGGGACGGGCTCGCCGGCCCGCTCGACATGATAATATTTGAGGCGCGCGCCGGGCGTCTCGACGAGGCCGCGGGGAACGGCCCGCTTGGCATAATGGGTGTAGCCGGCGGGGACGTGGGCGAGAGCGGTCATGAGCGGGCCTCCAAGGGGATGTTCCGCATCTGTTCTAGCGAAGCCGCGGCGCTTTCGGAAGCGCCGTCGCGATCCCGCCTGCCCGCGCCGGCGGCCCAAGGGCAAGTGGTCCGGGCGGTCGCCCATCGGGGATGAGCGACAATCCCAATAGAATATAGTAAATATCTTCGACTCGAAGACGAGTCGAGACGGGGAGGAGAGGTCGTAATGGCGGACAATTCCGAAGTAGATGCCGGTTCGTCCACAGCATCCGGAGCGATAGACCGCTTCCGCGACTGGACAGCCATCGCCGATTTTCAGCCGATCGTCAGCGAGACGCCGCTGCGGGTCGCCGGGGAATATTTCCTCAACCGGCGCTGGGGGAGCGTCAGCCTCGCGGTCAAGGTGCCGCAGGGCTTCAATCCCAGCATCCTGCTGCTCGATCTGGTCGAGGGACCGGGCAATGGCGGCGACTGGGTGGCCGTCGAGGGCCGCTTCGCGGCGGCGCGAGGCCAATATGGCAGCGTCACCGTGATCGACCCGGACGGGGAGTCGGTCTCGATCCCGGTCGAGGAGGTCGAGTGACCCGCGCCGCACGCTGATAGGACAGGAGAGACGATCATGAGGCTTCCTTATCTTGCCGGCGCGGCCGCCATCGGCCTGTGCCTCGCCGCCTGCGGCAATCCCGCCGGCAACGGCCCGGCGGACGCCGATGCGGCGAACGGGACCAATAGCGCCACCGCCGCCGCCAATGCCGGCGCGGAGACGGCGAACGGCGCGGCGGACAACGGCACGGCGGGCACGGGCAGCCTGTGCGCCTTCGACAATGGCGGCAGCCGGGCCTGGGAGGCCTGGGTCGACGCCATGCCCGGCACCGGCCCGCGGCCGGCCCTGATCGTGACGGCCCAGGTCCGGACCCAGCGCGGCTATGCCGGCGAGCTGCGCCGCGCGGCGACCGTGGCGGGCGCGCCGCCGACCCAGCATTTCGACCTGGAGCTGGTCGAGGCGCCGCGCGCGCCCGGCGGCTGGCAGGCGGTCCGGGCGGAGATCCGGCCGTCCGAACGCGCCTATGCCGCGGTGGTCATCGACTGCGGCGGCCACGAATTGCAGCGCATCGCGCCGGTCCGGGTCACGGAATAGCCAAAGGCGCCGCCGCCGCGCCTTAATCCTCCGTGCGCCCCGTCCCCTCGCGGTCGCGGGCGTAGTGACGGGCGAGGGGGAAAGGCGGGAGCCAGGGTTCGCGGCGGATCGTCCAATTCTCGTAGGTTGGAGTGAAGCGGCCGGGGGCGTCGAGGGCGCCGAGGTGGAGCTCGATCTCGCCGGCCTCGGGAAAGCTTGCGAAGACGGAGGCGCCGCAGGTCGGGCAGAAATGGCGGCCCTTCCAGGCGCGGGTCTCGCCGTCGATCGCCACCGCCGCCTCGGGGAAGATGGCGGCGGCGAAGAACAGGGCGCCGTGATGCTTGCGGCAATCGAGGCAGTGGCAGAGGCCGACCCGCCAGGGCGCGCCCGTGGCGGTGATCCGGACTTCGCCGCAGAGGCAGCCGCCGGTGACCTGGTCCATTTCTCTTCTCCTTCCGACCCCCGTCGCGCGAGAAGGAAAAGCGGGAGCCGGCCGATCGATCCGCCCGTCATTCCATTTCCGGGGATCAGGCTCTAGGCTTCGGCCATGCACCGCACCCGCACCGCGCTCGCCGCCGCGCTCCTCGCCGCTCTGGCCGGAGGGCAGGCCATCGGCCAGGCCACGACGCCGTCCGCCTCGCCGCCCGCCCCGGCCCCCGCCTCCCCGGCCCCGGCCTCCCCGGCGCCGGCCTCCGCGCCCGCCCCGGCGGCGCGGCCATGGCAGGTCGACTGGGGGCAATATTATTGTTCCTTGATCCGCAAGCCCGGCGAGGGCCGGCCCTTCGCGACGGCCTTCGTGGCGACGCCCGGCAATGAGAGCATGAGCATAAGGCTGGTCGGCGAGCGCGGCGCCGATCTGCCGACGGGCCTCAACAATATCGTGCTGCTGCCCGCCGGCACCACTTTCCCGGTCGAGGTCAACGTCGCCGACCGGCGCGAGACCGCGATGCGCAGCCTCTACGGGCTGCCGGCGGAATTCTGGCCGCAGCTGATGAACTCGGCGGAGCTGCTGCTGCAGAGCGGCGACCGGATCCGGGCGCGGGTGCCGCTGGACGGGATAAGGGGCGCGCGGGCCGCGCACCGCCAGTGCACCGGCGAGGTGTCGCGCGAATGGGGGATTGACGAGGCGGCGCTCGCGGCGCTGCGCCGGCGCCCGAGGACCACCAACTTCCTCGGCCTGCGCCCCGAGGATTATCCCGCCGCGGCGCTGCGCCGCGCGACCCAGGGCCGGGTGATCGTGCGGATCGGGGTCGGCGCCGACGGCCGCGCCACCGATTGCGCGACGGTCGCCACGAGCGGCAGCCCGGAGATCGACGCCACCGCCTGCCGCGTCGCGATGAGCCGCGGCCGCTTCGAGGCCGGGCTCGACGCGGCGGGACAGCCGGTCGCGACCCGCGCCGTCTATACCGCGACCTTCTATCTGCCGGCGGAGTGAGCCATGACGCACCGCATCTACAAGATGAGCTTCGCGAGCGTCTATCCGCTCTACATCCAGAAGGCCGAGAAGAAGGGGCGGACCAAGGACGAGGTGGACGAGGTGCTGCGCTGGCTGACCGGGCACAGCCAGGCGAGCCTCGAGGCGGAGATCGCGGCGAAGACGAACTTCGAGGATTTCTTCGCCCGGGCGCCCCGGCTGAACCCGAACCGCATTTTGATCACCGGCATGATCTGCGGCTATCGGGTGGAGGAGATCGAGGAGCCGCTGATGCGCGAGCTGCGCTACATGGACAAATTGATCGACGAGCTCGCCAAGGGGCGGAAGATGGAGAAGATATTGCGCGTGCCGGGCTGATCTTCTCTCGTCGTGATGCCGGACGCGGTTCGGCGGCCAGGTTTCCGGCGGCCGTGCGGGTGGCCGGTTGGACCCTGAAACAAGTTCAGGGTGACGGTGTAGGGGGCGGCTCTTGTGCGCCTCAGTCTTCGCACCGGCCGTCGGTCCCGGCCTTCGCCGGGGTGACTCCTTCGAAGACCGCCTGGCCGTCACGGGAGTGAATCCCGTGACGTCGGTCCTGCCGCCCCGGGACCGGGGCGCAGGTCGTCCGGCATTCACCGGCTCTTCGCGCAGCTCGCCTTCGCTCGGCTGCGCTCGGCGGCGCATGCTCGTGAAAGTCATGAACGTCACATGGATTCGCCGGGGGGCTCCGCCGCGGGCGGGGTCCAGCCCGGGGGGAGGCCGACCCAGCCATAGCCCGGCGGCACCCAGAGGCCGTCGGCCGACCGGCTCCAGCCCGCGGCCAGCTTCTGCGGCGCCTCGTGGCGATTGATCGCCTCCACCTTGGTCATGATGCTCCGGACCACCTCCGGGAAGCTCCGCTCCGGCGCGCCCTTGCCGGTGCCGTAGCGCAGCTCCGCCTCGATCTCGCGCCGCAGATATTTGCGCTCGGCCGTGGCCATGCGCTTGCGGGAGAAGCCGGGCCGGGCGCCATATTTCTTGGGGTTCGAGCCCTGCAGCAGCAGGCGCAGCAGCGAATCCGAATAGAGGCGCCGGGTGTAGACCTGGCCGCCGCAGGCGAATTCGCGCTCCACGCCCTCGACCGCGCGCGTCCAGGCGCTGAGCTCGAGCGGCGTCGCGCTCATCCTGAGGGCGGCGCGGCAATGGGCGGCGAAGCGAGGGTCGCTGTCCTGGTGGCGATAGGCGGTCTTGGCGGAAATGCCGGTGGCGCGGCAGGCGTCGAGCAGGCAGCCGGTCTTGATCAGCGCCTTCAGGAAGACGCTCTTGCGCGCCTCGGTGAAGGCGTCGTGGCGCTGGCGGCGGGGGTTGGGATCGGCGGGAGCCGCGGGGACGTCGGCATCCCAGGGGAGAGGCGCGGCCTCCGCCTGCGCGGGGTGGAAGATTCGGGTCATCGGGAGCTCCTTCAGGTGAAAAAGGAGCCGGCTATTTATACCCTGACGGGGGCTGTAGGAAAATATTATCTTCCTGGTTTGTTCCGGTTTGTCCCTGCGCCGCGCCAGCGGCCCGTCATCTTCTCTTCGCGGTCTTCTTTTCCTTCGCGTTCTTCGCGTGAAACCAAAGCTGCATATTTCACGCGAAGGACGCGAAGAAGAAAGGGCGCGAAGCTCGCTAAGGGGTCTGCGCTGTCCGCGTTTTTTCGTCTGGGTCAGGATGTGGCGGAGGAAAGGGTCGCGCTGGAGGTACGTTTCGTACTATAATGGCGGTCATGAATGACCGCATCCTGGCGCGTGTCGCGCTTTTGCTCCTTTCGTTCGCCGCGCTCGTCGCGGGCGCGGGCGCCGCCGCCGCGAGCCCGGGCAGGCTGGCCGCCGTGCCGCGCGCCGCGCCGGCGCCCGCCGCGCGGCCGGCGCCGGGGCTGTCGCGGCTGCCAAGCGGGGCGATCGCCTATCTGCCCGCGCGCGCCGATCGCGCCCGGCCGCTGCCCCTGCTCGTGCTCCTGCCCGGGACGAACGGCACGGCGGCGGAGATGATCCGGGCGCTGCGGCCCGCCGCGGACCGGCACGGCGTGCTGCTGCTCGCCTTGCGGTCGCGCGGCGAGAATTGGGATGCGGTCGACGCTTTCTTCGACGCCTATGAGGCGGGGACGGCGGCGGGGCGGGCGCTGTGGCCCGTGCCGCGCTTCGGCGCGGACGTCGGGCGGATCGACGCCGCGCTGGCCGATCTGTTCGCGCGCGTGCCGGTCGATCCGGCGCGGATCGGCCTGCTCGGCTTCTCGCACGGCGCCAGCTACGCGCTGTCGCTCGGCGCCGCCAACCGGCGCCTCTTCTCGACGATCGTCGCTTTGTCGCCCGGCATCCTGGTGCTGCCCGAGGGGAGCGGGAGCGGGGGCGGCGGCGGCGGCGGGGGCGGCCAGGTTGTCTACCTGTCCCACGGCCTGCGCGACCGAATCCTGCCCTATCGCCGCACCCGCGAAGCCTTCCTGCCGCGGCTGCTCGCTTTGGGCTTCCGCGTCACTTTCCGGCCCTTCGACGGCGACCATGTCCTGCCCGACGCGGTGGCGGAGGAGGCGGTGCGGCTGTTTGTCGCGGGTGGGGCGCGGTTAGGATTGGGGTGATCGCGGAGGGCGAAGGCAATTTGCCTTGCCGGTCATGCCGGACGTGTTTCAGCATCCAGGCCCGACGCGGCCCTGCTGGGAGCGGCTCCACCCTGCGGTCGCCGGTGTCAGGCACGTAGCTGGCACGTAACTGACACCATGGGCTTCGCGCCCTTATGTTCTTCTTCGCGCCTTCGCGTGAAACAGGCTGCCTTTTATTTCGCGCGAAGGCGCGAAGGAAGGGAAGGAAGCTCGCGAAGAGGAGCGGAGGGTCGCCGGAGGGTCGTCGGTGTCAGGCACGTAATTGACACCGCCGATGCGTCATGCCGAACGTGTTTCAGCATTCAGGCCCGACGCGGCCTTGTATGGACGGATCGCGATGGACTGGGAGCGGCTCCACCCTGGACCCTGAAACAAGTTCAGGGTGACGGATCAGGATGGGCGCGGGCGCATTTATCAGGGTCGCCGGTGTCAGGCACGTAGCTGGCACGTAACTGACACCGCTGGCTTCGCGTTCATTTAAATATGATCGACAGATTTTGGCAGTGGCTATTTGTCCAAGAGTATTTGGAAACGTTGAAGTAGGCGAGACAGACTAGGCGCATTCGCCGCAGCACCTTCGATGCTCCATTTATCCCAAATATAAGCCTCCAATATCGAATTGTACTCAGGGCCCACCGAGGCGCCAGAGCCGCCTCTCGGAACCAGTCCATCCCGTATTTTTCTATGACGCGTTTGATTAGCCAGAAGGATCATGGCTTCCTTCGGATGAGCCAAGCTCTCAGGATCAAGTGGTATTTTGGTCAAACTCACACCCAGAAATTGAGCGAGATTAGTCCGGTCTGCTATTATCCAGCTTTCCACCTCTCGCACAACAATACGGAGTAGTAGATTTGGATATTCGTCTCGCTCCGGTAGGATCTTCTCCAGCAAGGCTGGCGCGCAGGGTGCGGCATCCAAATCTCTGAAAACCAACCAGGGTGAATAAGTAGAAGCAGCAGCAAATCCCCGAAGCCCGCTATCGACGCGGCCACATCCATTCCGATTGTGAGAGGCCGCGACCTCGCACCCAAAATGCGCGACGATTTTCTCAGCAACAGCGAGGTGGAGAAGATCCTCTCCTGCTATGGAGAAGTACATTTAATCTACTACGGCCTCAAAGAGAGATAGCTGTCGAGAGTTGGACGGTCGGACCAAGGGGAACACTGCATCCGCGACAGTGATTCCACCCTGCAAGAGGAGGCGAACCTGCTGATTGTTAATTGCTGTCTGAACTTTGGTGCCCTCATGGGCGCTAGCTAGGAGGTGCACCTCATCTAACGCAACCCCTTGATCCGACAGTAGGGCCTCGGAGTGTGTGGTCACAAGTATCTGACGGCCGCTGCGCCTTGCTGCACGGCTAAACACTGACGGCAGGTGCTGGACGACAGCAGGATGCAAAGAAAGTTCGGGCTCCTCGAGCAGTAGTGACCCGCCACTTTCCATGAGGGCCCAGAGTAGACCCATCAATCTAAGTGTACCGTCGCTAAACTGAGCTTCAGTTTGCCAAGCTCCTGTGGCTCGCCAGTGCTCATAGCGACCCTTAAGATGCCAAAATCCCTTAGTATCCTGCTCCAGTGTCAGCTCACTGAGCTGCGGAACGGCAAATTTTATACTATCGGCTATGCGCCTCAGGCGGGAATCGCGGGTTCTCTTTTGCGTATTGGCTACCAACTCCAAGAAGTCGCCGCCATAAGGATCTTCGAGTCTGCCGAAGGAGCGATCGGGTTCGCGAACAATTTGCGGCACGATATGTCTATAATTAATGGAGGCAAAGAAGCTTGCTAAGGGCCTGAATTCTTTATTCGCTGAAATCTGTTCTATGTGGGTTTGGCTCAGAAGTGCCTCATCTGCGATGTCGTTTTCGTTTGGCCGGCTCAGGACTATTTGTTCATTGCGCCAAATACTTTCCTCAAGTATTTTGGGGTTTCGATTATTGTCTTGACCAAATGCAATCCGGTATCGCCAGGCGTTAGGACGATCATCGGACCCAATAGAAACATCAATGACAACGTCTGTTCGTTTCCGGGTAAAAAGGCTCCTGATCGCCGAGACACCTCCCCTAGCTTCGATGGCCTCGCGAAATCCACCGCCGGTGCGAGCGACGTCTCTAAGGAAACGGAAAACATCCAGCAAATTCGACTTGCCGGCGGCATTCGCGCCAACGAAAAAGGCGCGTCTTTGGAGGGTTATTTCAAACTCCCCAAAGTTCTTCCAACGCTCTGCATGTAAGCGCGTAAAGAAGAGGTCAGATTCTTCTATATTATCTGTCACTCCGCCGCCACCCCAGCCCTAGTGAACATATCGTCCCCGCCCTCCGCGCTCTCCGGCGCGTCGTTCGCCGCCTTCGCGCTCTGGCGCCGGTCGAAATTGTCCCAGACTTCGCCCCAATTCCCCCTTGTCGCCGCCTTCGAATATTCCGTGGCGCGGGTCTCGAAGAAATTGGCGTGCTCGACGCCGTTCAGCAAAGGCGCCAGCCAGGGCAAGGGATGCTCGTCGATCATGTAGATGGGCTGGAAGCCGAGCTGGCCGAGGCGCCAGTCGGCGATGTAGCGGATGTATTTCTTGATCTCCTTGGGCGTCATGCCGGGGACCGGGCCCTGCTCGAAGGCGAGGTCGATGAAGGCGTCCTCGAGGCGGACGGTGCGCTGGCAGACGTCGAGGATCTCGTCGCGGACGTTCTTGGTGAGGCAGTCGCGCTCCTTCACGAAGGCGTGGAACAGGCGGGTGATGCCCTCGCAATGCAGGCTCTCGTCGCGGACCGACCAGCTGACGATCTGGCCCATGCCCTTCATCTTGTTGAAGCGCGGGAAGTTCATCAGCATGGCGAAGCTGGCGAAGAGCTGCAGCCCCTCGGTGAAGCCGCCGAACATGGCGAGCGTCTTGGCGATGTCCTCGTCCGTGTCGACCCCGAAGGTCGCGAGATAATCGTGCTTGTCCTTCATCTCCTTATATTGAAGGAACATGCCATATTCGCTCTCCGGCATGCCGATCGTGTCGAGCAGGTGGCTGTAGGCGGCGATGTGCACCGTCTCCATGTTGGAGAAGGCGGCGAGCATCATCTTGATCTCGGTCGGCTTGAAGATGCGGCCATATTTTTCGTGGTAGCAATCCTGCACCTCGACGTCCGCCTGGGTGAAGAAGCGGAAGATCTGGGTGAGCAGGTTGCGCTCGTGATCGGTGAGCTTCTGCGCCCAGTCGCGGCAATCCTCGCCGAGGGGAACCTCCTCCGGCATCCAGTGGATCTGCTGCTGGCGCTTCCAGAAATCGAACGCCCAGGGATATTCGAACGGCTTGTACTGCTTGCGGGCTTCGAGAAGGGGCATGTGACTTACTCCGTTCGATCTATCTGGGGGTGGCGAGGCCGGCGGCAAGGAGGGCCGCGCCGGCAAGGGTGAGCAAAAGGGTGACGATCACCTGCGTCCCGCGCGAGCGGACGACGAAGGGCGTGGGCTGGAGCAGGCTGCGCAGCTCCTCGAAATAGGCGTCCTTGCCGCGGGCGAGCCGGTCTTCCAGCCGCAGGCGGTGGCGCCGCTCGCGCCGGCTCTCGCGCGGCGCGCCGGACGCACGCGCGCGCAGCAGCAGCATGACGAGCGGGGCGATGAGGCCCATGGCCAGGAAGAAGCCGCCGACCGCGATTAGGAAGACGCGGCCGGGGCTCGACGGCACCGGGCTGGTCAGCTGCAGCAGGGCGAGGAGGAGGAAGGCGGCCCCGCCGGCATAGCTCCACCAGGGGGAGGGCGCGGCCGGCGGCGCCGGGTCCATGCCGTGCTGGGCGCGCGCCGCGATCAGCCAGGCCGGCTCGGGCGCGGGCCGGCCCTGCGGCAGGAGCAGGGTCACGCCGACCGCGGCGTAGAAAAAGGCCTGGGCGAGCGTGCCCCAGGCGAAACCGCCGGGGCCGGTCATGCCCGGCCGCCGTTCAGCGCCTCGATGCCGGCGATCGCGCCGCCGAGGAGGAGCAGGGCGCCGAGGATGCGGACGCCCCAGAGCGCGCCGCGGCCGGAGAGGAGGCGGATCTGGAAGGGGACGGTGCCGCCCGCGCCGATGTGGCGCTGCTGCCAGGCCATGCCGCGCAGGAGGAAGGCGAGGAGCGCCCGGGCGAAGAGCAGGCAAACCAGGCCGAACAGCAGCATCAGGGCGAGGGGGAGCCAGCTCATGCTCCCTCGTCCCGGATCACGCGGCCCTCGACCACGCCGCTCCGGGCGCCGTCGCCGGCGCGGGGCGGGCGGGCGCTGCGGTAGACGATGCGGGTGCGGCGGGCGCCGACGCCGAACACGACCACGCCGAGGAAATAGCCGAAATCGTACCAGCCGCCATTGTTGGGCACGGCATAGACCGCGACCTCGGGCACGAAGAGCGAGACCGCCCAGGCGAAGGGGAAGACGAAGCCGTCCCACAGGCCGCGCAGGAAGCCCGGCGCGCCGGCCACGACCGCGCCCGCCGCCGTCTGCCGCGCGCAGGCGGTAAGGACGAGGAGCAGACCAAGAACCACCACCGTTCGCCTTGAGTCCGTCGAACGGCTTTCCGTCCCGCCCAGGCGGAAGAAGGGGAGGGCTTCGACAGGCTCAGCCCGAACGGACTTTGGGTTTCTGCCCATGTTCATCAGTCCAGATAGCCGAGGCCGATGGCGCCGAAGATGCCGGCGGCGAGCAAAGAGAGCGCGGCGGCCTGGCGCTGCTGGCCGAAGCCGCGCTGGCCGCGGGTGCGCACGAACAGGGCGATCGCGATGATCAGGAAGACGATGCCGATGACGAACTTGGCCGTGCTGACGATCTGCATCGCGTGTTCCCTCAGGCGTTCATGCCCTCATCCTCCCACGCCTGCGGCGCGGGCCTTTTCCCTCTCCCCGAACGGGAGAGGGCTCATGCTCACTGGCAGGCCAGGCACTCGTCATAATCCGTCGACTGCAGCTCGATCTCGCGCAGGTCCGGCGTGTTGTCCGCCTCGACGCCGCCGGCGAAGCCCGCGCGCTGCACGGACTTGGAGCGGAGATAATAGAGGCTTTTGATGCCCAGCTCCCAGGCCCGGTAGTGGAGCATCAGCAGATCCCATTTGTCCACGTCGGCCGGGATGAACAGGTTCAGGCTGGTGGCCTGGTCGATATAGGGCGTGCGGTCCGCGGCCAGCTCGATCAGCCAGCGCTGGTCGATCTCGAAGCTGGTCTTGAAGACGTCCTTCTCCTCCTGGGTCAGGAAATCGAGATGCTGGACCGAGCCGCCCCGCTCCAGGATCGTCGACCAGATGCCCTCGCTGTTCTTCGACTTCTCGATCAGCATCTTCTCCAGATGCGGGTTGCGGATCGACCAGCTGCCCGAGAGCGTCTTGTGGGTGTAGATATTGGCCGGGATCGGCTCGATGCAGGCCGAGGTGCCGCCGGCGATGATCGAGATGCTCGCGGTCGGCGCGATCGCCATCTTGCAGCTGAACCGCTCCATCACGCCCATGTCGGCGGCGTCGGGACAGGGGCCGCGCTCGTTGGCGAGCATCAGCGACGCCTCGTCCACCTGCGCGCGGATATGCTTGAAGATGCGCATGTTCCACGATTTGGCCATGGCGCCCTCGAAGGGGAGGCCGCGGGCCTGCAGGAAGGAGTGGAAGCCCATCACGCCGAGGCCGACGCTGCGCTCGCGCTCGGCCGAATAGCGGGCGCGGTCCATCTCCTCGGGCGCGCGCTCGATATAGTCGGAGAGGACGTTGTCGAGGAAACGCATCACGTCCTCGATGAACATCTTCTCGCCGTTCCACTCGTCCCAGGTCTCGAGGTTGAGCGAGGAGAGGCAGCAGACCGCGGTCCGCTCGGCGCCGAGATGGTCCGTCCCGGTCGGCAAGGTGATCTCCGAGCAGAGGTTGGAGGTCGAGACCTTGAGGCCGAGATCGCGGTGGTGCTTGGGCATCGACCGGTTCACCTGGTCGATGAAGATGATGTAGGGCTCGCCGGTCGCGAGGCGGGTCTCGACCAGCTTCTGGAAGAGGGAGCGGGCGTCGACCGTGCCGCGCTCGGAGCCGTCCTTCGGGCTCTGCAGCTGCCAGTCGCGGCCGTCGCGCACCGCCTCCATGAACGCGTCGGTGACGAGCACGCCATGGTGGAGGTTCAGCGCCTTGCGGTTGAAATCGCCCGACGGCTTGCGGATCTCCAGGAACTCCTCGATCTCCGGGTGGGAGATGTCGAGATAGCAGGCGGCCGAGCCGCGGCGCAGCGAGCCCTGGCTGATCGCGAGGGTCAGCGAATCCATCACCCGGACGAAGGGAATGATGCCCGAGGTCTTGCCGTTGAGGCCGACCGCCTCGCCGATGCCGCGGACATTGCCCCAATAGGTGCCGATGCCGCCGCCGCGCGCGGCGAGCCAGACATTCTCGTTCCAGGTGCCGACGATCCCTTCCAGGCTGTCGTTCACGCTGTTCAGGTAGCAGGAAATGGGCAGGCCCCGGCCGGTGCCGCCGTTGGAGAGAACGGGCGTCGCCGGCATGAACCAGAGCTTCGAGATATAGTCGTAGAGCCGCTGGGCGTGCGCGGCATCGTCGGCATAGGCCGAGGCGACGCGGACGAAGAGGTCCTGGAAATTCTCGCCGGGCAGCAGGTAGCGGTCCTGCAGCGTGTCCTTGCCGAAATCGGTCAGCAGGGCATCGCGCGAATGGTCGACCTCGACCGGGTAGACGATCGGCTTCACCGACTTCGAATCGGTGTCCGCCGCCTTGGCCGGCTTCTTCTTCGGCGCTTCGGTCACGCTCGTGCTCACGTCGGCCTGGCTCACCTCGCTGCTGCCGGACAGGTCCATCACTCTACCCCTTGTTCCTATAACGTTCCAGTGGGACTTGGGTCCCATCTAAGCGATTCTTCAGGGGCGTGGGCGGCTCATTTCGTCTTGTCCCCGATATCCACAGGACAGACGGCGGCCCGCTCGGCGACAGCTGTCACCGATTGGGCGCTCCTACAACCACTAGCGGCTCCCCCTGCGAAGCGCCACCATCCATTGTGCCTCAAATCGAGTCCCACGCAATAGCGTAAATATGCCGTAAGGACTCGCTTCGTCGCATTATATGGGTGCGACGAACCGAATCTTCGAGGGGTGGAGAGGGGTAAAAGCGGGCGTCGCGACAGAGGGCCGCGAGAGTGCCTGGCGGCGGATCCGGCGGCGGCCGATCGGGTCAGGCGTCGGGCGCGCGCGAAGGCTCGCCGAGAGCGAAACGCCGGCTCGCCTCGGCAATGAAGGCCGAGCGCGTCAGATTGCGGTCGCCGGCGGCGCGATCGACCAGATTCAGCACATTCTCGTCCATGGTGATGTTCACGCGCAGGGTGCGCCCGCCGGGCAGGATGGCCGGAATGAGCGTGGCGAAGGTCGCCGTCTCGCGGTCCTCGGCGAAATCGGGATCGTCGATGACCTCCTCGGGCGGGCGGGCCGGCGGCACCGGGAGACCCGCGTCCACCAAGGCGGCGATATGGTCGGCAAGCACGCGGCGCGCCACGGCGAGGGATTCGTCGAGCGTCGCTTCCCCCGCGTCCGCCGTGAAGCCGTCGATATCGGGGATGGTGAAGCCGTAGCCGCCCTCGTCGTTCGGAAAGCCAAAAGCAAGATAGTACATCGTCCGTCATTCCTTCCCGTCTGTCGGGCCGCCGGGCGCTACCGCCACCCCGCCGCTTTCTCGATCGCCAGCCTGAGCCCCCTGGGCAGATCCTTTCTCGGGTGCGGCACCGTGATCAGGTGCGGGACGCCCTCCTTCTTGAAGGTGACATGGCTGCCGGCCCGCGAGACCTCCGCCCAGCCTTCCCTCCGCAAGCGCCGAATGATGGCGTGGCTCTCGCCCATCCCTCACCCTCCGTGCGCATATATGTACACATCTTGGAGACCATGGTCCAGCATCGTGTGTATTTTAATACGCACCATCCACATGCTGGATAGCGGCGCGGGAAACTGCTGTAAGACGGTCCGCCTGTCCGACCCGTCACAAAGGAATTGTCATGAGCAAGCTCCGCGTCGCCTGCTTCACCGTGTCGCTGGACGGCTATGGCGCCGGGCCGGACCAGAGCCTGGAGACGCCGCTCGGCGTCGGCGGGGAATCCCTCCACGGCTGGATGGTCGGGACCCGCATCTTCAAGGCGATGACCGGCCAGGAGGGCGGCGCCACCGGCGTCGACGACGATTTCACCGCGCGGGGCTTCGCCAATGTCGGCGCCTGGATCCTCGGGCGCAACATGTTCGGGCCGGTGCGCGGCCCGTGGCCGGACGAGAACTGGCGCGGCTGGTGGGGCGAGACGCCGCCCTATCGCTGCCCGGTCTTCGTGCTGACCCATCATGCGCGCGCCCCGCTGGAAATGGAGGGCGGGACTTTGTTCCACTTCGTCACCGGCGGGATCGGGGAGGCGCTCGACCGGGCCCGGGCGGCCGCGGCCGGCAAGGACATCCGGGTCGGCGGGGGCGTCTCGACGATCCGGCAGTATCTCGAGGCCGGGCTGCTCGACGAGCTCCACCTCGCCGTCTCGCCGGTCCTGCTCGGAAGCGGCGAGGCGCTGTTCGCGGGGCTGGACCTGCCGGCGCTGGGTTACGGGGTGCGGGAGACGGTGGCCACGGCGGCCGCCAACCATGTCATGCTGGCGCGGGTGGGGGCGTAGGACGGCGCGTTTGGCCGCGCCTGGGGGTCGCTCTCTGTTAGTCATCCCGGCGAAGGCCGGGACCCATGAACATTGTTGCTCCCTGTTGAGCGAAAACGCCGTCGCCACATTCTCACAGGGCCGTGTTCATGGGTCCCGGCCTTCGCCGGGATGACTATTTTGGTTTGATCCTTTCCCTCTTCCCTTCCCCCTTTCTCCTTCTATTCTTCCCAGTTGTTTTCTTCTTCTCTCTCTCTATTTTTCCCTACTTCTCTTTCGCGCGTGCCACCTCCTCTTCGTGTGCGATTCCCCCCCCCCGCTTCCAACGCGACCTTTCCAGAATTATCGTTTTCGATGAATATATCATCGTGCTATACGGTTTTCGATGGCCGCCCATGTCTACATCCTCGCGAGCAAGCGCAACGGGACGCTCTATGTCGGCTGCACGACGGACCTGCCGAAGCGCATCTTCGAGCATCGCAACGGCCTGATCCCGGGCTTCACCAAGCGCTACGGCGTGAAGCGGCTCGTCCATGTCGAGACCTATCACGACGTCAGCGACGCGATCGTCCGGGAGCGGCGGCTGAAGGACTGGCACCGGGCGTGGAAGATCCGGCTGATCGAGCGGGACAATCCCTGCTGGGACGATCTCGCGGTGAGCCTGCTGGGTTTCGAACCGCTGGTTGCGGTCGCGCGATAGAGTGTGATCCGGTTGGGTTGGGCCACACACCGTTCGCCCTGAGCCTGTCGATGGGCGTTCCTTCTTGTAGCCGAAAGAAAAGAGAGGGCTTCGACACGCTCAGCCCGAACATTTGGGAGATTCTAACCCGGTGAATCCCAAGCTAGTCATCCCGGCGGAGGCCGGGACCTATGAACGCGGTTCTGTCAGGGTGTGGCGACGGTGTCTTCGCTCTACGGGATATAGCGGTGTTCATGGGTCCCGGCCTTCGCCGGGATGACTATTTTATTGTGCCGTCAATTCATTGCTTGCTTCCTCTTCCCGCTTTTCTTCCCGCCGAAGCCTTCGCTTTGGCGTGAAGGGACGGATTGCCGCGCCCAATTGGTGCGGGGCGCGATTGACTCTTGGGCGGGGCGGGCGAACACTCGCGGCTTCACGCGAGGAGTCGCTTATGGCCGCTTATGCCGTCGAGCTCATGACCCGTTATGACGGACTGGTCATCGCCACCTTCCCGGACCTGCCGGGACTCTCCGCGCTCGGCCGCGACGACGAGGAGGCGATCGGCGAGGCGCGGCGGGCGCTGGACGAACATGCGCGCTCCGGCGAGGCCCTCCCCGCGCCCGCGGCCCGCGGCGCGACGATGATCGAGGCGCCGCTGCTGATCGTCCCGGCGGTCTAGCCCCGCGGCCGGCGCGCCCCAAAAGGCGCAGTCCTCCCGAATAAGCACGGGCCGCCCCTCGCGGGCGTTGAATTGTGCATGGGGGAGGTTCATGGGGGCGCCATGCTTTCTCAACGAACGCGGTATACAATCAGGGCGCTGCTGCACCTCGCCGACCGCTATGGGGAAGGCCCGGTGCAGCTCAGCGAGATCGCGCAGGCGCAGAACCTGCCCGGCAAGTTCCTGACCGTGATCCTCTCCCAGATGCGCCGCGCCGGCCTGGTCGAGACGATGCGCGGCCGCGAGGGCGGCTATTGGCTGGCCCGGCCGCCGGCCGCGATCACCTATGGCGAGATCGTGCGGCTGACCCGCGGCTCGCTGGGCCTGCTGCCCTGCGCCAGCCGGCTCGCCTACGAGCAGTGCAAGAATTGCATCAGCGAGGACCAGTGCCGCCTGCACCGGGCGATGCTGATGGTCCGCGACGAGACCGCGCGCATCCTCGACGGACTCAGCCTCGCGGACAAGGTCGAGGTCGAAGAGCAAGTCGAGGCATGACGGGCAAAAGGGTCGCGGTCATCGGCGCGGGGGCGTCGGGGACCTTGCAGGCGCTTCACCTGCGGCGCGCGGGCGCCCGCGTCACCCTGATCGAGCGCGGCCCCCGGCCCGGGCGCGGCGTCGCCTACGGCACCCGGCAGGCCGAGCATCTGCTGAACGTGCCCGCGCGGCGGATGGGGGCCTATGCCGACAGGCCCGACCATTTCGCCCGCTGGTGGGCCGACCGCACCGACTTCGCCGCCACCGAGGAGGATTATGCGCCGCGCATGGTCTATGGCGATTATCTGACCGAATTGCTGCGCGACGCCGACGTGCCGGTGGCGCGGGGCGAGGCGGTGGACATCGCCGACGGGGCGGTGGTGCTGGCCGACGGCGCCCGGCTGGCGGCGGACCATGTGGTGCTGGCGCCGGGCAATTTCCCGCCGGCGACGCCGCGCGGCCTCGACGTCGCGGCGCTCGGCGAAAAGTGGATCGACGATCCCTGGGCGGGCGGGCTGGCGGGGCTGGGGAAGGACGACACGCTCTTCCTGCTCGGCACCGGGCTGACCGCGGTCGACGTGGCGCTGACCCTGGAGGCGAGCGGCTTCAAGGGGCGGATCGTGGCGCTATCGCGGCGCGGCCTGCTGCCCCGCGTCCATGGCCTGCGCGAACCGATGGTCGCCGCGCGCGCGGACCTGGTGCCGGCCTGCCTGCCGATGCTCCGGCGGGTGCGGGCGCGGACCCAGGAGGTGGGCTGGCGCAGCGCGGTGCAGGAATTGCGCACGGTCACGCAATGGCTCTGGGAGCAGGCGAGCGAGGCCGAGCGGCGCCGCTTCCTGCGCCATTTGCGGCCCTGGTGGGACGTGCACCGGCACAAACTCGCGCCGGCGATCGGGGCGACGATCGAGGCGATGCGGCTCGACGGGCGGCTGATCGTGGCGAGCGGGCGGCTGCTGTCGGCGATTCCGGCCGCCGGCGGCGCGGAGATCGCGTTCCGGCCGCGCGGGGGCGACGGCGTCGAGCGGCTGTGCGCGGCGCGGCTGGTCAATTGCACCGGGCCGGAAAGCGACATCGCCCGCGCCGGCGAGCCTTTGCTGGACGCGCTGCTGGCGTCGGGCGCGATCCGGCAGGACGCGCTGCGGGTGGGCGTGGACGTGGACCTGGAGTGCCGCGCGATCGGCGCGGACGGGGCGGCGAGCGAGACCCTGTCGGTGATCGGGCCGGTGACGCGCGGCACCTTCTGGGAGAGCGTGGCGGTGCCCGACATCAGGGTGCAGGCGGCGGCGGTGGCGGCGCGGCTCTGCGGGTGAAAGGGGACACATACTTTTTCGCGAAAAAGTACGTGTCCCCTTTTTCAGATCACGATCCGGAACAGGGCGCCGCCGCCCTCGCGGTCGCCGACGCTGATCGCGCCGCGGTGGGCGAGGACGACCTGGCGGGCGAGGCTGAGGCCGACGCCGGTCCCTTCCTGCTTGGTGGTGAAGAAGGGGAGGAAGATGTCCTGCTTCAGCCCCTCGGGCACGCCGGGGCCGTTGTCGGCGACCTCGATCTGGGCGCGGCCGGAGCGGGTGCGGGTGAAGCTCAGCCAGACATGCGGGTCGCCGGCATGGGCCTTGGCCGCCTGGCCGGCATTGCGGATCAGGTTGATCAGCACCTGGCTCATCAGGTCGGGATCGGCGTCGAGATTGGGGACGCCGTCGACCGACAGAGTGAAGCCGATCCCGTCCATCCGGTCGCTGGCGCGGAACAGGCTTTCCAGCTCCCGGCCCCAGGCGGCGATGTCGATCGGGCGGCGGCGGACCTCGGGCGCGCGGCTGATCTGGCGGTAGCTCTCGACGAAGTGCATCACCCCGTCGGCGCGGCGGGAGAGCGTCTCCACCGCCATGCGGGCGTCGGCGAGATCGGCGTTCGCGCCCTGGTCGACGCCGCGCATCAGATCGACCGCGGTATGGGCGAGGCTGGTGACCGGGGTCATCGAGTTCATGATCTCGTGGGTGAGCACGCGGATCAGGTCCGACTGGGCGGCGATCTCGACCGCGTTCAGCTCGCCCTGGATCGGCTGGACGGCGACGACCCGGACCAAGCCGCCGAGCCGGTGCACGATCGCGGCGCTGACCAGCATGGTCTGCGGCACGCCGTCGGAGAGCAAGGGCACGAGCCGGGGCCGGTTCACCGCGCCGCCCTCCAGCGCCGAGGCGAAGGCCTCGCCATATTCGCGGAAATCCTCGACCCGGACGCCCTTGTGGCGGACGAGGAGGCGGCGCGCGGCCTTGTTGGCGAGCTCGACCTTGCCGTTGTCGACGGTGAGCAGGGCGGTCGGGGCGTCGTCGAGCACCGCCTCGTAGAAGCGGTTGGCGTCGATCAGTTTGTGGCGCTCGTCGCGCAGCTTCTTCACCGCCTCGTCGAGCACCGCGCTGAGATCGCCGAAGCCCGAGCCCTGGCCGCGGTTGGAGAAGCCTTGCGAGAAATCGCCGAAGCGGACCGCGTCGATGAAGCGGGCGAGCTCGAGATTGGTGCGCTGGATGTAGCGCCAGAGCATGAAGGCGCCGCCGAGGACGAGCAGGCCGGCGGCGATCCGCGCCGCGCCCAGATCCGCGCGGCCGAGCGCGGCGACGAACAGGAAGACCAGGCCGAGGAGCAAGGCGAAGCGCCAGGCGAGGCCGAGCACGAAGCGGTTGTGGAAGTGGAGGCTCATGCTTCAATTCCTCCCCGGCACGGGGAGGGGGACCATGCGCAGCATGGTGGAGGGGGCCCGGGGACCACCGCAAGCGCTGGGCCCCCTCCACCACGCGCTACGCGCGCGGTCCCCCTCCCCGTGCCGGGGAGGAGCTTGTCAGAGCCCATGCTTTTCCATGCGGCGGTAGAGGGAGGCGCGGGTGAGGCCGAGCTCGGCGGCGGCGAGGCTGATATTGTAGCTGTGCTTCTTCAGCGCCTCCTCGACCATCTGCTTCTCGACCCGCTCGAGATTGAGGTCGTCGCGCGCGGCCGGCGGCGGCGCGATGGCGGCGGGGACGGGCGCCGCGCGCGACGGGGCGAGGCCGCGCGACAAAGAGAAATCCGTCTCGGTGAAGGCGTCGCCGTCGGAGAGGATGACGGCGCGCTCGCAGGCATGGCGCAGGGCGCGGACATTGCCGGGCCAGTCATAGGCGCGCAGCGCCTCGGCGACATTGTCCGGCAGGATGCGGACGGGCTTGCCGTATTTCCTCGCATATTGGGCGATGAAATGCTCGGCGAGCTGGAGGATGTCCTCGCGCCGCTCGCGCAGCGGGGGCAGGTCGATCTCGACCGTGTTCAGGCGGAAGAGCAGGTCCTGGCGGAAGCGGCTCTCGTCGCCGAGCTGGTCGGGCGGGCAATTGGTCGCGGCGATCACGCGAATGTCGATCGGCACCGGCTTGTTGGCGCCGACCGGCACGATCTGGCGCTGCTCCAGCGCGGTCAGCAATTTGGGCTGGAGGTGGAGCGGCAGATTGCCGATCTCGTCGAGGAACAGGGTGCCGCCGTCCGCCGCCTGCATGCGCCCGATCCGGTCGGCGCGCGCGTCGGTGAAGGCGCCCTTCACATGGCCGAACAATTCGCTCTCGAACAGGCTCTCGGCGACCGAGCCCAGATCCACGGAGACCAGGATCTGGCCGGCGCGGCGCGAGCGGGCGTGGAGGGCGCGGGCGACCAGCTCCTTGCCGGTGCCGTTCTCGCCGAGGACGAGGACGTTGGCGTCGGTCGGCCCGGCCCGGTCGATCAGCGAGAAGACGCGGGCCATGGCCGGGGAGCCGCCGAGCATCGGCGTGTCGCCGCCGGCGGCCGGCGCGGCGATGGTCTCGGCCTTGCCGCGCTCGGTGACCACCTCGGCGCGCGAGCTGCGCAGGGCGGCGGCGGTGCGGACGGTGGCGAGCAGCCGCTCGTTCGCCCAGGGCTTGGAGACGAAGTCGGTGGCGCCGCGCTTCATCGCCTCGACCGCGACGCCGATCCCGGCATGGGCGGTGATCATCACCACCACCGCCTGCGGATCGCGCTTCAAAATCTCGCTGAGCCAGTGGAAGCCCTCGGCGGCGTTGGTCGCGCCGCGGGCGAAATTGGCGTCGAGCAGGATGACGTCGGGCAGCTCGCTGTCCATCGCCGCGAGCGCGTCGGCCGGATCCTGGAAGGCCGAGACGTCGGCGAACAGGTCGCGCAGCAGCAGCCGCGCGGACAAGGCGATGTCCGGATCGTCGTCGATGATGATGCAGCGCGCGAAGCGCCTTGCCTGACTCACGCTCACTCTCCCGCCCCGGAAAGTGTCCGATACCGGACAATGGCGGCGGACACCAGAGTCCGCGCGCGGACAGATTTGCCCGGTTTCGGCCGCCCGGGCCGGCGCCCGCTCCGCGCTGAATGACCAGAAAATGGCGGATTTGCGCCGTTTTCCGCGGCTGGCACGGCTCCTGCTGAGCGGAGGGCAACAGGGATGCTTTCAAAAGGGAGTTAGGGAAATGACCGTCAGCAAGTTCGAGACCTTCGCCTTCATGGCGGGCTTCATCGCCACCGGTTTCCTCACGCTCGTGGCGCTGCCGCTTGCCGCGTGAGGGGTGCCTGCGCGGCGGCGGATGGTCCCGGCCAGTATTGGCCCGGTTGCGTAACGGACTGACCGCCGCCGCCAGCCTTCAGCCTGTTTCGGGGGATTAGATGAGCGTGGTGCGGATGAAAGAGCCACAGGGCGCGGTGAGCGGCGGCGGCATGGACCGGACGGTCGCGTCCCGCAGGCTCGGCACCAAGATGAAGCTCATCCTCGGCGGCGGCGGCATCCTGCTCCTCGCCCTCCTCTACTGGTTCCTCGCCCCGGCCGGGAACAGCCAGACGATCGACGCCAACAAGGTCACCATCGCCAGCGTGACCCAGGGCCGGTTCGACGATTTCCTGCCGCTCCGCGCGCAGGTCCAGCCCTCCCAGACCGTCTATCTCGATGCCGTCGAGGGCGGCCGGGTCGAGCGCGTGCTGGTCGAGGACGGCGCCATGGTGACGCAGGGCCAGCTGCTCGCCGAGCTCTCCAATTCCGATCTCCAGCTCAACGTGCTCGCCCGCCAGACCGAGGTGACGCAGCAGATCAACTCGATGCGCAGCCAGGAGCTGGCGCTGAACCAGACGCGCCTCGCCAACGAGCGCGCGCGGATCGAGGCCGATCTCGCGACCCAGACGGCGCGGCGCCAATATGAGCTGCAGCAGCCGCTCGCCGAGCGCGGCTTCGTCTCCGGCCGGACCTTTGCCGACAGCCGCGACACCTATGAGGCGAATCGCCGCCGCTCCGACGTGCTCCGCCGCCAGCAGGGCGAGGACGAGCGCCTCCAGTCCGGCCAGCTCGCCCAGCTGCGCGCCTCCTCCGCTTCCCTGAACCAGAGCCTCGACATCGCCCGGCGCAGCCTCGACTCGCTGAACCTGCGCGCGCCCGTGTCCGGCCAGCTCACCAGCTTCGACATCCAGATCGGCCAGTCGCTGCAGCGCGGCGTCCGGCTCGGCCAGATCGACAGCGCCGGCCGCAACAAATTGCGCGCCCAGGTCGACGAATATTATCTGAGCCGGGTCAATGAGGGCCTCACCGCCAATGCCGAGGTGAACGGCCGCACCTACCGGATGCGCGTCGCCAAAATCTATCCGCAGGTCCGCAACGGCACCTTCGAAATCGACCTGCAGTTCGTCGGCGGGGAGCCGCAGGAGCTGCAGCGCGGCCAGACCGTGCAGCTGCGCATGACGCTCGGCGCGCCGTCGCCGGCCCGGCTCGTGCCGAACGGCGCCTTCTACAACGACACGGGCGGCAACTGGATCTTCGTGGTGGCCGCGGACGGCCGCTCGGCGGTGCGCCGCCAGGTCCGGCTCGGCCGCCGCAACGCCGATTTCGTCGAGGTGCTCGACGGGCTGCAGCCCGGGGAGCGCGTGATCACCTCCCCCTATACCGGCTTCGCCGAGCGCGACCGGCTCACCCTCTCCGGCCAATGACGTGGGCAAAAGAAAGGAAGATCCAATGTTGAGCATGCGTGAAGTTGCGCGGGTCTACCGCACCGACACGGTCGAGACGACCGCGCTGGACGGCATCTTCCTGGACGTGGCCGACGGCGAGTTCGTCGCGATCATGGGTCCGTCGGGCTGCGGCAAATCCACCTTGCTCAACGTGATCGGCATGCTCGACAGCCCGTCGAGCGGTTCGTACATGTTCGACGGCACCGAGGTCGCGAACCTCTCCGAGTCGAAGCTCGCCGACTTCCGCAAGCGGAACATCGGCTTCATCTTCCAGTCCTTCAATCTCGTCGACGAACTCAGCGTCCGCGAGAATATCGAGCTTGCGCTGCTCTACCATAACGTCCCCACGGGGGAGCGGCGCACCCGGGTCGACGCGGTGATGGACAAGGTGGGCATCGCCCACCGCGCCAAGCACCGCCCGTCGCAGCTGTCCGGCGGACAGCAGCAGCGGGTCGCCGTCGCCCGGGCCCTTGTCGCAGCCCCCAAGCTGATCCTCGCCGACGAGCCCACGGGCAATCTCGACACGGCGCATGGCGAGGAGGTGATGAAGATGCTCCAGGCGCTCAACGCCGAGGGCTCGACCATCGTCATGGTCACCCACTCGCCAGCCCATGCCGATTATGCCGGCCGCGTCGTCAACATGCTGGACGGCCGCATCCTGGTCGAGCACCGGCGGGCGGCGTGATCCGGGGCGCGCTCCTGCTCGCGGCGCTCGCCGCCTGCGCCTCCGCCCCGGCGGCGGCGCAGCCGCGCGCGGGCACGACCGTGCTCATGTCCGAGCATCCGGGCGAGCGCGCCTTCCAGGAGCGCTACGGCTTCGCCGACGCGGTGATCGCCGGCGACAATATCTACCTGTCCGGCGTCGTCGTCGGCCAGAATCCGGGCGAGACGCTGGAGGCGGCCTATGAGCGCACCTACCGGCGGATCGCCGCCATCCTGGCCCGCGCAGGCGCGAGCTGGGACAATGTGGTCGACCTGACCTCCTATCATACGGACATCACCGCCCAGCTCGACGCGATGGCGGCCGTCCACCGGCGCCATGTCAACGCGCCCTTCCCCGCCTGGACCGCGATCGACGTCGATCGCCTCGTCCCGGACGGGGGCATTACCGAGATCAAGATCACCGCCTGGCGCCGCAACGCGCCCGCGGCGGCCAATTAAGAGGGAGAGGGCAGATGTGGCGTAACTATATGACCGTCGGCATCCGGGCGCTGACCAAGAACCGGACCTATGCCTTCATCAACATCGCCGGCCTCGCCATCGGCCTCGCCGCCTGCCTGATGCTGCTCCTCTACGTGCGCTACGAGACCGATTACGACAATTGGATCCCGCACGCCGAGGACACCTACCAGTTCCAGACCTATTATCGCGACCCGCAGACGGACGAGCGCAACGACCTGCAAATGTCCTCCTACGTCTCCGGCGAGCGGCTGAAGGCCGATTTCCGGGGCGAGATCGAGGCCAGCGTCTACGTCCAGGCCAGCAGCGCCACCGTGACCCGCAACGGCGAGGCGCTGCAGGTCGACAATGTCGGCTATGTGAACGGGCCCTTCTTCGACACGATCGCGCTGCCGCTCGCCGCCGGCGACCCGCGCAGCGCGCTCGCCAATCCCGGCTCGATGGTGCTCACCGAGACCGAGGCCAACCGGCTGTTCGGCCGCACCGACGTGATCGGCCAGCAGGTGACCATCGTCGTGCGCGGCCGGCCGGTGGACCATCGCGTCACCGGCGTGCTGCGCGACCTGCCGCGCAATTCGCACATGCGCTTCTCGATGCTCGTCCGGGTCGATCCGACCGCCTGGTATGCCGAGATGCAGCAGTTCATGACCGCCTGGGGCTGGCAGGGCGGGTGGAATTACGTCCGCCTGCGTCCCGGCACCGATCCGGCGACGATCAACAGCCGCCTGCCGGCCTGGGAAGAGCGCAACATCCCCGACCAGAATTTCGGCGGCCAGGTCACCAATCCTGGCGACTTCAGCGACTATGCGCTGGTCAACGTCCGCGACGTCCACCTGGGCCGCGCCCAGTCCGGCAGCTGGACGCCGGGCAACGACACCAGCACGATCTGGACCTTCACGATCATCGCCTTCCTGATCCTGGGCATGGCCTGCGTGAACTTCACCAACCTCGCCACCGCCCGCGCCAGCCAGCGCGCCAGGGAGGTGGCCCTGCGCAAGGTGCTCGGCGCGAGCCGGCGCCAGCTGGTCACCCAGTTCCTCGCCGAATCCGTGCTGATCGCCTGCATCGCCATGCTGCTCGCCCTCGCCATGGTGGAGCTGCTGCTGCCGGCCTTTTCGGGCTTCCTCGAGGCCGACCTGAACATGACCTATTTCGGCAGCGGCGGCATGCTGCTTCCGATCCTGGGCCTGACCCTGCTGGTCGGCGCGGCGGGCGGCCTCTATCCGGCTTTCTACCTCTCCCGCTTCCAGCCGGCGCAGATCCTGAAGGCGAACAAGTCGTCCAGCGAGGCGTCCGGCTCCGGCCTGCTGCGCAACGTCCTGGTCGTCGCCCAGTTCGCCGTGTCGATCGGGCTGATCATCTGCACGGCCGTGGTCTGGGCGCAGACCAGCTACGCCCGCAGCGCCGATCCCGGCTACAGCCGCGACGGCCTGCTGCAGATCGAGGGGATCAGCCGGCGCCAGGTGATCCCGCTCCAGGCCGCGATGCAGCGCGAGATCGCGCGCCTGCCCGGCGTGGCCGGCGTCGGCCGCACCACGATCGGCGTCGCCACCCAGAACAGCACCAATACCGGCATCGTCATCCCCGGCCAGGAGCTGCCCGTCGGCATCGGCATCTATTCGGTCGACCACGATTTCTTCCGGACGATGAACATCCGGCTGGTCGCGGGCCGCAGCTTCGATCGCAACCGGCCGATGGACGACGCCACCTTGCCGGTGCTCGACGATCCCGCGGCGACCCGGGCGCAGATCGCGCGCGGCGGCGTCAACATCGTGATCAACGAGCTCGCCGCCCGGCGCCTCGGCTTCGCCAACCCGGCCGACGCGGTCGGGCGCAGCTTCCGCGCGGCTTTGGCCGAGGAGGAGTTCGGCCTGGTCCCGGTCCACATCATCGGCGTCGTCCAGGATTCGCGCTTCCGCTCGATCCGCGAGCCGATCGAGCCGATCATGTTCCGGGTCAGCGAGACCGACCCCTCCTACATGCTCGTCCGCATCGCGCCCGATGCCGATCCCGCCGCCGTGCGCGGCGCCGTCGAGGCGGTGTGGAAGCGGATGGTCTCCGACGCGCCCTTCGCCGCCGATTTCAGCGAGGACATCATCCTCGAACTGTACAAGGCGGAGGCGTCGCGGGCGAAGGTGTTCGCGGGCTTCGCGATGCTCGCGATCGTCATCGCCTGCCTGGGCCTGTTCGGCCTCGCCGCCTTCACCGCCGAGCGGCGGACGAAGGAGATCGGCATCCGCAAGGTGCTGGGCGCCAGAATCCGCGACATCGTGGGGCTGCTCGCCTGGCAATTCTCCAAGCCGGTGATCATCGCCATGCCCTTCGCCTGGGCCGCCGCCTGGTGGGCGATGAAGAGCTGGCTCGACACGTTCGACACGCGCATCGACCTGGGGCCCGTGCCCTTCGTCGCCGCCGGGTTGCTCGCCCTCGCCATCGCGATCGGGACCATTGCCAGCCACGCCTTCAAGGTGGCGCGGGCCAATCCGATCCTCGCCCTGCGCTACGAATAGAGAAACGAAACAAGGACCCCCGGCATGGCCTTCGTCGAAGCCTCCCGTCTCTTGGTGGAAAAATCCGCCCGCGGGAGCCGCGACCGGGCCATGCCGGGCCACCGGGGAAAGCCAGCATGAACACGACCCTCATCATCGCCGCGACCGCGCTCGCCATCACCGCCACGATCTGCCTGGCCGCCATGCGGGCCTGGCGCGGTTGGCTCGACTATAAGAGGCTGGAGCTGGCCGCCCGCGCGGGCGGCGAGGCCGCCGGGGCGAGCGAGGAGGTCGGCGTGCGCATCGAGCTCGCCGCCGTGCGCGAGCGGCTGAAGAAGCTCGAGGCGATCGCCAGCGGCGTGGAGCTGTAGACGCTCTTTCCTCGGCGCGCCGCTCGGCTATGCTGGCGCGATGAGCGACAAGACAGACGAGCTGGGCCTGGCCTCGCGGCTGATCATCGGCGGGATCGCCGGCTTCGTCGCGACCCTGGCGATGACCTCCGCCTTGCGCCGCCGGCACGGCAAGGCCGCGCCCGAGGTGGACGCCGGCGCCGCGCCACGCCCACCCGCGTCCACCCCCGAGTTGAAACTCGCCATGCATTTCGTCATCGGCGCGGGCTGCGGGGCGATGCTGGCCGCGGCCGATCCGCGCCTGGGCCGGGTCAACGGCGCGCTTGCCGGGGGCGGGCTCTGGCTCGCCTCGTCGATGGGCTGGCTGCCCGCCTTCGGGCCCGCGCGGCCGGGGATCGGCCAGCTCGGCGCGCATCTCGCCTGGGGCTGGTCGGCCGCCAAGGGGATGCGCGAACTCGCCAAGGCGCGGACCGCCTTGGCCGGATAAGCGACGGGCCGCGGAGCAAAGCGCGCGCTTGGGATTTCCTGGGGGACAGGGGTTCGGAGCGAGGAGTGGGTGCGTGGCGAGACTGATTGTGATGCGCAAGGGCGGGGGCGGCAAGGTCGCCGTCAATCCCGATTTGGTCAGCCATGTCCGCTCCGCCAGCGCCGCTTACACCGACATCTTCTTCGAGGGTCAGCAGGTCGCGGTGGAGGGCTCGTTCGAGGAGGTCGTCGCCCGCCTGACCGTGCCCGAGCGCTGGCCGGGCGAGCCGGCGGCGCGGCGGGACGCGCAGGGCGAGGCGCGCCACGATCCGGACGGCGGCTTCATCTTCGGCCGGGTTGAGCGGTAGGGGGCGTCGCCGGCGGCCAGAATAGGCTCCATTCGGGTTGATCCGGGCTCCGTTCGCCCTGAGCCTGTCGAAGGGCCTTCTTTCTCGTACACGAAAGGAAGGATGGGGCTTCGACAAGCTCAGCCCGAACGGGTGGGAGATTCAACCGAGTGACGTCAACTCCGCGCGACGTCGACGCGGCGCGGCTCCCCCGGATCGGGGTGTCATGGCCGGCCTGACCTTCGCTGGGACGCCTCCCGGCACTCTGCGTCGCGGAGGTGTGGAGACTCTGCCACACCCGCCCGGAAACTGAACGCCCTTTCAACTTGAACATTGACTCAGGTTTCGGGTGGGGCGAAGAGCCGCCCGTAACCGCAGAACCCCGAACAGGGGCGCGCGCGGGCTTGGGAGGGATTTTGCAGAGCTTCACCGCATCGGACGGCGCCAGCATCGCCTATCGCGATTCCGGTCGCGGCACGCCCATCGTGCTGCTGCACGGGCTGATGGCGCATGCGGGCTTCTTCGCGGGGCAGGCCGCTTTGGCCGCGGAATTCCGGATCGTCGCGATCGACCTGCGCGGCCATGGCGCCTCCGTCTCCGGGGCGGCCGACGCGCCGACCGTCGAGCGGATGGCGGCGGACGTCGCCGAGCTGGCCGCCGCGCTCGACCTCGAGGGCGCGATCGGGGTCGGCTGGTCGCTCGGCGCCACCATCCTCTGGCACGTCCTCGCCGGCCCCGCCGCCGGCCGCTTCGCCGGCGCGGTCGTGGTCGACATGACCGCCCGGGTGAAGAATGACGCCGAATGGGATCTCGGCCTCTCGCCCGAGGCCTGCGAGGCGCGCAGCCTCGCCATCCAGGACGATTTCGAGACCTTCGCGCTCACCGCCGGCCAGGCGATCTTCGCGCAGCCGGTGGCGCCGGCGCATCGCAAGCTCGCCGACTGGGCCAGCCTCGAATTCGCCCGCAACGACGCCGGCGCCATCGCATCGGTCTGGGCGAGCCTGGTCCGCCAGGACGTGCGCGCCTTGCTGGAGCGGATCCAGCACCCGACCCTGATCGTCCATGGCGGCCGGAGCGAGCTCTATGGGGACGACACGGCCGACCATCTGGTCGCGGCCTTGCCCCATGCCCGCGCCGTCCGCTTCGCCGATTCCGGCCACGCCCCGCATCTCGAGGAGCCGGACCTGTTCAACGCCACCCTGAAGGATTTCGCGGACCGGCTGTCCCTGGCCCGCACCCACCAGAATTCGAATTCGTGAGGAGACACGTCATGAAGACCAACATGCTGAAACTTGGCACCGCGTTCGTCGCGCTGACCGCCTTTGCCGGCCCCGCTTTCGCCCAGGACGCGCCGGCCCCGGCGACCGACATCGTCGACCAGAGCCAGCAGGATCTGGGCGCGGCCGACCAGGAGGTGACCGTCACCGCCCGCCGCACCGAGGAGAATCTGCAGAACGTGCCGGCCTCGGTCAGCGCCTTCTCCGAGCGCAGCCTCGAGCGCATCCAGGCGACCGACCCGACCGGCCTGCAGGGCGCGGTGCCCAACCTCAACATCGTCCAGGGCCGCGGCTCCTCCAACGCCACCAACATCTACATTCGCGGCATCGGCCAGCCGGACGCGCTGCAGACCTTCGACCCGGCGGTCGGCGTCTATGTCGACGGCGTCTATTACAGCCGCATCCGCGGCACCCAGTTCGACCTGCTCGACCTGCAGCGCGTCGAGGTGCTGCGCGGTCCGCAGGGCACGCTCTACGGCAAGAACACGATCGGCGGCGCGCTCAGCTTCGTCACCCGCCGGCCCGGCGACGAGCTGCGCGCCAACCTGACCGCGACCTACGGTTCCTACGACCAGATGGAGCTGCGCGGCGCCATTTCCGGCCCGATCACCGAGGGCCTCGCCATCGGCATCGCCGCCTTGCACGCCGAGCGCGACGGCTATGTCCAGGACGCGGTGCTCGACCGCGAATATAACAACCGCAACACCGAGGCCGTGCGCGGCGCGATCGCGATCACGCCCTCCGACCGGTTCCGCATCGACATCACCGCCGATTATTCCGAGGACGACGCGGCGCTGACCGTCGGCCAGCCGCTCAACTCGCTCACCTACCTGATCGGCGGCGGCACCGCGCTGGTGCTGCCGACCAACCCGACCACCTACGATTATACCGGCCGGACCACGCCGAGCCTGCCCAATTCGACGCAGCTGCGTCACTGGGGCACCTCGGCGAACGTCGCCTTCGACGTGACGCCGGAGCTGACCCTGCGCTCGATCACCGCCTATCGCGAGCTCGACACGGACGATTATGTCGACATCGACGCGACCCAGCTCGAGATCGGCGACGTCTTCGTCGGCGTCGACCAGAACCAGCTCAGCCAGGAATTCCAGCTCGCCTATACGGGCGAGCGGCTGACCGCCGTCGCCGGCCTCTATTATCTGCGCGAGCACATCATCTCGCACCAGGAGGCCTATGCCGACGACCTGGTCGGGCCGCTGCTCGGCAACCCGACCTTCCTGCGCACGATCGACGACGACCTCGTCACCAAGAGCTACGCCGCTTATGCGAATCTCAGCTTCGCGGTGACCCCGGAGCTGCGCATCTCGGTCGGCGGCCGCTATACGAGCGAGGAGAAGGACTATTTCCGCACCACCTCGACCTTCTCGACCAGCCCGCTGCTGACCAGCGTCGCGCCCTTCCAGTTCATCGCCAACGACACCTGGAATGATTTCTCGCCGATGGCGACGATCGACTATCAGTTCGCCCCGAACGCGATGGTCTATGCGCGCTTCGCCACCGGCTTCAAATCGGGCGGCTTCAACGGCCGCGCCAATTCGCCGACCGAGCGCACCCAATATGAGCCGGAAGAGGTGAACAGCTACGAGATCGGCGTGCGCTCGACGATCGCCGGCCAGCTGCGCCTCAACGTCACCGCCTTCTACAACGACTATAAGAACTTCCAGGCGCGCGTCTCCGGCACCGGCCTCGATCCGGTCACCAACCTGCCCGCGCCGGTGCTGTCGGTGATCAATGCCGGCGCGCTCGACATCAAGGGCATCGAGGTGGAGGCGGCCTGGACGCCGCTGCCCGGCCTGCTGTTCGACACGCAGATCGGCTATCTCCACGCCGAATATGACGAGTTCCTCGACGCCCGCTTCCCGGGCGGCAGCCGCGCCTTCCAGCGGCCGGCCTTCGCGCCGCGCTGGACCTGGCGGATCGGCGGCCAATATGAGGCCAATATGGGCGAGACCGGCTTCCTGACCTTCGGGGGCCAGCTGCGCTACCGCTCGCTGACCGCGCTCGCCGTCGACAACACCTATATCAACGGCCTGGTCGGCACGACCGCACCGGTCGAGGGGCTGTTCCAGGACGGCTATGCGCTGGTCGACGCGCGCATGGTCTACGAGACCGCCGACCGCCGCTGGAATATCGGCCTCTACGCCAACAACATCTTCGACAAGGCGTACAAGACGGACGGCCAGGACTTCTCCTCGATCGGCAGCATCCGCACCGTCTATTACGGCGCCCCGCGGACGCTGATGGTCCGCGCCGGCGTGCGCTTCTGAGGACTGAACCCTCCCCCTCGAGGGGGAGGGCAGGGTGAGGGTGTTCGGCGTTCGGGATCGTCCTCGGCCGCCGCGCCCCCTCACCCCATCCCTCTCCCCGCCGGGGAGAGGGGGATTGCGGCCGGATGGCCGATCTGATTTCAGCGGGACCATGAGCATGACGGACAGCGGCGCCCAGGGATCGAAGGTCGGCACGCGGGTCCTGCTCGTCCTGCTGCTCGCCTATATCTTCAACTTCGTCGACCGGCAGATCATCGGCATCCTCGCCGTGCCGATCAAGGCGGAGTTCGGGGTCGACGACCGGACGCTCTCCCTGCTCGGCGTCGTCTTCGGGCTGTTCTACGCGACCGTCGCCATCCCCATCGCCTGGCTGGCCGACCGCCGGTCGCGGGTGACCATCATCGCCGGCGCGATCGGGCTGTGGAGCCTGTTCACCGCCGCCTGCGGCCTCGCCCAGAATTTTTTCCAGCTCGTGCTGGCGCGGATGGGCGTCGCGTTCGGCGAGGCGGGCGGGATCGCGCCTTCCTACGCGCTGATCGCGGACTTCTTCCCCAAGTCGCGGCGGGCGCGGGCCATGGCCTTCTTCTCGCTGGGCATCCCGATCGGCTCGGCGCTCGGCATCTTCTTCGGCGGCTGGCTTGCCGCGACGCTCGACTGGCGCGCGGCCTTCCTGATCGTCGGCCTCGCCGGCCTGCCCGTCGCTTTGCTGGTCCGGTTCGCCATTCCCGAGCCGGTCCGGGGCGGGCTGGACGCGCCGGCCGCCGCGCCCGCGGACGCCGCCGCGCCGCCTCCATCGGCACCGTCCTTCCGCGAGGCCGCCGGCGCCTTCATGCGCAAGCCGAGCTTCTGGCTGCTCTCCTTCGGCGCCGCCTCGGGCTCGATCCTCGGCTACGGCCTCGGCTTCTGGCTGCCCAGCCTGTTCACCCGCAGCTTCGGCCTCGCGCCCGCGGACGTGGGCTGGTTCTACGGCTCGATCGCCCTGGTCGGCGGCGTCTCCGGCACCTGGCTCGGGGGTTGGCTCGGCGACAGGCTCGGCGCGGCGCGGCCGGGCGCCTATGCGCTGATCCCCGCAATCTGCTTCCTGATCACCGCGCCCGCCTTCGCGCTCGGCCTGTTCGCGCCGAACCTGTGGGTGGCGTGGCTGCTCTTCACCATCGGCCAGATGACCGCTCTGGCCTGGCTGGGCCCGGTCATCTCCGCGGTCCAGCATATCGTCGCCCCGTCGATGCGCGCGACCACCTCGGCCAGCTTCCTGTTCGTCAACAATCTGATCGGCATTGCCTTCGGCATCTACGTGCTCGGCTGGATGTCGGACGGGCTCCGGGCGGTCTACGGCGCGGAGAGCCTCAAATATTCGATCCTCTACGGCCTCGGCTTCTATCTGCTCAGCGCCGGCTTCTACTTCGTCGCCTCGCGCCGGCTGGCGAAGGACTGGGTGGGCTGACCGGCACGGATCGGCTATGGTCGATCCGCGATGACCTCATTGCTCCTCCTGGCGTTCGCGCTGGCGGGCGCGCAACCGCCGCCCGCGCCGGTGACGGCACCCGAGCCGCCGCGCCAGCTGTTCCTGCTCCTGTTCCGCCCGGGCCCCGCCTGGCGCGCGGGCGTGCCGATGGCGCAGCAGGATCTGCGCGACCATGCCGCTTATCATGCCCGCCTGGTCCGGGAGGGCCGGAGCGTGGCCGGCGGCGGCTATGTCGGCATCGAGGGCGGGATGGCGATCGTCCGCGCCGCGGACCGAGCCGAGGCCGAAGCGATGCTCGCCGCCGACCCCGCCATCCGCAACGGGGTCTTCGCCGCGGACCTCCGCCAATGGACCCCGCGCTTCCACAGCGACGCGCCTCTGGTGGAGCGACCGCGCCCCTAGGTCGCGAAGCTCGGATCGAGCCGGTAGGCCTTCCGCAGCAAAGCCGGCCAGGCGAGGAAGTTGGCGCCCATCTTGAGGCTCGCCTTGCCCTGCTGGGCGGCGATCTCGGGGGCGCCCTGGGGCGGGTTGTTGAGATTGCCGGCGCCGGCGGTCAGCGCCATCACCTGCGCCTCGCAGGCGCGTTCCAGGAAATAGAGCTTCAGGAAGGCTTCGCCGACCGTCTCGCCGACGGTGAGCGTGCCGTGGTTGCGGAAGATCATCGCGCTCTTGTCGCCCAGATCGTGGACGATCCGCTCGCGCTCGGAGAGGTCGACGGCGACGCCCTCATAATCGTGATAGGCGATCTCGTCGCGGACCAGCATCGCGGTCTGGGTCAAAGGGAGCAGCCCCTCGGCATGGGCGGAGACGGCCTGGCCGGCAGGGGTGTGGAGATGCATCACCGCATGGGCGTCCTCGCGCGCCATATGGAGGGCGCTGTGGATGGTGAAGCCCGCGGCATTGGTCATGAACGGGGTCGGCTCGACCGGCTGGCCGCTGGTGTCGACCTTGACCAGGCTGGAGGCGGTCACCTCCTCGAACATCAGCTGATAGGGATTGAGCAGGAAATGATGCTCCGGCCCCGGCACGCGGGCGGAGAGATGGGTGAAGATGAGATCGTCCCAGCCATAATGCGCGACCAGCCGGTAGGCGGCGGCGAGGTCGACGCGGATCTTCCACTCCTCGGCGCTGACCTTGTCCTGCATCGGCGGGATTTCGACATTGGCCAAGGCATGCGCCTCCACCATGCTCTTCGCGAGATTGTCGACGCGTCCCATCCTTACCTCTCCCGGCCTTCGTGGGACCTGTCTTAGCCCTTTGTTTCGGCGGGCGCGACCCTGTCCGGATGGGCGGCGGCGAAGGGCTCCAGCGCCGTCGCGGCGGCGTCGGCGCGGACCAGGGTCGGCCAGGCGTCGAGCGGCACGTCGAAGCGGCGGGCATTATACATTTGCGGGACGAGGCAGATGTCCGCCAGGGTCGGCGTGTCGCCGTAGAGGAAGCGGCCGGCCCTGGGCGCGGCGAGCGCCTCCAGCGCGTCGAAGCCCTCCGTGATCCAGTGCCGGTACCAGGCGTCGCGGCCGGCCTGGTCCACGCCCATGGCGGCGAGCTGCTTCAGCACGCGCAGATTGTTGAGCGGATGGATGTCCGCGGCGATGGCGAGCGCGAGCGCGAACACCTCGGAGCGGCCGGCCGGACTGGCCGGGATCAAGGGCGGCACCGGGAAGGAGGAATCCAGCCAGGCGACGATCGCGAGGCTCTGGGTGAAGCGCTTGCCGTCCGCGTCCAGCATGGGGACGAAGCCCTGCGGGTTCACCGCCCTATAGGCGTCCTGCCGCTGCTCGCCCTCGAGCAGGTTCACGGCGACGCGCTCATAAGCGAGGCCCTTGAGATTGAGGGCGATGCGGACGCGGTAGCTCGCCGAGCTGCGCCAGTAATCGTAGAGTTTCAGCTGCATCGGGCCGGAGCATAAGGCCCCGGCCCGCGCCTGCAAATAGCGGCCGTGACCCAATCCTCCCCCATCGGGGGAGGGGGACCGCACGAAGTGCGGTGGAGGGGCGCGGCGGTTTACCGCCGCGTTCGCGGCGGCCCCTCCACCAGGCTCCGCCTGGTTCCCCTCCCCTGAAGGGGAGGATCGTTACGCTCAGTGTCGGGCGAAGACCGAGCGGCGGCCGGCCCGGGTGAACAGGATGGTGTTGTAGGGCTCGCGGTGAGTGCCATGCTCCATGCCCGGCGAGCCCATCGGCATGCCGGGGACGGCGATGCCGGCGGCGGCGGGCCGCTCGCGCAGGAGCCGGCGGATGTCGGCGGCCGGGACATGGCCCTCCACCGCATAGCCGCCCACCGAGGCGGTGTGGCAGGAGCGCAGGTCGTCCGGTACGCCGAGCCGGCGGGCGGTGGGCGTCACGTCCGGCACGTCGGCGACGGTCACGCGGAAGCCGTTCTGGCGCAGATGTGTGACCCAATGGCCGCAGCAGCCGCAGGTGGAGGTCTTCACGACGTGGATGGCGGGCCCGGCCTGCGCCGCCGCCTTGCCGGCGACGAAGAGCAAGGGGAGGCCGGCGAGCAGGGTGCGTCGGTTCATGGTCATGGTCTTGCTCCTCAATCGATCTTCAGGCGGATGAAGGCCATCGCCCCGCGCGGATCGCCAGCATAAGCGGCTTCGAGCGCGGCGGGGACGAAATTCTGCGTGAGCTGCGCGCCGAGGCCGAGGCGCACATGGGGCGCGACGCGGACGTCGCGGATCGCGCCGAGCGAGACCTTGCCGACATCGTGGCGCGGGCCGTGATGGCCGGCGGCCGGATCGAGCTCATTGTTCTGCGCATATTCGGCGCGGCCGTAGAGGGTCCACAGGCCGAGCCCGAGCCCGGCTTCGGCGACCAAAGCCTCGGCGCCGTCGCGATTGCCCCAGGCGAGCGTCGTGGAGACCCAGCTCTCCGGCCCCAGCCGCCGCGTCCAGAGCGCGCTGGCCGACCAGCGGCGGCTGTTCTCGTGCGGCTCGAGCTGCTCGGGCGAGACGAGATGCGCCCAGCTTGCCTGCAGCGACAGCTCCGAATTCGGGTTCCAGCTGAGGCGGAGCGCGGTGGAATCGAGCGGCCCGGTCTCGATGTTCCAGCGCCTTTGGTCCGGCTCGCGGCCGTTGAAGCGGGAGGCTTCGAGCTTGACGTCGCCCAGGATCAGGCCGGCGGTGACCACGCCGAAGGTGATGTGCGTCGAATCCAGCCAGTGATGGCTGATCGGCGCCTCGGGCGAATCCGCGATCGCCATGCGGTGCATGAAGGCGGGCGGGCCGAAGGCGGGCTCGCCGGGCAGGCCGGCATAGACGAAGGCGCTGGCCTTGGGCCCGAGCGGCAGCGCATAGCTGGCCGACAGCTCCATGAAGACATCGTGCGGATGCTGGCGGTCGACGAGCGGGGCGATGCCGTCGGCGGATTCGCCCGCGGCGAGGTGGAGCGGATAGCCGCGCCGGCCCATCAGCGGATCGGGGCTCAGCATCGCGCGGACTTGCAGCGTGCCCGGCCCGGCCTCGCGCCGCGCCATGCCCATGACCATGCCGGCGGCGAAGAGCTTGTCGCCGCCGCGCGGCCCCTCCTGCCAGTCATAGACGAGGTTGAGGCTGGCATGGCCCATCAGCATCCAGTCCCCGGCGGTCAGGTGGACGCCGTTGTGGCTGGAGACATCGGGCTGCCAGGCGGTGCCCGAGGCCTCGCGCCGGGCGGGATAGGGGCCGAGCGCGCCGGTCATGGCGTGCGGTTCGGCGGCGGGGGCGCCGGCGGGCGGGGCATGGCCCTGATGCCCGCCATGGTCCTGGCTTTCGGCCTGATGGGCGCCGTGCGCGCCATGATCGCCATGCTGGGCGATGGCGGGCGCGGCGGCGAGCAGCGCGCCGAAGGCGGCCGCCGTCCTGAGGGATTTCATCGAGAGACTCCTGGAATGCGAACGTATGTGCGGTCGGATTCTCAGGCGTGTCGGGGCGGGGGCGTCGCGGCGTCCGGGCGGATGCCGGTCAGGCTGGCGGGCAGCGGCGCGGCGGGACGGGGGGTGGCGCGCGGCGCGGGCGCGACCGAGGGCGCCGGGGCGGGCGCCATGGCGGCGCAGGCGATCATGCAGTCGATCGCCGTGCCGCTCTTGTCCTCGGCCGGCGCGGGCTGATGATGGCCGCCATGGTGCGACGCCGCGGCCGCCGGCACGTCCGCGCAATGCGCCGCCATCGCCTCGGCCATGCCGATCCGGCCCATGGGCGCGAGCAGCATGACGGCAAGCAGCAGCAGGCGGAGAGCGGCGCGCATGATCAGTGCGCCATAGAGGGGCGGCGCGGCGGGCGCAAAGCCTTCATCGCGCGCTCCGCTGCAGCAGCTGGATGAGCTCGCTCGCCTTCTGCCGCTGGTCGTCCGCGTCGCCGCCGCTGATCGCCGCCTCGATGCAATGGCCGAGATGGTCGTTCAGCATCTCGGTCTCGACCTTCGCCAGCGCGGCGCGGACCGCCTGGAGCTGGGTGAGGACGTCGATGCAGTAGCGATCCTCCTCGATCATGCGCGCGACGCCGCGCACCTGGCCCTCGATCCGGCTGAGGCGATTCGCCAAGGCGGCCTTGTTGTCGCGTTGCATGGCGCCTTGCCTAATACCCATTGGGGGTATATGTCAATCATACCCACAGGGGGTATCCGAATCGCCGCGAAAAGGATTCACATGTCGTCCGCCGCCGAGCATCCGCACGATCATTGCGCGCAGCATGACGCCGCCGACGCCCATGCCCATCACGGCCATGGCGCGCCGGGCGCGGGGCCGTGGCGCCTGGCCGCGCAGGCGACCCTGCACTGCCTGACCGGCTGCGTGATCGGCGAGGCCGCGGGCCTGATGATCGGCGTCAGCCTGGGCCTGGCGGCATGGCAGACGATCCTGCTCGCCACCGCGCTCGCTTATGCGAGCGGGATCACGCTCGGCCTGCTGCCGGTGATGAAGAGCCGCCGGGTGGGCGCGCTCGCCGCGCTCAGGATTATCTGGATCGGCGAGGTGCTCTCGATCGGGGTGATGGAGATCGCGATGAACGCGGCCGATTATCATATGGGCGGGATGGCCGCGCCCTCGATCTTCAGCTGGATGTTCTGGCAGGGCTTCCTGGTCGCGGTCCCGGCCGGCTTCCTCGCCGCCTGGCCGGTCAATTACTGGCTGCTGAAGCGCAATCTGAAGAACTGCCATTGAGGGAAATCCTCCCCTGCTTTTGCAGGGGAGGGGGACCATGCGCAGCATGGGGGAGGGGCGGCGCGACAGCGCCGTGCTCCGGAACCATTCGCTTCGCTCATGCCCCTCCACCGCACTGCGTGCGGTCCCCCTCCCCTCGAAAGCGAGGGGAGGAATTGGTTTACGGCCCCACGTCTGCCGGGGTCTCGCCGCCCGCCGCGCGCGGGGCAGGGCGGGCGCGGGCGGGGAGGCCGAGCGCGGCGGCGACCCGGTCGTCGCGCTGGTAGACGTCGCGCACGACCCTGACCTGGCCGTTCTCGACGAAGGCGGTGTGGTAGAGCAGGCGCACCGGGATCTCGCGCTGCAGCGGGATCCAGCGCTGCACGTAACGCCGCGCCGCCGGCTGCTCGACGGTCTCGCCCTCGGCATTGGTCCGCCGCACCGTCGGCGCGCGCTGGGCCCGCTGCCATTGCTGCAGCACGCCCTCGTCGCGGGCGATCAGCTCGGCGAATTCCAGCGCATTGTGGACGCGCACGCAGCCATGGCTGGCATGGCGCTCGTCGCGCAGGAAGAGCGATTTGGACGGCGTGTCGTGCAGGTAGATGGCGTGGCCGTTGCGCATGTCGAACTTGACCAGGCCGAGCGCATTGCCGGGCCCCGAGGGCTGGACGCGGCGGCCGTTGCGGATGGTGAAGCCGCGCCGCGCCATATAGCCGGCGCTCATCCCGATCGAACGCGGCACCGTCCAGGTCGGGTTGGCGACGAGCTGGAACATGGGCGAGGAGAGGCTGGGCGTCGCCCGCTGGCCGGCCGAGCCGACCACGACGCGGCGGGTGTCGCGGACGGCGTTGTCGCGCCAGTAGACGAGCGTCGTGGCCGCGGTGTTGACGTCGATCCGCGTGGCGGGCGCGGCCCGCTCCAGCCAGCGCCGCCGCTCCAGATTGACGGCGAGCACGCGCATGCGGTTGCTCTGCTCGGCGGTGGCCCGGCCCTGCGCGGCGTCGACCTGGCGCTTGGCGTCGAGATAAGCGGCGGAGAGCGCGCGATAATCGGCATCCTGCGGGGCGAGGCCGGCGATCCAGCCGCGCACGTCGCCATTGCCGGCCAGCACCCGCTCGAGCCCGGCGGCGAGATCGGGATTGGGGCGTGGGATTTCATAGATCCGCTCCAGCCGGGCCGGATCGGTCTTGCCGCGCGCCAGCGCCTCGGCATAGGCGATGGCGGCGAGGCTCAGGGCCGCCTCGCGCGCCGCGCCTTCCCGGGCGCGGGCGAGCGGCGCGCGATACTCGTCCGCCTTGAGGCCATGTTTGTCGGCCTCGCCGAGCACGGCGTTGAGCGAGGCCTCGGCCTCCCGCGTCCAGGCCGGGCGCCATTGCCGCGCCTCGTAGAAACGGCGGACCCGGGGATCGTCGACCGCCCCTTGCAGGGCGCTCGCCTCGACCTGGGGCGCCTGTGGGCCCGGCGGCGGGGCCGGCTCCGCGCTGCACGCGGCAAGGACAAGGAACGCGGCACTCGCAAGCAGTCCTAAGCGCACAATCACTCCATCCGCAGTTTCGGGAGAGAAGGCAGAAACCCCAATATGGTGAGGATACCGTTATCCCCACCCAACCCCTTAATGCTTGTTTAGCCAATCCGGGCTCATAACAAAGGGGAGAAGTGCAGGAGTTTCCCGTGAGCAGGGCACAATTGGCGATCCTACCCGTCGTCGAGGGGCGTCAGGCCGAGCGCCGGATCGTCAATCTGGCGGCGCGCCTGCGCGAGCCGGGCGCGAGGATCGTCGAGGCGGAAGTGCTGAACCTCTCCACCGACGGCTTCATGGCGGAGACCGATCTCCCGCTCGAGCCCGGCGCGAACGTCTGGCTGAAGCTGCCGGGCCTGGAGCCGCAGAACAGCCGCTGCGCCTGGGCGGAAGAGGGCAAAGCGGGTTTCCAGTTCGCGACGCCGCTCCACCCCTCGACCGTCGAGATGCTCGCCGAGGCCAATCGCAAGCCGCCGGTGAAGGGCCATTTCGGCGTCGCCGGGCAGCAACGGCGCTGACCGCTCCGGGGCGGCCACGGACGCTGGCGCCCTCCCTCGTTTCTGACTAAGCTTCCCGCGCACGCAGCGAGAAGGGATAGTCATGCGGGTTGGCCGGCGCATCGTCGCTCTGTTCGGAATCCTCCCGCTCGCCGCCTGCGCGGTGGTCGGTCCGGTGGTCGATGCCGGCATGGACGATGCGCCCTACCAGGCCTGCATCCGCTTCGCCGAGGCGCCGGCACCGGCCGAACCGCCGGCGCCCGCCCAATGCGTCAGCGTGCAGGTGCGCCCGGCCGGCGGCCAGTGGCAGCCCTTCACCGGCACGCTCTCGGCCGGCGACACCCTGCTCGCGCTCCCCTCGGCGGCGCCGCAATGCAATCACGGCAATTACACCCATTTCGTGCTCGAGGGGGCGAGCGAGTCCGGCGCGATGCGGGTGGCGGTGCCCGATGCGTTCGGCCGCGGCGACCGGGGCCGCGCCTTCGCCTGGACCGCGCCCCGCGGGCGCTGGACGGCGGACAATATCGGGACGAGCATCCACACCCCCGCCGGCGCCCGGGTCTCGCTGACCGAAGGCCAGGTCCGGCTCAGCAGCGCCTGTTTCAAGAGCTATACCGGCTACCGCATCCCGCGCGCCCACGGCGCGGCGGGCGAGGGCGAGGCGCACGACGCCCATTGAGGCGGGCGACGCGTCCAACCTCGATTGGACGACGCCATCGGAACCAAGCCACTATTGTTTATGAAGCATCCCGAGGCGCGATCGGTTCGCGGCGGTCCAGCCCCGCCGCCGAGCGTGGAGCGGGACGTGGCGCGGGGTCGAATCGTCGCGTGACGGGGAAATGGTGCCCAGAAGAGGACTCGAACCTCCACGCCCTTGCGAGCGCCAGCACCTGAAGCTGGTGCGTCTACCAATTCCGCCATCTGGGCACGGGGTAGGCCGCGCGCCCTAGGGGAGCGGGCGCGCTTTTGTCAACGCGGGGACTCGGATTGTCTTGCCTGGAAATGGTGCCGCTTAACGGACTCGAACCGTTGACCCCATCATTACGAATGATGTGCTCTACCAGCTGAGCTAAAGCGGCGCTCAAGGAGGAGGGCGCGCGTCTATCAGCGCGCCGCGTGGATGACAAGACCGCGCCACGGCGATTCCCCGGCCCATATCGCTAATCCGTCTTAACCATATCTCAACCCGACCGGTGCAGTTTCGTGGCTGAAACGGCGCGCTGCCAGGGACGTTGATCTATGGACATCTCCAGGGGGTTTGAGGACGAGACGGCAATCACCGCCGCGCCCGAAGAGGAACCCGTGATGGAGCGGCCGCCCGAGATCGGCGTCGACGAGCGCCGCATGCATGTGCGCGCCTATAATTACTGGGTCTCGCTGCTCGACGGCCGGCCCTATCCTTCGATCCAGGACGTCGATCCGCAGACGCTCGGCGATTTCGGGCCGCACAGCGTGCTGCTCGACTTCTCGCGCAATCCCGAGGATCCCCAGATCGCCTTTCTCGGCCGCGCGCTGCGCGTCGAATGCGCGCTCGACCATACGATCAAGCAGATCAGCGAGGTGCCGGGCCGCTCTTTGCTGTCGCGGCTGACCGACCATTATCTGCAGATCATCGCCAATCGCGCGCCGATCGGCTTCGAGGCCGAGTTCGTCGGCATGCGCGGCCACAGCACGCTCTATCGCGGCATCCTGATGCCCCTCTCGTCGGACGGCGAGGCGATCGATTTCATCTACGGCGTGATCAACTGGAAGGAAGTGGCGGAGGAGGAGGTCGCGGCGGTCATCGAGGACGAGGCGCTGCGCGCCATCGCCGCCGCGCCGGAGCCCGTGCTCGTCCATGCCGGCGACGGCCCGGCTTGGGCGGACGGGCCGAACAGCGATTTCGTCGAGGCCTCGCTCAGCGGCGATCTTTCGGCGCCGCCGGACAATTCGACGCTCAGCCTCTGGCCCGACGACGGCCTCGCCGACCGGCTCTCGGTCGCCCGCGACAGCGCCGACGAGGCCGCCGCCTGCGAGGCGCGGGGCCGAAGCGCCCTCTATCGCGCGCTCGGCTACGCCTATGATTTCGCGCTCGCCGCCGAGCAGGCGCCCGACGATTATGCCGAGCTGCTCGAGGATGCGGGCCTGAAGGCGCAGGCGCGCGCGCCGATGACGCCGATCGTGAAGCTCGTCTTCGGCACCCATTACGACAAGAGCCGGCTCACCGAATTCGCCGCGGCCCTCGCCTGGGCGAAGCGCGAGCGGGTCAGCGCCGGCACGCTCGCCGCCTTGCTCGAGGCGTATGAGGGCGGCCTCAAGGGCGTGGTCGCCGCCGAGCGCGCGCACCGCCGCCCGGCCGCCAAGCCGGACCGCTGGGCCGAGGTCCGCGCCCAGCTCCACGCCGCGCCGCCGCTCGCCCGGGTCGAGATCGCGGTGCAGGGCGAGGACGAGTTCGTCTTGCTCGTCGCCCGCCGCGAGGGCGAGGGCCTCGCCATCGTCGCGCCGGTCGCCGACCGCGCTCTGGTCGACCAGGCGATCCGCAAGAGCGCCGCCTGACGCCGTTTCCGGTCGCCCTGAACCTGTTTCAGGATCCAGAGTGATGCCGTCGCCCGCGCCTGTCGTCATCCTCGGTGCCGCTGCCGGCCTGGACCTTGAAACAAGTTCAGGGTGACGGCGGATGAGCATCACTCCCGCGGGGTTGAAGGTGACTCCGGGGCGGCGCTATAGGCCGCGCAAGGCGGGTTCGACCCGCCGCCTGAGAAGCTCCGGGAGCGGATTTGTATGAAAGCTGAGGGTGCGGCACCTGCCGCTGACCAGCGCCTGTTGGACATCCTTGCCACCCTGCTGCGCGAAGGCGCGCTCCCCGGCGAGCTCGACGATTTCAGCGCGGAGGAGACGCGCGAGGCCGCGGCCTTCATCGCCGCCTGCGCCGGCAAGCGCCAGCCGGGCAAGGCGCTGGTCCGGCTCGAATCGACCGGCACCGGGCTCGGCCAGCGGCGGATGCGGATCGGCATCGTCAACGACGACATGCCGTTCCTCGTCGACAGCGTCGGCCAGGCGATCGCCGCGCGCGGCCTGATCATCCACCGGATGCTCCATCCCGTGGTCTGCGCGACCCGCGACGACGGCGGCTGCCTCACCGACGTCGAGCCGCTCTGCGAGGACCGCAGCCGCCGGGAATCGATCATCTACCTCGAGGTGGACCGCGCCGATTCGAAGGGCCGGCAGGAATTGCAGCAGGAGCTGCAGCGGGTGCTGGACGATGTCCGCGCGGCGGTGACCGACTGGCGGGCGATGCAGGCGAACATGCACGCCCAGGCCGACCTGGTCCGCGATCCGGAAGGCCGCGCCTTGCTGCACTGGCTCGCCGACGGGGCGATGACCCTGCTCGGCTATGAGGTGGAGCGGCCGGGCGAAGTGCCCTCCAACGGGCTCGGCATCATGGGCAAGCCCGGCCAGCCGACCGACGAGGGCGGCTGCGAGGGCGCGATCCGCTATTTCGAGGAAGGCGGGCAGGAGCCGCTCATCGCCAAGGCCGATCTGCGCTCGCCCGTGCACCGGCGGGTGCCGCTCGACCTGATCGTCGTGCCCCTGCGCGAGCGCGGCAAGATCACCGGCATCGGCGTCCATGCCGGCCTGTGGACCAGCCAGGCGCTGACCGTGCCGATCGAGGAGGTGCCGGTGCTTCGGCGCCAGCTCGCCGACCTGGAGAAGGAGTTCGGCTTCGATCCCTCCGGCCATAGCGGCAAGGCGCTGCGCCACGCTTTGGCCTCGCTGCCGCGCGACCTGATGGTCAACCTCCGCGCCGAGGAGGTGAAGCAGCTCGTCGCCACCGCCATCTCGCTGGCCGACCGGCCGCGGCCGACGCTCCTGCTCGTCCGCTCGATCCTCAAGGGCCATATGTTCGCCTTCGTCTGGCTGCCGCGCGACGAGCTGACCACGCGCCGCCGCGTCGGCATCGGCGAGATGATCGAGCAGGCCTCGGCGGGCCAGATCACCAGCTGGTCGGTGGATCTGGGCGACGGCGACCTGGCCTTGGTCCGCTACACGCTGAACGTCGACGCCAAGCGGCCGACCCCCGACGTCAAGGCGCTGGACGCCAAGCTCGACGCCATGGTGCGCGGCTGGGCGCCGAGCGTCGAGGAGGCGCTCGGCGAGATTGTCGGCGCGACCCGCGCCACGCGGCTTTCGCTCACCTATCTGCACGAACTGCCCGAAGGCTATCGCATCCGCACCGCCGCCGAGGATGCGGCGCGCGACGTGGTCTGCCTGTCGGGGCTCGAGGACCAGGGCCGGCGCGACGTGCGCCTGTTCCGCCGCGAGAGCGACGGCGAGGACCGGCTGCATCTGAAGACCTACCGGCTGGGCGGGATCATCCCGCTCTCCGAGGCGGTGCCGGTGTTCGAGAATTTCGGCTTCCGCGTGCTCGACGAGGTGCCGACGCCGGTCGGGCGCGGCGGCAGCATCGGCTATGTCCACGATTTCGAGCTGCAGATGGCGAGCGGCGACGCCGCCTCCGTGCTGAAGCGCGGGCCGATCGTCGAGCGGGCGATCGCCGACGTGCTCGAGGGCAAGGGCGAGAACGATCCGTTCAACCAGCTGATCGTCGCCGCCGGCCTGGAGCCGCGCGAGGCGGTGCTGTTCCGCGCCTGGTTCCGCTATCTGCGCCAGACCGGCCTGTCCTATTCGCAGGTCACCGTGGTCGACGCGCTGCGCCGGGCGCCCGAAGTGGCGCGCGGCCTGATCGCCCTGTTCGACGCGATGCACGATCCCGCGACCAAAAGCGACCGGGAGGAGGCGGTCGCCGCCGCCCAGAAGAAGATCGACAAGGGCCTGGCCAATGTCGCGGCGATCGACGAGGACCGCATCCTGCGCCTGATCCGCGGCGTGATCGCGGCCACGTTGCGGACCAACGCCTTCGCCCCGTCCGGCGAGGAGGCGCTCGCCTTCAAGCTGGACAGCGCCGCCGTGCCCGGCCTGCCGGCGCCGCTGCCCTGGCGCGAGATCTGGGTCTATTCGCCGCGGCTCGAGGGCATCCACCTGCGCGGCGGCCCGATCGCCCGCGGCGGCCTCAGATGGTCCGACCGGCGCGACGATTTCCGCACCGAGATCCTCGGCCTGATGAAGGCGCAGCTGGTCAAGAACGCCGTGATCGTGCCGACCGGCGCCAAGGGCGGCTTCTATCCCAAGCAGCTGCCGCCGGCCTCCAACCGCGACGCCTGGTTCGCCGAAGGCACGGAAAGCTACCGGACCTTCATCCGCGCTTTGCTCTCGGTCACCGACAATATCGTCGGCCAGAAGGTCGTCCATCCGGAGGGGATCACGATCCGCGACGGCGACGATCCCTATTTCGTCGTCGCCGCCGACAAGGGCACGGCGACCTTCTCCGACGTCGCCAATGCGATCGCCATCGAGCGCAAATTCTGGCTCGGCGACGCCTTCGCGTCCGGCGGCTCCAACGGCTACGACCACAAGGCGATGGGGATCACCGCCAAGGGCGCCTGGGTCTCCGTGCAGCGCCACTTCCGCGAGCTGGGCGTGGACGTGCAGAAGGAGCCGATCCGCGTCGCCGGCGTCGGCGACATGTCGGGCGACGTCTTCGGCAACGGCATGCTGCTCTCCAAGGCGATCAAATTGGTCGCCGCCTTCGACCATCGCCACATCTTCCTCGATCCCGATCCGGATCCGGCGGCGAGCTGGAAGGAGCGCAAGCGCATGTTCCAGCTGCCGCGCTCCTCCTGGGCCGATTACGACACGAAACTGATCTCCAAGGGCGGCGGCGTCTTCCCGCGCAGCCAGAAGTCGATCCCGCTGTCCGCCGAGGTGCGGGCGTTGCTCGGCATCGACGCGGCGGAGATCGAGCCGGCGGCCCTGATCCGCGCCATCCTGCTGAGCGAGGCGGACCTGCTCTGGTTCGGCGGCATCGGCACCTATGTGAAGGCGCGGGGCGAGAGCCAGCAGGAGGTGGGCGATCCCTCCAACGACGCGATCCGGGTCAATGCGGCGGAGCTGCGCGTGAAGGCGATCGGCGAGGGCGCCAATCTCGGCATCACCCAGGCCGCGCGCATCGAGTTCAGCGCGGGCGGCGGCCGGATCAACACCGACTTCATCGACAACAGCGCCGGCGTCGACTGCTCGGACAATGAGGTCAACATCAAGATCCCGCTCAACCGGGAGATGCTGGAGGGCCGGCTCGAACTGGAGGCGCGCAACGCCCTTCTCGCCGAGATGACCGACGAGGTCGGCGCGCTCGTGCTCGAGGACAATCGCCTGCAGACGCTGGCGCTCTCCATCGCCGAGCGGGGCGGCGCCTCCGCGCTGCCGCAGCTCGTCCGCGTGATCGAGATCCTCGAGGAAAGCGGCAAGCTCAACCGCGCGGTCGAGGGGCTCGATTCCAACGAGGACCTGCTCCGCCGCGCCCAGCAGAATCTCGGCCTGACCCGCCCCGAGCTCGCGGTCCTCCTTTCCACCTCGAAGATGCGGCTGCAGGCGGCGATCGAGGGGTCGAAATGGACCGACGATCCGACCCTGGTCCCCGAGCTGATGGCCGCTTTCCCCAAGGAGATGCAGGAACGGCAAGGCGAGGCGATCCGCGCCCACCGGCTGAAGAAGGAGATCATCGCGACCAAGGTCGCCAACCGCTTCGTCAACCGGCTCGGCATCATCGCCCCCTTCTCGCTGACCGAGGAGGAGGGCGCCGCCTTCGCCCAGGCCGCGGCCGCCTTCCTCGCCGCCGAGCGCCTGTTCCACATGGACGCGCTCTGGCACGAGCTCGACACGGCCGACATGCCCGAGCAGGTCCGCCTCGCGCTGTTCGATCAGGCCTCGACCGGCCTGCAGCTGCACGTCGCGGACCTGCTCCGCTGCACCTCGCCGGACCTCAATCCGGGCGAGCTGGTCGATCTGCTCAGCCCGGGCCTCGCCAAGCTCGAGGCGATGGTCGACGATCTGCTGCGCCCGGAAGGCCGCGCCGAGGCGGGCAGCCTGCGCGCCGGGCTGGACGCGATGGGCGCGCCGGCCGGGATCGCCCGCAAGATCGTTCGGCTGGTGGAGCTGAACGGCGCGGTCGGGCTCGCCATGCTCGGCCAGAAGCAGAAGACCGACGAGATCCAGCTGACCCGCGCCTACACCAAGCTGGGCGAGGCGCTCGGCCTCGACTGGGCGCAGCATGCCGCCAACAATTTCCAGGCGCGCGACCAGTGGGAGCGGCTGCTCACCGCCGGCCTCGCCCGGGATTTCGAGCAGCTGCGGCTGGAGTTCCTGGAGCGGCGCAAGTCGGACGATCCCAAGGCCACGGTCGACAAATGGGTCGCCGAGCAGGGCCCGCGCATCGAGCAGTTCCGCCGCACGGTGGAGCGGGCGCGGACGGCGAGCGTCACCACGGCGCCGATGCTCGCCCAGATCGCGACCCAGGCCAGGGTGCTGCTGGGGCGGTAGGAGCGCATCCTCCCCTCGCTTTCGAGGGGAGGGGGACCATGCGAAGCATGGTGGAGGGGCGGCGCGATGGCGCCGTTTCGTCGCCCGGGTCCGGCTCGCCTTGCTCGCGCCCCTCCACCGCTCTGCGAGCGGTCCCCCTTCCCTGCAAAGGCAGGGGAGGACTTTGGGCTAAGGCGGCCCGTCGCCGTAGGGGGTCGTGATGATCTCCAGCAGATGCCCGTCCGGGTCCTCGAAATAGAGGCCGCGGCCGCCATAATGGGTGTTGATCGCGCCGGGCATGGAGCGGGCGGGATCCGCCCAATGGGGGACGAAGCCGTCCCGGATCCGCGCCCAGGCCGCGTCGAAGACCGCATCGTCGACGAGGAAGGCATAATGTTGCGGCGCGATCCTGCCGTCCTTCTGGTAGAAATCGACCGAGACCCTGTTCGCCAGGTCGACGACGAGGAAGTGGAGGAAGGTCCGCGCCGGCGGCAGGCCCAGGATGCCGGTCAGGAAGGCCGCGGACCGCGCCTTGTCGGAACACCAGATGATCGTGTGATTGAGCTCGACCGTCATCGCGCCCGCGCCCGTTCGAACAGCCAGACCCGGATCGTGCTGGCGAGATTGGCGGGCGAACGCGCCGTCACCCGCTCCGCGTCCAGCCGCGCCACCAGCGCGTTCAGCGGCAATTCCTCTTCCTCCGCCGCGCGCCGCAGCGCGTCCCAGAAGACCGGCTCCAGGCTGATCGAGGTCGCATGCCCCGCGATCATGATCGAGCGCTTCACCGGTCCCATAATCGCTCGGGATACACGATTTTTTCGGGGTGGAGGAGCGCGGCCGCGCTTTCTAGACAGGACGCATGTCGGACCTGTCCCGGACGCTGACCGAAAAGGAGAAGGAGACGCTCCGCCTGATGGGGCGCGGCCATGACGCCAAGTCGCTGGCGCGCCATCTCGGCCTTTCGGTCCACACCGTCAACGAGCGGCTCCGCGCGGCGCGGCGGAAACTCTCGGCGTCGAGCAGCCGCGAGGCGGCGCGGCGGCTGCTCGACAGCGAAGGCGCGGGCCCCGATTTTCTGGGGGACAGACTTTTGGGGGAAGCGGCGGCGGCGTCGTCACCGGCAAATGGCGGAGAGGCGGCCGACAGGAGGCGGGCATTCCGTTCGCCATGGCTCGCCGCAGGAGTCGTCATGTCACTGATCGTTGCACTCGCCGCGCTCGCCCTCCAGCCGCAGCCCGCGTCGACGCCCGCCCAGGGCGCGGCCGCCACGACCCCCGCCCAGGCCGAGGCCGTGCGCACGGCGCGCGACTGGCTGGCGAGCGTCGATGCCGGCCGCTGGGAGGAAAGCTGGCGCGCCACGGGCGACTCGTTCCGCGCGCTCAACACGGTCCAGGCCTGGACGGAGGCGTCCCGGCAGGGCCGGGTCCCGCTCGGGGCGATGGTCGCGCGGGCGGACCTGTCGCAAGAATCGGTGCCGGCGCCGCCCGCCGGCCTCGAAATGGTGAAGTTCCGCACCCGCTTCGCGAACCGGGCCGAGGCGACGGAGACGCTCACCCTGGTCCGCGAGGGGCAGGCGTGGCGCGTGGTCGGTTACTGGATCAGCTGGTGACGGATAGGGACTGGGGACTGGGGACTGGGGACTGGGGACTTGGGACTAGGGACTAGGGACTAGGGACTAGGGACTAGGGACTAGGGACTAGGTATTGGCGCGGTCTTGCCAGTCCCCAGTCCCCAGTCCCCAGTCCCGACGCCTCAATACATATGCTGGCCGCCGTTGATCGACAGCGTGCTCCCGGTGATGAACCCGCCCTCCTCGGCGCAGAGGAAGGTGACCCCGCGCGCGATCTCGCTGGCCTGGCCGAGGCGGCCGACCGGGATCTTGGCGACGATCTTCTCGAGCACGTCCGGCGGCACGGCGGCGACCATGTCCGTGTCGATATAGCCCGGCGCGATCGCGTTGACGGTGATGCCGGCGCGGGCGCCTTCCTGGGCGAGCGCCTTGGTGAAGCCGTGAATGCCGGACTTGGCGGCGGCATAGTTCACCTGGCCGTATTGGCCGGCCTGGCCGTTGATCGAGCCGATATTGACGATGCGGCCATATTTGCGGGCGTTCATCCCGTCCCAGACCGCCTTGGCCATGTTGAAGCAGCCGCCCAGGTTGATGTCGATCACATCCTCCCAGGCCTGGCGGTTCATCCGCTTCATCGTGCCGTCGCGGGTGACGCCGGCATTGTTGACGAGGATGGCGACCTCGCCGAGTTCGCTCTCGATCTGCGCGACGCCGGCCAGGCAGGCGTCGAGATCGGCGACGTCCCATTTGTAGGATTTGATGCCGGTGCGGTCCGTGAACTCGCGCGCCCGTTCCTCATTGCCGGCATAATTGGCGGCGACGGTGACGCCCTTTTCCTGGAGCGCGATGCTGATCGCCTCGCCAATGCCGCGTGAGCCGCCGGTAACGATTGCCACCCGTGCCATGTGATTCCTCTCCTTTATGCTTTGCTGTGGAGAGGCCTTATTCGGCGGGCCGCCAACCTTCAAGTTCGCGGGCCAGCAGAATCCGCAGCATGTTCATGCCTTCGGCGGATTCGTTGAGGCAGGGCAGATAGGCGAAGTGGGTGCCGCCGGCGGCGAGGAAGGTCTCCCTGCCCCGGATGGCCAGCTCCTCCAGCGTCTCCAGGCAGTCGGCGGAGAAGCCGGGCGCGACGATGGCGAGCTTGCGGATGCCCTCGCCCGGCAGGGCCTTCAGCATCGTGTCGGTGGCCGGCTCCAGCCATTTGGCGCGGCCGAAGCGGGACTGGAAGGCGACCTTCAGCTCCCGGCCCAGCGCGTCGGAGAGCAGGCGCGCGGTCTTGCGGCAATGGCAATGATAGGGATCGCCCAGCGCCAGCGTCCGCTGCGGCATGCCGTGGAAGGAGGCGAGGAGCGCGTCGGGTTCGAAGTCGAGCGCGGCGAGGCTCGTCCGGAGCGAGGCCGCGAGCGCACCGATATAGGCCGGATCGTCATGATAAGGCGGCAAGGTGCGCACCGCGGGGAGCCAGCGCCGGTGGCGCAGATGGCGGAACACCTCGTCCACCGCGGTCGCCGTCGTCGCCGCGCAATATTGCGGGTAGAGCGGCGCCACCAGGATGCGCTCGCAGCCCCGCGCCTGCAGCGCGTCGAGCCGCTCGGCGATGGCCGGCCGGCCGTAGCGCATCGCATGATCGACGATCACGTCGGGCCCGAACGCGCCTTGCAGCGCCTCCGCCTGGCGCCGCGTATGGACGGCCAGCGGCGAGCCCTCCGCCGTCCAGACCTGCCGGTAGGCATGGGCGGATTTCTTCGGCCGCGTGTTGAGGATGATGCCCCTGAGGATCGGCTGCCAGACCAGTTGCGGGATCTCGACGACGCGCGGATCGGAGAGGAATTCGCGCAGATAGAGCTTCACCGCGCCGGGCTCGGGCGCGTTCGGCGTGCCGAGGTTGATCAGCAGCACGCCGATCTTGGGCGCCGGAATTTCGGGATGGTCGGGGGGAAGAATCATGCCTGCGTCGCGGGTCCGGTGCCGATGGTGATGGGAAGGCTCCGTACCCGCTGGCCGGTCAGCGAGAAATAGGCGTTGGCGATGGCCGGCGCGGCGGGCGGCACGCCGAGCTCGGTGATCCCGCCCGGCGCCTCGTCGCTGTCGATCAGCTCGACGCTGACCTCCGGCGCGTCGCGCAGGATCGGCAGGCCGTAGGCGCCGAGCGTGCGGAGCGTCGGCAGGCCGTTCTCGAAATCGAGCGGCCGGCCGGTCGCGGCGGCGACACCATGGACGATGCCACCCTCGATCTGCTGCTTGACCAGCTCCGGATTGACCACCCGGCCGCAATCCACCGCCGCCACCGCGCGGATGACGCGCAGCCGCTGGTCGCCCGACACCTCCACCTCGACGAGGCAGGCGATGTGGGAGCCGAAGGCGCTGTGGCAGGCCAGGCCCATGCCGCTGCCCCGCGCGCCGCCGTCCCAGCCGCCGATCGCGGCCGCGGTCGACAGGCATTGGGCGAGGCGCGGATTGTTCTGCAGCAGGAAGGTCCGGAAGGCGAGCGGCTCGAGCCCCGCGGCGATGGCCAGCTCGTCGACGAAACATTCGGTGAAATAGCAGGTGTAGCTGTGCGCCTCGCCGCGCCAGAGGCCGGTCTCGACGCCGAGCTCCGCCTCGACATGGTCGACCGCGATATTGGGAATTCCGTAGGGCGGCCGCGCCCCGGCGACGGCGGCGAAGGCGGGGCGGGCCATGCCGCCGGCGGCGCCGATCCGGGCGGCGACCTCCACGGCGGTGGCGGGCGCCGCGATGCGCGCCTGCCAGGCCTCCAGCCGGCCCTGCTTCATCCAGCCGGTCATCCTCGCGCGGGCGGCGGGGCGGCAGGAGTCGCGCAGGATCTCCTGCGTGCGGGACCAGGTCAGCTGGACGGGCCGGCTCATCTCCTTGGCGAGCCGCGCCGCCTGCTCGATCGCCATCACCTCCAGCTTGCGGCCATAGCCGCCGCCGGCGAAGGTCGGGTAGAGCGTGACCCGGTCTTCGGCCATGCCGGCGCCGCGCGCCGCGGCGGCGCGGGCGAGGCCGGGCGCCTGGGTCGGCGCATAGACCTCCAGCACGTCGCCGAGGATGCGGGCGGTCGCGGTCAGCGGCTCCAGCGCCGCGGCGGGGGCGAGGCCGACCTCATAGGTCTGCGTGACCGGGCTGGCGCCGGGGAAGGGCCCGGCGACGTCGCCCGCCTCGATCACCCGCGCGCCGCCCGCGCCGTCGATCGCGGCGACCAGGGCCGCGCTGACGCTCTGCCGGCTGAGCGACCGCAAATGAAAGCGCGGCCGCAGCGTGAAGAGCGCCTTGTTGGCCGCCCACCAATTGGTGCCGACCGCCGCGACCCAGTCCGGATCCTCGACGATGCGCAGCAGGCCGGAAATCCCGCGCGCGGCAGCGCGGTCGATCCCCGCCAGCCGGCTGCCCCAGGGGCCGCTCAGCAGCGAGGCATGGACCATGTCGGGAAAGCGCACGTCTGCGGCGAAGAGCGCGCTGCCGTCCAGCTTGGCGGGGGCGTCGAGCCGGGGCAGGGCCTCGCCGATCAGGCGATTGTCCTCATTGTCGCGCAGCGGTACCGGGTCCGGCGGCGTGTGGCCGACGGCGCTCTCGGCCAGCTCCGCGAAGGGAATGCGGTCGTTGCCGCGCCAGACGAAGCCCGCGCGCGCCTCCAGCGCCTCCCAGTCCGCGCCCCAACGCTCGGCCGCGGCCATGCTGAGCATGATCCGCGCCGCCGCGCCGGCCTCGCGCAGCGGCGTCTCGAAGGCGCGCACCGAGCTGGAGCCGGCGGTCAGCATCAGCGCGCTGCGGGTGGCGTAGCGGCGGGAGAGCCAGCGCCCCGCGCCCTGCAGGCCGGACGGCCAGCCGCTGTCGTCCGACGCCTGCTCGGCGAGGAGGCTGTTGGCGTAGAGCGGCGAGAGCGGCGCCGGCTCGACCGCCACGGTGCGCCAGTCCGCGCCCAGCTCGTCGGCGAGGATCTGCGGAAGCGCGGTCCAGCTGCCCTGCCCGAGCTCGGCCTGCGGCACGGCGACGACGACCCGCCCGTCGCGGCCGATCTTCAGGAAGGCATTGTAGACCGTCTCGCCCTCGCGCGCGGCGAGATTGGGCTCATAGGAGCGCGGCCAGAACTTCCAGGCGAGGAGCAGGCCGATGCCGACCCCGCCGCCGATCAGCAATTGCCGGCGGCTGAGGCCCCGCTTGATCCCGTCCCGCGCCATCGGGAGGGTGATAGAGGGGGAGGCCATCTGCGTCACCCTGAACTTGGTTCAGGGTCCAGAGGAATGCAGCGCTTCTGTGTTGGTGGTCGAGCCTCGAGCGGTCGTGCGGCGCGACCTTGGACCCTGAAACAAGTTCAGGGTGACGGCCTGCTCCTCGCCCCGACACTTGATTCCTCGCGCCATCTTCGGCACGGACGCCCCATGGCTGCCAGGATCTACCAGCGCGCGAAGAACGCCATGCAATCGGGCCGGGCCCGGGCGGGCGAGTGGATTCTCGAATTCGAATCCGCCCGCGCCCGGCGCCCCGATCCGCTGACCGGCTGGGCCGGCGGCGCGGAGACGCAGGAGCAGGTGAAGCTCACCTTCCCCACGCTGGAGGCGGCCCAGGCCTATGCGGCGAAGAACAATATCGACGCGCACGTCGTCCCGCCCGAAACGGCGACCCTCAAGCTCCAGGCCTACGCCGACAATTTCCGCTAGGCGCGAGCGAACGCTCAACGTCGTCGCGCTTCATCCAGGGCTCCGGCCTTCGCCGGAGCGCAGCGGAGTGTCACATTCGTACTCCGGCAAAGGCCGGAGCGTTGGCCGAGCTAGCCCAGCAAATCCCCCGCCAGCAACAGCAGCAACCTGACGTCGATCGCGCAGCCCTCGGCGCGCTTCGCCGCGACGAATTCGGCGATCCCGTCCAGCTTCACCCGGTGGACCAGGATGTCCTCGCCCTCCACGCCGCCGCCCTCGCTCACCTTCTCCAGCCCCTCGGCGCGGAGCAGGGTGAAGCCTTCGGTGACCATGCCGGGCGAGCTGTAATAAAAGCCGAGGTCGGTCATCCGCGCGGGGCGGTAGCCGGTCTCTTCCTCCAGCTCGCGGGCGGCCGCGCTCTCCGCTGCCTCGCTTTCGGTCTCGTCGCCGATCAGGCCGGCGGGCAGTTCGAGGCAGCGCCGGCCCAGCGGCACCCGATATTGCTCGACGAGCAGGACGTGGCCGTCGTCCACGGCGAGGATCACCGCGGCGCTGATGTTGCGGGCGCGGGAGACATATTCCCAGCGGCCGCGTGTCTTCGCGACGACGAAGCGGCCTTCCCAGACCACCTCCTCCGGCGCGTCGTGATCGGGCGCGCTCACAGCAGGATCACCCGGTCGGGCAGCTCGTCGGGATTGTCGTGGCTGGCCGGCAGGATGCGGTGCAGGACCGCGCCGACCTGCTCCACCGCGCGGGTCAGGCCCTCGCCCGGCCGGCCTTCCTTCATGGCGCCGACCAGGGCCGCCATCGCCTCGCCCCAGACGTCCGGCTCGACCTGCTCGGCGATCGCGCGGTCGGCGACGATCTCGGCGCGATGCTCCTCCAGCGAGAGGTAGATGAGCACGCCGGTGCGCCCGCGCGTCTTCAGCTCGCAGGTCGCGCGGAACAGTTCCACCGCGCGGCGATGGACGCGCCGGCTCTTGGTCTTGCCCGGCACCAGCGCGAGGCGCAGCGGCCGCCAGGTCAGCAGCAGCCGGACGAACAGGAAGGCCGCGGCCATCTTGGCGAACAGATAGAGCATGATCAGCCCGCGCGAGGGCGCGGCGTTCCAGCCGAGGACCAGGCCCATGGCCCAGTCCACCCAGCCCTGCGGCACCACCGCCCACCAGACCGGCACGAACAGCATGAGCAGGATCGCATAATGGAGCGCCGCGTCATGATAGGCGTCGGAGCGCCGGGCCACGATCGTCACGATCTCGCCGTCGCTCTCCCGCTCGGCCTTGGCCACCGCCGCGCTGACCCGCTGGAAATCCTCGTCGCCGAACCGCATCACCACCCCCCCGAGGCGCCGCCGCCGCCGCCCGAGCCGCCGCCGCCGGAAAAGCCGCCGCCACCGCCGCCGCCCCAGGAGGAGCCGCCGCCTTTGCCGCCGCCGCCCCAGGACGAGCCGCCGCCCCAGGAGCCGCCGCCTCCCCAGCCGCCCCAGCCGTCGTCCCAATCGTCCCAGCCGCGCTTGCGGCGGCCGTGGCGGGCGCCGGGGCCCCAGATCACGACCGGGCCGCCCCAGGGGCCCTTGCGGCCGCGATAGCGCTGGCCGCGCAGCCCGCTGCCGACCAGGCCGAAGACGATGAACAGGGTGACGCCGATCCAGAAGATGAGGGCGAAGGGGGCGCCGCCGTCGCCGCCGCCATCGCCTTCGCCGCTGCTTTGGCGCTCGTCCTGGCGCCGGTTCTCCGCCTGCTGGGCCTGGACCGCGGCCTGCTCCACCGCTTCGGGCGGGGCCTGCAGTTGGGCGATCAGCGCCTCCGTGCCGGCCCGGATCCCGCCGGGATAATCGTCGGCGCGGAAGCGCGGCTGCATCTGCTCGCGGATGATCCGGCCGGCGAGCGCGTCGGTGACGATCCCCTCCATCTGATAGCCGGTCTCGATCCTGATCTTCCGCTCCGCCCGGGCGACGAGCAGCAGCACGCCATTGTCGGCGCCGCGCTGGCCGAGCCGCCAGTGGCGCAGCAGCCCGTTCGCATATTCCTCGAGCGGCGTGCCGCCCAGGTCCGGCACGGTGGCGACGACGAGCTGGCGCGAGCTGGCGCGCTGCAGCGCCTCCAACCGCGCGCCCAGCGCCGCCTCGTCCGCGGGCGGGAGCATGTCGGCATTGTCCACCACCCGGCCGGTCAGCGCCGGATAGGCCGGGCCGCCCGTCGTCGCCTCGCTACCGCCGCAGGCCGCGAGCAGGAGCAGCAGGCAGAGCGCCAGGAAGGAGAGCGCCGCGCGCGGCGCCCGCGCCGCGATCATCGGCTGTAATTACCGAAATCCATGTTCGGCGCCCGTTCCGCGCCCTCGCTCGCCTCGAAGGGCTGGATCGGCTGCGACCCGTAGATGACGCGCGCGCCGATGATCGAAGGGAAGGTGCGGATGCGGGTATTATAGGCCTGCACCGCCTGGTTATAGTCGCGCCGGGCGACCGCGACCCGGTTCTCCGCGCCCTCGATCTGGCTGAGCACGGTCTGCACGAGATCGGTGTTGCGCTGACTCGGCGTCGCCTCGTTGGTGACGGTGACGCGCACGCCGCTGACCAGCGAGGAAAGCTGCCCCTGCGCCTCGGCGAACTGCCGCATCGCATTGGCGTCGCGCAGCTGGTCCGGGCCGATCTGGGTCTGGGCGGTGCGCGCCCGCGCCTCGGCGACGCCGATCTGCAGGGCGAGCTCCTGCTGGCCGTTGGCGCGGACCGCGCTTGCCAGGTTGGGCAGCAGGTCCAGCCGGCGCTGATACTGGTTCTCGACCTCGGCCCATTTCGCCTTGGCCTCCTCCTCCGCGCGCGGGATGGAGTTGATGCCGCAGGCGGACAGGAAGATCGTGAACACGGCCAGGACGGCGAGAACGCCAGTGCGCTTCATGGTGCACCCCTCCCTTCAAATCGGGCGTGAACGGACGTAAGCATTCCAAATCGCGTCCGCAACGGGGAGGATGTCATGTTGAGAGAGTTCCGGGATTTCATCGCGCGGGGCAATGTCCTCGACCTCGCCGTGGCCGTGATCATCGGCGCCGCCTTCGCGACCATCACCACCTCGCTGACCGAGGACATCATCATGCCGGGCATCGCCGCGATCTTCGGCGGGCTCGATTTCTCCTCCCACTTCGTGATCCTCGGCGAGATCCCCGCCGATTATCGCGGCTCGCTCACCGATTATGCGGCGCTCAAGGCCGGCGGCGTCGCCGTGCTCGGCTGGGGCCAGTTCCTGACGGTGGTGATCAACTTCATCATCCTCGCCTTCATCATCTTCCTGATCGTGCGCTCGGCGAACAGGCTGAAGCGCAAGCAGGAGGAGGCCGCCCCCGCGCCGGATCCGGCCGAGATCGTGCTGCTGCGCGAGATCCGCGACGAGCTGAAGAAGAAGGGCTGACGCTCATGCTCGTCCTCCTCGCGGCGGCGGCGGCCCTGGCGCCGGGGCCGCTGCCGGAGGACAGCCACTGGGCCCGGTTCAGCCGGATGCCGGCGCTCGGCCGGCCGGGGATCATCGTGCGCGTCGGCATCGTCGCGGACCGCGGGGACGACAGTCGCGACTATTGGTTCGAGCGGCGGCTGGTGATCCGGAGCCGGCGCCAGCCACCGGCCTGGGCCGACACGCGCCGCTGCCCCGGCGCGCGGACGCAGCTGGCGCGGCTGACGCGATTGCAGCCGCATTACGTCCCGCTCGGCGGCGAGGATGTGATGGACATCGTCGCCGACGGCAGCGTCTACAGCCTGGAAGCGCCGGTCGACGGCGGCAACGGCAATATGCGGATCGAAACCAGCTCGCGCGGGCCGATCAGGGCCTGGGTGGATGCGATGCTGGCCGCGCTCGAGCCCTGCTGGACCGCGGCGCGGCCCGTGCCGGCGCGGGTGCGCTGAACGCCGTCACTTCACATTAAGTCCCTGATCCCTATATAGGGCCTGCCGGTTTCGGCCGGCTATGGCGATAAATCGTGTCGTGCAATAGACACAGCGGACCCGGGGGCAGTACCCGGCGGCTCCACCACTTGACCCGGTCGGTCAGCCCGCATGAAGCGTGCCGACCGAGCGGCTCAGCTAGAGGGGCCGAACCAGGATCGACGTGTGTTGAAAAGCGGCGCCTTCGCCCGGAATGGGACCACCGCGACGGCCCATCACACAAGTGCCAACGACAACGAGGCGCTCGCGATTGCCGCGTAACGAGGTCCTCACGGACTAAGTTATATTGGACAAAAGCGCGGTTCGGGCCGCACCGGGCAACAGAAGCGGATTCCAGCGGTACGGGGAGCACCGGGCAACAGAAGCTCCCCACTTCTCTTCTGCATCTGGGCCAGGGTTCCGCGCCGGCGCGCGCGGGCCGGACGTTGCCGCCCGGTGGGCACGGGTGTAACGCCGGGCCATGACCCGCGCCCTGCTCCTCGCCTTGCTCGCCGTCCCCGCGCTCGCCGCCTGCGGCCAGGCCGAGGAGGAATCCACCGCCAACAAGGCCGCCCGCCTCGAGCGGGAGATTGGCGAGCGCGCCGCCGCCTTCAACAGCCAGGTCGAGAACGAGCTCGCCCAGACCGAGCAAAGGCTCGAGCGCGAGGCCGGCGAGGCGCTGAACAGCCTGAACGCGGTCGCGGGCAATGCCGCGGCCGAGGAGGCCCCGGCGGCGGCGGGCGCGGCGAACAAGCAGCGCTAGAGGTCGTAGTCAATTGACCAAGGCTTATTTGCGTGTGCTTTCATAGTCATCCCGGCGAAGGCCGGGACCCATGAACATTATCGGCCGAAAAAAGGGCGACCAGCACAACCGACTTTCCTTCAGTTTTCCGTGTGCATGGGTCCCGGCCTTCGCCGGGATGACTCCTTTTGACCGAGCCGCCCCAAGTTGACCGATCCACCCTAAGTCTCATCGAGTACGGATCCTAAAGGTCGTCCTCGGACAGGTCCCAGAACCAGATTTCGCCGCGTTCGAACCAGTCGAGCTGGCCACCCTTCAGCGCCATGCCGTTCCAGATGTCGATATGGTCGCCGCCGGACGGCCAGCCGTCCTTGATGAAGACGATGCCGGGCCGACCCGCATAATCGGCGCTGGTGGCGTGCTGTTTTTTGTCGACGGGGCCGACCAGAGCCGCCTGCGCCTCCAGCCATTCGGCCAGCTCCTGCGCGCGCAGGACATGGCGCGGCTGGTGGCCGAACCAGCAGGTCGCGCCGTCGAAGCCGGAAAGGTCGACGCCGGCGCCGCGCAGGGCCACGCCCATCCGGATCGCGCACTGATTCGCGAAGCTCTCGTCGCACGGCCGCACGGGCGCGGGATGATGCGCCCAGACCTGTCGCCAGTCGAGACTTGCCATCGTCTTCCCCCTCTTGGTCATGCGCCGTCCCCGCCGGACTCGGCATGGGCATTTATAGTATTCGAGTTCGACAGGGCCGCCTACGGATACTTGCGGGCAATGGCGGCCGCCGCGGTCCGTTCGCTTTGTCCGCCAGCGGACAGAGCGGGCAGTTTGTCCGGCGGTTTTTCCCAACATTTGGTCCATGCCGCCGCCTGCCCCGGGCCTGCTTCCCTCCTTATTTTCGGGATAGCACTGAAAAGTAACGGAATTCCGATTCTGGCACGGCCCGTGCTCACGAACCGGCATCAGGCGGGCCCGGTTGGTCCGCTTTGCCAAGGAGTGAGACGATGCACGCCAACGAATCCCTGATCGCCCGCGACGACACCTTCCTCGGCGTCTGCCAGGCCATTGGCGAGGATTTCGGCTTCAACCCGACCTGGCTGCGGCTCGCCTTCGCCGTGCCGGTGCTGTTCGCCCCGGTGGCCGCGCTCGCCGCCTATCTCGCGCTCGGCGTGATCGTCCTTCTCTCCCGCCTGCTCGCCCCGCGCCCGCGCCGCGCGGCCAAGGCGGCGCCGGCGGACCTGGCGCCGGCCGCGGACGGGCTGGACCAATATGCTTTGCCCATGGCCGCCTGAACGCCCTGGCCCGGCGGCACCGTCAGCCGCCGGGCCCGCGCAGCGCCGACCTGATCTCGAAGCCCTTGATCAGCCAATAGGCCGCGAACAGCCAGGTGCCCGCCACCTCGACGATCAGGGTCGTGTAGCCATTCTCCCCCGCCGGCCACAGCAGCGCCAGGGCGACCGCCGTGGCGGGCGTCGCCAGCATCGCCATGCCGAGCAGAAGGTAGATCCGCCCGAAGCGGCGGCGGCGTCCCTCGTCCTCGACGATGCACAGGGTGTCGCGCGCGCGGAACACGCAGACATAAGCGAGCATGACGAAGAAGGTGATCGCGCAGCCATAATGAAACCGGGCCGTCGCCGAGGCCGTGGGCAAGGCGCCCTCGGGCCATTCCATCGGAAACAGCGCGACGAGGACCGAGGCGATGCCGGCGACGTTGAGCGCCAGATCCTCCTGCAGCGAATGGCCGCGATAGAAGAACAGGAAGGCGCCGATCGCGCACAGCATCCCCACATAGGCGTCGCGCATCGTGCCCGCGCCGGGTTCGGCCGGGCTGGCGGCCGAGAAATGATAGTAGGCGCTGAGCGAGGCCTGGACGTTGTCGAGCCCGCCGCCGAGGATCAGCACGATCGGAAGGGCAAGGCCGAGCGCGCCGATCCCGTTGCGGAGGACGACATAGGAGGTCGAGACGCTGAGCGGATCGGCGGGCCTGCCGAGAATCTGTCTCTCGGCGGAGCGGAGCGTTCTGGCGATCCCGGTTCCCGGCGCCGCCCCGCCGGCATCGTCGCCGGACTGGTCGGGCCGGCCTGGTTGCGGCAATCGCGTGCTCACGCGCTCCACCCGGGGTTGGAGGGACATTATGTCCCGCCAGGATAAAGGCGCGGCGGGGCCGGATAAGCTAGACCTTGGCGCAGGTCGCGCGCGCGCCTCAGTCCATGCGGTAATGGCGCAGGATCGCCGCGATCGGGTCGGCGCGGTCGAGGTCGAGCGGCACGTCGACGGGGACGCCCGTGGCGCGATAGCCGCCCCGCGGCAGCCGGTCCGTGGCGGTGATCGTCGGCAGGCCGTAGCTGAAGCGCCATTCGCCCGCGCCGACGGTGAACATCACGACATTCTGGTAATCGGTCGCACCGGCGGTGTTGCGGCCGAAAATCGTCACCTTCGGGCTGCGCCGCACCGAGAGCAGGGCCGCCTCCGGCGCGCTCACCGTCTGGTCGTCGACCAGGAAGGCGATCCGCCCGGGCCGCGCGAAGAGGCGGGGCGGGGCGATCGTCTCCGCGAACAGGCGCTGCTGGTTGCGGGCGAGCGCGGCCTGCACCTCCGGCTGCGGCGCGATACGGACGAGCCGGCCGGGCGCGGCGCGCAGGCGGGCGAGCAGGTCGGCGAAGAAGGCGCGATCCTCGGCGCCCGCTTGCTGCGCCGCCATCCCTTCGACGACGGAGATGTTGAGCGGGCCGGACAGGATATAGGCGTCGGCCCAGCTCAGCGAGGGCGCCTCTTCCGAAGGCGCGTAATAATAAGGCGCGAGCGCGCCGATCATCGTGCTGGCGCCGCCGACATTGCCGCGCAGGTCGACGATCAGCAGGTCGCGCGCCTGGATGGCGGCCGCATGCGTCTCGAGCAGCCGGTCCAGCGCGGCGCGGTGGCCGGGATCGAAGCTGGGCAGGGACAGCAAAGCCGCCCGCTCGCCGAGCAGGGCGAAGGCCGGCGCGCCGGGATTGGCGGCGTCCAGCCGGTCCGGCGCGGCGCCGCGCCTGCCCCAGAGCAGGGGCGGCATGTGGAGGATCAGGCCGCGATGGAGGCGGGCCTCGTGCCGCCGGGGCGTGCCGTCCGCCTGGATCAGGGTCGCCTGATAGGCACGGCCCAGCCGGGCGAAATGCGCGACGATCCGGCCCCGGGGATGGGCGGCGTCGCCCTCGGTCGTCTCCACGGCCAGGAAGCGGCCGCGCCCGGGACCCGGGATGATAGCATAATCGCGGCCGGCCTCGAACCAGCGCCCGACGATCGGGTCGCCGCCGCGCGCCGCCGCCAGCGACGCATCGACCTCGGCCGGCGTGCGGCTCTCGGCGGGCAGGCGGCGGGCCTCGGCCTGGGCCGGCGAATAATCCGGCGTGTCGGCGACGAAGAGATGCGGGTCGTCGAAGAACGCCACATAGGCCTGGAGCAGGGCGAGGCAGGCCATGCGGTCGCCGGTGGCGCTGTGGGCGGTCAGCTGCCCGACCCGCTGCCGATAGGCGGCGAGCCGCGCAGGCGCGGGCAGGACCTCCAGCGTGTAGCCCGCATAATTCTCCTCATGCGCGCGCATGAGGGCGGCGAGAGCGGCGGCGCAGGACGGCGGCGCGGCGGGCGCCTGCACGGCGAGAGCGGTTGCGGCGATGGCGGCGACGAGCATCGAATCAAATCCCTCCCGGAAGTGGCTCTTCCATAGGACTATAGTTCGAAACGCACCATAGCGATCGCGAACCGGAGGGGCTGTACCGTGGTCACGGCGGACGGCGTCCTCGTCCTGACGCTGCGGCCGGACGCGGCGCCGCCCGCCCGCGCCTGAGCCCATTCCCCGGCATCCGTCGAAAAAATCCGCGCCGAGGCATCGGCGCCTGACCCGTTTCGCCGCGCCACCGCGCCTTTGTCTGCTGAGTGGAGTGGGCAGGGGCGTTTCGCGCCGCCACCCGCGATCGAGGGAGGACCGACATGCCGCAGACACCGCTGACGCCGCAGATCACCGTCAACACCACCGGTCCCGGCGCGCAATGGGCGCCCGCCATCGCCCGCCTGCCGGACGGCGGCTACATCATCATCTGGGGCGATTTCAACGCGGGCGCGATCTTCGGCCAGCGCTACAGCGCCGCCGGCGCCCCGGTCGGCGCGCAGATCCCGCTGAACAGCTTCGCCGGCGGCGCGCCGATCTGGCTCAGCGCCACCGCGACCGCCAATGGCGGCTTCGTGCTGACCTGGCAGGCCGGCGGCTTCGCCAGCGCCGACATCCACGCCCAATATTATACCGCCGCCGGCGCCTCGATCGGCGTCGAGTTCAAGGTCAACACGACCATTCCGAACGAGCAGTTCAATCCGCACGTCACCCAGCTCAGCAACGGCAATCTGCTCTTCACCTGGGACACGACCGCGTTCGACGTGCTGCAGGAGGTGCGCGGGCGCATCTACACGCCGACCGGCGAGTCGGTCGGGCCGGGCGACTTCGTGGTCAAGGCGATGTCGGCGGAAAGCGACCAGGGCGCCTCCTCGATCGCGCCGCTCGCCAATGGCGGCTTCGTCGTGGTCTGGCGGCAGGCGGCGCCGGCGGGCAGCGGCAATTTCGAGATTGTCGGCCAGCGCTTCGACAGCCTCGGCAACAAATCGGGCGGCGAATTCCAGGCCAATACGCAGATTACGAACAGCCAATATGGCGCGGACGTCGCGCAATTGAGCGACGGCAGCTTCGTCGTCACCTGGACCGATCCGGTGCCGAGCAATGGCGGCGGCCGCGTCGTCGCCCGCCACTATACCGCCGCCGGCGTCCCGATCGGCGGCGAGATCCTCGTCGCGAGCAAGGCTGCCGGCAGCTACGGCCAGACCGTCGTCACCGCGCTCGCCAATGGCGGCTATGTCGTCAGCTGGACGGAGGACAATGTGTCGGGCGGCGATCCCGTCATGGCCCGCGCCTTCGGTTCGAACGACGTGGCGCTCGACGCCGCCTTCGAGATCGCGACCTCCACCCTGTCGTCCAATTACTATTCCGACGGCGCGATCACGCTGACCAACGGCAATGTCGTCTTCGCCTGGGACGGGCCGAGCGCCGCCGGCAGCGGCCTGGGCTCCGAAGTCTATATGCGGGTCTATTCGTTCAGCGGCGGGACGGGGCCGACCCCGATCACCGGCACGACCGGGCCGGATGCGCTGACCGGCACCGCCGGCGCCGACGTCATCCAGGGCCTCGGCGGCAACGACACGCTCGACGGCCGCGGCGGCGCGGACCGGCTGGAAGGCGGCGCCGGCGACGATGCCTATCTCGTCGACAATGCCGGCGACGTCGTCGTCGAGCTGGCCGGCGAGGGCAATGACCGCGTCTATGCCGGCGCCGGCTATGCGCTCGCGGCTGGCGCCTCGGTCGAGACCCTGTCCACCGATTTCAACGCCGGCACCGCCGCCATCAACCTCACCGGCAACGAGCTGGCCAATGCGCTCATCGGCAATGCGGGCGCCAATGTGCTCAGCGGCGGGGCCGGCAACGACGTGCTCGACGGCAAGGAGGGCAATGACAGCCTCTACGGCGGCGCGGACCATGACAGTCTCTACGGCGGCCAGGGCAACGACCTGCTCTCCGGCGGCGCCGGCGCCAATTATCTCGCGGGCGGCGCGGGCGACGATCAATATGTCGTCGCGAGCGGCGGCGACCATATCGAGGAGGCCGCCGGCGAGGGCAATGACCGCGTCTATGCGGGCGTCAGCTATACGCTCGCCGCCGCCGCCTCGGTCGAGACCCTGTCCACCGATCTCAACGCCGGCACCGCATCGATCAACCTCACCGGCAACGGCCTCGCCAACAACATCATCGGCAATGCCGGCGCGAACCTCCTCAACGGCGCCGCCGGCAACGACATACTCGACGGCAAGGAGGGCAACGACACGCTCTACGGCGGCGCCGACAACGACAATCTCTACGGCCGCGAGGGCAACGACCTGCTCCATGGCGGCGCCGGCGCCAATTATCTCGCGGGCGGGCAGGGCGACGATCAATATGTCGTCGAGAGTGCCGGCGATTTTATCGAGGAGGCGGCCGGCCAGGGCAATGACCGCCTCTACGCGAGCCTGAGCTTCGCGCTCGCGCTCGGCGCCTCGGTGGAGACCATGTCCACCGCCGACAATGCCGGCACCGCCGCGATCAACCTCACCGGCAACGAGCTGGCCAACAATATCATCGGCAATGCCGGCGCGAACGTCCTGAACGGCGCCGCCGGCAACGACGTGCTCGACGGCAAGGAGGGCAACGACATCCTCCATGGCGGCCTCGGCGACGACTCGCTCTACGGCGGCACCGGCAACGACCAGCTCCATGGCGGCGCCGGCACCAATTACCTGGCCGGCGGGATCGGCGACGATCTCTATGTCGTCGACAACGCCGCCAACGCGATCGCGGAGGCGGCGGGCCAGGGCAATGACCGCGTCTATGCCGCCGCCAGTTACACGCTCGCCCTCGGCGTCTCGGTGGAGATCCTCTCGACCAGCGACAATGCCGGCACCGCTTCGATCGGCCTCACCGGCAACGAGCTCGCCAACACCCTGTTCGGCAACGCTGGCGCGAACGTCCTCGACGGCGGCGCCGGCGGCGACTTCCTCGAGGGCAAAGGCGGCGCGGACAGCTACGTCTTCACCACCGCGCTCGGGCCGAACAATGTCGACACGATCGCCGGCTTCCAGTCCGGCGTCGACCGGATCTGGCTCGACAATGCGGTCTTCACCGCGCTCGGCGCCTCCGGGGCGCTGAGCCCCAACGCCTTCGTCACCGGCAATGCCGCGGCCGACGGCACGGACCGGATCGTCTACAACAACGCCACCGGCCAGCTCTTCTACGATGCGGACGGCGCCGGCGGCGCCGCGGCCATCCTCTTCGCCACCCTGCAGGGCGCCCCCGCGCTCACCGCAACCGACTTTCTGGTGATCTAGCCAGAGATGCCGAGCGCAGCGCCCGCGCTGCGCGCAGAGCCATCGAAGGCCGGCCAGCCTGCGCCCGCAGGGCGACAGGACTGACGTCACGGGACAATGGTCCCGTGACGCCGCTCGCCCCCAGCCGCTCACGCCGCCGCGACGCCGTCCAGCACCCCGCCCCGCCGCCGCCACCTCGGCTTTAAACGCGGGATCGATCGACCGCTCCAGCTACACCCAGGACCGCGACACCTTGGCCCGCTCGCAGGCGAGCGTCTGGTTGCCGTTTTCGCGGAGGGCCTGGAAGAGGGCCGTGCGCCGGGCGGGGCTGGTTTTGTGGGACATGGAGCCTCCGAGGCGGAAAAAAAGGAGGCCATTCATATATAGCAAGGCGGGGCCCGTATGAAAACGCGCGATGCTGGGCGCGGCGGTGCTGCCCAAAGTCCAGCCCTACTGCGTCGCGTGTCGGCGGCGGCCGGACGCGATGAGAGGAGAAATCGCCGTAGCAAATATGGAAAGTGCGATCTCTAGAGGCGCGAGGCTGCATCGTTACTTTAGGTTAATGAAAATTGACTCGACCGGCTTTTGTTTGAAATATTATGATCCCGAGTCGGTAAGACGTTGCTTTGCATGGTCCTCGATCGAATGGGACGCCTGCCATGGACGACATCTACGCCATAGTCCTCGACCACCAATTGGAGGATGAGGACACCAATTATCTGGATCTATTGGACAGCGCCGAGACTCTCCAGGGTCTCACCGATGAGCCGGAATGGAATCCACACGGCGACTATGACTCCGTCTTGAAGGCGGAATTCCAGATCGAGCGCCTGTCCGACATCACCATCCGGAACATGACGGGTGGCGAGGATATCGACGGCGCCCGCTGCAAGCTGGAGGCGAACTGATGGCAAGGCTCCGGCTCCTCGCCTCGCTCGGCCTGCTGTGCGTCACCACGGCCTGCGTTCATGATGCGGCGCGAACCCGCTGGGCAAAAGGCTCTGCTCCGCTGGACGAGGACCCGAGGCCGACACTCTCCATCTCCTCGGCGGCCGCGGAACCGCCGGCGGCAGTGAGGCTGCGCGATCTCCCCGAGCGCACCGGGGCGGCCGTCGCCGCGGCGCTCGCGGCGAGAACCAATGATCTGCCGCAATATCTTGCCGCGCTCGGCGAGCCGATCGGCGCGCGCAACGCCCTCAACCAGGATCGGACCCGGCTTCCCCGCGTCATCGCCATCGATGTCTCACCGTCCGGATTCTCCGCGACCGATCGATTGATGCGCACCCAGGTGACCATGGCGCCGGTGAATTTCCGCTTCGTCGGCTACACGCTCGCGCAATCCGAATATCAGACCATCGATCTGGAAAGCGTGACGAGCAGTGCCACCACCTCGGCGAACCTGACGCTCAGTCCGTCGCTCGGCAATGTGATCGAGGGCGTCGAAGCGGGCATCAGCACGGAACGGTCGCGGGAATCCGCCTACACCAACAGGCAGCGCTTTCGCGATCTCAGCGTGTCCTTCACGCCGGAGCGCGTGACCGTGACCCGGGACGGCGCGCCGGGGATCGATCTCTACGGCGTGACCCTGCTCAAGGCATCGGTGCGCCCCATCGACGCCGGCCCGACGGTCACGGAGACCTTCGTGACCGCCTACAAGGTCGCGAATGAAGCCAACGGCCAGGATCTTCCTGCCGGAGAGGCCAGCATCACGCTCAGCCAGGACCGTATCTGGAGCGCGCAACCGCTGATGGTCTGCGCACGCCTCGATTATGTCGTCAGGGACGTGACGAGCGGGGGAGAATTTGTCGACGAAGGCCTGCAGGTGGCGCGTGAAAGGTGGGGCTCGAGCGACGTCGGTCTCTACACGCTGGTGCCGGAGGAAGAAGTCGAAGTCGCGCGCTACGCGCTCGTGCATCCGTCGGGCTTCCTCCTGAGGATCGGCGCGGCGGGCGAGGCGCGGCGTTTCTCCTTCTCCAACCTGCGGGATGCGACGGCCTTTCTCGCATGGCTCAAGCGAACCCAGGCCACCCAGGTCGGGCCCCGACCACTGTGGGTTCGGAACGGCCAACGCCTCGCCGGTGCCGACAACAGCGAGATCCGGATCCAGCGCCTCTCGGGCGGCGGCGAGCCGCTCGAACCCGACACGGTGGCCAATCTTTGCAGGCATCTGCCGCCACGCGGCTAGGTGATCGTCAGTCGCGGCCGCCGCAAGGAACGGCCCCGCGTCACGGCGGGGCCTTGCTTTCTGCTTGGCTGAGCGTGGTACAATCGGGGTCGCTACGGCCTCCCCACCGGGCCGGCCGTTGCCGCCCAGACCCTCGCCGTCCCACCTAATATTCGATCGGCCACCAATAGCCGCCGCCGCAATAGGCGATCAGCTCATATTGCGCATAAGCGGTATATTCGCCCGTATGATAGCTATAGCCCGGACCAGTCCAGAAGCAGTCGCCCTGGGTGAAGCCGACTTCGGTCGTATAAGTCGCGTCGCTATAATAACGGATATTATAGACGGGCTCGCCCTGCTGCTGGGCGAGAGCGGGGCCAGGGGCTGCGGACAAGGCGGCCGTCAGGGACAATGCGAGCGCAAGTCTAAAGGCCTTCATCATGATCCTCTCCCTTGGATGCGACCCCTGATTTCGAGTCGTCGCGAGCAGGATATGGATTTTTACTGACTGGGAACAGCGCTCTTCTGTCGCGGTCGGGAAGAGGAGTCGAAGAATCATCGGGCCGCGAAGACCGGCAAAAGAAAAGGCCCCGCATCGCTGCGGGGCCTTTCTTGTTCGATGCTGGCCGCGCGGCGATCAGTCGTCATCCCGCGTCAGGAACGCAGGCGCGAACTCAGGCTCGGGCCCGTTATCGTCGCGCTCCCGGCGCGGACCGCGGTCGCCGCGGGGGCCCCGGTCGTCCCGGTCGCCACGGGGACGGTCGTCGCCGCCCTCGCGGCGCGGGCCACGGCCTTCGCCATCCCGGCGCGGGCCGCGGTCGCGGCCGCCGCGGCCGCCGTCACGGCCACCGCCGTCGCGGCGAGGGCCCCGGTCACGGTCGCCGCGCTCGCCGCGGGGACGCTCCTCGCGGGGCGGGCGGGTGTCCTCCAGCTCGGCGCCGGTCTCCTGGTCGACGACGCGCATCGACAGGCGGACCTTGCCGCGCGGATCGATCTCGAGGACCTTGACCTTGACCTCCTGGCCCTCGGCGAGCGCGTCGCGGACATTCTCGACCCGCTCGTTCCTGATCTCCGAGACGTGGACGAGGCCGTCCTTGCCGCCCATGAAGTTCACGAAGGCGCCGAAATCGACGATGTTGACGACCTTGCCCTCGTAGATCTTGCCGACTTCCGCCTCCTCGACGATCCCGGCGATCCACTTGCGGGCCGCCTCGATCTGGGTGAGGTCGGAGGACGAGATCTTGATCACGCCCTCGTCGTCGATGTCGACCTTGGCGCCGGTGGTGGCGACGATCTCGCGAATCACCTTGCCGCCGGTGCCGATCACGTCGCGGATCTTGTCCTTGGCGATCTGCATGGTCTCGATCCGCGGCGCGTGAGCCGACAGCTCCTCGCGGGTGTGGTCGAGCGCCTTGGCCATCTCGCCGAGGATGTGGGCGCGGCCCTCGCTGGCCTGGGCCAGGGCGACGCGCATGATCTCCTCGGTGATGCCGGCGATCTTGATGTCCATCTGCAGCGAGGTGATGCCCTCGCTGGTGCCCGCCACCTTGAAGTCCATGTCGCCGAGATGGTCCTCGTCGCCGAGGATGTCGCTGATCACCGCGAAATCCTTGCCTTCGAGGATCAGGCCCATGGCGATGCCGGAGACCGGGCGCTTCAGCGGCACGCCGGCATCCATCATCGACAGCGAGCCGCCGCAGACCGTCGCCATGCTTGACGAGCCGTTGGACTCGGTGATGTCGGAGAGGACGCGGATCGTGTAGGGGAAGTCCTCCTTCGACGGCAGCACCGGGTGCAAGGCGCGCCAGGCGAGCTTGCCGTGGCCGACCTCGCGCCGGCCCGGGGCGCCGAAGCGGCCCACTTCACCGACCGAATAAGGCGGGAAGTTGTAGTGCAGCATGAAGCGTTCGTAGGAGAGGCCGGTCAGGCCGTCGATCATCTGCTCGCTGTCCTTGGTACCCAAGGTGGTCGTGCAGATCGACTGGGTCTCGCCGCGGGTGAACAGGGCCGAGCCGTGGGTGCGCGGCAGGAAGCCGACCACCGCCTCGATCGGGCGCACGGTCTTGGTGTCGCGGCCGTCGATGCGGCGGCCGTCCTTCAGGATCGCGGTGCGGACGATGTCCGCCTCCAGCTTCTTCACCAGCTTCAGCGTGCCGAGATATTCCGCCGGGTTGCTCTCGGCCAGGTCGGCCAGGCTCTCGCGGGCCTTGGCGCGGGCGTCGTTGATCGCATTCTGGCGCTCGGCCTTGTTGGTCAGCTTGTAGGCCTTTTCCAGGTCCTTGCCGATCAGCTCCTTCAGCTTCTTCTTGGCGGCCGACTGGTCGGCGACCGGGGCGAGCTCCCAGGGGTCCTTGGCGGCCTTTTCGGCGAGCTTGATGATCGCGTCGATCACCTTCTGGCTCTCCTTGTGCGCGAACATGACCGCGCCGAGCATGACCTCTTCGCTGAGCTCCTTGGCCTCGGATTCGACCATCATCACCGCGTCGTGGGTGGCGGCGACGACGAGGTCGAGCTCGCCTTCCTTCACCTGGTCCATGCTCGGGTTCAGGATATAGTCGCCGTCCTGGTAGCCGACGCGCGCCGCGCCGATCGGGCCCATGAAGGGCACGCCGGAAATGGTCAAAGCCGCGGAGGCCGCGATCATCGCCAGAATGTCGCTCTCGGTCTCCCCGTCATAGGAGAGCACCTGGGCGATCACGTTGATCTCGTTATAAAAACCCTCCGGAAAGAGGGGCCGAATCGGCCGATCGATCAGGCGGCTCGTGAGCGTCTCCTTCTCGGTGGCGCCGCGCTCGCGCTTGAAAAAGCCGCCCGGGATGCGCCCGGCGGCCGAGAATTTCTCCTGATAGTGGACGGTCAGTGGGAAGAAGTCCTGCCCTTCCTTGACGCTGCGCGCGGCGGTCACCGCGCAGAGGACGACGGTCTCGCCATAGGTCGCGAGCACCGCGCCGTCGGCTTGGCGGGCAACGCGGCCCGTTTCGAGGGAGAGGGTCTTGCCGCCCCACTCGATTTCAACTTTCTTCATGTTAAACATCTGATTTCCTTAAACTCCCGCGGCCGGATGCAGCGGGGGCCTCTGTGCGGGCCCTCATGCCCGCGTCGTTCCGGACCCCTATGGTCCGTCTCCGCCGCCCACCGGATTGCGGGCGCCGGATATGCGAAGCGGCCCGCTGAGGGCCGCTTCAGGGTCGTTACTTGCGAAGGCCCAGCTTCGCGATCAGGGCGGTGTAGCGCGCATTGTCCTCGTGCTTCAGATAGTCGAGCAGCGAGCGGCGCTTGTTGACCAGCATGAGCAGGCCGCGCCGGCTGTGATTGTCCTTGGCGTGGGTCTTGAAATGCTCGGTCAGGTTCGTGATCCGCTCGGTGAGGATCGCGACCTGCACCTCGGGCGAACCCGTGTCGCCCTTCGACTGGGCATTGTTCTGGATGATTTCCTGCTTGCGCTCGGCGGTTACCGACATCATCTGCTCCTTCATTCGTTACAGGTTGAAGCCGCGCACCACCCGGAGTTCGTCCCCGGCGAGTTCCACGAGCGCGACGGGCGTGTCGCCCGAAATCGCAAGATGGAGCCCCGGCTGTGCGGCGATCCCGATCAACTTGCGCCCCTGGCGGAGCGCCCCTGCCTGATCGGGAGTGACGGGAAGAGCCGGGATGTCGTCCAGCCCCGCCGTCAGCGGCAGGAGGTGTTCTTCAAGGCTGCGCGCCTTAGCGCTTTGCGCCAATTTGTCCAGCGAAATCGCCCCGTCCAAGGTGAACGGGCCGGCCTTGATGCGACGCAACATGGTGACGTGGCCGACACTATCAAGGGCATAGGCGATGTCGCGCGCGAGGCTGCGGATATAGGTGCCCTTGGAAACGCGGGCGGTGAGGGTAACAAAATCCTCCCCGGAACGGGGAGGGGGACCGTCCGCAGGACGGTGGAGGGGTCGACCCGCGTCAGTGCCCGATCCCTCCGCCACGTCGCTGCGCGCCGCAGTCCCCCTCCCCGTTCCGGGGAGGATTTTGAGCGAATGCACCGTCACATCCCGGCTCGCCAGAGCGACCTCCTCACCCGCCCGGGCCAGCGCGTAAGCCCGCTTCCCGTCCACCTTCAGCGCGGAATAAGCCGGCGGCACCTGCGCGATCGGGCCGGTGAAGCGGGGAAAGACGGCCTCCGCCTCCGCCAGGGTCGGGCGCTTTGCCGACGTCGCCACGACCTCGCCCTCGGCGTCCAGCGTGTCGGTCTCCGTCCCGAACGCGATGGTGAAGTCGTAGACCTTGTCCGCGTCCAGCATCCGCCCGGAAAGCTTGGTCGCCTCGCCCAGCGCCACCGGCAGCACGCCGCTGGCCAGCGGGTCGAGCGTGCCGCCATGGCCGACCTTGACCCTGGCATAGCCGCCTTCGCGCAGCGCGCGCTTCACCGCGCCGACCACCTGGGTGGAGGTCGGGCCTATGGGTTTGTCGATGATGAGCCAGCCGTTGAGCACGGCGGCGGCTTAGCGGCGCTTGACGCCCCTGTCAGCGTCGTCGTCCGCGTCGACGTCGCGGACATAACCGCGGATCTCGGGCGCCGGGATGGGCTGCGCCGGCGCGGGCGGAACCTCGACGCGGCCCGTGGCGATGAGCGCGAAAGCGGTGAAGAGATTGCTGACCATGTGACGACTCCCCCGAGACTTGAGTCGGATATGGGAAGCTTTCGCGACGGTTCAATGACTCATTCGGCCGCTTCGGCGACGGCCGCGGCGGCCCTGGTCAAGGCGAGGCGGAGCTGCTCGCCGCTGCCCTCCGCGAGCTTCTCCATGAAATGGCGGCGGCAGAGCGAGATGTAGCGGTCATTGCCGCCGATCTCGACCGAGGCGCCCTCGGCGACCGCATTGCCGTCCGCGTCGACGCGCAGGTTCATCGTCGCCTTGCGGCCGCAATGGCAGATGCCCTTCAGCTCGACCAATGTGTCGGCGAGGGCGAGCAGATGGGCGCTGCCCTCGAACAGGTTCGCCTGGAAATCGGTGCGCAGGCCGTAGGCCAGGACGGGAATGTCGAGCTCGTCGCAGATCGAGCAGAGCTGCACGACATGGGCGCGGGTCAGGAATTGCGCCTCGTCGACCAGGATGCAGTGCAGCTTGCGCTTCTTCAGCTCCTCCTCGACCTCGTCTCGGATGTCGGTGCGCGCGTCGTAGAGCCGCCCGCCGGTCCTGAGGCCGATGCGCGAGGCGATCGTGCCGGTGCCGGCGCGGTCGTCGAACGCCGCCGTCCAGAGCATCGTCTCCATGCCCCGCTCGCGATAGTTGAAATCGGCCTGCAGGAGCGTGGTCGATTTCCCCGCATTCATCGAGGCATAGTAGAAATAGAGCTTGGCCACGCCGGGAGTTTAGCGTTCCGGCGTGGCTTGGGAAGACCGATCAGTTGCGGCGCGAGGGCGGTCCGTCCGAGGCGACGACGCTCGACACCAGGCAGCGCCAGCCGTCGGCGACGACCGCGCTGTTGCGGTCGAAATAGCCCCCTGGCGAGGCGATCAGGCGCAGCGGCGCGGTCGCGGTCAGGCGCGGGCATTCATCGAGGGTGCGCGCATAATACCAGCGGCCGTCATAGGCGCGGATGAAGACGCCCTGGCGCGGGTCCGGAACGGTCTCGAGCAGGCTGGCGATGTTGCGGATCCGCTGCTCGGGCGCCGGCTGGTTGTCGGCGGCGAGCGCCGGGGCGGCGGCGGCAAGAAGGGTGGCGGCAATGGTGAGGCGGGCGATCATCTCTTCCTCCTGTTCGCGTGCGGCTCGGCCTTAGTGTCTCAAGCCTGAACGGCGCCTGAGCGAGACCATTCCGAGGCGAGGATCGAGAACAGAACGGTGTCGCGCACATGGCCGTTCCAGGTGATCCGGTCCTCGCGCAGCACGCCCTCGCGCACGGCGCCGATCTTGCCGAGCGCCGCCTGGCTGCGGCCGTTGCGTGAATCGACCCGGAACTCGATCCGGCGGAAGCCGCAGGCGAAGGCGCGCGCGAGCATCAGATCCTTCACGATGCGGTTGAAGCCGGTGCCGCGTTCGGCGGGGACATAATAGGTGCTGCCGATCTCGAGCACCATCCGGTCGCGGTCGATGCCCATATAGCTGGACATGCCGACCAGCCGCTCGCCCCGGCGCAGCGCGAAGCTGTACCAGTCGGGCCGCGCCAGCATGGCATCGAAATTGGCGTCGAACCGGTCGGGATCATAGGAGGTGGAGTAGATTCGCCAGATCTCCAGATCCTCGGCGCAGGCGGCCTTCAACGCGGTCCGGTGCGCCTCGGTCAGCGGCTCGAGCCGGACATCGCCGGCGGCCATCGGCGTGCCGAGGAGGTCGGCCGCCATCTAGCTGATCCAGGTGTCCGCGACCGCGACCACCGCCCAGCGGCCCTCGCGGCGCTGGAGGGCGTAGAGGCTGCCATTGCCGCAGGTCGTGCCGCAGGCATAAGCGGTCTCGACGAAGGCGGCGTCGCCGGCGAAGGCCGGGGCGGACAGCTGGAGCGGGGCGCAGCCGCGGTCCCGTTCGTCCTGCAGCTGCATCGGCGGGGCGACCAGGGCCTCGTCCACCATGGCGACGGCCGGCGCGGCCCCGCCGCGCGCCGCCTCGGCGCGGAGCGCGTCGAGGCGCTGCGCGAGATCGGCCGGCACCGGTGCCGGCAGGACGACGGGCGGCGGCCGCTCGCGGCGGCGGCGCTGGCCGTCGGGGCGGAACTGGGGCGGCGGGCGCACCGTCGCCGGCGCCTCGGGCACATGCCACTGGAAGAAGATGCGCACCGTGTTCGGCGGCATCATCGGATTGTCCTCGCCAGCGGCCACGGGGGGACCGGCCAGAGCGGGGACGACGCAGGTCTGCGCCGCGCTTTCGGGGCCGCGCATCGACGCCTGGTGGGCAAGCACCGCCGCGATCGCGGCGCGGGTGTCGGCCTCGCCGCCGACCGGGGCCTGGACGGGAGTGTCCTGGGCGTGGACCGGCTGGGCGAGCATGGCGGCGGCGAGCGAAAGCGACAGGAACCTCATGGCAGACCAATCGCGCGGCGGATGGGGTGTGGCAAGGGGAAAGGGCGCCGCCCGGCGGTAATGGGGGCAGGCTAGCGTTCTTCGTCGCCGTCCAGGTCGCGCGCCACCGCGGGGGAGCGGAGCAGGGCGTCGATATGGCTGCCCTCGTCGAAGCTCTCGTCGAGCAGGAATTTGAGCCGCGCCGCATATTTGGTGTTCACGCGGCGCGCGACCTCGCTCTGCAGATAGGCGGTGTTGGTGCGCAGCGCCTTCAGCACGAGCTCGGCATCCGCGCCAAGCAACGGGATGACGAAGGCGGTGGCGTGCCGGAGGTCCGGCGACATCCTGACCTCGGTGACCGAGACCGGGTGGCTGGCCAGCACCTCGTCATGCACGTCGCCGCGCATGAGGATGTCGCTCAGGGCGTGGCGCACCTGCTCGCCGACCCGCAGGAGTCGGACGGAGCGGCCTTCCGGGGTTTCGTTGTGACGGGCCATCAGCTTTTCACCAGCAGCAAAGCGGCAATCGGAACGAAGAAGAGCGCGAGCGCGCTGAACAGGTTGGCAGCGCAACAGCCCGGGATGACGTGCCGGGCAACCGCGTCAGCCTTGCGATCGAACGCCGCCTGGTCTTCCTCGTCCCGCGTCAAAGCGTCCGTTCGCGCTCCTCGACTTCGAACGTCTCGAGGAAGTCGCCCGCCTTGATGTCGGTATGGCCCTCGAAGGTCACGCCGCATTCCAGGCCCGCGCGGACCTCCGGCACGTCGTCCTTGAAGCGCCGCAGAGAGGCGATCGAGCCGACATAGATGATCACGTCGTCGCGCATGATGCGCGCCTTCAGCGCCTTGCGGATGAAGCCCTCGGTGACCAGCAGACCGGCTGCCTTGCCATGCTTGCCGGCGGAGAAGACCTCGCGGATCTCGGCGCGGCCGACGACATTCTCCACGATCAGCGGGCCGATCTTGCCGGCCATGGCCGCTTTCACCGCGTCGGTGAGATCGTAGATCACGTCATAATATTGCATGGCGACGCCCTGCCGCTCGGCGATCTCGCGCGCCTTGGCATTGGCGCGGACGTTGAAGCCGATGATCGGCGCGCCGGACGCACCGGCGAGCGTGACGTCGCTCTCGGTGATGCCGCCGACGCCGGCGTGAAGCACGCGCGCCTTGATGTCCTCGTTCGAGATCCTGTTGACCGCGTTGACGATCGCCTCGACCGAGCCCTGCACGTCGCCCTTGATGACGAGCGGGAACTCGACCGCCTGCTTCTCGCGGAGCGCGGAGAACATCGTGTCGAAGCTGGCCGGCGCGTTGGTCGTGCGCTTGGTGTCGATGACGCCCTGGCGATAGGCGGCGACCTCGCGGGCGCGCGCCTCGTTCTCGACGACGCTGAGCACGTCGCCGGCGCTCGGCACGCCGCCGAGGCCGAGCACCTCGACCGGGAAGCTCGGCGGGGCCTCCTTCACCTGGCGGCCATGATCGTCGATCATCGCGCGGACCTTGCCCGAGATCGGGCCGGCCACGAAGATGTCGCCGACGCGCAGGGTGCCGCGCTGGACGAGCACGGTGGCGAGCGGGCCGCGGCCCTTGTCGAGCTTGGCCTCGACCACGGCGCCCTCGGCCGGACGGTCGGGATTGGCCTTGAGCTCGAGCAGCTCAGCCTGGAGCTGGATCGCCTCCAGCAATTTGTCGAGATTGGTCTTCTTGAGCGCCGAGACCTCGACGTCCTGGACGTCGCCGCCCATGTCCTCGACCACGACCTCGTGCTGCAGCAGCTCCTCGCGGATCTTCTGGGCATTGGCGCCGCCCTTGTCGATCTTGTTGATCGCCACGATCATCGGCACGCCGGCCGCCTTGGTGTGGTTGATCGCCTCGATCGTCTGCGGGCGCAGGCCGTCGTCCGCCGCCACCACCAGGATGACGATATCGGTGACGTTGGCGCCGCGGGCGCGCATCTCGGTGAAGGCCTCGTGGCCCGGCGTGTCGAGGAAGGTGACCTTCGACTTATCCGGCAGCGCGACCTGATAGGCGCCGATATGCTGGGTGATGCCGCCGGCCTCGCCGGAGACGACGTTCGCGCCGCGGATCGCGTCGAGCAGCGAGGTCTTGCCGTGATCGACATGGCCCATGATCGTGACCACCGGCGGACGCGGCTTCAGCGTCTCGGGCGCATCGACATCCTCTTCATGCTGGATGTCGACGTCGCTTTCGCTGACGCGCTTGATATTGTGGCCGAACTCGGTGACGAGCAGCTCCGCCGTGTCCTGGTCGATCACCTCGTTCACGGTGACGGGCATGCCCATCTTGAACAGCGACTTCACCAGATCCGCGGCCCGCTCGGCCATGCGGTTGGCGAGCTCGCCAACGGTGATCGCGTCGGGCACCACCACATCGCGGACCTGCTTGGCGCTCGGTCCGCTCGACATGTGGGATCTCTTCTCCTTCTCGCGGGCGCGGCGCAGCGCGGCGAGGGAGCGGGCGCGGGCATCGCCGTCGTCGCCCAGAGCGCGGCTGACGGTGAGCTTGCCGGACTGGCGGCGGTCGTCGCGGCCGCGGCTCGGGCGCGCGGGCTCGGGGCGGCGCGGGGCCGGCGCGGCGTGGCCGTGGCGCGGACGGGGACGCTCGTCCTCCTCGGCGGCGGCGGGCGTCGGCTGGGCCGGCGCGGGGGCGGGCTCGGCGGCGCGGCGCGCTTCCTCCTCGGCGGCGAGGCGGGCGGCTTCGGCGGCGTCTTCCTCGGCCTTGCGATTCTCCTCGGCGCGGCGCTTCTCGTCCTCGCTCGAGGCCCTGGCCTGGGTCTCCTCGCGGCGGCGCGCTTCCTCGAGCGCCTGCATCCTCTGCTCTTCGGCCTCGCGCATCAGGCGGGCGGAGCGCTCCTGCGCGGTCTCGCTGCTGGCGGGGCGCGGGGCCGGCTTCGGCGCCGGCGGGGGCGGCGGCGCGGCGACCACCGGCTCGGGCGCGGCGACGACGGGCTCGGGCTTCGGCGCCTCGGCCTCGCCCGGGCGGCCCAGGATGCGGCGCTTCTTCACCTCCACGACCACGGTGTTCGAGCGGCCATGGCTGAAGCTCTGCTTCACCTTGCCGGTCTCGACCGTGCGCTTCAGGCCCAGCGGCGCCCGGGTGCCCAGCTTCGGCTTGTCAGTCGTATCGCTCACTCAAAATCCTCTATTCTACATCCGCAGCCGAAGCGCCCGGCATCGGTGCCGTCGCGGCGCTTAGCCTATCCTCACGTCCGATAAAAGCGCGCCACCGTTCGAGCGCGTGGTTCACGCGCGCCGCCGCGGCCCGATCGATGATGGCGACATGTACCACATTCTCGCGGCCCAGCGCCAATGACAATATGGTCCTCCCTTCGGGGAAAACCAAGCCTTGCGCGCCACTTCCTTCCCGCTCGGTGCCGACCCGCCAGGCCTGGTCCAGCTTGCGCCGGCCTTCCTCGCGCGCGTCGGCGGCATGGATCAGCAATTCGACCTGGCCGCGGCGCGCCGCGACCTCGATCTTCTCCGAGCCCAGCAGCAGGTTGGAGGCGCGCGCCTCCAGCCCCAGCCGGTCCAGCACCGCCTGGCGCAGGGCCGCCTCGATCCGCGCGCCGAGATCGGCGGGGACCTGCACGTCGCCGGTCTTGAACGCCCGCGCCAGCGCGCCCTTCAATTTGCCCTTCGCATTGGCCGCGTCGAGCGTCGACCGGTCCACGCCGATCCAGGCGCCGCGGCCCGGGGCGCGGGCGCGCACGTCCGGCGCGACCTGGCCGTCCGGGCCGAGGGCGAGGCGCAGCAGCGCGTCCCGGGCGGCATGGTCGCCGCTCAGGATGCACTTGCGCTCGGGCGTGTGGGCGCTCTTGGCCCGGCCCCCGGCCTTCGCCGGGGTTCGCGGCTGATCGCTCAGCCGCTCATTGGGAGGTTTCCGCAACCGCGTCCTCCCCTTCATCCTCGGACCCCGACGCGGATGCGTCATCGTCTTCAAACCAATGCGCGCGGGCGGCCATGATGATCTCGTTGCCCTGCTCGTCGCTGAGGCCATATTCGGCGAGCACGCCGCCTTTGTCCTCCGGCCGGTTCGACTCGCGCTGGCGGCGCTGCTCGGGCCGCTTCTTCTGCACCAGCTCGTCGGTGGCGAGATCGGCGAGATCGTCGAGCGTCTTGATGCCCGCCTTGCCGAGCGTCACCAGCATCGCCTCGGTGAGATAGGGCATCTCCGCCAGGGCGTCCTCGACGCCGAGGCCGCGGCGCTCCTCGCGATGCGCCTCTTCCTGCCGCTGCAGCGCTTCCTGCGCGCGGCTCTGCAGCTCGGTGGCGAGCTCGTCGTCGAAGCCCTCGATCGAGGCCAGCTCGTCGAGCTCGACATAGGCGACCTCTTCCAGCGCGCCGAAGCCCTCGGCGACGAGCAACTGGGCGAGCGTCTCGTCCACGTCCAGCTCGTTCTGGAACAGCTCGGAGCGCTCGACGAACTCGCGCTGGCGCTTCTCGCTCGCATCCTGCTCGGTCATGATGTCGATCGCCGAGCCGGTCAGCTGACTGGCCAGGCGGACATTCTGGCCGCGGCGGCCGATGGCGAGGCTGAGCTGGTCGTCGGGGACGACCACCTCGATCCGGCTCTCCTCCTCGTCGATGACCACGCGCGACACCGTCGCCGGCTGCAGGCCGTTGACGACGAAGGTGGCGAGATCCTCGCTCCAGGGGATGATGTCGATCTTCTCGCCCTGCAGCTCCTGCACGACCGCCTGGACGCGCGAGCCCTTCATGCCGACGCAGGCGCCGACCGGGTCGATCGAGCTGTCATGGCTGAGCACGCCGATCTTGGCGCGGCTGCCCGGATCGCGGGCGGCGGCCTTGATCTCGATGATGCCGTCGTAAATCTCCGGCACTTCCTGCGCGAACAGCTTCTTCATGAAGTCCGGATGGGCGCGGCTGAGGAAGATCTGCGGCCCGCGATTCTCGCGGCGCACGTTGAGGATCAGGCTGCGGGTGCGGTCGCCGACGCGCAGCACCTCGCGCGGGATCTGCTGGTCGCGGCGGATGACGCCCTCGGCGCGGCCCAGGTCGACCACGACATGGCCGAATTCGACGCGCTTGACGACGCCGGTGATGATCTCGCCGGCCCGCTCCTTGAACTCCTCGTACTGGCGCTCGCGCTCGGCGTCGCGGACCTTCTGGAAGATCACCTGCTTGGCGGCCTGGGCCGCGATTCGGCCGAACTCGATCGGCGGCAGCGGATCGACGATGAAGTCGCCGATCGCGGCATCCTTCTGCAGCTTCTGCGCGTCCTCGAGGCCGACCTGCTTGAAATAATCGTCGACCAGTTCGACTACCTCGACGACGCGCCACAGGCGCAGGTCGCCGCTGTTCGGGTCGAGCTTGGCCCGGATGTCGTTCTCGGCGCCGTAGCGGGCGCGGGCGGCGCGCTGGATCGCATCCTCCATCGCCTCGATCACGATCATCCGGTCGATCAGTTTCTCGCGCGCGACGGCGTCGGCGATCGCGATCAGTTCGGCCTTGTTGGCGGAAACGGCGCCGGGCGCCGGGGCTTGCGTTGCCATGAGGTCAGTCCTGTCCTTCGTTCACTTCTTCGATGGAATCGGCGCCTTCCGCGGAAAGCGGGGCGGTCGCCTTGATGAGCTTGTCGGTCAAGATCAGCTTGGCCGAATGGAGCGCCGCGCGGGGCACCAGGGTCTCGCCGAGGCCGGGCACGTCGATGCGCACTTCGTCGCCGTCGATCCCGAGCAACGTCCCGGCGAGCTGCTTGCGTCCGTTCAGCTTCTCCGCGAGGTTGAACCGCGCCTCATGGCCGGCCCAGTCGGCGAAATCCTGCGCGCGGGTCAGCGGCCGGTCGATGCCGGGCGAGCTGACCTCGAGCCGATAGGCCTCCTCGATCGGATCCCGGCCCTCGGCCTCGAGCTGGTCGAGCACATCCGAGAGCCGCCGCGACAGCCGCTCGCAATCCTCGAGCGTGAGCTGACGCGTATCGGGCCGCTCGGCCATGATCTGCAGCGTCGGATCCGATTTGCCGCCGATCATCAGCACGCGCACCAGCGCCAGCCCCTCGGCCTTCGCCTCGGGCTCGATGATCCGGGTCAGCTCGGCAATGTCCGCCACGCACGCTCCAAAAGGATAAAGCTCTCCTGCCGCCGGCCCCCTTCGGGACCGACCCCAACGTCTGACGATGTCGAGAAAGGCAGGGGCTATATAGGGGCGCGGGGGAAAGGGGGCAAGCGGGGATTGATCAGCCCTACGCCGCCCGCGGATGGGCCGGAATTTCGTCTTCGTCGCAGGAACCGGCCGGCTTGGTCGCAAGGCGGGCGCTTTCGTTTCGCGTCCGGACCATGCGCGCCACATCCCTTCGTCTTTAGGAGAAGACCTGTGAGCGTATCCCTTGCCGAAGCCCGGCCCGCCGCCGAGGCCGCGCCGTCGCCCGAGCCGATCCTCCAGATCGGCATGGGCTTCTGGGCGTCCAAGACCCTCCTCAGCGCGGTCGAGCTCGGTCTGTTCACCGCTCTTGCCGCCGGCCCGAAGACCGGTGCCGAGCTGGAGCGGGCGCTCGGCCTGCACCCGCGCGCGACCGCCGACTTCCTCGACGCTCTGGTCGCGCTCGGCCTGCTCGGCCGCCGCGGCGACGGCGCCGAGGGGCGGTATATGAACACCCCCGCCACCGCGCTCTTCCTCGACCGGAACAGCCCGCGCTACGTCGGCGGGCTGCTGGAGATGGCGAACAGCCGCCTCTACCCCTTCTGGGCGGACCTCACGCCCGCGCTGAAGACCGGCAAGCCGCAGAACGAGATCAAGCAGACCGGCAAGCCGATGTTCGACGAACTCTATGCCGATCCGGCCCGGCTCGAGCAGTTCATGAGCGCCATGGCCGGCGTGTCGCGCGGCAATTTCGAGGCCTTCGCCGAAAAGTTCGATTTCACGCCCTTCGCCACCATGGCGGATGTCGGCGGCGCGACCGGCCAGCTCGCCTCGATCGTCGCGGCGCGGCATCCGCACCTCGTCTGTCACAGCTACGATCTGCCCGTGGTGAAGCCGATCGCCGAGCGGCACATCGCCGCGGCCGGGCTGGCCGGCCAGGTCGCCGCCGGCGAGATCGATTTCCTCCGGGACGAATTCCCGCAGGCGGACCTGATCACCATGGGCATGATCCTGCACGACTGGAATCTCGAGCATAAGAAGATGCTGATCGCCAAGGCGTTCCGGGCGCTGCCCGAGGGCGGCGCCCTGGTCGCGATCGAGAATATCATCGACGATGCCCGCCGCGAGAATGCGTTCGGCCTGATGATGAGCCTGAACATGCTGGTCGAGTTCGGCGACGCCTTCGATTTCACCGGCGCGGATTATGCGTCCTGGTGCCTGGAGGCGGGTTTCAGGCGCTGCGAGATCCTGCCGCTCGCCGGCCCGGCCAGCGCGGCGATCGCCTGGAAGTGAATCGTGCGAGCCCCGCGCGCGGATCAGTCTTCGTCTCCTCCCGCCAGGAAGGCCGGAATGTCGCGCCGCGCATGAAGAATACGCCGGACGTCGATATGGTCGTCGCACTCGATATAGAAGAGGAGATAGGGAAAGCGACCGAGCTTGCGCGTGCGCAAGCCCTCGGTGCGGAGAATGTCGGCATAGCGCGTTGATCCCGCCCCCGGCCGTTCCCCTATGGCGCGATAGGCGTCACGCACCGCGTCGACGAAGGCGCGCGCGACATCGTCGCCGGCCTGGTCCGTATAATAGTCGACCGTTTGGTCGATATCCTGCTCGGCTGCGACGCGCGGAATGACGCGCTTCATGCGCGCTTGGCTGAACGCCTGGAGATGCGCTCACGCAATCGGTTGAAATACGCCTCGTCGGCTGGCCCCCCGGGCGGCGATGCCGCGCCTTCGAGCAGCTTGTTCCGCAGCGTCTCGATGTCCTGCTCCCGCCGGATCAGCTCGCGAATATATTCGCTGCTGGTGCTATACCGCCCCTCGACCTGCGCATCGACGAACGCCTTGAGATCGTCGGGCAGGGAGATGTTCATCGTGGCCATGATGCACATATAGACTTTTGGCAAAAATTGGCAAGAATGACCCAATGAAGATCATCGGCAGCTACGTCTCGCCCTATGTCCGCAAGGTGCTCGCCTGCATGGCGCTGAAGGGGGTGGACGATTACGAGATCGATCCGATCACGCCCTTCTTCGGCAACGAGGAATTCGCGCGCCTCTCGCCGCTGCGGCGCATCCCGGTGCTGATCCGCGGCGAGCTCGTGCTGAACGACAGCTCGGTCATCTGCGCTTGGCTGGACGACGAATGGCCGGACGCGCATCCGCTGCTGCCCGCGCGTCCCGCCGATCGGGCCCGCGCCCGCTGGCTGGAGGAATATGCCGATACCAGGCTGGGCGACGTCTTCATCTGGGGCCTGTTCTACCAGCGCAAGGTGCGGCCGCTGGTCTGGGGCGAGGCCGCCGACGAGGCGCGGGTGGCGAAGTCGCTGGACGAGGACATCCCGCGCGAGCTCCATTATCTGGAGGCGCAATTGCCGGCGGCGGGCTTCCTGTTCGGGGAGATCGGCCTGGCCGACATCGCCTTGGCCAGCTTCTTCCGCAACGGCGCCTATGCGGGCTTCGCGGTCGATGCGGACCGCTGGCCGAAGACCGCCGCGTTCGTCGACCGCGTGCTGGCCCATGCTTGCTTCGCCCGCTTCAAGCCGCTCGAGGACGTGCAGATGAGCACCGATCCGAAGGGCCGCCGCGCCGCCTTGCGCGCCGCGGGCGCGCCGCTCACCGCCGAAAGCTACGGCACGCGCGAGCCGGTGCCGGGGGTGATGCGGCTCTGACGCCGCGCCCTGTTGGAGACATGTAGGACTTCATCCTCTATCCCGGAGGCATGGCTCAGGCGCGCAAGTCTCCATTCCCGGTCGGTTGCGGAGGTGGCGCGCTCCCGGACGTTTTTTCCGCTCATGGAAGCGGAAACTTTGAAACTTCCGACCCTTCGACCCGCGGCACATGCCGGCGCGATCCGTCCGGGCCGCGGCTAGCGCGCGCCCCAGGCGGGCGGCGGATTGGGGACGCTGCGGGAGAGATCGAACTCGACCCGGAAGAAGCGGCCGGCACGGCGCAGCTCGTAGGCGAACAGGCTGCCCGGCACGATCTCCACCGCCCAGACATTGCTGGTCGAGGCGGGGATGTTCTCGCGGACGAAGAGCTCGCGCGAGAAGGCGTCCGCCGGAAATTCCTGCCGCCGCGGGCTGCCGGCCGAGACGGTGTCGCCGCCATAGCGGCTGCGCGTGTCCTCGCGGCCGTCCGAATGGCGGTGGATGTGCTTGAGCCGGAGGCCGGACGCGGTGCGGGTGATCACCCAGGTGCGCGAACGGTCCGCGCCGACCTGGAAGGGAATGCGGATCTCGGACGGCGTGCAGCTGGCGACATGCATGACCAGGCGGTTCTGAGTCATCTCCCGGTCGGCCGGATCGGTGGTGACGACGCGCCCCTCGAAGGACCGGCCGCACAGCGCCCAGAGCCGTTCCCAATATTGCGGCTGCGGGCCGGTGGGGCGCGGCACGATGGCGCAGCCGGCGGCGAGAAAGGCGAGGGGCAGGGCGAAGGCGAGACGGGTCATGCGGTCCTCCTAGCCTCTTTCCGCCCCGGTTTGAATCCCGCGCCGCTCCGGCCGGTCCGGCTTGACGGCACCGCGCGGCTTTGGAAACGTTTCGCGGGGGCTCGACGAAAAGGATGACGATATGATGCGCCGCGCCCGCTTCCTGCTTCCCTTCCTGCTGCTCGCCACCGCCTGCGGCGGCGGCGGCGGTGGCACCGCCACCGCGCAGGGGCCGAGTCGGGATCGCCCCTTCCAGATCGAGGCGGTCGGCCAGTTCGCCGAGCCCTGGGCGATGACCTTCCTGCCCGACGGCAGCCTGCTGGTGACCGAGAAGCGCGGCGCGCTGAAGCTCCGGCGGCCGAACGGCAATGTGCTCGACGTGACCGGCGCGCCGCAGGTCTCCTATGGCGGCCAGGGCGGCTTCGGCGATGTCGTTCTCCATCCCGGCTTCGCGAGCAACCGGCGGGTCTATCTGAGCTGGGTCGAGGCGGGCGAGGGCGGCACGCGCGGCGCCGTGGTCGGCCGGGCGCGCTTCAACCTAAGCGAGGCGGGCGCGAGTCTATCGGACCTCCAGGTGATCTGGCGGCAGGCGCCCAAGGTGGACGGCGGCGGCCACTTCTCCCACCGCATCGCCTTCGGGCCGGACGGCAAGCTCTACATCAGCTCCGGCGAGCGCCAGAAGATGGAGCCCGCGCAGGACATGGCCGGCGCGCTCGGCAAGGTGATCCGCCTCAACGACGACGGCTCGGTGCCCGCCGACAATCCGTTCGCGGCGCGCGGCGGGGTCACCGCCCAGATCTGGAGCCTCGGCCACCGCAATCTGCTCGGCCTCGCCTTCGACAGCCAAGGCCGGCTCTGGAATACGGAGATGGGCCCGCAGGGCGGCGACGAGCTGAACCTCGTCACCCGCGGCGCCAATTATGGCTGGCCGCGCGTCTCCAACGGCAGCCATTATGGCGGCGCCCCGATCCCCGACCATGCCGCCGGCGACGGCTTCGAGGCGCCGAAGGTCTGGTGGAACCCGAGCATCTCGCCCTCCAGCCTGATGATCTATTCCGGGTCGATGTTCCCCGAATGGCGCGGCGACGCCTTCATCGGCGCGCTCTCCGGCGAGGCGTTGATCCGCGTCGACCTGGACGGAACCAACGCCCGCAAGGCCGACCAGTGGCCGATGAACGCCCGCATCCGCGAGGTCGAGCAGGCGCCGGACGGCGCGCTCTGGCTGCTTGAGGACGGCAGCGGGCGGCTGCTCAGGCTGGCGCGCCCGCGGGCGGCCGGCGCGGGCTAATAGGTCGAATAGGTCCGCACCGGCTCTTCGGGCTGCGCCTCCTTGAGCTTGCCCATGGTCAGGAAGACGATCAGCAGCAGCACCGCGGCGGCGCCGAGCGAGAGGATCACGAACACCTTGCTCTGCTGCTTGGTGACCAGCATGTAGATGCCGTTCACGATCGCCAGCAGGCCGAAGACGATCACCGCGAAGAAGGTCAGCAGGGCCATGCGCGCGGCTTCGGCGCCGCCCGTCCAGCTCGTGCCGTCCGGCATGCGGACGCCGGGATTGGTGAGGCTCGGATACATGTTGATGGTGATGACGCCCATGCCGATGAACAGGATCAGGCCGCAGATCAGCAGGACGATGCCGCGCCACGGCGATTCCCCGACGGTCCGCATCGCGCCGCCGCATTTGGGGCAGGCCGCGACCTTGCCCTCGACGAGCGTCGCGCATTTCGGATCCTTGCAGACGGTATAGGCGGCCATGCTCGTCTCCCTGTTCGTTCCGGCGCCAGCCTAGCAGCGGCGATAGCGGAAGTACCAGACCTCGCGGCCCTCGCGCCGCGCCTTGGCCTCGTAGCGCGTCTCCGGCCAGCCGCCCGGCCGGGTGAGGAAGTCCTTCGGGCTCTCCGCCAGCCACTCGAAATCGCCGCGCTGGCCCATCACCATCATCGCCCAGCGGCAATAGGTCGGATCGTCGGTGCCGAGCCGGAACTCGCCGCCCGGCTGCAGCTTGGCCGCGATCAGGTCGAGCGGGCCGTGATTGACCATCCGCCTTTTGGCGTGGCGCGCCTTCGGCCAGGGATCTGGATGGAGCAGATAGACGAAGCGCAGGCTTGCGTCGGGCAGCCGCTCCAGCACCTGCAGCGCATCGCCCATGTGCAGGCGCACGTTCGCCAGGTGCCCGTCGCGGATGTGCCCGAGCGCCGCGGCGACGCCGTTGAGGAAGGGCTCGGCGCCGATGAAGCCATGGTCGGGCAGCAGATCGGCGCGATAGGCGAGATGCTCGCCACCGCCGAAGCCGATCTCGAAATGGAGCGGGCGGTCGTCGCCGAACAGGCGCGCGGCGTCGATCGGCCCGTCCTCGGGCACGCTCAACGCCGGCAGCAGCTCCTCGACGAGGCCCGATTGCCCGACGCGGAGCGGGCGGCCCTTGGAGCGGCCATAGAGGCGGCGGATGGAAAGCGGATCGTTCATGGCGGTGTCGGCCCGGGCCTGCTATCCTCCTTCGCATGAAGATCGCAAGCCTCGCCGCCGCGGCCGCCTTGTTCTGCGTCGCCTCCCCCGCCTTCGCCACGAGCACGATCCTGTGCCAGTCGACGATCAGCCCGACCGACGGTCCGCGGCTCTGGCTGGTGACCGGCAACGCCCCGGGCTCGGGCGTCATCCAGGCACGGCTGGAGCAGGGCAGCCGGCGTTTCGCCACCGGCGAGGGGCCGGGCGCGCCGGTGATCGGCCAGTCCTGGCTCGATCGCAATTCGCTGCGGCTCGCCATCGTCGACGCCAATGCCGAGACCGAGCTCGTCCGGCTCGAGACCTGGCGCCGCGCCGGCACCAGCTATCGCGGCACGCTGCGCTATGGCGGGCGGAGCTGGCAGGTGCGCTGCACCGAAGAGGGCTAGGCCCCGAACAGGTCCTTGTGCGTCTCGCGCAGGGCCGCTTTCTGCACCTTGCCCATGGCGTTGCGCGGCAGCGAGTCGGCGAAGAGGATGCGGCGCGGCTGCTTGAAGCGGGCGAGGTCGGCGATCCCGGCCAGCACCGCCGCCTCGTCCAGCGCAGGATCGCTCCGCGTCACCACCGCCACTACGCCTTCGCCCAGGTCCGGATGCGGCACCCCGATCACCGCGCTCTCGCCGACGCCGGACAGCGCGTCGATCGCCAGCTCGATCTCCTTCGGATAGATGTTGAGCCCGCCGGCGATGATCAGGTCCTTGGCCCGCCCGACGATGGCGATGCGGCCGTCCGCCGCCATGGTCGCCATGTCGCCGGTGATGAACCAGCCATCGGGACGCATGTCCTCGGCGGTCTTCTCCGGGTTGCGCCAATAGCCCTTGAACAGGTTCGGCCCGCGTATCTCCAGCACCTCGTCGCGGATTCGCGCCTCGACGCCGGGCAAGGGGAAGCCGACCGTGCCGGGGATGCGCTCGCCCTCATAGGGGTTGGACGTGATCATCCCCGCTTCGGTCATGCCGTAGCGTTCGAGGATGCGATGGCCGGTCTTCGCCTCGAACGCGGCGAAGGTCGCCTCCAGCAGGGGCGCCGAGCCGCTGATGAAGACACGCATCCCGGCGACCGCGGCTTGCGTCAGGCCGGGATGGGCGGCGAGGCGGACGTAGAAGGTCGGCACGCCCATCAGGATCGTGGCCCGCGCCATGTCGGTCAGCACGGCGTCGGCGTCGAAGCCCTTGTGCCAGAGCATCGTCGAGCCGTTGAGCAGCGCGCCGTGCAAGGCCACGAACAGGCCATGGACGTGATAGATCGGAAGCGCGTGGATCAGCACATCGCCCTGCTGCCAGCGCCAGTAATCCTTCAGCACCAGCGCGTTGGACGCCAGATTGTCATGGCTGAGCATCGCCCCCTTGGAGCGCCCCGTCGTCCCGGAGGTGTAGAGGATGGCGGCCAGATCGTCCGGTCCGCGCGCGACCGTCGCGAAGTCCGCGGGCGGCGCGTCCAGCGTGTTCATATCCAGATGGCCAGACGCGAAGACCAATTTCGGCTCGGCATCCTCGATGAAATAGGCCAGCTCCGCCGCCGTATAAGCGGTGTTGAGCGGCACGTAGATCAGGCCGGCCCGCAGGCTGGCGAGATAAAGCAACGCGCCCTCGATCGACTTCTCCGCCTGGACGAGGATTCGGTCCCCGGGCTCGGCGCCGAGCCGCACCAGCGCCGCCGCATAGCCCCCGACGGCGCGATCCAGCGCCTTATAGGTGAGCCGAACCCTATCGCCTTCGATGAAGACTGGGGTTTCGCCCGCCCCGCGCGCGGCGGCGGCGAACGCGTCATAGAGATTGGCATTCGTCATCGGCGTCGCAAGCGATCGCCCCCGGCGCCGTCGCAGGACGTCTCCTGAATCCCGCAGACGCCGCGCACCCAGCCGATCCGCTCCCGCCCGTCGCGGCCGGTCACCGACAGTCGGACCCATTCGCCGCGGCATTCTCGCGGGCGCCGCGTCCTCAACGGATGAAAGCCGTCCCCGTCCTCCCAGGCTGTGGCGACGATCGCGCTGGCGGGATCAGGAGCGGCGAAGGCGATCTCGCCCTGAACCGCGAAATCCACATAGCCGCCGCTGATCCAGCCAGATGGCAGACGCGACGGCGCGCCTGCGTCGGTGCTCCAGCGATAGGCGTTGGCGATTCGGAACCAGCCGTCGCGCGATTCGAGGATGTCGAAGCCGACGTAGCGCTGCGTGTCCTCGATCGTCTCCGGCGGGGGGAGGCGGCCGAGGCTTCGCGCGCGAACGGACGGTCCGGCGCGCACGTTGAGGCCGGCGACATCGGAATCGATTGACCAGCCGGAGATGGTACAGCCGGAGGCGGGGGTGCCGGCAGGCGCCGCCGCGCCGGGCTGGGCCGGGATGGCGAGAGCGGCCGCGCAGGCGGCGGGGGCCAGGAGCCTGATCATGGCTCCCGTTCTAACCCCCGCCGGATGCGCTCACAATCTCAGATCGCCGCCTTCAGCGCGTCGACCAGGTCGGTCTTCTCCCAGCCGAAATGGTCGCCGTCGGGCGTGCGGCCGAAATGGCCGTAGGCGGCGGTCTTCTCGTAGATCGGCTTGTTGAGGCCGAGATGGGTGCGGATGCCCTTGGGCGTCAGGCGCACCAGGGTCGGCAGCACCTGCTCGAGCTTGTCGGCGGTGGCGCCGCCCTGCTCGGTGCCGTGCAGGTCGACATAGAGCGACAGCGGCTCGGCGACGCCGATCGCATAGGCCAGCTGGATGGTGCAGCGCTTGGCGAGGCCGGCGGCGACCACGTTCTTGGCGAGATAGCGGGTGACATAGGCGGCCGAACGGTCGACCTTGGTCGGATCCTTGCCGCTGAACGCGCCGCCGCCATGCGGGGCCGCGCCGCCATAGGTGTCGACGATGATCTTGCGGCCGGTGAGGCCCGCATCGCCGTCCGGCCCGCCAATCTCGAAGCTGCCGGTCGGGTTGATGTGATATTGGGTCTCGTCGGAGAGCAAGGCCGCCGGGATCACGTCGGCGATCACGCCCTTCACATAGGTATGGAGTTCGGCTTCCTGCTCGCCCTGGTCATAGCCTTTGGCATGCTGGGTGGAGACGACGACGACGGTCGCCGCGACCGGCACGCCATTCTCGAACTTCAGGGTCACCTGGCTCTTCGCGTCCGGCTCCAGGAAGGGGGCGGCGCCCGAATGGCGATCGGCGGCCATCCGCTCGAGGATCTTGTGGCTGTAGTAGAGCGTCGCCGGCATCAGGTCCGGAGTCTCGTCGCAGGCGAAGCCGAACATGATGCCCTGGTCGCCGGCGCCCTCGTCCTTGTTGCCGCTCTCGTCCACGCCCTGCGCGATATGGGCGGACTGGCCGTGGAGGTTGTTCTCGAAGCGGAAGCTCTCCCAATGGAAGCCGGTCTGCTCGTAGCCGATCCGCTTCACGGTCGCCCGGACGGTCTTCTCGATCTCCTCCCGCGCGCCCTCGGCCCACTGGCCGTTCTCGTAGACGCCCTTGCAGCGGATCTCGCCGGCGAGGACGACGAGCTGGGTGGTGGTCAGCGTCTCGCAGGCGATGCGCGCCTCGGCGTCCTTGGACAGGAACAGATCGACGATCGCGTCGGAAATCTGGTCGGAGACCTTGTCCGGATGGCCCTCGGAGACGGATTCGGACGTGAAGAGGTAGTTGCTGCGCATAAGCGAGACGGGTCCTTCAGGCGGGGATTGCGGATATAAACATATCCTTATGTGCGCCGCTCGCTAGCGCGTTTTGCGCCTGACTGCAATCGCGGCCGCGACGAGCAGCAGCGCGAAGGCGAAGGGCAGGAGGTTGCCGAGCTGGGCGAAGGGCGTCGCCGCGGCGGCGCGCGGCAAGCGGGTGTCGATGACGCCCTCCTCATGTTGGGGCAGCCGTTCCACGATCCGGCCCTGGGCGTCGATCACCCCGGTGATCCCGGTCGGCGTCGAGCGGACGATGGGCAGGCCTTCCTCCAGGGCGCGCAGCCGCGCCTGGGCGAAATGCTGGGGCGGACCCCAGGCGCCGAACCAGGCGTCGTTGGAAGGGTTGAACAGGAAATCCGGCCGGTTGGCGCGGTCGACCACCTCGCCGGAGAAGATGATCTCGTAGCAGATCTGCGCGCCCATCCGGCCGAAGCCCGGCAGGTCCAGCGTCCCCGGGCCCGGGCCCGACAGGATATCGCCCGCGCCGGGGACGAGACGGGACAGGCCGAGCGCGGTCAGGAACGGCCGCATCGGCAGATATTCGCCATAGGGGACGAGATGGGCCTTGTCGTAGCGCCCGAGGATCATCGCGCCGGGACCGAGCAGATAGAGGCTGTTATATTCCGCCGCGGCCACGCCCGGCGGCGGCTCGGCGATCTCGATGCCGCCGGTGAGCAGCAGGTCGCGCGGGCCGATGCGGGAGGCGAGCATCTCCTGCGCGACGCGGTCCGCATGGAGATTGTAGGGCACGGCGGCTTCCGGCCAGAGGATCAGGCGCGGCGCGCCGTCCGGCAGGCCGGTGAGGCGCAGCAATTTGATGAAATTGCGATCCTCCTGGAGCGCGTTCTGGCGCTCCTCCTGCGGGATGTCGGGCTGGACGACGCGGAGGGCGGGCCGGGCCCGATCCTGCTCAGGCGCGGCGGCGGCCCCGGTCAGCCGCAGATCGGCGAGCAGGACGGGAAGCAAAGCGACGGCGACGCCCAGCGCCCGGTTGCGATGGCGCGCCGCCCACCAGAGCAGGCCCGCCCAGAGAATGACGAGCCCGGACAGGCCGTAGGTGCCGATCAGCCGCGCCGGCCATTTCGCCCAGGTGTCGATCAGGCTGACGCCGACCGGATTCCAGGCGAAGCCGGTGAACAGCGTGCCGCGCAGCCACTCGGTCACGATCCAGGCGGCGGCGAGGATCAGGACCAGCATCGCCTTGTGCGGCCGCGCCCAGCGCCAGGCGAGGCCGGTGGCGGCGGCCGTATAGACCGAGAGATAGAAGGACAGGACGACCACCGCGATCCAGCCGAGCCAGGCCGGCATCGCCGCCTGATAGGTGAAGGCGGTGGCGATCCAGTTCAGGCCGAGCACGAACTGGCCCATGCCGAACCACCAGCCCCTGGCCAGCGCCGACCGCAGCGAGGGCGCCCGCTCGATCAGCAGCAGCAGGCCGGTGAAGGCGAGGATGGTCAGCGGCCACAGCCCGAGCGGCTGGAAACCGGTCGCGGAGACGAGCCCGAGCAGGAAGGAGAGGCCGAGGGACTTCATGCCGGACCGCTATGCGGATGCGCGGCGGCGGGCGTCAATGGCGGGCGTCCCCGCCTCAATAATCCGGCTTGCCGCCGGGCTCGTCGTCGGGGCCGAGATCCTCGGGCGGGAAATCGTCGTCCGGGTCCGGCCGCGGGCGGGGCCGGACCACCGGCGGCTCGGGCCGCGGCTCGGGCTCGAGCAGGATGCGCGGCTCTTCCACCTCGTTGCGCGGCTCGGGCCGCAATTGCGGCGGCGGCGTCATCGTGTTGCTGTTGTTCGGCCGCTCGGCATTGGCGGCGATCAGCGCATTCTCGTCCATGCCGACGGGCGCGTTGGAGGTGGCGACGATGCCGTTCGCGGTGTCGGGGCGCTTCGGACTGATCAGGCCCCAGCCGAAATAGAGCACGAAGCAGAAGGCGATGCCGGACGCCATGCCGATCCCGAAATCCCGCCAGTTCGTCTTCATCTTTACGCTCCGTGACGCTTTTGCCGGTTTTCTACAGGCTTTTGGGGGCAAGTCGAGGCCGGGGTCCGTCGGGATCGGACATGGAAAGGTCAGGCCAACGCACGGTGTCGGATCGGGCCGCCGATGGGCGAATGTTCCCAATGTTCGCACTGGCCATGGGGTTTGCGGCGCGGAAGCCGACGGGATGGAAACCGACAAAGTTGACACGATATTCCTGCCCCCAAGGGGGTGCTCCGGCGGAGGCCGGAGCGTTGGCCGTATCCTCTCGCACGCTGTCGCGCTTCATCCAGCGCTCCGGCCTTCGCCGGAGCACGTGGCGTTGCAGGTGCTGGAGAGGGCTGATCCGGAGAGGGCCGACGATTTGAAAGAGCCGCGCGCGGCCGGAACCGCGATTCGGGCGAGTCTGACAGGCCAAATCCTACAAGTATCCAACAATCATTGCCGGTAGCGGATACAGGCCCTATGGGCCGCGCTTTCCCCGCAGCGGAGCTCTTTCATGACCGACACCCGCCTCGACGTGCTTTGCATCGGCAATGCCATCGTCGACATCATCGCCGATTGCGACGACGCCTTTCTGGAGCGCGAAGGCCTCACCAAGGGGATGATGCGCCTGATCGACGCGGCGGAGGCGACCCGGCTCTACGACCATATGGGCCCGGCGCGCGAGATCAGCGGCGGCTCGGCCGGCAACACCGCGGCGGGCGTCGCCGCGCTGGGTGGCAAAGCGGGCTTCATCGGGCAGGTCGCGCCCGACCAGCTGGGCGAATTCTACCGGCACGATCTCACCGCCACCGGCGTCGAGTTCATCACCCCCGCGGCCGATCTCGGCGAGCCGACCGCGCGCTCGATGGTGCTGGTCACGCCCGACGCGCACCGCACGATGAACACCTTCCTCGGCGCCGCCCAGCTGCTGCCGCCGGCCGCGCTGGACGAGGCGCAGATCGAAAGCGCCGCCGTCCTCTATCTCGAGGGCTATCTCTGGGATCCGGAGACGCCGCGCTACGCGATGGTCAAGGCGATCGACATCGCCCGCCGCGCCGGCCGCAAGGTCGCCTTCACCCTGTCCGACACTTTCTGCATCGACCGCCATCGGGACGGCTTCAACGAGTTGCTGGACAATGGCCGGATCGACATCCTCTTCGCCAACGAGGCGGAGATCAAGATGCTGGCCGGGGCGGAGGATTTCGACGTCGCCGTCGCGATGGTCCAGAACAAGGTCGAGACCCTCGTCGTCACCCGCTCCGAGCAGGGCGCGGTCGCGGTCCGCGACGGCGTCCGTGCGTCGGTCGCGGCGGAGCCGGTCGAGAAGGTGATCGATACGACCGGCGCCGGCGACCTGTTCGCCGCCGGCTTCCTGTTCGGCTACACCAACGGCAAGAGCCTGGAGGCCAGTCTCCATATCGGCGCGATCGCCGCCGCCGAGGTGATCTCCCATTACGGCGCCCGCCCCGAGGCGGACCTCAAGGCGCTCGTCCCCACGCGTCTTGGTTGAGGGTCTTGTTGATGAGAGCCTGATTCACGCTTTCGGCGGAAGCGTGCAGCGCTTCCGCCTTCAGCGATCAGGCTCAGCCGACGCCGGGACCCGGGCTCGCCGGATGCGGGTCCGGCACGTCCACGTCCGGCTGGGGCGGATAGACTTCGGGCGGCGGGGCCGAGGGCTCCGGCGCCTGGGTCGGCTGCGGCGGCATTTCGGGCTGCGGTGTCGTGGCCATGGCGAACTCCTTCAGCGGACCAACGCCGCGCCGCCCGCCCGGTTGCGCGCCACGAAAAAGGGAGGCCGGAGCCTCCCTTTCCCGTCCCCCATCGAGGCGCGCGTCAGCGCGGCTCGTCGACGCCCGGAATGGGCGGCTGGATGTCGTGGATTTCGGGCTCGTGCACTTCGACCCGGCCCTGGCCGAGATGCGAATTCTTGTACGAATAGCCGAAATAGATGAGCAGGCCGACGATCGTCCAGATCGGCAGCACCGCCATCGCCTCGTAAGGCAGGAAGGCGAACAGGGTGACGCAGCCGATGATGGTCAGCGGCGCCACCAGCCAGAGCGCGGGGACGCGGAACTTGCGTTCCCGGTGCGGCTCCTTCTTGCGCAGCACCCAGACCGCGATCGCCACCATCATGAAGGCATAGAGCGTGCCGGCATTGGCGATGTCGGCGAGCTTGCCGACCGGCAGGAAGGCCGCGGCGAAGGCGACGACGATGCCGGTGATCGCGGTGACCACATAAGGCGTCTGCCACTTCGGATGCACCTTCGACAGCACTTCCGGCAGCAGGCCGTCGCGCGACATGACGAAGAAGATGCGGGTCTGGCCGAAGAGCAGGATCAGGATGACCGACGGCAAAGCGATGAAGGCCGCATAGCCCATCGCATTGCCGATCCCGTCATGGCCGAGCGTGCGCAGCACATGGGCCAAAGCCTCGTTCGAGCAGACCAGGGCATCCGCATTGATCGCCAGCGCGCAGGCGGCCGCCAGGTCTTCCGACCCGGTGGTCAGCGGCATGCCGTTGGCGCCGACGATCGGCTGACCGCCGATCGTGCCGACGGCGCCGGCCGCGACCAGCATGTAGAAGATGGTGCAGATGGCGAGCGAGCCGATCAGGCCGATCGGCATGTTGCGCTGCGGGTTCTTGGTTTCCTCGGCGGCGGTCGAGACCGCGTCGAAGCCGACATAGGCGAAGAAGATGGTCGAGGCCGCCCCGACCACGCCGACGCCGCCCAGGGCGAAGAAGCCCGCCGGCATGAAGGGTTCGAAATTCACGGCCTCCGCTGCGGGCACCGTGATGATGACGAAGATGGTGAGCGCCACGATCTTGATCGCCACGAGGATGGCGTTGACGATGGCGGATTCCTTGGTGCCGATCATCAGCAGGCCGGTCACCACCAGGGCGATGAACACCGCCGGCAGGTTGATCAGGCCGCCCTCGACGCCGCCCAGCCAGATCGGGCCGGCGGAGAGCCACAGCGGCAAATCTATGTGGAAGGTTTCTCGCAGGATCGTGCCTGTGAAATAGCCCGACCAGCCGACGGACACCGCGCTGGCCGCGATCGCATATTCGAGGACAAGGGCCCAGCCGACCGTCCAGGCGAGCAATTCGCCCATGGCCGTATAGGTATAGGTGTAGGCCGATCCCGCGACCGGGACCATCGCGGCGATCTCCGCATAGCAGAGCGCGGCGACGACGCAGACCGCGCCGGCGACGACGAAGGCCAGGATAAGTCCGGGGCCCGCTTTCTGGGCGCCCGCGGCGGTCAGCACGAAGATGCCCGTGCCGATGATGCAGCCGATGCCGAACAAAGTCAGCTGGAACGCTCCGAGCGAGCGCTTCAGGCTTTTCTTTTCGGCGGTGGCCAAGATCGCGTCGAGAGGCTTTTGACGCCCTAAGATCATGTCCGTTCCCCTTGTCCGGGCGCCTTTGCGGCTGTCCCAATAGTGGCGCGGAGCCTAGTGGCTAAATCGGCATGAGCAAGCCGTAATCGGCGGGTCATAAAGGCGTTCGCTTCAGGCGGCGGGCGGCCGGCGGGCGCGGGTCTTTCCAGGGCCACGACGTGCCTAGGGTTCGGACTCAATTCGACTTGGAGTGGACCGGTCAAAAGAGTCATCCCGGCGAAGGCCGGGACCCATGCACACGGAAAAAACGAAAAAAGTCGATTGTGTCGGTCACTCTTTTGTCGGCCAATCGTGTGCATGGGTCCCGGCCTCCGCCGGGATGACTATGAAATCACACGCAAATCAGCTTTGGCTATTTGAGTACAGACCCTAGCGCGCCAGCATCGGCCCCAGCCCCTTGCCCCCGAACAGGTGAACGTGGAGGTGGGGGACCTCCTGGCCGCCATGCTGGCCGACATTGGCGAGCAGGCGGTAGCCCGGCGCGACCAGGCCTTCGTCGCGGGCGACCTTGCCGACGGCGCGGACGAAGCCGGCAATCTCCTCCGCCGACGCGCGTTCGGAGAAATCGTCCCAGGAGACGTAGGGGCCCTTCGGGATCACCAGGATATGGACCGGCGCCTGCGGGCTGATGTCGTGAAAGGCGAGCGCGAACGCGTCCTCATAGACGCGCTTCGAGGGGATCTCGCCGCGCAGCAGCCGCGCGAAGATGTTGCCGTCATCATAGGACAAGGTGGCGTCGATCGGCATCTGGTTCTCCTGACCGGGGCAAGGATAGATTGCCTTGACCGCTTTATCCACAGCGCTACCACTCCGCTTATGAGTGACGAAGCGCCCGACAGTCTGATTCCCTATGACGAAATCGTGCAGGAGGCGCTGCGCGCGGTGGTCGGGCGGGTGCTCGGCGAGGTCGAGGCGACCGGGCAGCTGCCGGGCGACCATCATTTCTTCATCACCTTCAAGACGGGCGCCGTCGGCGTCGACATCCCGCGTCACCTGTCCGAGAAATTCCCGGACGAGATGACCATCGTCATCCAGAACCGCTTCTGGGACCTCAAGGTCAGCGACGAGGGCTTCGAGGTCGGGCTCAGCTTCAACCAGATGCCGGCCCGGCTCGTCATCCCCTTCTCGGCGATCACCGGCTTCGTCGATCCTGCGGTGGACTTCGCGCTGCAATTCCATGCCCGATCCGACGAGGCGTCGGTGGACGAGCATGACGCGGCGGAGAACGACCCGCCCGCGGCCGAGCCGATCGAGGACGGCTCCAATGTGGTCTCGGTCGATTTCAGCCGGAAGAAATAGAGCGGGGCTTTCCCTCCTCGCCGCCGCGCTCCTGGGCTGCGCGGCTCCGGCGCATGCCCAGAGCGACGGCGCCCCTGTCGGCGGCGAGGCCGCGGACGCGATGCGCTATCCCTTCGTCGCCGCTTTGTCGCGCATCACGGGCGGCAACCGCGTCTATTTCTGCACGGGCACTTTGATCGCGCCGGACTGGATCCTGACCGCGGCGCATTGCTTCAGCGCGCGCAGCGGCGCCCGGATCGGCGCGACGGGCCTGTGGGCCGAGGTCGGCGGCACCTGGCTCAGGGACATCCCCGAAGAGGCGCAGGTGCCCGTGGCGCGGATCTTCATCCATCCGGAGTATGAATCGACCGGCCAGGACAACGACGTCGCTTTGGTCCGGCTCGCCGCGCCCGCCGGCCCGCTGACCGCCGAGATCGCCACCGCGCGCGCCGATCCGGAGCGGGCGATGGTGCTCGGCTTCGGCGCGCTCTACGAAGGCAGCCTCGCCCGGACGGCGACCTTGCGCGGCGGCCAGCCCGCCTCCCAGGTCTCCAACCGGCTGCGGCAGGCGGCGGTGCGCACCGTCGCGCCCGCGGCCTGCGCCCAGCGGCTCGGCATCGGCGGCGCGGGCACGGGCGACTATCAGATTTGCGCCGGCGCCGGACGAGCGGAGAGCTGCATCGGCGATTCGGGCGGACCGCTCGTCGCCGAGGGACCGGGCGGCGTGGACCGGGTGATCGGCGTGGTCAGCTTCGGCTCGGGCTGCGCGAACGAGCTGCCGGTCACCGTCTACACGCGCGTCTCCGCTTATGCCGGATGGATTGCGGAGACGATGAGGCAGCAATAGGAGGAACCCCGACAGAGCGAAGGGATTCCGAAACATGACCGCCGACACCCGCACCGAGACCGACAGCTTCGGACCGATCGAGGTTCCGGCGGACAGCTATTGGGGCGCGCAGACCCAGCGCTCGATCGAGAATTTCCCGTTCGGCGCGAACGAGCGGATGCCGCGCGAGATCGTCCATGCGCTCGGCTTCGTGAAGCAGGCGGCGGCGCGGGTGAATGCGCGGATCGGCGGACTCGACCCCGCTCTGGCCGAGGCGATCCAGCAGGCGGCGGGCGAGGTCGCGGAAGGCCAGCATGACGACCAGTTCCCCCTGGTCATCTGGCAGACCGGCTCCGGCACCCAGTCCAACATGAACGCGAACGAGGTGATTGCGGGCCGCGCCAACGAGATATTGAGCGGCGCGCGCGGCGGCAAGTCGCCGGTCCATCCCAACGACCATGTCAACAAGGGCCAGTCGTCCAACGACAGTTTCCCGACCGCGATGCACGTCGCCGCCGCGCGCTCGGTGGCGCAGCGGCTGCTGCCGGCGCTGCACACCATCCATCGCCGCCTCGCCGCGCAGGCGGAGGCCTGGGACCGGATCGTGAAGATCGGCCGCACCCATTTGCAGGACGCGACGCCGCTGACGCTCGGGCAGGAATTCTCCGGCTACGCCTATCAGATCGAGGCCGGCATCGCCCGCGTCGAGGCGGTGCTGCCGCGGCTCCACCAGCTGGCGCAGGGCGGGACCGCGGTCGGCACCGGCCTGAACGCGCCCAAGGGGTTCGGCGAGGCCTTCGCCGCCGAGGTCGCGAAGCTGACCCGGCTGCCGTTCGAGACCGCGCCGAACAAGTTCGAGGCGCTGGCCAGCCACGACACGCTCGTCGAGCTGTCGGGCGCGCTGAACGTGCTCGCGGTCAGCCTCACCAAGATCGCCAACGACATCCGCCTGCTCGGCTCCGGCCCGCGCTGCGGCCTCGGCGAGCTGAAGCTGCCGGAGAACGAGCCGGGCAGCTCGATCATGCCGGGCAAGGTCAACCCGACCCAGTGCGAGAGCCTGACCATGGTCGCCGCCCAGGTGATGGGCAATCATGTCGCGGTGACGGTCGGCGGCCTGCAGGGCCATATGGAGCTCAACGTGTTCAAGCCGCTGATCGGCGCGGCGGTGATCCGCTCCATCAACCTGCTCAGCGACGGCATGGAAAGCTTCACCGCCCGCTGCCTCGACGAGATGGAGCCGGACGAGACGCGGATCGCCGCCCTGATGAACCAGTCGCTGATGCTGGTCACCGCGCTCGCGCCCGAAATCGGCTACGACAATGCCGCGACCATCGCCAAGCATGCCCACAAGAAGGGGCAGACGCTGAAGGAAGCGGGGATCGAGCTCGGGCTGGTCGACGAGGCGACCTTCGATCGGGTGGTGATCCCGGAGCAGATGCTCGGGCGCTAATCGTCGTAACCCAGATCAGGAGCGGGGCTTTTCGGGGAAATCCCGGCGCGGCGCGCCGTTGTGCGGGCGTTCGCATCTCAGGAGGGACCCCCCGTGAAAGCTGCTCTTCTTCCGCTTACCGCCGCCCTGCTCGGCTTCGGCACGGTCGGCATGCTCGTGCCCGTCGCTCCGGACGGCGAGGCCCAGGCGCAGATGCAGCGCGGCGGCCACAATGCGGCGACGCGCAATTACGTCCGGCGCGCCGGCGCGGCCGACATGTATGAGATCCAGTCCTCGGAGATCGCGCTTCGGCGGGCTCGGCGGCCGGAGATTCGCGAGATGGCGCAGATGCTGATCCGCGACCATCGCCGCACCACCGCCGAAGTGGCGCAGGCGGCACGTGAGGACGATGTGCCGATGATGCCGCCCATGCTGGAGCCCGCTCAGCGCAGCATGATCCGCCAGCTGGAGCGAGTCGCGCCCGGCGCGTTCGACCGGCTCTATATCACCCAGCAGGTGACCGCCCACAGCCAGGCACTGGCCCTGCACCGGGGCTATTCGCGCTCGGGCGATGCGCGGGCACTGCGCCGAGCGGCGATGGGTGCGGTGCCGGTCATCCAGGGCCATCTGACCCATGCGCGGCGGCTGCAGCGGTTGCGCTGAGGCTCAGCCGCCGCCTTGCCAGGCCCGGATCGCGTCGCTGGGCGCGAGCAGCATGATCACGTTGAGCGTCATATTGTCGCGGATCATGTAGAGGGTGAAGAGCTCGAAGGTCACCGCGATGGCGACCGTCGCCCAGACCGGCAGGCGCCGGGCCAGGCCGAAGCCGAGCATCATCCAGCCGATATCGGCGATCGAATTGATGATCGAATCGCCCGTATAGCCGAGCGCGATCGTCGCCTCGCGATAGCGGTCGATCACCCACGGGCTGTTCTCCGCCACCTCCCAGCACACCTCGATAAAGGTGGCGAGGATCAGGCGGTGGCCGGGCTCGGTGCGCCTGCCGAGCAGCCACCAGCCGAACAAATAGAAGAGGAAGCCGTGGATGATGTGGCTCGGCACGTACCAGTCGGCGAGATGCTGGCTGTTGTCCGGCCCGTTCACCTCGCCGACCCAGAATTTCACGGTGCCGCAGGTGCAGATCGGATTGCGGCCCATGAAGAACAGGATCACCGCCATCACCGCGACGACGGCGAGCGCCCAATACCAGTAGCGCAGCGGGATCAGCTTCGCGCCCATCAGGCCTCCAGCATCTCGTTGAGCTTGAGCACGGTATTGTGATTGCGCGCGGTCCAGAATTCCTTGCCGGCGCCGCCGCCGAGCTTGGAGCGCGCGGCGCCGTCGCCATAATAGAGCCAGAGCGCGTCGTCGCTGCGGACGACCTTCTCGTTCGCCGATGCCTTGGCCGACAAGGCGGCGACATCGGCGTCGGTCGCGTCGCGCTTGCCGATCAGCAGCATCAGCCAGTTCGGCTTGCCCTTCGCCTCGTCCGGCAGGGGATTGCCCTCGGCATAGCCGCGCCATTGCGCGGCGGTTCGTACCAGCACGTCCACCTTGAAGCCGAAGCGCTTGTGCAGCGCCTCCTCGAGTTTGGCCTCCAGCGTCGCCGGCGGCCGCTTGCTGGCGAAGACGAGATTGCCGCTGGCGACATAGGTGCGCGGATCCTCGAGGCCGATCGCCTCGGCGAGCGCGCGCAGCTCGGCCATCGGCACCTTGCGGTGCCCACCGACATTGATCCCGCCCAACAGCGCCACCATCCGCGTCATGCGCGCACTTTAGCGAATATTTGACCTTCGTCTCTACTTGACGTGGCGATGTCCGCTCCGCCACTAGCCCCCATGGAAATCAAGAGCGCGTTCAAGCGGCGCGGCCTCCTTTTCGTGCTGTCGAGCCCCTCCGGCGCGGGCAAGTCCACCATCGGGCGGATGCTGATGGAGAATGACGACGGCATCGCGCTCTCCGTCTCCGCCACCACCCGGCCGATCCGCGACGGCGAGGTGGCCGGCAAGCATTATCATTTCGTCGACAATGACCGGTTCGACGCCCTGGTCGCCGAGGGCGCCTTCCTCGAATGGGCGCATGTCTTCGGCCATCGCTACGGCACGCTGAAATCGGAGGTGCTGAAGGTGATCGAGGGTGGGCGCGACGTCCTGCTCGACATCGACTGGCAAGGCACGCAGCAGCTGAAGCAGGTCGATCCCGACATCGTCCGGGTGTTCATCCTGCCGCCCTCTATGACCGAGCTCGAGCGGCGGCTGCGGACCCGGGGGACCGACGCCGACGCGGTGATCCAGCGCCGCATGGACCGCGCCGCGACCGAGATCAGCCACTGGGCCGAATATGATTATGTGCTGATCAACAACGATGCGGAGAAATGCCGCGAGCTGGTCCACAACATCCTGAAGGCCGAGCGGCTGAAGGCGACGCGCCGCGTCTTCCTCCACGATTTCGTGCGCGAGCTGATCGGCGGGCGCTGACTTCCACTTTCCCGCCAAAGGTGTAGCCTCTCCGGCATAACAGGGAGGCGCTCATGCTTCGCGTCATCATCGGTGCGGCCGCGGCGGCGGTCGCGATGTTCGTCATCGGCTTCATCTTCTTCGGGCTCGGCCTGCAGACTCTCGCGATCAAGACTGTGGGCGACCTGCAGGCGGCGCCGATCCAGCAGGCCCTGCGCGCCAATATCGCCGATACCGGCACCTATGCGGTGCCGGGCGATCGCACCCCGGAGCAGACGCGGATGTACGGGACCGGCCCGGTCGCGACGATCCACTATAATGTGAACGGCCAGGTCGCCGGGATGAATGCGGGGACGCTGCTCAAGGGCCTCGTCTTCAACTTCGCCATCGCTTTGGCCATCGGCCTCGCCTTGATCGGGATCGACGGGCGGGTGCAGGATTTCCGCTCGCGGGCAAGGGTGGCGGCGATCATCGGCGTGGCGGCCGCGGCCTTCACCCATCTCGGCGTGCCGCTCTATTATCCGCACGGCCTCGGTTATTATTTCTACCTGTTCCTCGCCGACGGGATCGCTTTGGCGGTGGGCGGGGTGATCGTCGCCTGGTTCCTGAAGGCACCGAAGGAGCCGGCGGCGGTTGGCGAGGTTTCGGGCGAGCGCCCGGCTGGGGAGGTTTCCCCGAGCGATCCCGGCGGCGGCCGGGATCCTTGAACCCGGCATTCATCGTGGAGCTCCCGGCCTGAGCTTCGCCTGGACCCTCGATGTTCATGGGTCCCGGCCTTCGCCGGGATGACTATGATATTGCTGGCCAATTCAGGAAAGGAAACTGGGCCCGATCCTAGAGCAGACTGAGGAAGCGCGCGGCCGCGGCGAAATCGGCGCGGCGGCCGGCGAGCGCCTTCTCGGCCTCCTCGTCCGAGCCCCATTGCTCGAGCTGCCATTGCTCGTCGAGCGTCGCCGCGGCCCAAGCGGCGTCGAGCGACAGGGCGCCCTCGGCCAAGGCGAGCGCGATCACCAGCGAGCCCGAGACGGTGACGAGCGGCGACAGGCCCGCGAGCGCGAACGGATCGCGGGCATGGACGGCGGCGGCGAGGCGCGCGACGGTCTCGGGCGGTTGCGGCTGGTGGAGGATGCCGGCGGTGACGGTGAAGGCGATGGCGTAGCGGTCGCGGGCCCAGGCGAGGATCGGATCCCAGAGGGCCGCCTGCCGGGCAACCAGGAGCGCCGGCCCCTCGGCGCGGTAGCAGAGCAGATCGCTCTCCCCGAATATGGCGAGGCCGTGGCCGAACGCCTCCTTGGCGGGCCCGATCCGGTCGATGGCGGCATTGGCAAGGCCGGTGAGCGGCATCGTCCGCGGGTCGATCGTCCCGTCCTGCGCATTCCATTCGTCGGCGATCGCGCCGGCGAGGCTGTCGGTCGGAGGCGCCAGCGGCACCCGGCCGGGCGTCTTGACCGGCCGGCCGTCGAGCAGGATCTGCCGGTCGGCGCCGGCGACCGCTTCCGTGTAGAAGCGCTTCACGCTTCGGGCGGCGCCGGCTCGGGCGGAGTCCGCCACTTGCGGACCAGATGGAGCGGCGCCCAGAAGCTGATGACGAGGCCGATGAGGGCGATCGGAAAGCCGATGATGGAGCCGCCCGCGACGATCCGGTCGCTCTGCCAGAGCAGCAGGCCGAGCAAAGCGATCACCGTCCCGCCGATCCGGGCCAGCTGGATCAGGAAGAAGCGGTTGCGCGCGGGATCGGGCGGCTTCCTGCTGCTCATGCGCGATCCTCCTTCTCCATCAACGCCGCGACCGCCGGGTTGAACGGCGCCAGCCCCGCGGCGGCGGCGAGGCGGTCGGCCGCCGGCTTGTTCTGGCCGAGCTTGCGGGTGCCGCGCAGCTCTTCGATCGCCAGCTCGTAGCCGACGATCGCCTTCAGCATCGCCTCGAACCGGCCCGGCGACATCTTCGCCCGCGTCCATTCCGGCTTGGGGGCAAGGCGCGCTTCGTGGGCGGCGCTCAGCAGGTCGAGCAGCTCGGCCAGCTCCGCCTCGTCCAGCCGGCGCAGCGGCCCCTCGGCCTCGACCGTCAGATAGTTCCAGGTCGGCACCTGGTCGGTCGTGTCGGCATACCAATCCGGGCTGATATAGGCATCAGGCCCGAGCAGCGAGACGATGGCGCGCTTGCCGTCCAGCTTCGCCCGATTGCCCTTGGAGATGTGAAAGCGCAGCCGGTCCGGCCCCGCGACGACGACCGGCGCATGGACGAGCATGGGCCCGTCGGCGGCGATGGTGGCGAAGGCGATGTCGGCGACGAAGGCCAGCATCGCCTCGCGATCCTGCCAGGCGAAGATCCGGTTCGGATGCATCCGCCGCCCCGTCAGCCCCGGCGCCGCGAGCGCCGCTCGCCGCGCCGTTCCTTGCGGACCTGCTTGGCATGCTGGCGCGCCCTGGCCTTCTGCTGCTCACGGCTCGGCGGCGGCGGCCCGTCGTCGAGCGGGATGTCGCCGGCGGCGGGATCGAAGCCGAGCGAGGCCAGGCTCGCCGCGAAATGATCGGGCAGCTCGGCGGTGACGTCGATGCGGCCGCCGTCCGGATGGTCGATCCTGAGGCGCCGGGCGTGCAGATGCAGCTTGCGGCTGATCGAGCCGGTCAGGAAAGCGTCGAGCCCGCCATATTTGCCGTCGCCGACGATCGGATGGCCGATGGCGAGCATGTGCACGCGCAATTGGTGGGTGCGACCGGTCAGCGGCTGCAGCTCCACCCAGGCGGCGCGATTGCCTGCGCGCTCGATCACGCGATAGCGGGTACGGGCGGGCACGCCCTCCTCCTCGTCGACATGCATCTTCTCGCCGCCCGTGCCGGGCTGCTTGGCGAGGGGGAGATCGATCATGCCGTCGTCGATCGAGGGGACGCCGGCGACCAGCGCCCAATAGACCTTGCGCGCGGTGCGGCCCGAGAAGCTCTTCGAGAAGAAGGCGGCGGCGCGCGGAGTCCTGGCCACCAGCAAGGCGCCGGACGTGTCCTTGTCGAGCCGATGGACCAGCTTCGGCCGCGGCGCGCCCTCGTCGACCAGGCCGTCGAGCAGCCGGTCGAGATGGTCCTTTGTCTTCGTCCCGCCCTGGGTGGCGAGTCCCGGCGGCTTGTTGACGACGATCGCGGCCGGATCCTGCTCGATGACGAGGGAGCGGACGAACTCGACCTCCTCCTCGGTCAGCGCCTCGCGCTTCGGCAGCCTTTTCCTCGGGGCCTCGGGCAGCTCCTCGCCCTTCGGAGGGACGCGGATGCTCTGTCCGGCGAGGATGCGGTCGCCCGGCGTGGCGCGCTTGCCGTCGACGCGCAGCTGGCCGGTCCGCGCCCAGCGCGAGACCATGCCGAAGCTCACCTCGGGCAGGTTGCGCTTGAACCAGCGGTCGAGGCGGATGCCGTCATCCTCCTCGGAGACGGCGAAGGTGCGGACCTGATCCGGGGCGGTGCTCATGCCGGCGCTCCCGCCCGCATCAGCCAGAGGCCGGCGAAGAGCAGGAGCACGCCGCCGATCATTGAGGCAAGAACATAGGACAGGGCGGCGGCGAGCTCGCCGCGCTGGAGCATCAGGCCGAGCTCCAGGCTGAAGGCGGAGAAGGTGGTGAAGCCGCCCAGGATGCCGACGGCGAGGAACAGGCGGACCTGTTCGTTGCCGCCCCTCTGCACCAGCCAGCCGGCGAGCAGGCCCATGAGCAGGCTGCCGAGCAAGTTCACGAACAGGGTCGCCCAGGGGAAGCCCGGCCCGAGCCAGCGCAGCCCGGCCATGCCGGCCAGGTGCCGCGCGCCGGCGCCGATCGCGCCGCCGAGCATGACGAGAAGGAGATTGGGCATGGCGGCGATGTAGCGAGGGGGAGGGGGAGATGGAAGGACCGTCCCTCCCCGGCAGACAGAGGGGAGTTATTATCTGCCGTTATTGACGATGATCGAGACGTCCGAGCCCGCGCCCTGCGGGGTGACGATCAGATAATAAGCGCCTTCGCCGCGGGTGCCGCCGAGCACCTGGTCGCCGCCGCGCGCCTGCTGCTCCGCGCTATAGCCCGCGCGGGTGGCGAGGGCGCGGTAATGATCGACCACGCGCTGCGGCGCGTCGGCGGTGGTGAAGCTCACCACGCGCATCCGGCAGTCGCCATGGTCGTTGCCCGCCGCCTCGGTGACGCGGCCGCCCGGATAGGCCGGGAATTCCGCCGGCATCCGGCCCGCCCATTCATTGCCATGGTCGAAGGCGCGCCCGCAGGCCGCCGCCGAGGGCGCGGCCGCGGCGCCGCCGCCGGTCCGGCCGCCGGCGGCCGGGTCCTGCCCGGGAGCGGCGTCGGCCGGATATTGCGCCTGCACCGGCGTTTCCGGCGGCCGGGCGCTGTTCGGATTCGCCTGCTGGGCGAGGGTCGGATCGACCGAGAGCTGGTCCTGCAGCGCGCTGGTCAGGGCCGGGTCCACGCTATTGGCGAGCAGCTCGTTGTCGATCGCCGCGAGATCGTTGTTCGCCTCGCCGCCCCCGCAGGCGGCGAGGGCGAGCAGGCCGGCAAGGCCGAGGCCTGAAAGGAGACGCGCGCGCTTCATCGCGTCCCTTATGCCTCAGCAAGGGACACCAATGGGTGAGCAATCATGGTTAACGAGAGGTGGCGGCGGCCTTTGTCCCGGATCGGGACCGCCAATAGGCGAAGGTTTCCCCCTGCACCCCGCGGATGAAGCGGGCCGCCTCCGGCCCTTCCCAGGGGCCGGCATAGCCGCGGGCGGCGCCGCCCTCGGCGGCGACCCACCAGCCCTGGCCGGGCAGGCCGTCGCTGGCGCGGACGACGAGCACCGCCAGCTCCGGCTCGCCGCGCGCCGCCGCCGCGCGGTCGATCTCGCCGAGCATCGCGCAGAGCTGACGCATCTTCGGGCGCGAGAAGCGGTAGCCGAGATGCTCCAATATCTCGCCATAAGAGAGCGCGACGCCCGCTTGCGCGGCCACCACCAGATGGGCGCGGACTTCGGCCGGGTCGGCGAGCGGTTCGGCCATCAATTGGCGGCGGTGACGAGGATCGTCCCGTCGGTGCCGCCGGCGCTGCCGGGCGTCAGGCGGACGCGCAGCGAATCGCCGCCGCGCGCGGTGCCGGCCAGCACGACAGTGCTGCCTTCGCGATTGGCGGTGGCGATCGAGAAACGCTGCGCGCGCGCCGGATCCCGATACCAGCGGGCCACGGCCTCGGGCGGATCGTCGCTATGAAAGCGCCGGCCCTCGCCGCCGCCCCGCTCGGCGCGGGCCCGGGGCGGAAGGAAATCCTCCTCCTCGGTCATCCGCCGGATCGGCGGCGGCAGGTTCACCTTGAGATCGACGCCCTGGACGCGTGCCGTGAGCTGCCCGTTCTCGGTGCGGCTCGCCCGCGATGCGTTGGCGGCATCGGCGCTGTCATTGCCGTCCCCGGTCCCGCAGCCGGACAGCAGGGCGGCCGAGGCGGCGAGGGGCAGGACGAAGCGGAACATGGCGATTCCTTCTGGGGCCGGCGGCGATCCTAGACCCGCGGCCCCGCGGCGACAACCGTAGCCGCCGCAGGTCCGCGGCGGTCGGCCATTGCCGCTCGCAAGCCCGGCCCCTAAGGCCCGGCCATGACCGGCAGCACCGACAGCAGCAGGGGCGGCATCCCGCTCGGCCTCACCGCTTATGCGATCTGGGGCTTCATGCCGCTCTACTTCAAGCTGCTGACCAGCGTGCAGCCGACCGAGATCGTCGCCCACCGCATCCTCTGGTCGCTGGTCCTGCTCGGCCTGCTCGCCACTTTCTGGCGGCGCTGGGGCGCGATCCGCGCGGCGCTCGGCACGGGCCGGGTGCTGCTCACCCTGATCGCCACCGCCTGCCTGATCGCGGTGAACTGGCTGGTCTATATCTACGCGATCGTCAGCGGCCATGTGCTGGAGGGCAGCCTCGGCTATTATCTGAACCCGCTGGTCAACGTGCTGTTCGGGGTGCTGCTGCTGAAGGAGAAGCTGACCCGGGCGCAGGTCTTCGCCTGCTGCCTGGCCGGCGCCGGCGTGGCGGTGATGGCCGCCGGGGCGGGGACGGGGCTCTGGATCAGCCTCACGCTGGCGCTGAGCTTCGCCTCCTACGGCTTTCTCAGGAAGATCGCGCCGGTCGACGCGCTCGAGGGGCTGTGGGTGGAGACTTTGGTGCTGGCGCCGCTGTCGCTGCTCTGGGTGCTCTGGCTGATGTCGCAGGGCACGGCGGGCTTCGCCCACCAGAGCTGGTCGATCGACCTGTTCCTGATCCTCGGCGGGGCGGTGACCGCCTTGCCGCTGCTCCTGTTCACCGCGGCGGCGAAGCGGCTGCCTTATTCGACGCTCGGCTTCCTCCAATATATCGCGCCCTCGCTGCAACTGCTGCTCGCGATCCTCGTCTTCCACGAGCCGTTCGGCCATGTGCAGGCGCTCTGCTTCGCGGCGATCTGGTCCGCGCTCGCCATTTTCAGGAGGCGATCCGCACCGCCCGCGCCCGGGCGCTTGAGCAGCGCGAGAAAGCGGCGCATCCTCGGACGCCGATTGAGGAGGGCTGCCCATGAAGACCGACCCCAGGATCGATGCCTATATCGACGACAAGGCGGCCGATTTCGCCAAGCCGATCCTGCGCCATCTGCGCGCGCTGATCCACGAAGCCTGTCCGGAATGCGAGGAGACGCTGAAGTGGAGCATGCCGACCTTCATGTACAAGGGGAAGATCCTGGCCGGACTCGCCGCCTTCAAGGCGCATGCGACCCTCGGCTTCTGGAACGAGTCGGTGCTGGGCGAGGACGAGAAGGATCGCAGCGCCATGGGCCAGTTCGGCCGGATCGCCGCGCTCGACGATCTGCCGCCGCGCGACACCCTGATCGACCTCATCCGCAAGTCGATGGCGCTGATCGACAGCGGCGCGAAGGCCGGCCAAAAGTCCAGCAAGGCGCCCTTCACCGTGCCGCAGGATTTGCAGGCGGCGATCGACGGGGCGCCGGCGGCCAAGGCGACCTGGGACGCCTTCCCGCCGTCCTGCAAGCGCGAATATGTGGAATGGGTCACCGAGGCGAAGCGCGACGAGACCCGGACGAAGCGGCTCAACCAGACCATCGAACAGCTCAGCGAGGGCAAGCGCCGCCACTGGAAATATGAAAAATGCTAGGCGGGCTTATTCCCCCGCGAGGTTCGCGTTGGCGGCGTTGATCAGGTTCGTGTCCGGCTCCGCATTGGCCGGCGTCTGCGGGTCGCGCGGGAGCGGCGGCACCGGGCGGCAGGCGGGCAGGTTGAGCTGGGCATGCTCGGTGCAGTCGCGCACCTGCACGTCGTCGGTCGGGGCGATGAAGACCGCGTAATTCTTGCCGTCGGCGCAGAGCGCGACCCACATGGCGAGATTCTGGTAGCGCTGCTGATAGGCGCCGGTGAGGACGCCGCCGCGGCAGCGGAAGCCGCTCTGCTGGATCGCGCGGAGCAGGCCGATGCGCCGGTTGAGCGGGTTCAGGGCCTGCAGCCGGTCGCTGCCCTCGACCGCGACCGCGGCCTGGGCGGCCTCGTTGGTCGGCGGCGTGGTGTCGCCGCAGGCCGCGAGGGCGAGGCTGAGAGCGAGCGCGGCGCCGGCCGCCTTCCGATGCGTCATGTTCATCCTCCACCGCCCCCGGGGCACGATTCAGGCGGCCGCTTCCTTCGCCCGATACTGCGTCCGGAGCGAGACCTTGTCGATCTTGCCGGTGCCGAGCTTGGGCAGCGGCGTGCCCGAAACCCAGATATAGGCGGGCAGCTTGAACTGCGCGAGACGCTGGCCGAGGAATTCGCGCAATTCCGCCTCGCCCACCTGATCCTTCTCGCACCAGATCACCGCGGCGGGCACCTCGCCGAGCCGCTCGTCGGGGACGCCGAACACCGCCGCCTCGGACACGGCGGGATGCGCATAGATGGCGGCCTCCACCTCCTGCGCCGCGATATTCTCGCCGCCGCGGATGATGATGTCCTTCTTGCGGTCGACGATGAACAGATAGCCGTCCTCGTCCAGATAGCCGATGTCGCCGGTGCGCAGGTAGCGATCGGCGGTGAAGGCGGCCGCGGTCGCCGCCTCGTCTCGCCAATAGCCGCGGATGTTGGCGACCGAGCGGATCGCGATCTCGCCGCGCTCGCCGGCCGGCAGATGCGCGTCGCCCTCGCCGAGGATGGCGAGCTCCACGAACGGCTTCTGCGCGCGCCCGGTCGAGGCCGGCTTGTCGTGATAATTGGACCAGAAATTGCCGCAGCCGACGGCGTTGGTCTCGGTGAGCCCGTAACCGAGCGCCGGCTGCGCGCCCTTGAAGCTGTCCTCGAGGCGGGCGACGTGCGCCACCGGCCGCGCCGCCCCGCCCGCGGCGATGTCGGTGAGCGTCGAGAGGTCGTATTTCGCGCGGTCCGGATGCTGCATCAGCTCCAGGCTCATCGTCGGCACGCCGACGAAATAGGTGATCTTCTCCGCCTCGATCAGCCGCAGCGCCTCGCCAGCATCCCATTTCGGCATCAGCACCATGGTCCGCGCGATCACGAAGCTGTTCAGCATCACCGGCACCTCGCCGGTGACGTGGAAGAGCGGCACGTTGACCAGGGTCTTGGGCGGATTCTTCGGCGGATCGTTGTCGCGCTCCTTGATGCCGAGCAGGACGGCGAGGCTCATCGCATAGGCATAGGTGCCGGTGACCACCGCATGATGGGTCGAGACCGCGCCCTTGGCGAGGCCGGTCGAGCCCGAGGTGAAGAGGATGGTCGCATCGTCGGTCGGCAGGATTTCGGGCAGGTCGGCCTCGACGGTCCGCGCGAGCAGGGGCGCCAGCGCGCCGTCGAGCGGCTGCTCGATCGGCAAGGCGACGGTGGGGATGGTGCAGCCGCCCGCCTTCAGGCGCTCGGCGCGGGCGGCATCCGCGATGATCAGCTCCGGCTCGGCAAGGGCGAGGCCGTGGCGCATCTCGTCCGGCTGCCACCAGCCGTTGATCAGGGTCGCGATCCCGCCCGCCTTCAGGATCGCCATGTAGGAGACGATCCAGGCCGGGCAGTTGCGCATGGCGATGGCGACGCGGTCGCCCTTGGCGACGTTCCAGCTGCCCGCGAGGATTCGCGCCAGCTTCGTCGCGCGGACGTCGAGCTCGGCGAAGGTCAGCCGCTCCTCGCCCGCCACCACGCCCTCGACGGCGCCGTTCAGCGCGCAGAAGGCGGCGAAGAATTGCGGCAGCGTGGCCGGGAAATTGCCGACATAGGCGCGGCCGAGCGCGTCCCGCGCGATCTGGAAGGGACCGCCCTCACCGGTCTTCTCCGCCAGCACCGCGTCATATTTCCGGTCGAGCTCGCTACTCACGCCTGCCCTCTCTCCATTGTCTTTGCCTTTTATGTTCCCCCTTCTATGAAGACCCGAACCGGAAGGGGAAAGCCTTGTTCGACGCCTTACTGACATCGATGGCAGCAACGGGCAATGCGATCCGTTTCACCGACCTCGGGCTCAGCCCCGTCCTGTTCGAATGGGGCTGGTTCCAGCTGCGCTGGTACAGCCTCGCTTATCTGTTCGGGATCATCATCGGCTGGTGGTACCTGCTGAAGCTGATCCGCCAGCCCGGCGCGCCGATGGCGCGGCGCCATGCGGACGACATGGCCTTCTACACCACGCTCGGCATCATCCTGGGCGGCCGGCTCGGCTATGTGATCTTCTACAAGCCGATGGAATATCTGCAGAACCCGATCGAGATCGTTCGCCTGTGGGATGGCGGCATGAGCTTCCACGGCGGCGTGATCGGGGTCAGCCTCGGCATCCTCTACCTCGCCTGGCGCAAGAAGCTCGATTGGCTGCGCATCCACGATTATGTCGCCTGCTGCATCCCGCCCGGCCTGTTCCTCGGCCGGCTCGCCAATTTCGTGAACGGCGAGCTCTGGGGCGGGCCGACCAATTTGCCCTGGGGCATCGTCTTCCCGACCGGCGGCGAGGTGGTGCGCCACCCGAGCCAGCTCTACGAGGCCCTGTTCGAGGGGCTGGTGCTGATGGTCCTGCTCGTCTGGATGTTCTGGAAGACGCGCGCCCGCTACCAGCCGGGCAAGCTCGTCGGCACCTTCATCCTGGTTTACGGCCTCGTCCGTTTCCTGCTCGAATTCATCCGCGAGCCCGACGCGCATCTGGTCGGCTTCGCGCAGGCGACCGGCCTCCATATGGGCCAGTGGCTGTCCGTGCCCATGATCCTCGGCGGCCTCTACCTGGTCGCCACGGCGAAGAAGCGCGAGGGCCGGGTGAAGGCGGTGCCGGACGATGAGCCGGCTGCCGCTTGAGGCGCGGCTGAGGCAGCGCATCGCCGCCGAGGGGCCGCTTCCCGTCTCCGAATGGATGGCGGAGGCCAATGCGCATTATTACGCGACTCGCGATCCGTTCGGCGCGGCGGGGGATTTCACCACCGCGCCCGAGATCAGCCAGATGTTCGGGGAATTGATCGGGCTCTGGCTGGCGGATCTGTGGCTGCGCTCCGGGCGGCCCGAAGGCGCGCATTATGTGGAGCTTGGGCCGGGGCGGGGGACGCTGGCGGTGGACGCGCTGCGGGCGATGAAGGGCGCCGGCCTGACGCCCGACGTGCATTTCGTCGAGACCAGCCCGGTGCTCCGCGCCGCGCAGGCCGCGCGGGTGCCGGGCGCGGCCTGGCATGACGATCTGTCGACCCTCCCCGCCGACGGCCCTTTGCTCGTCGTCGCCAACGAGTTCTTCGATGCGCTGCCGATCGAGCAACGCGACGGGAATGGGACGGTGAGGACGGTCGACTGGCGGGAGGGCCGCTTCGTGCCCGTCGGTGAGGTCGAGACCGAAACCTCTCCGGCCTCCCTCGCCGTCGCCGCCGACTTCTCCCGGCGAATCGCCGCGCAGGGCGGGGCGGCGCTGATCGTCGATTACGGCCATGACCGGCCCGGGCGGGGCGACACGCTGCAGGCCGTCTGGCGCCACGCCTATGCCGATCCGTTCGAGGCGCCCGGCGAGCGGGACCTCACCGCCCATGTCGATTTTGCCGCATTGGCCGCGGCGGCCGAGGGCGTGCGCATTTCCGGGCCCGTGTCTCAGGGCGCCTGGCTCGACGCCATGGGCCTGCCGCTGCGCGCCGCCGCCTTGGCCCATGCCGCCCCCGCGCGGACCGAGGAGATCGAGGCGGCGCGCCTGCGCCTCTCCGCGCCCGGCCAGATGGGCCGGCTGTTCAAGGTGCTGGCGCTCAGCGCGCCGGGCTGGCAGGAGCCGGCGGGGTTCTGACATGTCCGATTTCACCTATCGCACCGCCACGGCCGCCGACGCCGAACTCATGTCCAGGCTGGGGCCGCGGACGTTCAGCGAGACGTTCGGCCATCTCTACAGCCCCGAGAATCTCGCCGCCTTTCTCGAGAATCACAGCGTCGAGAACTGGACCGGGGAGCTGACCGACCCGCGCTTCAGCGTGCGGATCGCGGAGCGGGACGGCGAGGCGGTGGGCTTCGCCAAGGTCGGGCCGCCGGGGCTGCCCTTTCCGGTGACCGGGCCGACGGCGGAATTGCGCCAGCTCTACGTGCTGGGGCCGTGGCAGGGCACGGAGGTCGCCCGGACGCTGATGGCCTGGGTGCTGGAGGAAGCGCGTGGGCGCGGGGCGGAGCAGCTCTTCCTCTCCGTCTTCATCGACAATCTCCGCGCCCAGCGTTTCTATGCCCGCTACGGCTTCGAGCCGGTCGGCACCTATGCCTTCATGGTCGGCACCCATGCCGACGAGGACATCATCATGCGGGCGCAGCTGTGAGCGTGCGCTACCGGACCGCCGGCCCCGCCGACGCCCCGGCGCTGGCGGACATGGGCCGCCGCTGCTTCGTCGAGACGTTCGGGCCCCATTTCCCGCCGGACGACATGGCGCTCCATCTGGAGCGCAAGTTCGGGTCGGCGGCGCTGGACGGGGAGTTTCTCGATCCCGCGCTCGCCATTTGCGTGGCGGAGCAGGATGGCGCGGCGATCGCCTATCTCAAGCTCGGGCCGATGGATCTGCCGGTGCCGCACGCGCCGGACGCGCTGCAGGTGATGCAGGTCTACGTGCTTGCCCCCTGGCAGGGCGCGGGCGTGGCCGGGTCGCTGATGGACTGGGCGGCGGAGACGGCGCGCGCCCGCGGCGCGCCTGCCCTCTACCTCTGCGTCTGGGAGAAAGGCGACCGCGCCATCGCCTTCTACCGCAAGCGCGGGTTCGAGACGGTGGGCGAGACCCCCTATCAGCTCGGCACCTTGCGCTATCGGGATCCGGTGATGAGGCTGGCCTTGTGAGCGTCGAGGTGATCCGCGCCGCCGCCCTAGGGGGCATTCCGCACGGCTTTCTCGGCCGGCGCGGCGGCGTCTCCACGGGAGTCTGCGCGGGGCTGAATGTCGGCTTCGGCTCGGACGACGACCGGGACGCCGTGGCGGAGAATCGGCGGCTGGCGGTCGAGGCGGTGGCGCCGGGCGCGCGGCTGGTGACCGTCTACCAGGTCCATTCCGGCGACGCCGTCCACGCCACGGCGCCCTGGCCGGAGGACGGCCGGCCCCATGCGGACGCGATGGTGACCGACCGGCCCGGCCTCGCTTTGGCCATCCTCACGGCGGACTGCACGCCGGTCCTGCTCGCCGACCGGGAGGCGGGGGTGATCGGCGCCGCCCATGCCGGCTGGAAGGGCGCCTTCGCCGGCGTGGTCGAAGCGACGGTCGCGGCGATGGCGCGGCTGGGCGCGCGGCGCGAGCGGATCGCGGCGGCGATCGGCCCGGTCATCGCCCGCAAGTCCTACGAGGTGGACGAGGGCTTTCAACGCCGCTTCCTGGAGGCCGAGCCCGCGCACGAACGCTTCTTCACGCCGGGCCGCGACGGCCATCACCAGTTCGACATCGAGGCCTTCGTCCTCGCCCGCGTCGCCGAGGCCGGCATCCGCCACGCCGAGGCGCTGGGCCTCGACACCTATGCCGATCCGGAGCGCTTCTACTCCTACCGCCGCGCCACCCATCGCGGCGAGCCGACCTACGGCCGACAATTCTCGATCATCGCGCTGCCGGGCTGAAGGCTCGCCCCGCCAAATCCGGCTGGAAACCCGTTTCGCCTTTCGGCTAAAGCGCCCGCGGGCAACGGACCTCACCCCTGGGCCGCTCCGCCGAGCGGCCTTGAGCCTGGCTCCAGCGAGCCGGCTCGGTCTCCATATGGACAGGAGACTCAGTCATGGCAGACGAATCGGACCTCACCGGCGCGACCCCGCGTCGCCGCCCCAAGCAGGGCGCGCTCGAAATCGGCGGGCGCAAGCTGAAACCGTCGACCCTGATGATGGGCCACGGCTACGATCCGGCCCTCTCGGAAGGCTCTCTGAAGCCGCCCATCTTCCTCACCTCCACCTTCGTGTTCGAGAATGCGGCGGCCGGCAAGCGCCACTTCGAAGGGGTGACCGGCAAGCGCCCCGGCGGCGCGGAGGGCCTCGTCTATTCGCGCTTCAACGGGCCGAACCAGGAAATCCTCGAGGACCGGCTCGGCATCTGGGAGGATGCGGAGGACGCGCTCACCTTCTCCTCCGGCATGTCGGCGATCGCGACCCTGCTGCTCGCCTTCGTCCAGCCCGGCGACGTCGTCGTCCATAGCGGGCCGCTTTATGCCGCGACCGAGACCCTGATCGCGCGCGTGCTCGGCAAGTTCGGCGTGACCTGGCTGGATTTCCCGGCGGGGGCGACCGAGGATGAGATCGCCGACGTGGTCGCGCGGGCCAAGGCGAAGGGCCGCGTCCCGCTCATCTATCTGGAGAGCCCGGCCAACCCGACCAACGCCCTGGTCGACGTGCAGGCCGTGGCGCGGGTGCGCGACGCCTTGTTCGCCGAGAGCGAGCGGCCGCCCATCGCGATCGACAACACCTTCCTCGGCCCGCTCTGGCAGAATCCGCTGAAGCACGGCGCCGATCTCTCCGTCTATTCGCTCACCAAATATGCGGGCGGCCATTCGGATCTGGTCGCGGGCGGGATCACCGGCTCGAAGGAGCTGATCAACACGATCCGCATGCTCCGCAACACGATCGGCACGATCACCGACCCCAACACGGCCTGGATGCTGCTCAGGAGCCTCGAGACGCTGGAGCTGCGCATGACCCGCGCGGGCGAGAATGCCGCCAAGGTCTGCCGCTTCCTGCGCGATCATCCGAAGGTGGAGAGCGTCGGCTATCTGGGCTTCCTGGAGGATGGCGGCGATGCCCGGCAGGCGGACATCTACCGCCGCCATTGCACCGGCGCCGGCTCGACCTTCTCGCTCTACTTGAAAGGCGGGGAGAAAGAGAGCTTCGCCTTCCTCGACGCGCTGAAGATCGCCCATCTCGCGGTCAGCCTCGGCGGCACCGAGACTTTGGCCAGCGCTCCGGCCGCGATGACGCATCTGTCCGTGCCGCCGGAGCGCAAGGCCGCGCTCGGCATCACCGACAATCTGGTGCGCATCTCGATCGGCGTCGAGGATCCGGACGATCTGATCGCGGACTTCGATCAAGCGCTGCGGGCGGTGTAAGGCGCTTGTGCTCCGGCGAAGGCCGGAGCGCTGGCCGTGCGCAATGCGCGTTTCGCAATGCTCCTGCTTTCGCAGGAGCATTGCGGCTCATCGCACCCGATTCGCCCCGTTACGCCCGCTTCCGGTCCCGCCACTCCAGCACCTCCCAGCCCTCCTGCTCCGCGACGCGGATCAGGCGGGCATGGGGGTTGGTGGCGAAGGCCTCGTTCGCCCAGCGGTGGACGACGCTGTCGGAGACATGGTCGGAATAGAAGCGGATGTGGACGGCGTCGCGCTCCAGCCCCTGGCGCTGCAGCCACGCCTCGATCATGTCGAGCTTGCCGAACCCGTAGCAATTGCGCCCGTCGATCGTGGCGATGGTGCGGCCCTTCGTGTCGAGCTTGGTGTCCGTCGCGATGACGTCGTCGAAGCCGAGCTTCTGCGCGATCGCCGCCGCATAGAGCCGGTAGGAGGCGGTGGCGAGTACCAGCCGCCGGCCGGCCGCCTTGTCCTCGGCGATGCGGGTGCGGGCGCCGGGCAGGATGTTGGTTTCGCACTGCTTTTGCGCGAAGCTCTGGACGACCGGCTCGAGCCGCTCTGGCGCGGCGGGACCGACGAGGAGGCGGTAGTTGATCTCCTTCAGCCGCCCGCGGTCGTAGAGCTTCAGGGCATAGCCCAGGGTCGCGAAGAGCGTGAGCGGCGAGAGCAGGGCCCGCCAGGGGGCCAGCCGCCACATGGCGTGCCACAGGAAGGCGCCGAAGGTCGGCCGGCGGGTGACCGTCCGGTCCATGTCGTAAATGGCCAGCGTCTGCGTCATGGCCGTCCTGCAAGCATGGAATAGCGCATCCTGTCCATCCTAACTCCTTGCCGCTCGGCGGGTTTTAAGACATGTCGGTCTGCGATGAGCGTGACTCCCGATTTCATCCAAAACGTCGAGGACGGCTCCTGTGTCCTGCGGTTCAGCGGGAATCTCACGCTTTTGCGCATCCGCAAGCTTTCCGAGCAGCTCGAGGCGCTCGAGGCGACGGACATCACCGTCGACCTGAGCGACGTCGAGCGGATGGATACGGTGGGCGCCTGGCTCGTCCACAAATTGCAGCGGGACCGGGGCGCCAAGGTCATCGGCGCCAATCGCGAACAGCAATTGCTGATCGACCATGTCGCCGCCGCCGACCAGCCGGTGAAGATCGCGCGCGACGCGCCGCCCGCTCTGGTGCGGGTCGTCACCCAGGTTGGCGAATGGACGCTCAACTTCCTGCGCACGCTCTACGGCATGCTCGGCTTCTTCGGGGCGATGCTGATCGGCTTCGGCCATATCATCCGCCACCCGCGCCGCTTCCGCTGGAACGCGGTGATCACCCGCTTCGAGGTGGTCGGCGTGCAGGCGCTCTTCATCGTTGGGCTGATGAGCTTCCTCGTCGGCATCGTCATCGCCCAGCAGGGCGCGGTGCAGCTCCGCCAGTTCGGCGCCGAGGTCTACACGATCAACCTGATCGGCCGTTCCGCCGTGAAGGAACTGGGCGTGCTGATGACCGCGATCATGGTCGCGGGCCGCTCCGGCTCGGCCTTCGCCGCGCAATTGGGCTCGATGAAGCTTAACGAGGAAGTTGACGCCATGCGCACCATCGGCGTCTCCCCGATGGAAGCGCTCGTCATCCCGCGCGTGCTCGCGACGGTGCTGATGATGCCGCTGCTCGGCTTCTTCGCGGCGATGATGGCGATCCTCGGCGGCGGCGTCTTTTGCTGGCTGTCGCTCGACATCCCGCCGGTGACGTTCATCCAGCGCATCCGCGAGGTCGTGCCGATGACCGACCTCTACCAGACCCTGATCAAGGCGCCGGTCTTCGGCATGATCATCGCCATGGCGGGCTGCTATCAGGGCCTGCAGGTGAAGGGCAATGCCGAGGAGGTCGGGCTCCGCACCACGACCGCGGTCGTGCAGGGCATCTTTCTCGTCATCGTGCTCGACGCCTTCTTCGCGGTCTTCTTCACCGAGGTGGGCTGGCTGTGAGCGCGCACGACAACAGCCATGTCATCGAGGTCCACGGCCTCAGGAACAGCTTCGGCGAGCAGCTCATCCACGACGGGCTGGAACTGGAGGTCCGCCGCGGCGAGATTCTCGGCGTGGTCGGCGGCTCCGGCACCGGCAAGTCGGTGCTGATGCGCTCGATCATCGGCCTGCAGACGCCCGACGATGGCGAGGTGCTCGTCTTCGGCGAGCCGATGGTCGGCCGCGACGAGGAAGAGGCGAAGCATGTCCGCCGGCGCTGGGGCGTGCTCTTCCAGGGCGGCGCCCTGTTCTCGACCCTGACCGTGGCCGAGAATGTGCAGGTGCCGATCAAGGAATTCTACCCGGGCATCGACCAGGAGCTGCTCGACGAGATCGCGGCCTACAAGATCGCCATGTCGGGCCTGCCGGTCGATGCGGGCGGCAAATATCCGTCCGAGCTCAGCGGCGGCATGCGGAAGCGCGCCGGGATCGCCCGCGCGCTCGCGCTCGATCCCGAACTGCTCTTTCTCGACGAGCCCACGGCGGGCCTCGATCCGATCGGCGCCGCCGACTTCGACCAGCTCATCCTGGAGCTGCGCGACGCGCTCGGCCTCACCGTCTTCCTGATCACCCACGATCTGGACACACTCTACGCGATCTGCGACCGCATTGCCGTGCTTGCCGACAAGAAGGTGGTGGCGGTCGGAACGATCCCTGAATTGCTGGCATTGGACCACCAGTGGATTCAGGAATATTTCAAGGGCCCGCGGGGCCGCGCCGCCGCGGCGCACCGCGAGGCTGAACCGACGGAAGGGGCCACGGCCTGATGGAAACGCGTTCCAACCAGATTCTGGTCGGCTCCATCACCATGGGGCTGCTCGCCGCGCTCGTCCTGTTCATCGTCTGGCTCAGCCAGCTTTCGGGCGGCGGCGAGAAGAAATACGACATCTTCTTCCAGCAGACGGTCGAGGGCCTGGCCAAGGGTTCGGGCGTGACCTTCTCGGGCGTTCCCGTGGGCCAGATCGAATCGATCAACCTGGTGCCGGACAGCCCGCAATTCGTCCGCGTCCGAATCAACGTGAACGGCGACACGCCGGTGCTCGAAGGCTCCACCTCCACGATCCGCTCGACCTTCACCGGCATCTCGACGATCCAGATCGATCCGCCGCCCGCGCCGCAGGCGGGGCAAAGGCCGACGCCGCGCCGCGAGATTCGCTGCCCCGAGCAGAACGCGCAGTCCGAATGCCCGTTCGGCGTGCCGGTGATCCCGGTCCGGCCGGGGGCGCTGACCAGCCTGCTGAACACCGCGCCGGAACTGCTCGAACGCGTCTCGACGCTCACCGAGCGGCTGACGGAATTGCTTTCCGACCGTAACCAGGAATCGATCGCCGGCATTCTCGACAATCTCGAGCAGACCACCCGCTCGCTCGCCGAGCGCGGCCCGGAGATCGCCGCCACCCTGGCCGAGGCGCGGATCGCGATCCGTCAGGCCGGCGCCGCCGCCGACCGGATCGGCCAGCTCGCCACCGCGACGACGACCTTCGTCGACCAGAACGGGCGGCCGCTGGTCAACGACCTGCGCGCCACCCTGCGCTCGGCCCAAGGCAGCATGGCGCAGCTGGAGCGGGCGATCGGCGATGCCCGGCCGGGCATCCAGGCCTTCTCGAACCAGACCCTGCCCGAGGTCGGCCAGCTGATGCGCGACCTCAGGGCCACCTCAGAATCGCTGCGCGAGATTACCGACCGGCTGAACCAGCGGGGCGTCGGCGGCGTGATCGGCGGGCAACGCCTGCCCGATTACCGCCCAGGAAGAGGGAATTGACGATGCGCTCCAGGCTCCTGCTTTCCGCCCCGGCCATGCTCGCTTTGTCGGCCTGCCTCGGCGGCGGCTCCGCGCCCGACCAGCTTTACACCCTGACCTCGGCCGAGGTCCGGCCCGCCGCCGCGCCGCGCACCGCCGGCCAGGGCGAGGCGATCACGGTCGCCGTGCCGACCCTGCCGCAGGCGCTCAGGACGACGCGCATTCCCGTCTACGTCAACGAGACCACGATCCAGTATCTGACCGAGGCGGTCTGGGTGGAGAATCCGGGGGCGCTCTTCGCCCGCGTGCTCGGCGAGACCATCTCCGCCCGGACGGGCCGGGTGGTGCTCGATCCCAGCCAGTATAGCAACGATCCCGGCAACCGGATCACCGGGACCCTGGTCAAATTCGGTCTCGATCCTAACGGGATGCAGGCGGTGATCGTCTATAATGCGGTGCTGGCGCGCTCGGGCGCCAATGGCGGCATCGTCACCAACCGCTTCGAGGCCCGCGTGCCGGTGGCGGAAGCCACGCCGGCCGCCGTCGCGCCGGCGCTGAACCAGGCGGCGAACCAGCTGGCCGGCGAAGTCGCGGCCTGGATCGCGGGCTGAGGCAGCATCGTGCTCCGGCGAAGGCCGGAGCGTTGCGAGCAGGTGGTGCCGTCATCGGCCAGCGCTCCGGCCTTCGCCGGAGCACGAGGGGGGCGACAGCCCGCGGGGTTTCAGGCCAGGCTCTTCGACGCCTGCTCGAACACGTCCTTGCTGAGCCCCGGCGTCTCGACGATCCGCTCCAGCGCGGCGCGCATCAGGCTGGCGCGGTCCTCGCCGAAGCGGCGCCAGCGGCCGAGCGGCGGGACCAGCTTGGCGGCGGTCTGCGGATTGAGCTTGTCCTCGGCGAGGATCATGTCGGCGAGGAAGCGGTAGCCTCGGCCCGAAGGGTCGTGGAAGGCGCGTTGGTTTACCGAGAAGGCGCCGACCAGCGAACGCAGCCGGTTCGGATTGGACAGGGTGAAGTCGGCATGTTTCGCCAGCAGTTCGACCGCTTCGGGCGTGTCGTCGCGGGTGGAGAGCGCCTGGGTCGAGAACCATTTGTCGAGGACCAGGGCATTGTCCCGGTAGCGCGCGTAGAAGGCGGCAAGGGCGGCCTCCCGCTCCGGCGCGTCGCCGTTGACCAGAACGCCGAGCGCGCCCTGCCGGTCGGTCATGTTGTCGGCCTCGTCATATTGGCGCTTGGCGATGGCCGGCGCATCCGCCGAGCCCGTCGCCATGATGTAGCCGAGCGCGATCGTCCGCAGGCGGCGCGCGCCCTTGGCGGCCGGATTATAGGCGTAGCGATTGGCGACATGGGCGCCGTAGGCGTCGCGCCACAGGCCCTCCAGCGTGGTGCCGAGATCGGCGCGCAGCGCCTCGCGGGCGCGGTGGATCGCCTCCGGATCGACCAGCTTCAGATGGTCGCCGATAAAGGCCTCGCTCGGCAGCAGCACCGCCTCGGCGACAAAGGCCGGATCGAGCGCCTTGTTGGTCAGGGTCTCGCGCACCGCCTCCAGCACCGGCCGGTGCGCGGCGACGCCGGTCTCTACCGCGTCGGTCAGCGTGCCGAGCATCAATTGCTGCATCGCCTCGTAGCGGGCGAAGGGATCGTCGTCATGGCCGGAAAGGAAGGCGAGATCGGCCGCGCCGCGGTCGGTCTCGACGATCACCGGCGCCGAGAAATCGCGGTTCACGGAGAGCACGGCGGGTTCGTGCACGCCGTCGATCAGCAATTCCTCCGCCGCGCCGTCGAGGATGAACAGGCGTTCGTCATGCTTCTCGCCGGTTTCCGCGCCGAACAGAGCCAGCCTGAGCGGGATCGGCATCGGCTGTTTCGCCTTCTGCCCGGGTGTCGGCGGCACCTCCTGCGCGAAGCTGAGCCGGGCCGCGCCGCCCTCCTGGGTGAGCCGCGCCCTGACCTTCGGCGTCCCGGCCTGGCTGTACCAGAGCCGGAAGCGGGAGAGATCGACGCCGCTCGCCTCCTCCATCGCCAGCACGAAATCCTCGCAGGTCACGGCCTGGCCGTCATTGCGCGCGAAATAGAGGTCGCAGCCGGCGCGGAATTTCTCCTCGCCGAGGATGGTGTGCAGCATCCGGATGATCTCCGCGCCCTTATTGTAGACGGTCGCGGTGTAGAAGTTCGAGATCTCCATGTAGGAATCCGGGCGGATGGGATGGGCGAGCGGGCCGGCATCCTCCGGAAATTGCGCGGCGCGGAGCAGGCGGACGTCCTCGATCCGCTTCACCGCGTCGGAGCCCATGTCGGCCGAGAAGCTCTGGTCGCGGAAGACGGTGAAGCCTTCCTTCAGGCTCAGCTGGAACCAGTCGCGGCAGGTGACGCGGTTGCCCGACCAATTGTGGAAATATTCGTGCGCGACCACGCCGGCGATGCCGTCATAGTCCAGATCCGTCGCGGTGTCGGGATCGGCCAGGATGTAGCGCGAGTTGAAGATGTTGAGGCTCTTATTCTCCATCGCGCCGAAGTTGAAATCGGCGACCGCGACGATGTTGAAGATGTCGAGGTCATATTCGCGGCCATAGACGTCCTCGTCCCACTTCATCGCCGCCTTGAGGCTGGCCATGGCATGTTCGGTACGCTCGACATCGCCCTCGCGCACCCAGATGGCGAGATCGACGGCGCGGCCGGAGCGGGTGGTGAAGCTGTCGCGATTGGCGACGAGATCGCCGGCGACGAGCGCGAAGAGGTAGGCGGGCTTGGGGAAGGGATCGTGCCATTCCGCCCAGTGCGTGCCCGCCTCCGCATCCTCGCCGGAGGCCTCAAGATTGCCGTTGGAGAGCAGGATCGGATAGGCCGCCTTGTTGCCACTCATCCGGACCCGATAGCGGGAGAGGACGTCCGGCCGGTCCGGGAAGGGCGTGATCCGCCGGAAGCCTTCCGCTTCGCACTGGGTGCAGAGCATCCCGCCGGATTCGTAGAGACCCATGAGCTGGGTATTGGCGCGGGGCGCGATCGCCACCATTGTCTGGACCACGCCCGTCGCCGCGGTCACCGGGATGCGCAGCACGTCATTCTCGAACCAGTAATTGACCGCCTTGCCGTCGAGGCGGACCTCGACGATGTCGAGCCCCTCGGCGTTCAGCCGGAGCGGCGCCGCATGATCGCCGTTGCGGACCACGTCGAGCCGGGCGCGCACCACCGTCCGCACCGGACCGAGCTCGAAATCGAGCGCCACGTCGGGCACCAGCCATTCGGGCGGCTTGTAGTCTTCGCGGCGGGTGACGTGCGGAGTCGCGGGCGAATTCAGGGCATCGAGCATGGACTCGCTCTAGGCCGCTGAAAAGGCGGGTGCAATCGGGGCGCGGCCCGGCGTTCGCACGGGTCAGTCGTCGAGCCGCGTCACGCGCACGCTCTGGCCGTTCATCGTCGCGCCGCCGAAGATCGTCATGAAGGCGATGTCGGTGGCGTCGCGGCCGACGCAGATGCGGGCGAAACCCTCGGCCGGGGCAAGGCCGGTGGCGTCGAGGAAATGCCAGGCGCCGTCCAGCCACACCTCCACCACCGCGTGGAAATCGGGCGGCTTCAGGCCCCAGGCATAAGCGGAGGTCAGCCGCGCGGGGATGCCGGCGGCGCGGGCGAAGCTCGCCATCAGATGGGCATAGTCGCGGCAGACGCCCTGACGGGCGACGAAGGCGTCGGCGGCCGTCGTCTCCGTGTCGGAGGCGCCCGGCACATAGTCCATCTCCGCCTGGATCCAGTCCCGCATGGCGAGCAATTTGGCGCCGCCGTCGAGGTGGCCGAAATGGCGTTCGACGAACGCCTCGAACTTGTCAGACTCGCAATAGCGGCTCGGCCAGAGATAGGCGATCGCCTCGGGCGGGAGCTGCGGGCGCGGGCAGATGGGAAGCTCGGCGAGCGGCGCGAGCCTGTGCGTCACCTCCAGAATCGCCCGGTAGGTCGCGCGCAGCGGCCCGTGGGCGGTCAGCCAGGTGCGCCGACCGATGCCGTCCTCGCCCGCGACCGGGCTCAGCGGGCCGGCGCAGCCGGTGATGGTGAGCAGGTCCTCGACCAGGACTTGGTCGGGCAGCTGGGCGACCTCGACGGCGAGCAGCACGTCGGCGAGCTCGGGGAAATGATAATCGAGCTCGACGTCGATCTTGAGGCGCATGAGGATCCCGGTCTCCTTTCGCCCGGCAACGCACGAAGCGGGCGGAGGAGCCGGGATCCTAGATGCGGATTGTTACTGGCTGCTGACTTCCGAAATGTGCAGGCGCGCGCGGGAATTGGTCCCGGCGCGGTAGCTGCCGACCCAGATCTCGTAGCGGCCCGAGCCCGGATTGTTGATGCGGATCGACGGGTTGAGCCCGCGCTCGCCGCCATCATCGTCGCAGATGAAGCGGCCGTTCGGCGTGTTCACGATCAGGGTCGTGTCGGCGCTCGAATCGACCGAGATGATCAGCGGATAGCGGCCGCTCGCGGTGTAGACCAAGCGGACGTCGGGCGTCGCGCTGATGAAGCCGCGGCAGGTGCCGCTGCCGCGAACGCGGCTGGCGTTGATGTTGCCGCCGGAGACGACGGAGATCACGCGCGGATCGGGGGCGAAGCCGCTGCGCAGATTGACCTGGCCGAAATTGGGGCGGCCGTTGACGTTCTGGGCGGAGGCCGGGATGACGGATACGGCGGCGGCGCACGCGGCCATCGCCAGGATGTGCAATTTCTTCATGGAACGTTCCCTCTCGTGAAGCAGGCGGGTCAGCAACCGACACGCGACAGGTTGTCCCCTTCCGTCCGCAGCCGTAACAGAACTGGCTGCGCGCGGCGAGGGGTTGAACCGGCCGGCCCCGCTTCCCGACGGGCCCGGCGCGATGGGTTACTCAGCGGCTCGAAACCTCGGAGATATAGAGGCGGGCCGGCTGCGAATTGCCGGAGCTGTAGGTGCCGACCCAGATCTCGTAGCGGCCCGAGTCCGGATTGTTCAGGCGGATCGACGGGTTGGTGCCCTCGCCGCTGTCGTCGTCGCAGTAGAATTCGCCGTTCGGGCCGTTCACCACCAGGGTGGTGTCGGAGCCGGCGTCGACCGAGATGATCAGCGGCAGCGAGCCCGCGTCGTAATGCAGCCGGACGTCCGGCGCGTTGGTGATGAAGCCGCGGCAGCTGGAGTCGACGCGGCTGGCCGGGCGATCACCGCCGGCGCGCAGCGAGATCACGCGGGGATCGTTGGCGAATCCGGCTTCGAGCTCGAGCTCGCCATAATTGGCGCGGAGGCTGGTATTCTGGGCGATGGCGGTGCCGGCGCAGCACGCGAATGCGGCGGCGGCGAGTAGGAAGCGTGCAGTCTTCATGAACCAATTCCCCTTGCAAGACGCGCCAGGGTGACGCGTCCGAAACCCGTGAGGGCCCTTTTCCCCGCTACGGTGGAATAACGGTAGCCAAGCGAAGCTGTCCAGCGACTTAATTGACGATTCAACGCGCGTTCATTCGCGGAGCAAGATCGGTACGAGGGTCGGATCAGGTCGTCCGGGCTGAGCCGTGAAGCCCGGTCCTTGCCAGCCGTCAGGGTTCGGGTGGGGGTGGCGCGCCGCGGCCGGAGCGCAGGGCGATGATCAGGCCGGCAATGGCGAGCAGGCCGCCCGCGACGGCGAGCGCCGACCAGCGATAATCCTCGAAGAGGGTCGAAAGCGCCATCGCGATGATCGGGATCAGCACGCTCGAATAGGCCGCCTTGGCCGGACCGATCGCGCGGATGATCCGGTAATAGAGCCAGAAGGCGAGAGCCGAGGCGACGACGCCGAGATAGATCAGGCCCAGCCAGTAGCGCCAGTCGGTTTCGATCACCGGCGCCCCCACCGTCGCCCAGGCGAAGGCCGCGTCCATCAGCCCGCCATAGAGCATCGCCCAGGCCAGCATCGGCGCGATCGGCAGCGATTTCATGCCGCCGGCGAGCTGCATCACGTTCGAGACCGAGGCGGCGAGCACGGCGAGCAGGGCGAGGCCGAGCCCGGTCAGCGTCTCCGCCGTCGGCGTCGGGCTGTTCCTGATCTCCTGCAGGAAGAGCAGGCCGACCCCGGCCATCGCCACCGCCGAGCCGAGCATGAAGCGAAGGCTCACCTTTTCGCCGAAGAGCAGCCAGGCCAAGCCGGCATTGGGCACGACGAGCAGGGCGAACACCACCGCCGCGAGGCCCGAGGTGATGTAGAGCTCCGAGGCGTAGACGAAATTATAGTTGAGGACGAACTGGAGCAGGCCGAGCAAAGCGGCGAGACCGTGGCCCCGGCCGATGGCGAGCGAGCCGCCCGCCAGTCGCGCGATCGCCATCATTGCCGCGCCCGCGATCAGGAAGCGGTAGCTGACCGACCAGACCGGCGGGACGATGCCAAGCTGGTCCTTGATGACGATCCAGGTCGAGCTCCAGATCAGGGTGATCAGGAGGAAGGGGAGCAGGATCCTCGGGTCGCGCAAGCCCGTCCGTTCGGGGGGAGCAGACGTCATATATGCAGATATAAAGATATCTTTATATGTAGGTCAATCGGGGCGTTCACAGCGCCCGGATCGCGGCGGCGAGCGCCTCGACATGGGCCGGGTCCGTATCCCAGCTCGTCACCAGCCGCGCCTCGCCTGGGCCCCAGTCGTAAAAGTCGAAGCCCTGGCCGCGCAGGGCCGCAGCCTCGGCCGCGCTCACCCGGATGAAGACCTCGTTCGCCTCGACCGGCAGAACGAGTCGCGCGGCGCCGGCCGCCTCGGCCAGCCGGGCGGCGGCGTCGTTCGCGGCGCGGGCGTTGCGCAGCCAGACATCGCCGTCCAGCATCGCCAGGATCTGCGCGGCGAGATAGCGGCCCTTGGAGAGCAGGTGCCCGGCGCGCTTGCGGCGGTAGCGGGTCGCCGCGGCCAATGTCCGATCGAAGAAGACCAGGCATTCGGCCGAGAGCCCGCCATTCTTGACGAAGCCGAAGGAGAGGGCGTCCACCCCCGCCCGCCAGGTGAGGTCCGCGGGGCTGCAGCCGAGGCGCGCCACCGCATTGGCGAAGCGGGCGCCGTCGACATGGAAGCCGAGCCCGCGCGCCTTGGCGAGATCGCCGAGCGCCGCGGTCTCGTCGGGCGTGTAGACGCAGCCATATTCGGTCGCGTTGGTGATCGACAGAGCGTGCGGCTGGACCTGGTGGACGTCGTCGCGGATCGTGCCGAGCAGGCCGGCGACGATGTCCGGGGTGAGCTTCGCGCCTTCGCCCGTGCCGAGCAGCAGCTTGGCGCCATGGGTGTAGAATTCCGGCGCGCCGCATTCGTCATTCTGGATATGGGCGTCGCGGTGGCAGACGATGCTGCCGTGCGGCGGGCAGAGCGCGGCGAGCGCGAGGCTGTTCGCGGCCGTGCCGGTGGCGATCCAGAGCGCCTCCACCTCGGTCCCGAACAGGTCGGACAGGGCGCCGTTCAGGCGCTGCGACCAGGCGTCGCCGTCATAGGCGGTGTCGATCCGGTTCGCGTCCCGGATCGCCGCCAGCACCTCGGGGCAGGCCGCCGCCGCATTGTCGGAGAAGAAGCGCATGCACGGGCCATGCGAGCGACCCGCGCCCGCGTCAACCGGCCCGGATCGCGGGCGGCAAATTCCCACGGCATGTTTACCACAATTTAGTGCAGCCGGATTAAGCGGTTCGGACGAAAAGGGCTGGAAGGAAGACATGGGCGCAGAGAATTTCGGCAACACCTCCGCTGCTGGCAAGCGTTCGGCCAAGCGGGCACGGGTGCTGCTGGCGGCCAGGCTCGAGACGGAAACCGGCGAAACCGAGGCCCGGCTGCGCGATCTCTCGCAGAAGGGCGCGCTCGTCGAATGCGTCCAGGTGCCGCCCGTCGGCAGCGAGGTCGTGTTCGTGCGCGGCAGCACGCGCGTGCCCGCGCGGGTGGCCTGGGCCGGGCCGGACCGGGTCGGGCTCGAATTCCACCACGAGATCGACGAGCATGAGGTGTTCGTGCACATCGGCAAGCGGCAGCCGGCCAAGCCCGCCGCGCGCGGCCCGCTCTTCCCGAATCGGGCGGCCGCCGGCGCGAGCCGCACCGCCCAGGCCTGGGGCGCGACCGTGGGCCTGAACCTGCCCGAGAGCGACGGCTGAGGCGCGGACGATGCAGCCCGGCTTCTCAGGCTCCTGGTCCTTCCCCTCGGAGTTCGGCACGCCCTTCCTGTCCGGCGAGCTGACCACCGACCTGCGGCCGCCGCCGGAGCTGACCAGCCGCAAGTCGAGGCGGGTCGCGCTGGAACTGGGCGCGGGCCTGCGCCAGCGCGGCGGCACCGGCGTCGCCATCCAGATCCTGGACCTGTCCGTCGACGGCTTCCGCGCCTCCACCCATCTCCAGCTCGCCAAGGGCACGGACGTGTGGCTGCGCCTGCCGGGGCTCGAGCCCTATCAGGCGCGGGTGATGTGGGCGAAGGGCAATTTCATCGGCTGCGCGTTCGAGCGGCCGCTGCATCCGGCGGTGCTCGACATGATCGTGGGCAAGGCGGGAGGCGTGCCGATCCGCTGAGGAAGAGGTCCGCTTCGCACCGATTCGGATTTTATCCACAGCTATGTTAGGTCTTCGCGGCGACTCGGGGGAGCGTCCAGGTGGAATCGGATCATCGTTATTTCATGCGTCGCGCGGCCGAGGAGCAGAGGCGCGCCCGCCATGCGGTGACCCAGGCCGCCAAGGAACGCCACCGGGAGCTGGCCGAGCTCTTCGCCACCAAGGCCGCACGGGTGATGCGCCTGCAGGAATTGCAGCTCGCCGCCCAGCGCTGAGCGCGCGTCATTCCGGTTCTGGATCCTGCCCCGATCGGGAAGCGATGGTGCTGCCGGTGAGGATTGAACTCACGACCTCAGCCTTACCAAGGATGCGCTCTACCACTGAGCTACGGCAGCACGTCGCTTTGCGAGGAAGCGGGCCTATGGCCGCGCGGCCCGCCCTGTGTCAAGGCACGGCGCATGGCCAGGCATGACGAAGAGCGCGCAAAACGCCTCGCCGCGGCGCTCCGGGAGAATCTGAAGCGTCGCAAGGCGCAGGCGCGGGAGGGCGTGGCAACCTCCGATCAACGGCAGGACAAGGCGAGTCATCCCGGCGAAGGCCGGGACCCATGAACACCGCCGTTTGACCGAGCGGCGGACGCGCTGCCGCTTTCCCCTTCAGTTCCGCGTTCATAGGTCCCGGCCTTCGCCGGGATGACTATCATTCCCGCTATTTCTCCGCGGTGAACTCAGAGCGGCGCGCAGGCCGCTTCGAGCCAGGCTTTGGCGTCGCCCTCCAGCTGCGGGCCGACGATCTCCAGCACCTGGCCGTGATAATCGTCCACCCATTGCCGCTCGGCGGGGGACAGCAAGGACGTGTCGATCAGGTCGCGGGCGATGGGGGCGAAGGTGAGGGTCTCGAAGCCGAGCAGCGGCTTCTCCGCGCCCTCGACCGCGACGGGCACGACCAGCACCAGATTCTCGACCCGGATGCCATATTCGCCGGTCTTGTAATAACCGGGCTCGTTGGAGAGGAACATGCCGGCCTTGAGCGGCTCGTCGCCGCCCGCCTGGGCGCTGCCCGCCGGCGAGATGCGCTGCGGCCCCTCGTGCACCGACAGGAAGGAGCCGACGCCGTGGCCGGTGCCGTGGGCGTAGTCGAGCCCGGCATTCCAGAGGAACTGGCGGGCGAAGCTGTCCAGCTGCGAGCCGCGCGTGCCTTCGGGGAAAAGCGCCCGGGCGACGGCGATATGGCCCTGGAGGACGCGGGTGAAGCGGTCCTTCATCTCGGCGGTCGGCGTGCCGACGATCACCGTGCGGGTCACGTCGGTGGTGCCGTCCGGATATTGGCCGCCCGAATCGACCAGGTAGATCTGGTCCATGAGCAGCGGCCGGTTGGTCTCCTCGCTCACCCGGTAATGGACGATGGCGCCGTTCGGCCCGGCGCCGGAAATGGTGTCGAAGCTGAGGTCGCGAAGGTCGCCGCCCTGCTGCCGGAAGTCCTGCAATCTGGCCGCCGCCGACATCTCGTCGACGCCGCCCTTCGGCGCCTCGACGGAGAGCCAGTGAAGGAAGCGCGACAGCGCGGCGCCGTCGCGGGCCTGGGCGGCGCGATGGCCTTCGATCTCGACCGGATTCTTGATCGCCTTGGGCAGGATCGAGGGATCGCGGCGCGAGACGATCCGGGCGCCGGCCTTGTCCAGCGCCTCGAAGATCGCCGCCACCGACCGCTCCGGATCGACCGCGATGGTCTTGCCGGCGAGGCTGCCCAGCATCCCCTCGAAGGCATCGCGCTCGTGCAGGCGCACGCCGTTGCCGAGATGCTGGCGCACATCGTCGCCGATCTTCTCCGAGGCGACGAACAGATCGGCGGTGCCGTCGTCATGGACCAAAGCGAAGGAGAGGGCGACGGGGGTCCGGTCGACGTCCTGGCCGCGCACGTTAAACGTCCAGGCGATCGAATCGAGCGCGGCGAGCACCGCGGCATCGGCTTTCTGCTCCTTCAGCCAGTCGGCCATCTTGTGCCGTTTCGCGGGAGAGCTCTCGCCCGCATAAGCGTCCGGATGGACGATCAGCCGCGCCCGGCTCGGCTCCGGCCGGTCGTTCCAGACCGCGTCGATCGGATTTTTGCGCACGGCGACCAGCTCGGCGCCCTTGCCGGCCAGCGCCTCTTTCGCCTTGCTCACCCAGTCGCGCGTGTGCAGCCAGGGATCGTAGCCGATCCGGCCGCCATCCGGGGCATGGACCTTCAGCCAGTCGGCGATGCTGGTCTGCGGCACCGACTGGTAGGACCAGTGCGTGCCGTCCACCTGGTCGCGCACCTGCAATGTGTAGCGCCCGTCGACGAAGATCGCCGCTTCCTCCGGAAGCACCGCGGCCGCGCCGGCCGAACCCTGGAAGCCGGTCAGCCAGGCGAGGCGCTGGGCGTAGCTGCCGACATATTCGCTCATATGCTCGTCGGTCAGCGGCACGACGAAGCCGTCGAGCCGGTCGGCCTTCAATTGTTCGCGGAGGGCGGCGAGGCGGGCTTCATAAGTGGACATGATTTTCCTCTAGGCGTGACCGCGGCCAACGCCAAGCCGGTGACGCCGCGAAAGGGCGCGAATGTTCCCAATGTTCGCACTGGCCATGGGGGAAGAATCCGACGCCCTTACCGCGGGCTATTACGCGCGGAAGTTTCAAAGTTTCAGCTTCCATAGGAGAGAAAAAACCTAGCCTTTCACGATCCCTCAGCCGGGGGCGGCGGAGCGATCGGACGACAGCGAGTCGGGCATCGAGCATGCGGCGATTATGGCATGGATGCGGGGGTGTAGGAAAATGGCGGGGAAAAAGGTAGTGTCGCAGTGTGAATTCTAGCCCTGTGGCGATCTGCCTCCGCCCTCTATATGAAACAAGCATGGAGGACATATGGCTGTAGAGGATCATCCGCGCTTTCAAGAATGGCGGGAGGCGCTAGATGCCCTTCAAGAGGCGGTCGAAGCCAACAGGAACGCTGCAAACGCGGAAGAGCGGCGTGTCGCTCGCGCAATTTTGGTCATTGCCTACCAACGATTCCACAACATCTCAGACGAGATTGAGTGATCCACAAGAAGGGGGCGATATAACCGCCCTGTAGGGGCTAATGCCTGAGACTTTTACTCGACAGGAATTTTGGGCTGAGCTGAACGAAGTCGGCGAGGAGGTCGTCCGCGTTCGGCTCGCGACTGGCGCTTACGGCCCGCGATCGCCTAAGCGCGCACTCGCCGAAGAATGGGTGCGCAAAGAAGAGCAAGCCCGAGCCGATGCAGCGGCCGCGTCCCATGCGGAAGCCGCACGCTCCCAGACAGCCGCAGCCGAGCAATCAGCCGCGGCTGCGCGTCGACAAGCCGAGGAAGCTGCCGAAGCAAACCGGCTCGCCTCGGAGGCAAACGAGATCGCCCGTGACGCTAACCGCAAAGCTCAAAGCGCCAACAACAGGGCGGCGGTGGCGCTGGCCGTTGCGATTATCAGCGCCGTCATCATGGCCGTGCTTGCCTTGGTGCAAGCCGCCCGGACGCATTAAGGTCAAACTGCGACGCTGCCGGAAAAAGCACAGTAGCTTGTGCCTTCCGGTCGTATAAGGACGCCGTTGCGTCGAACCGCTGCAGGTTCGACCATAGAGACCCACGCGCCAGCCCGGCGCCCGACAGGATGCCTCCCTCATGCGCCTGCTGATCCCCGCCCTTCTCCTCGCGGCCGTGCCTGCCGCCGCCCAGACCCGGAACGAGACCATGACCGCCCAGAATCCCACGGCCGCACCAGCCGCTTCCCCGCTTCCGCCGGCGCCCGTCGCCGCGCAGCGTCCGCACAGCTACACGCGTCACGGCGTGACCGTGCAGGATCCCTATGCCTGGCTGCGCGACTCCTCCTATCCGACCGTCGACGACGAGGACGTGCTCTCCCATCTCCGCGCCGAGAACGCCTATTTCGAGGCCGCCATGGCGCCCCATCGCGCGCTCACCGACACTTTGTTCGCCGAGATGCGCGGCCGCGTCCCCGAGGACGACAGTTCGGTCCCGCAGCGCGACGGCGACTGGGTCTATTGGTGGGCCTTCACCCCCGGCGCGCAATATCGCACCTGGTATCGCCGGCCGGCCGCCGGCGGCGAACAGCAGACCCTGTTCGACGAAGTCGCCGCCGCGGCGGGCAAGCAATATTTCCGGCTCGGCGCGCTCGAGGTGAGCCCGGACGGTCGCTACGCCGCCATCCTGGTCGACGATGACGGCTCCGAGCGCTTCCAGCTGCGCATCCGCGAGATCGCGACCGGCCGCGACGTCGAGACGGTGACCGAGGTCGGCATCGGCCAGCCGGTCTGGACCGCCGACAGCCGCGGCCTCGTCTATACCGAGGTGAACGAGAACTGGCGCTCCTACCGCGCCCAATATCACCGGCTCGGCACCCCGCCGGCCGAGGACCGGACACTCTACCAGGAGACCGAGAATATCGCCTTCACGGTCGGCGTCGGCCACAGCCAGGACCGGCGCTGGATCCTGATCCAGACCGGCGAGAACAGCTCGAACGAAACCCGCATCGTCCCCGCCGACAATCCGACCGCGGCGCCGGTGCTGATCGCGCGCCGTCGGCCGAACATCCAATATTCGGTCGATGCCAGCCACGGGAAGCTCTGGATCGTCACCAATGACGACCATATCAACTTCCGCCTGGCCGAGGCGGATCCCGCCACGCCGGGCAACTGGCGCACCGTTATCGCCGGCTCGGACGCGGTCTATCTCCGCGGCGTCACCGCCTTCCGCGACCATCTCGCCATCACCGAGCGGGTCAACGGCCTCGATCAGGTCCGGCTGCGCACCTATCAAGGCCAGGAAAGCCGCATCCGCTTTCCCGAGGCGAGCTACACGGTCGGGCTCGGCAACAATCCGGAATATGCGCCGGCCGCCTACCGGCTGAACTACAGCTCGATGGTCACGCCGCCGACCACCTACGATTACCACCCCGCCCAGGCGCGGCTGGAGAGCCTGAAGGTGCAGCGCATCCCCTCCGGCTACGATGCGAGCCAATATGTGACGGAGCGGGTGATGATCCCCTCGCGCGACGGCAAGCAGATTCCGGTCTCGATCGTCTATCGGCGTGGCTTTCAGAAGAACGGCCAGGGCCGCGTCTTCATGTATGCCTATGGCGCCTACGGCTATGCGACGCCGCCGGGCTTCAGCGCCAACCGGATCTCGCTGCTCGACCGGGGCTATGCCTTCGCCATCGCCCATATCAGGGGCGGCGACGAGATGGGTTATGGCTGGTATCTCAACGGCACCCGCACCCATCGCACCAACACGTTCAACGATTTCGTCGATGTCGGCCGCGGCCTGATCGAGCGCGGCTATACGCGCGCGGGCCGGATCGCCGCGCAGGGCGGCTCGGCGGGCGGCGAATTGATGGGCGCGGTGGTGAACCAGGCGCCGGAGCTGTTCGGCGCGGTCGTCGCCGACGTGCCGTTCGTCGACGTGGTCAACACCATGCTCGACGAGACCCTGCCGCTCACCCCGGGCGAATGGAACGAATGGGGCAATCCGATCACCGACGCCGAGGCGTTCCGCTACCAGTTGAGCTACAGCCCCTATGACAATGTCCGCGCCCAGGCCTATCCGCCGATGCTGATCACCGGCGGCCTCAACGATCCGCGCGTCACCTATTGGGAGCCGGCCAAGTGGAATGCCCGCCTCCGCGCCACCCGCACCGACCGCAACCTCCAGCTCATGAAGATCAACATGGGCGCGGGCCATGGCGGCCAGTCCGGCCGCTGGACCCGGCTGCGCGAGGTGGCGGAGGCCTACACGTTCGTGCTGACCCAGATGGGCGGCGCGGACGCGGCTCCGCCCGCCGCGGCCGCGCCCCGCGCCGCGCAATGAGGGCATGGCTCAAGCTCGCGCTGACCGCGTTGCTCGCCGGCGCCGCCGCCGGCGTCTCCGCGGCGCCGGCGCAGTCGCCCGGAACGCCGCCGCCGTCCGTCGCCGCCACCGTCGTCCGCGACGGCGGCAGCTGGACGGCGGAGTTCCGATTCGCCCAGCGCTCGCCTGCCTGGATGTTCAGCCATTCCTCGGTCACCCGGGACGGCAACCGCGCCTGGCGGCCGGAAAGCTGGACGGTCCTGACCCCCGGAGTCCGGCTGGCGCGGCACGGCCGGCACGACGTGCTCTTCGCCGAGCGGGGCAATGTGCCGGCGGTGGTCCGGGTCCGCTTCACGCCCGTCTCGTCGGACCTCGTCGCGGAATATGATCCGGCGCTGATCTTCACCGACGGCTCGGTGGCGCTGTGGAGCGGCCACTTCCACCTCATGCCGGTGGCGTCCACCGCCGCGGTGGCGGCGCTCCCGGTCGATCTCAACGGCCTTTCTTTCGGCGGCAACGGCTCGCAGGTCACGTTCCGCGACCGGGGCGGACAGGTCCTGCACATCGGCCGGAGGTTCGATTCCGCGACCCTGATCGGCGGCAAGCTCTATGTCCTGTTCGGACCGCTCCGGCCGGTGGTGAGCCCGGACATCGCCACGGTGATCGATCCGGCGCTGCCGGACTGGCTGAAGCGCGAGCTCGCCGCCTCCACGCCGGCCATCCTGGCGCATTTCACTCAGGTGCTCGGGCCGCATCGCGGCGCCTTCCCGACCCTGCTGGTGAGCTGGCGCGGGCCGACGCCCCGCCTCTCCAGCATGGGCGGCAGCACCCTGCAGGGCCAGATCGGCATGACCTTCGAAGGCGTCGGCGTGGTCGCCGAGAACCAGGAGCTGCGTCACGGCGCCCGCTGGTTCATCGCGCACGAGGCCGCGCATTTCTGGCTCGGCAACGCCGTGCGCTACGAAAGTCAGGGCGACAGCTGGATCATGGAAGGCGGCGCCGACATGCTGGCGGCGCGCGCGATCGCCGCCATGGATCCGGCCTACGATCCGCGGCCCAAGCTGCAGAACTCGGTCAACGAATGCGCGGGCTTCGCACACCGGCCGATCGCCACGGCGGGGGAGCGGGGCGACAACCAGGCTTTCTACGCTTGCGGCGCGGTCTTCGCGCTGATCGCGGAAGGCGTCTCGCGCAGGCCCTACGGCGCCTTCATCCGCCCGGTGATCGACGCGAACCGCGCCGACGGCGTGCTGACCGCCGCCGAATGGCTGGCGGCCCTGGCCGGCGCCGGCGCCGATCCGGGCATCGTCCGCGACATCCAGGCGATGCTGCGCAGCGGCGTCTCCGATCCGAAGGCCATGCTCGCCTCGCTCTTCACCCGCGCGGGCGTCCGCTTCACGCCGGGCGCGGACGGGGTGCCGAGGCTGCAATGAGCATGTTCGAGAAGAGCATCACCGCCACCGAGGCCGACATCGACGAGCTCGGCCATGTCAACAATGCGGTCTGGGTGCAGTGGATCCAGGACGTGGCGGTATCGCACTGGTATGCGCTCGCGCCGGCCGCCTATGCCGATCGCTACATCTGGGTCGTGACCCGGCACGAGATCGACTATCTGCGCGCCGTCCTGCCCGGCGAGACCGTGACCGGCCGCACCTGGGTCCCCGATCCGCCCAAGGGCGCCCGCTTCGACCGGCATATGGAATTCACCGGCGAAGACGGAAAGGCGCGGGTGAGGGCGAAGACCACCTGGGCGATCATCGACAAGGCGACCGGCCGGCCGCTCCGGGTGCCGCCGGAGATGGCGGCCCTGTTCCTGGCCTGATCGGCTCCGCGTCGTGCGCCGCTGGATCCAGGGACTGCTCGCCGGCGCGGCGCTCCTGCTCGCCGCGATGCCCGCCTGGGCATTGAGCCCGGTGATCATGTTCTTCGACAGCGGCAGCGCGCGCATCACCGCGCGGGCGGCGGCGATCCTCGACTATACGGTCGCGTTCATCCGCCGGGCCGACGTGCGGGCGATCGAGATTACCGGATCGACGGACCGGGCCGGCACGGACGCCGCCAATCTCCTTCTGTCCCGCCGCCGCGCCGAGGCCGTGCGCGACGCGCTCCTGGGGCGGGGCCTGTCCCGCCATGTCCGCATCCGCATCGTCGCGGCGGCCGAGGGGCAGCCGATCGTCCGGACCGAGGACGGTGTCGCCCATCCGGAAAACCGCAATGTCACGATCCTGTTCTCCAGCCTGTGCACGGAGGCCGACGGGACCCGGCTCGGCGGCGGCGAATGCGCCACGCTGCTCCCCGACTGAATTCTATTCGAACTCCCTTATCGCCCGGATCACCGCCGGGCAGGCGCGGGCGCTGACCGCGAAGCCCATATGGGAGCAGTCGATCTCCACCTGCCGGTCGCTCTCGCCGGGCAGGCCGCGCGTCGAGCGGACCGAGACGATGCCGTCCTTGCGCGACCAGAGCGCCAGCGTGGGCACGGGCGGCTTCTCGGAGAGGATGGTCTTGATCGGCGGGTCGTCGACCGGATGGCCGGCGATCCATTCGTAGAGCCGCCAGACATTGTTGCTGCGCGGGTCGCCGGAGAAAGGCGAGCCCATGGTCACGACCTTCTCCACCAGGTCCGGGCGGACCTTGGCGAATTCGCGCGCGAAGACGCCGCCCAGGCTCCAGCCGACGAGGACGACCTTGCCGCCGCCGCCGAACGCCTCGACCTTCTCGGCAAGTTTCTCAAGCGTGTCGGGAGTCACGCCCCTGTTGAGCCCGAGCCCCCAGCCGCTGACCCGGTAGCCCGCCGCCGCGAGCGCGCGCTGCAGGCCCAATGTCGTGCGGTCGTTGGCGACGAAGCCGGGGATGACCATCAGCTTCGGCCCGTTCTCCGGGCCGCGCGCCGCCAGCCTGCCGAAGCTCTTGTAGAAGCGCAGCCACAAGGCCGGCCCTTCGCGCAGGAAGAGCCCGAGCCGCGGCTTCGCCTCGTCAGAGATACTCGCCCCCCATGAGCGCGCGCAGCGGCTCCGGCAGCTTCACCCGGCCGTCCGCCTGCTGGTGGTTCTCGAGCAGCGGCACGAGGATGCGTGGGGACGCCAGAGCGGTGTTGTTCAGCGTGTGCGCGAAGCGGACCTTCCGCTCCTCGTCGCGCCACCGGAGGTTCGCCCGCCGCGCCTGCCAGTCGTGCAGGGTCGAGCAGCTGTGCGTCTCGCGATATTTGCCCAGGCTGGGCACCCAGGATTCGATGTCGTTCATCCGGAACTTGCCGTTGCCCATGTCTCCGGTCGACGCCTCGATCACCTGATAGGGGATGTCCAGCGCTTGCAGCATCCCCTCGGCATTGGCGAGGAGGCGCTGGTGCCACTGCGCGCTCTCCGCGGGATCGTCCCGGCAGATCACATATTGTTCGAGCTTGTAGAATTGGTGGACGCGCAGCAGCCCGCGCACGTCGCGGCCCGCGCTGCCCGCTTCGCGGCGGAAGCAAGGCGAATAGCCGGCGTAGAGGATGGGGAGCTTGTCCGCGTCGACGATCTCGCCGCTGTGCAGCGAGGTGAGCGCGATCTCGCCGGTGCCCGCCAGATAGAGATCGTCGGCGGGCATGTGATAGGCCTCTTCCTCATGGCCCGGGAAATGCCCGGTCGCCACGAAGGCCTGCGGCCGGGCGAGCGCCGGCACGGTCATCAGGGTGAAGCCGTCCGCCGCCAGCCGCTGCTGCGCCCAGAGCATCAGCGCCTGTTCCAGAAGGGCGAGGCGGCCCTTCAGGCAATAGGTGCGCGAGCCGGCGACCTGGGTGATCCGCGCGAGGTCCGCCCAGTCGTTCTTCTCGATCAGGGCGACATGGTCGAGCGGCTCGAAATCGAAGTCGGGAATCGTTCCCTCGGTGCGCACGACGATGTTGGAATTCTCGTCCGGCCCGACCGGCGCGCCCTCCCAAGGGATATTGGGGATGCGCAGCAGCAGGCCGTCCAGCTCGCCCTGCTTCCCGCCCAGCGTCTTCTCGACCTCGCCGATCTCCGCGCCGATCGCCTTGGCGCGGGCGCCGAGCGCCGGCCGTTCCTCGGGCGTCGCGCTCTTGAAGCCGTCGCTGATCGCGTTGCGCTCGGCCCTCAGACTGTCGGTCAGCGTCTTCAGCCCGCGCACCTCGCCGTCCAGCGCGAGCAGGGCGTCGAGGTCGAGCGTGACGTTCTTCTGCGCGATCGCGGTACGGACCGCGTCGGGATTCTCACGGATGAAGGCAAGGCTGAGCATGGGGAGCGATTAGCGGGCCATCGCCCTCCTGCCAACAGATGAGCGCCTGTCCGACCGTCAGTCCACGAACCGGCAGTTGCGGAGCGTCGGTCCATTGACCAGGAAGGTCGGTTCGGACCGCGTCACGGACAGCCGGATCGGATCGGTGATGGAATTCCAGTTCGTATTCCCATTGAGCTGGACCCATGCCCCGGTGCTGTCGGCCTTGAGTTCGTTCCCGTAATAGAGCCGGGCGTCCACGTCGCAGCGGACCGCGCGCCGGCAGGAATTCGTGTAGATGCCGCTCACCGTGATGATCAGCGGGCCACAGGTGGTGCACTGGACATGGGTGCGCGGCTCGATCTGCATGCATTGACCCGGGGTCGGATCGTTGTTGATCACCACGGTCTGCGGCGCCGAGGAATCGCAGGACGGAATGGTGACCGGGCTGGAGCGCAGCGTCCGGCCGTCGCTGCGCCGGCGCATCGTCAGGGTCAAAGCGACATTGCCGGTGGAGCCGGCGCGCCGGACCACGCCATAGCCCGGGCCGTCGGGCGTGACCTCCGCCGCGCCGGGCTGGGACAGGGTCGGCGTGGCCTCGTAGGTGGCCTGCAGCGCCTGCAGGTCGAGATCGGCGCCGCCGACGCGCTTGAAGCGGACGCGATACTGGCAGGTCGCAATGCCCTCCAGTTCGGCGGTGAAGGGCACCTCACCGTCGGTCATCGTGACCAGCCGCCATGCCACGGTCGCATAGGGATCGAGCGGGTCGTCCGAAACGAGCACGCGCGGATTGACGATCGTCACCCGGAACACGCCCCTTCCCGTCTTCTCGACCGCAAAGGCTTCCGTGGGCGTGAGTGCCAAAGTCTGCTCGTTGCCGGCGTCGCGTGCGCGCAAGACGAATTCGCGGCCCCGCAGCGCGTCGGGATTGCCGATCGGATTGCGGCGGATGGCGTCCGCGAACGCGTCCCATCCGTCCAGCTGCGGCTGCGCCACCGCGGGCGCGACGAGCAAGGTAAGCAACACCACCAGCAAAGCCTTGAACCGCATACAATCCCCCCTCGTATATGCGGGGATCACTGTAGCGGGCCGCGTCGGGCGGGCAAGGCTCCTCCTTTTCCCGACCGCGCCATTGACACGAAGCCTGCCGCGCCCGGTTGAACGATCCGAAACTGCCTTATATAGGCCTTCTCTCTTGGCCTTCCCGGAGACGTGGGTGAGTGGCTGAAACCAGCGGTTTGCTAAACCGCCGTAGGGGGATTACTCCTACCGAGGGTTCGAATCCCTCCGTCTCCGCCAGCGCCCGTTCCGCTCAATCGCCGTGAAAATCGCGCCCGCCGACTCGTTCTGGCGCGGGATCGACTCGTCTCGCCGCCGATTCATGGACTGGCAAGCTTCGCAGGCGCTAATCTGCGGGCGAGAGCCTGTGGGGAACATGCCATGTTGAAATCGCTGATGAATCTGACCGCGGCCGCCTTGCTGTTCGCCGCCTCCGGCCCCGCCGCCGCGCAGGAGATCCGCGAGGTCGATCCGAGCGCGCCGAGCAGCTGGAACGACACCGACGCCCCCGGCGACGAGGCCCCTGCCGCGACCGACGGCGCCGGCCCGGCGACCGAGGCGCCGGCCTGGACTCCGGACGAGGGTCAGGACCCGGCCTATGGCGCCCCCGCCACCGGCCCGGCGACCGGCACCGACATCCACTCCATCCCCGTCACCGGCCGCGCCGGCACCGTGCCGCGCCAGGACGTGTTCAACGCCGCCGAGGGCGTGTTCGGCCGGGGCGCCCGCGGCCTCGCCGGCATCCTCGAGAACATCCTGCGCGACCAGGGCGAGCCGATCGCCTATATCGCCGGACAGGAGGCGAGCGGCGCCTTCATCTTCGGCGCGCGCTGGGGCTCGGGCGTCATGCACCACAGCATCGAGGGCCAGCGCGACGTCTACTGGACGGGGCCGTCGCTCGGCTTCGACGTGGGCGGCGACGTCAACAAGGTGTTCGTCCTGGTCTACAATCTCCACGACGCCCAGCAGCTCTTCCGCCGCTATCCGGGCGGCGAGGGCCATGCCTATTTCGTCGGCGGCTTCTCGGCCACCTATCTGCGCCGCGGCGACGTGGTGCTGATCCCGGTCCGCCTCGGCGGCGGCCTGCGGCTCGGCGTCAACGTCAATTACATGCGCTTCTCCGAGCGGAACCGCTGGCTGCCGTTCTGAGGGGACACACTGCCGTGCTCCGGCGAAGGCCGGAGCGTTGCGAGCAGGGGGGGGCGATCGTCGCAACGCTCCGGCCTTCGCCGGAGCACGGATGACCCCGGCCCCTATCCGGGCGCCTGGCTCCCCCTCGCGAAATCCACGAACGCCCGGAGCGGCGCCGGCAGATAGCGCCTGCCCGGATAATAGAGGAAAGGCCCGGTAAACGCCTCCTCCCAGTCGCGGAGGATCGGGACCAGCGCGCCGCTGTCCAGGTCCGGCCTGAGCCAGTCCTCGAACAGCCTGACGATGCCGAGCCCCGCGACCGCGCCCGCGACGAGGAGGTCTCCCGCCAGCCCCGGTTGCACCACCAGCGGCCCGGCGGGCTCGACCGTCACCGTCTCGCCGTCCTTCTCATAGTCCCAGACCGGCATCCGCCCGCTCGAGAAACGGCCGCGCATGCACGCATGCGCCAGCAGATCGCGCGGGTGCAGCGGCGTCCCGTGCGCGGCCAGGTAAGCGGGGGCGGCGGCGGTGACGAAACGCTGGGTGCGCGGACCGATCGGGAGCGCGATCATGTCCTGCTCCAGCCGCTCGCCATAGCGGATGCCCGCGTCGCAGCCGGCCGCCAGCACATCGACGAAGCCGTCCTCCGCGGTCACCTCAAGCACGATATCCGGATAGGCCTTCAGGAATGGCGGTACGATCCCCGGCAGTACGGTGCGCGCGACATTGGCGGGCACGTTGAGCCGCAGCGTCCCCGCCGGCCGGTCGCGGAAGGCGTTGACCACGTCCAGCGCCGCCTCGACCTCGCCCAGCGCCGGCAGCAGCCGTTCGAGCAGCCGCGCCCCCGCCTCGGTCGGCGCCACGCTGCGCGTCGTCCGGTTGAGCAGGCGGACGCCGAGCCGCGCCTCCAGCCGCCGCACCGCCTCGCTGAGCTTCGAGGCGGAGCCGCCCGTCACCTTGGCGGCGCTGCGGAAGCCGCCCGCCTTGACGATCGCGGCGAAGGCGGAAAGATCGGCGAGGTCCATCGTTATTGTCCATGATTTCGTACGGCCTGTGCAGATTATAGCGGCTTATCGCACAGCATGGCGAGGTCCATATCGCGGCGGCACGCTTCTCAAGGAGATTCTCCATGACCGACATCAGCAAGGCCGGCAGCTTCCGCCTCGGCGACCGCGACGTGAACCGGATGGGCTATGGCGCGATGCAGCTCGCCGGCCCCGGCGTGTTCGGCCCGCCCCGCGACCATGACGCCGCCCTCGCCGTGCTCCGCGCCGCCGTGGGCAGCGGGGTCAACCATATCGACACGAGCGACTATTACGGCCCGCACGTCACCAACCGGATCATCCGCGAGGCGCTGCGCCCCTATCCGGCCAATCTGACCATCGTCACCAAGCTCGGCGCGGTCCGCGGCGAGGACGGCGCCTGGCTCCCGGCTTTCTCGCCCGACGAGTTGGAGCGCGGGGTCCACGACAATCTCGAAAATCTCGGCCTCGAGGCGATCGACGTCGTCAACATGCGGATCATGGGCGACATTCATGCGCCGAGCGAGGGCTCGATCGCCAAGGAGTTTACCGTCCTCGCGCGGCTGCGCGAGCAGGGCCTGATCCGCCATCTCGGCATCAGCAACGCGACCTCCACCCAGGTGAAGGAGGCGCGGGGCATCGCGCCGGTGGTCTGCGTCCAGAACCAGTATAATATCGTCCATCGCGGCGACGATGCGCTGGTCGACGAGTTGGCCGAGGCCGGCATCGCTTACGTCCCCTTCTTCCCGCTCGGCGGCTTCTCGCCGGTCCAGTCGGAGCGGCTGAACCAGATCGCCGCCGGCCTCGGCGCCACGCCGATGCAGGTGGCGCTCGCCTGGCTGCTGCGGCGCGCGCCCAACATCCTGCTGATCCCGGGCACGTCCTCGCTCGGCCATCTCAAGGAGAATCTGGAGGCGGCGAACCTGGCGCTGTCGCCGGAGACGGTGGCGCAGCTCGACGCGATCGGGGCGCAATAAGGGCGAATACCCTCCTGTGCTCCGGCCTTCGCCGGAGCACAGAGAACTACCCGACGAAGCGCCAGGCGAGCGTTTCGCCGGCGTGGAAGGGAATGATCGCGGTGCCGGCGGCCGGAAGGCTGGCCGGCACCGGCGTGTCCGCCCGCTCAAGCGTGACCGTGCCCTCGTTCAACGGCAGGCCGTAGAAACGCGGCCCATGCTCGGCGGCGAAGCCCTCCAATCTGTCGAGCGCGCCCTCCGCCTCGAACACCTGCGCATAGCTTTCCAGCGCGTAGGGCGCGTTGAAGATGCCGGCGCAGCCGCAGGCCGCCTCCTTCTTCTCGCGGGCATGCGGCGCGCTGTCCGTGCCGAGGAAGAATTTCGGCGAGCCGGACACCGCCGCCCGCCGCACCGCCAGCCGATGCCGCTCCCGTTTCGCGACGGGGAGGCAATAAGCGTGCGGGCGGATGCCGCCCTCGAAGATCGCATTGCGGTTGAGGATCAGATGCTGCGGCGTCACCGTCGCGGCGACGGTCGCGGGCGCCGCCTCGACGAAGGCCACCGCCTCGGCCGTCGTGATATGCTCGAACACGATCTTCAGCGCGGGGAAGTCGCGGACGACGCCTTCCAGCACCCGCTCGATGAACACCGCTTCGCGGTCGAAAATGTCGATCGCCGGATCGGTCACCTCGCCATGGACGAGCAGCGGCATGCCGATCGCCTGCATCGCCTCCAGCGCCGGCCAGAGCTTGCTGATGTCGGTGACGCCATGCGCGCTGTTGGTGGTGGCGTTGGCGGGGTAGAGCTTGGCCGCGACCCAGACGCCGTCGCCGTGCCCGCGGCGCAGTTCGTCCGGCGCGGCGTCGTCGGTGAGGTAGCAGGTCATCAGCGGCGTGAAGTCCGCGCCTTCGGGTAGAGCGGCCAGGATCCGCGCCCGATAGGCCGCGGCGGCGTCGACCGTCGTCACCGGCGGCGCGAGGTTCGGCATCACGATCGCGCGCGCGAACTGGGCCGCCGTATAGGGCGCCACCGCCGCCAGCATTTCCCCGTCGCGCAGGTGGACATGCCAGTCGTCGGGGCGGCGGAGCGTGAGATGGCTTGGATCGGTCACGCTCACCCCCTAACTTGTGACCATGGCCGGCACCACCCTCTCCGATCGCGCGCTCGTTCGTCTCTCCGGGGAGGACGTTCGCGGCTTCCTGCAGGGGCTGGTCACCAACGACGTCGCATTGCTGGCGCCGGAGCGGCCGCTCTGGGCCGGGCTGCTGACCGCGCAGGGCAAGGCCCTGTTCGATTTCATCCTCTGGGCGGACGGGGACGACGTGCTGGTCGATTGCGAGGCGGCGCAGGCCGAGGCGCTGGCCCGCCGGCTCTCCCTCTATCGCCTGCGCCGCGCGATCGCGATCGGGCCCGAGCCCGGCCTCGCCGTCCATTGGTCGGCCGAGGGGGTGGAGGGCGTTCCCGACCCGCGTCTCGCCGCGCTCGGCCGCCGCTGGCTGGCGCCGGCCGGCGCTCCCGCGGCGGGCTGGCTGGCCCACCGCCTCCGCCTTGGCGTGGTGGAGGGGGTCGCGGAGCTGGGGAGCGACAAGAGTCTCTGGCTCGAATGCAACGCCGCCGCGCTGAACGGCGTCAGTTTCGCCAAGGGCTGCTATGTCGGGCAGGAGAATACGGCGCGGATGAACTGGCGCAACAAGGTCAACCGCCGCCTCGTGGTCGTGCCCACGGACGCCCCCGGCCCGCGCTTGCGCATCCACTATCCGGAGCTCGGCCTCGCCGTTGAGCATCGTCGCGTCGACGATCTGGCGGATGCCCTGATCCCGGACTGGCTGGCCGCGGCGCTGGCGGTCGACGCCGATGGCTGACCCGGACGCGCCCTGGCACGCCCATGTCTATTATGCGCCGGAGCAGCGTGCCGCCGCCGCGACGCTGCGCGAGAGCCTCGCGAGCCGGACGGACATCCTCTTCGTCGGGCGGATGATGGACGAGGGCGTGGGGCCGCATCCCATGCCTCAATATGAGATCCACTTCCGCGCGCGCTCCGTCCCCGCGATCATCGCCTTGCTGGAGGAATCCGGGTTGCGCGCCCTCGTCCATCCGCTGACCGACGACGACCTCGCCGATCATATTGACCTCGCCCGCTGGATCGGCGCGCCGGTCGAGCTGGACGTCACGGCCCTCGATCCGCTCGGCCACAATCAGGGCATTGCCCGCTTCGGCCTTTCGGATTTCTAGGGCGAGCGGCCGGATGAAAGCCCGCCGGTTCAGGTAAATCGGGATAACCCCTATGGCCCCGCCGTCCGGGCCGCGATATCGGTTGCGAAGATGAACCCGTTCACGGCGACAGAACCGATCCGCGCGCGACCGTGGCTGGCTTATCCGCTCGCCCTCCTGCTGTCGCTGTTCGCGCTCTGGGCCAAGCTCAGGCTCGGCGGCCTGTTCGATCATTCGCCCTTCCTGTTCTTCCTGGTCGCGGTCTCGGTCAGCACCTTCGTCGGCGGGCTCGGGCCCGGCGTGCTGTCCGCCACCGTCTCGGGCGGGCTCGCGCTCTATTATCTGGTCGCGCCGGTCCACAGCTTCGCGATCGGCGCGGCTCAGGGCTGGATCGCGATGGGCGCCTTCGCTTTGGTCTCGCTGATCGTCATCCTGCTGATCAACGGCGTGCTCCATGCCCATGAGCTCAGGCGGCGGAGCGAGGCGCAGTTGCTCAGCCTCAATGCCGAGCTGGAGGCCCGCGTCGCCGAGCGCACGCGCGCGCTGGAGGCGGAGGCGGCCGAGCGGCGCGAGGCCGAGGCCGTGATCCGCCAGATGCAGAAGATGGAGTCGATCGGCCAGCTCACCGGCGGCATCGCGCACGATTTCAACAATATGCTGGCGATCGTCACCGGTTCGCTGGACATGGCGAAGCGGCGGCTGAAGGGCGGCGAGGATCCGCGGGTCGCGAAGAGCATCGATCATGCCGCCGAGGGCGCGCGCCGCGCCGCCATCCTCACCCAGCGTCTGCTCGCCTTTGCCCGCCAGCAGCCGCTGGAGCCGAAGGCGCTCGACGCCAACCAGCTCGTCGCCGGCATGTCGGAGCTGCTCAGCCGGACGATCGGCGAGACGATCACGGTCCAGACCCGGCTCGCCGGCGGCCTCTGGCCCTGTTTCGCCGATCCGGCCCAGCTCGAAAACGCCTTGGTCAATCTCGCCGTCAACGCGCGCGACGCCATGCCCGAGGGCGGCCGGCTCACCATCGAGACCGCCAATGCCGAACTCGACGAGCTTCATGCGGCCGCCAATGCGGACGTGCGGCCGGGCTCTTACGTCATGGTCGCGGTCGCCGACACCGGCACGGGCATGGCGCCGGCGGTGATCGAGCGGGCCTTCGATCCCTTCTTCACCACCAAGGGGCCGGGCCAGGGTACCGGGCTCGGGCTCAGCCAGGTGTTCGGCTATGTCACCCAGTCCGGCGGCCATGTGAAGATCGCCTCCGGCGCCGGCCAGGGGACGACGATCCGGCTCTATCTCCCGCGGCATCACGGCGCGGCCGCGGCGAGCGCCGAGGAACGGCCGCCCGCCGCCGCCATGCCGGCCGGCAGCCCGGACCGGATCATCCTGGTGGTGGAGGACGAAGCGCAGGTGCGGGCGATGACCGTCGAGGCGCTGACCGAACTCGGCTACAGTGTCGTCCATGCGCCGGACGGCGAGACCGCGCTGGCGCGGCTCCGGGAGCTGGCGCGGATCGACCTGCTGTTCACCGACGTCGTCATGCCGGGCATGAACGGCCGCCAGCTCGCCGACCGGGTGCTGGCCGAACGGCCGGGGACGCGCATTCTCTACACGACCGGCTATACGCGCGACGCCGTCGTCCATGACGGGATGCTCGATCCCGGCGTCGCCTTCCTCGCCAAGCCCTTCACCATCGACCAGCTCGCCCGCAAGATCGCGGACGCGCTGGCCGATTGACGCTCAGCCCTGCACCCAGCGCACCTCGGGATCGGTGAAGTCGATCACGTCGTTCAGCTCGCGCACGTTGCGATAGCCGTAGCCGACCAGGTTGATGAACGTCTGGATGTTGAGCGCGAGCGGCAGCATCTTGGTCACCACCGGGGCGCGGTTGTTCGAGAAATTGTTGTTGCAGTAGATCAGGATCGGCCGGTTGCGGTTGGCGCCGATCACGCGGGCGAGGCTCTCCGCGGTGAAATCCGGCAAGGGCAGGTTGACCGCACCGGCGATATGGCCTTGGCGGAAGGCGGTTTCGGAGCGGGCGTCGAGGATCAGCACCTCGCGCTGGCCGCGCATCCGGTCGAACTCGGCCCAGTCGACCAGCCGGGTCTGGCGGTAGGGCTGCACCTCGGCCGCGAGGCGGCGGAAGCCGGGATAGTCGATCTGCGGATTGTCGCGCTGCACGGCCTGGCGCGCGGGCTGCGCCGCGGCGAGCGGCGCGGCGCCGGCGGTGACGAGCAGAACGGCGAGGAGGGGACGAAGCATGGCGGGCACTCCCTTGCGGATGGCGTTCAGCGGGCGATCCCGCGTGGCGCGGCGGAGGCGGCGGGGCTGCTGACCCAGCGGATGCGCGGATCGTCCATCGTCACCACGTCGTTCAGCTCGCGGATGTTGCGATAGCCGTAGCCGTAAAGGTGGGTGAAGGTGGACAGGTTGAGCGCGAGCCGGCCGCTCTTCAGCGCGACGGGCGGCCGGTCCTCCCGGAAATTGTTGTTGCAGTAGATCAGGATCGGCCGGTCGCGGTTC
>DATJUQ010000028.1:0-15938 GCA_035502235.1 Allosphingosinicella sp.
ACCTGGCCGGAGACGCTGAAATCGGCGCCGTTCCCGCCGATCACGTGCCGCGTATAGATGTCGCGGTTGACCCCCGCGGAGACCTCGGCGCGCGGCCGGCCGTTCGCCCGGGCGAGATCGACATCCTCGTCGCGCTGGCGGAGAATCTGCCGCTGCGCCATCAGGGTCGGGTTGGTCTGATAGGTGCGCACCAGGGCGTCACGCAGGGTCTGCTCGCGGCCATAATCGACCGGCGCCGGCGCGGGGGTCGTCGCGTTCGGCGCGCGCGCCGGATTGGGCACGAAGGCCTGGGTCTGCGACGGCGCGGTCCGGCTCTGTGCCATGGCGGCCCCGCTCATCGCCATGGCCGCCACTCCGGCGGCTGCCAGCAAAGCTGAACGCATCAAACCCACTCCGCTCTCAAAAGGTAAATCCACGGGGCCTTTCGAACCCCGGCAAGATCGCGACCGCCGCATCGGCGAAGGTCGTCAGTCCGAACGCACCCGCCACGACCCGGCCGATTGCCAGACGCGTGACCCCCCGATCGAGCTGTGCCAGGGCGATCCGGCCCTGGTCCGCGGTCTGGCCGATGATCGCCTGCGGGATATAGTCCACGGCACCATCGATCAGGATGAAATCATAAGGCGCCCCGGCGGCCCAGCCCTCGGCGAGCGGCCCCTCGACCAGGGTCACGCCGGTCCCGGCCAGCGCCGCGCCGGCCTCGGCGAGCAAGGCCCGGTCTTCCTCCAGCGCAGTCACCTGCCCGACCAGCCGCGCCAGCACGGCGGCGGCGTAGCCCGTCCCGGCGCCGATCACGAGCGCGCGCTCATCGCCCTGCAGCTGCGCCTCGGTGAGCAGGCGACCCAGCGCCATGGGCGGATTCAGCCCGCGGCCATTGGCCAGCGGCACCGTGGTGTCGGCATAAGCGATGGCGCCACGCTCGGCGGGGACGAAGCGCTCGCGCGCCACCTCGCCCATCGCGTGAATGACGCGCGGATCGTTCACGCCCGTCGTCCTCAACTGGCTCGCCACCATCGCGCGGCGCATCGGTTCGAAAGTCAGCTCGGTCATCGTCGCGGCTCTTCGCACAACTGTTTTAGTGACGCAATACACTTATCGGCATTGGCGGCTTTTATCGGCCAAGGACGGGAAGGGAAAGCGTTTCTCCCAATGGTCATTCCGCCGCATCGCAGCAAGAGGCGTGCCAGCGTTTTTCCTCTCTGCGGGCGCGAAAGCCACAGCCGTTCCGGCGTCCGATTCCGGACAGGCTGTCCGCTGCCGGACAGGCCTTGGAGCGGCGCCCGGGCTTGCTATATCGCGCGCATGACCGGCGGCCCCACCCTTCCCTTCGACGCGGCGCTCGGGCGCCTCCGCCGGGAACGCGCGGGCGCGGGCAAGGACGGCGCCTGGTTTCTCCACCGCCGCGCGGCGGAGGAACTGCTCGACCGGCTCGACCTGGTGGCGCGGCCCTTCGCCCGGGTGCTGGAGCTCAGCGCCGATCCCTGGCTGGGCGCGCAACTGGCGGCGCGGGGGCTGGAGGTCGTCCGGATCGCCGAGGCCGGACTGCCGGGACTCGCGCCGGCCGGCTTCGACCTCGCGCTCTCGGTGGGCCTGCTCGACACGATCAACGATTTGCCGGGCGCGCTCGCTCTGCTCCGCCGCGCGCTGAAACCGGACGGCCTGCTCCTCGCCGCCTTCGCCGGCGCGGGCAGCCTGCCGCGGCTTCGTCAGGCGATGCGCGCGGGCGAGGCGGCCGAGGGCCGCGATCCCTCCCCCCGCATCCATCCGCAGATCGACGTGCGCGCGGCGGGCGACCTGCTGACCCGCGCGGGCTTCGCGCTGCCGGTGGCGGACCGGGAGGTGGTCGAGGTCCGCTATGCCTCGCTGCCCAGGCTGGTCGGCGATCTCCGCCTCACGGGCGCGACCAACATCCTCGCCCAGCGCGCGCGCGCGCCGTTCACGCGGCTGGGCCTCGCCGCCGCCATCGCCGATTTCGGCCAGGACACGACCGAGCGGTTCGAACTGATCTTCCTGAGCGGCTGGGCGCCCGCGCCGACTCAGCCGGCGCCCGCGCGCCGCGGCTCGGGCACCGCCTCGCTCGCCGACGCGCTCAGGCCGAAGGGCTCCGATTCCGGCCCGCGCTGAGCCTCGCGCCAGACCAGCAGCAGCAGGATGGCTGGCGCGAGCGGCGCCAGGTTCGGCCCGCCGACCAGTTCCAGCACCTGCAGCAGGCCGAGCAGCAGCAGCGCCCAGCACAGAGCGAGCGCCGCGCCATGCCGGCCCCGCGCGGTCAGCCAGGCCAGCGGGACGATCAGCAGCAGCGTGTCGTAACCGAAGAGATAGGGGCTCGCGAGCGCGGTCGCGGCGGCGAGCGCGGCGGCGCGGATGCCCCAGTCCCCGTGGCGGTGCCAGAGCCGGGCGCAGGCGGCGATGGCGGCGAGCGCGACCAGGCCCTGGACGATCCAGGCCGGTGTCGCGTCGAGCCCGGCAAGGCGCAGCGAGGCATAGACGCTCGCCATCTTGTGCCAGCCCGCCAGCCCGTCCGCGACCACCGAGGAATAGAGGCCGGCATTGCCCAGCCAGGCCTGGTAGCTGCCCAGCCCGAACACGAGCAGGCCGAGCAACAGGAAGCCGAGCGACCCGGCCGCCGCGCCGATGAAGCCGCGCCATTCCCGCCCGGCGGCCAGCGCGAAGGGCAATACGAGGCCGAGCTGCGGCTTCACCACCATCAGCCCGAGCAACAGCCCGCCGAGCAGGGGCCGCTTCGGCAGCAGGGCCATGCCGCCGACGAACAAAGCCGCGATCAGGAAGCCCGCCTGGCCGGTGATCGCATTGGTGAGCACCGGCGGCAGCGCCATGGCCAGCCAATAGGCCCTGGGCAGCCAGAGCCGCACCGCCAGCGCATAAGCGGCCCAGGTCAGCACCACCCAGGCGACGGCCGCGGGCGGATAAGGGAAGAGCGCGAACGGCGCGGCGATGAACAGGAAGGCGGGCGGATAGCCATAGGGAATGCCGCCGACCATCGTCGCCTGCAGCTCCACGGCGCGGTGGGCGGCGAAATCGTAGGCGAGCGGCGCCTGCCCCTCGATCCCCAGCCGCCCGGCCGCCCAATAGGAGATGAAGTCCATCTGGTAGGGATCGCGGACGATGGTGACGAGCGCGATCACCGCGACGAACAGGAAGCAGAGGGCAACCGCCATGGCCGGGAGACGCAGCCGCTCCAGCCGGCTCTTCCCCCCCGCCGCGCTCACGCCGCCCCCGCCGCGAGCAGCGCGTCGAGCATCGGGATGAGCGGCGCGTCCGCCGGCGGCATCTCGCCGGGCTTCATCTCTTCCGGACGCAGCCAGGCGAGCGCGCTGGCGTCCAGCGCCGCCGGCTCGCCCCGCCAGCGCCGGCAGATGTAGAGCAGCAGCAGCATGTGCCTGTCCGCCACCGGGGCGCTGGCGAAACAGGCCGGGATGCAGTCCGCCGGCGCGACGCCGATGCCAAGCTCCTCCTCCAGCTCGCGGGCCAGGGCCGCCTCGGGCAGTTCGCCCGGCTCCACCTTGCCGCCGGGGAATTCCCACAGGCCCGCCATGGCCCGTCCCGGCGCGCGCCGCTGCAGCAGGATTCGCCCCTCGCCGTCGAGCAAGGCGGCCGCCACCACCGTCATTGTCGGATTTTTTTCCAAATCGCGCGTTCCCGGAAGGGTTTCATTAACTCCGATACCGGTATTTCGCCTTAGCAGGGATAGGGGAAGAGAAAGATGCGCAATCCACTGCGGATAGCCCGGGACACCACGGCCGCGACCGCTGTCGAATACGGCCTGATCGTCGCGCTCATCTTTCTCGCCATTCTCGTCGGCGTCGTTTCCCTGGCCACCACCACCACCGGCATGTGGAACAACGTTTCCACGCAGGTTCGTGACGCCTAAGAAACATTAGCTTTTCAGCAAGATACGGCGCCTAGACCGGCTTGGGCCAGGTCCGGAGCGGCACATGTTCCCGCGCTCCCGGCTCAAGCGGCAGGAGAGTGAAGACATGAATATCATCCGCCGAATCGTCCGCAATCAACGCGCGGCCACCGCCATCGAATATGGCCTGATCGCCGCCCTGATCGCCGTGGCCGCGATCGCCGCGATGCAGGGCTTCGGCTCCAGCATCCGCACCACCTTCAACAATGCGTCATCCGCGATGAAAGGCTGAGCGAGGCTAAAAAACCGGCGCCCTCTTTAACTGATTATTTAGCCACATCGCGGAAAACGGGTTCGCTCTCAGAGGGGCACGTGGCCGGGTCACCGTCCACGAAGGACATAGAGATCGAGGAACCGGACAATGCAGACCATTCGCAAGCTCATCAAGAATTCCAAGGCCGCCACCGCCATCGAATATGGCCTGATCGCGGCGCTGATCGCGGTTGCGGCGATTGCCGCGATGCAGGGCCTCGGCACCAGCATCCGCACCACCTTCAACAACGCCGCGTCGGCGATGAACGGCTAACCGTTCGCTCAGACCGGATAAGAGAGGGGCGGTGGACGAAAGTCCGCCGCCCCTTTTCCTTGCGCGCCGGACACGGGTCTCGCCGCAGCCGCCCCTTAAACGTTTCTCAAGCCTGAAATCCTATCGCGGACCCTGGCCGACCCGACCCAGAGACGGGCGGCCGGGAACGTGGACGTTCAGGAACCCAGTGGAACCAAGGAGACCGGAACAATGCTGCTGCGCATTCGCAAGCTCATCGGGAACAGCAAGGGCGCGACCGCCATCGAATATGGCCTGATCGCCGCCCTCATCGCCGTCGCCGCCATCACCGCGATGCAGGGTCTCGGCACCAGCATCCGCACGACCTTCAACAACGCCGCGTCGGCGATGAACGGTTAGGCCGTTCCAGCGATCGAGGCATGAAGGGCGGTGGGGCCAGTCCCCGCCGCCCTTTGCTTTTGGAAGCGCGCGCCGCTCAGCACATCGGGGCGGGCGGCGCGCACATCGTCGCCTTGTAGCTCTGGACCCGGTCGACGGTACGCCGGGCCTCCTGCTTCTCCTGCTCGCGTTCGTCCTGGGTCCGGCAGCGTCGCGTGTTGTTGACCCGGCTGCCGATCGTCGCCGTGACCGTGCAGACGCGTTTGGCGACGGGCGCCGGTTGCGGCGCCTGTGCGCCCTGCACGGCGAACGGCGTGAAAATGAGCGCGGCGGCGGCGGCGATCGGCTTCATGGCTGATACTCCAGGCGACGCAGTCCGCCGGAAGGATGACACAGCCGGAAAGGGTTGGAAACCCTCAGGCGACCGCGAGGAACTTGTCGCGCCGCTCCTGACGGACCTGCTCCCGTGACAGCGGGGCAAGCGCGTCCAGCTCCTCGCCGATCGCCGCGCCGAGCGAGGCGATTGTCGCGGCCGGTTCGCGATGCGCGCCGCCCGCCGGCTCGGCCACGATCCGCTCGATCACGCCCAGCTGGTAGAGATCCTGCGCGGTCACCCGCATCGCCTCGGCGGCGTCGGCGGCCTTCTCGGCCGTGCGCCACAGGATCGAGGCGCAGCCTTCGGGCGAGATCACCGCATAGACGCTATGCTCCAGCATCAGCACCTTGTTGGCGGCGGCGATGGCGATGGCGCCGCCCGAGCCGCCTTCCCCGACGATCGCCGCGATCAAGGGCACGCCGAGGGCGAGGCACTGCTCGGTCGAGCGGGCGATCGCCTCGGCCTGGCCGCGCTCCTCCGCCTGCACGCCCGGAAAGGCGCCCGCCGTGTCGACTAGGGTGACCACCGGCAGGCCGAAGCGGTCGGCAAGCTGCATCAGCCTGATCGCCTTCCGATAGCCCTCCGGGCGGGCCATGCCGAAATTGTGCTTGAGCCGGCTCGCCGTATCGTCGCCTTTCTCATGGCCGATAACGACCACGCGGCGTCCGCCCAATTTGCCGAGCCCGCCGATAATCGCCGGATCGTCGGCGAAATTGCGATCGCCGGCGAGCGGCACGAAATCCTCGATCAGCCCGGCGACATAATCCTTGAGATGCGGCCGCTCCGGATGGCGGGCGACCTGCGTCTTCTGCCAGGGCGTGAGCTTCGCATAGGTATCGCGCAGCAGCCGCGCCGCGCGCTCCTGCAGGCGGCCGATCTCCGCCTCGATATTGGGCTCGGACGCGGACGCGGTCTCGCGCAGCTCGGCGATCCGGGCTTCGAGCTCGGCGATCGGTTTTTCGAAATCGAGAAAGGTGGCCATTGCGGCGCGGGAGTTAGGCGCGCTTGACGCCCTCGTCAACGCGCGGCCTGTCCGCGCGTGGCACGTCCGCGAGCGGATGGCGGCTGTTGACGAGGTCGATCAGCCGGCGCGAGTCGACATGGGTGTAGATCTGGGTGGTGGCGATATCGGCATGGCCGAGCAGCATCTGCACCGCCCTGAGATCCGCGCCGCCCTCCAGGAGGTGCGTGGCGAAGGCGTGGCGCAGCACGTGCGGGCTGATCCGCTCCGGCGGGATGCCCGCATCGGCGGCGAGCTCGCGCACCAGCTGGTAGAGCCGCACCCGGCTCAGATGCTTCTTGCCCGAAGGGAAGAGCCACAGCGCGTCGCGCGGCACGTTGGCGGCATGTTCGGCGACGGCGGCGCGGGCGAGGTCCGAGATCGGCACCAGCCGCTCCCGCTCGCCCTTGCCGCGCAGGATCAGGAAGGGCTTGTCCGGCTGGACCGCATTGCGCGGCAGCGAGACCAGTTCCGTCGCGCGCAGCCCCGAGCCGTAGAGCAGTTCGATCAGGGCGGAGAGGCGCGGCGCCCCCTGCCCGCCCGCCGCCTTGCGCCGCTCGATCTCCGCGAACAGGGCGTCGACCGCCCGGTGATCGAGAATCTTCGGCAGCGGCCGCTCGCTGGCCGGCCGCGGCAAGGCGGCGCCGGGATCGTCGCGCCGCATCCCCTCGTCCTGCAGGAAGGCGTAGAAGCGTCTGAGCGCGGCGGACTTGCGCGCCACCGTCGCGCGCTTCAGCGGCATCCAGGCCTCGGCCAGGCCGCGCAGCGCCTCCGGCTTCGCGCCCGCGAGCCCGCCGCCCAGCACTTCGGACGCCCCGCGCAGGTCCCGCTCATAGGCGAGCAAGGTGTTGCGGGCGGCCCCGGCTTCGGCGGCCATCATCTCGAGGAAGGCGGCGATGGAGGAGCGGTCGTCCAGAGCGCCTGGAGAATCACGCTCCGCGGGCGGGCTCACAGTCGCGCCACCGCCTCGGCGGCGATCATCCGCGCCTCGAAGTCCATGCCGACGGTGCGCAGGGCGCGAACGATCCGGAACAGATAATCCGGCGGCACCCCGCCCCAGTCGCTGGTCTGCATGCCGACCGCGGCGAGCAAGGCGACCATGCCGGGCGCGCGCTCCTGCGCCGCGCGGTCGATCGCCTGCGTCCAGACGTCGCCCTCGCCGGGACGGAAGCCGGCCGAGGCCGCCTGCTCGGCGGTGATCCGGCCGAGCCCGGCCAAAGCCGCGACGAGCAAGGGGCCGCGCCGCTGGCCCGGGCTGTCGTCGGCGCCGACGAAGGCGTCGATCCGGCCGCCGTCGACCGCGACATTGAGTCGCGGCGCGCCGAGCGCGAGCAGCGCCCAGGCCTTGTCCGAGCCGCCCTCGCCGTCGATCACCGGGCCCCAGCGCGCCGCCTCGCCGTCCATGCCGGCGCTCAGCATCGCCGCGATCAGGTTCGGCGCGTCCGTGGCATAATCGGCGGACACCGGAATCCGCGCGGCCGCGCCGGCGGTGAGGATCAGCCGCGCCTGCCGCTCCACCGGCGCCTCATTCTCGGTCCAGAGCGTCCGCAGCGCCTCCAGCCGGGCGGCCGGGTCCTGCTCGACCCAGGCGGTGCGCAGCCGCGCGCCGACCAGGCCGGACTGTTCGGCCGGATCGGTCTGGTCGAGCTGCAGGCTGTAGAGCTCCACCAGGCTGTGCGAGGAGAAGACGCCGAGCGAGGCCGCCGTCGACGCGGCGCTCAGCCGGCGCTCCAGCGGCACCATCGGTGCGCGGGCCAGCCAGGCCTGGATGCGCGGCCCGGCATTGCCGATGAGGTTGTCCGGGATCGCCGCGCCGGTCGCGCTGGCCAGGCCGAAACGCCAGGGGGTGATCTGGGCGACACCGTCCCAGCGCAATTCCGCCGCGCGCCGGGTCTCCGCGCCGGAGCCGACCACCTTCTCGGCGAGCTGCAGGTCGATATTCTGGCCGCCCCGGTCGCGCATCTGATCGATGATCGCGCCCGCCCGCGCGGCCTCGCCCTCGAGCGCCGCGCACATGCCGTCGGCAAGCTGCCAGAGCTGGTCCTGCGAGAGGCTCCGCGCCGGCGTCACCAGCGGGCAGAGCGCGGCCGGATCGGCGGTGGCGAGCGCCGTCTGCGATGCCGCCTCGATCATCCGCGGCGTGTAATTCTCGAGATCCACCGCCTGGACCAGCGCGCGCGCGCCGTCCGCCTCGCCCATGTTGAGCAGCAAAGCGGCGCGCTCGGCCACCCAGTCGACCGGCTCCAGCCCGGCCGGCGCCTGCAGGCGCGACATCAGGGCCCGGCGCAGCAGGATCGAGGTCCAGCGCGACGGCAAGGGCGCGTCCAGCCGGCGCATCAGCGCGCGCAGCAGGAAGCCGTTGCTCCGCCCAAAGGCATCCGGGGCGAGCCCGAAATTGCCCGGCTGCAGCGGCCCGACCAGATCGACCGGCCGTTCCAGCCCCTGGGGCACGCTGAAATAATTGCTCGGCCGGGGCAGCTGGCCGGTGTCGAGCGCCACCTCCTCCGTCCCCTCGCCGGCGGTCTCGACGCTGTTCTCGCCCGCCGCGACCGTCTCGGTGCTCGTATTGGACGAGGCGGGCGGAGTCTCGGCCGGGGCACGCGGCGTGTCGCGCGGCGGGCGCGGCACCGGCGTCGCTTTCTCCGGCGGCGGCAGGCTCTGCGGGTCGCCGAAACCGGGCGGCAGCAGGGATTCGGGACGCCGGTCCTGGCTCAGCGCCGGAATGGCGACGAGCAAGGCGGCGCCGCCCGCGAGGAGGGAGGCCCTAGCGGCCCAGGACCGCATTCGTCACGTCCTGCTCGATCCGCTGCTGCGGCACCTCGTCGGAGCGGACCCCGAGCCAGATCAGGAAGGCGAGGATCAGCACCGGAATGGCGAGGAGGATGATGCCGATCGGATTGCGGCGGCGGCGCTGCGGCGCGAAGCTGTACTTGGGCATGGCGCGCCTTTTGCCCCAGCGAGGCGCAGCCTGTATAGCCCCCGCTGCATGGCGGGCGGGTCCAACAGGGTGAAAAAGTCGATCGTTCTCGTCGGCCTCATGGGCGCGGGCAAGACGACGGTGGGGCGGCGGCTCGCGAAACGGCTCGGCCTGTCCTTCACGGATTCGGACGTGGAGATCGAGGCGGCGGCCGGCCTGACCATCCCGGAGATTTTCGAGCGCTTCGGCGAAGCCCATTTCCGGGACGGCGAGCGCCGCGTGATCGCCCGGCTGATCGAGGGGCCGGCCAAGGTGATCGCGACCGGCGGCGGCGCCTTCATGAACGCCGAGACGCGCGCCCTCGTCCTGGACCGCTGCACCGTCGTCTGGCTGGACGGCGCGGTGGAGTTGCTCGCCGAGCGGGCGCGGCGGAGCGGGCACCGGCCCCTGCTCGACAATGACGATCCGCTCGGCTCGCTCCGGGCGATCGCCGCCGTCCGCAACCCGGTCTATGCCGAGGCGCACCTCAAGGTGATGAGCGACCGCCAGCGGCACGAGGATACGGTCGAGGAGATCGTCGCCCTGCTTCGCGGCGCCTGACGGCACGGCCCCGTTACGATTAAGCGGCGCGCGGGGTTGCGCCGCGACGCGATTTCCCCGAACGCCATGGGGCGCCCACAGGAGGAACCGCCGCCAGATGACCCATGCCGAAGGGCTCGACCTGCAATTCTCCGTGGTCCTGCTCGCGGCGGGAGTTGCGGCTGTGCCGATCTTCACCCGGCTCGGCCTCGGCTCGGTGCTCGGCTATCTCACCGCCGGCCTGCTGATCGGGCCGCACGTCATCGGTCTGGTCACCGATGCCGAGACGCTGCTCCACGTCTCCGAGATCGGCGTGGTCATGTTCCTCTTCCTGATCGGCCTCGAAATGCGGCCGCGGCGGCTGTGGAAGCTACGCAATTCGATCTTCGGGCTGGGCGCGGCGCAGGTGATGACCTGCGGCCTGCTGCTCACTTTGCTTGGCGCCGCCGCCGGCCTGCCGCTCGTCCCCGCCTTCATCGGCGCGATGGGCTTCGTCCTCTCCTCTACCGCAGTGATCATGCGCATGCTGGAGGAGAAAGACGGCACCGCATCGCCCGCCGGCCAGCGCTCGATCGCGATCCTGCTGTTCGAGGATCTGTCGATCGTGCCGTTGCTGGCGCTGGTCGCCTTGATCGCGTCCCTGACCGGCGAGGCCGATCCGCATGCCCGGCCGATGTGGCTGGCGGTGCTCTTCGCTCTGGGCTCCGTCGCCGTGGTCGTGGCGGCGGGGCGCTGGCTGCTCGATCCGCTCTTCTCGATCCTCTCGCGGACCGGCGCGCGCGAGGTGATGACGGCGGCCGGCCTGCTCGTCGTGCTCGGCGCCGCCATGTTCATGCAGCTGGGCGGGCTCTCCATGGCGATGGGCGCCTTCCTCGCCGGCGTCCTGCTCTCCGAATCGACCTTCCGGACCCAGCTGGAGGTCGACGTCGAGCCGTTCCGCGGCATTCTGCTCGGCCTGTTCTTCATGAGCGTCGGCATGTCGCTCGATCTGCATCTTGTCGCGCTCGAATGGCGCTTCGTGCTGGCCGGTGTGGTCCTGGCGATGATCGTCAAGGCGCTCGGCATCTATGTCGTCGCCCGCCTCTTCAAGGCGGAGAAGCGCGAGGCGGTGCGGCGGACCGCCTTGTTCGCCCAGGGCGGCGAGTTCGCCTTCGTCCTCTACGGCGCCGCCCTCGCCGCCGGCCTGTTCGACGGCCGGACGAGCGCTTTGATGACCGCGATCGTCATCCTCTCCATGGCGCTGACCCCATTGGTCGTCCTCGCCGTCGAGCATCTGATGCCCGCCGAGCAGCCGAATATGGACGGGATCGAGGAGGTGGAGGAATTGCACGGCCGCGTGCTCTTCATCGGCTTCGGCCGCTTCGCTCAGCTGGCCAGCCAGCCGATGCTCGCGCGCGGCGTCGACGTCTCGCTGATCGAGATCGACGTCGAGATGATCCAGGCCGCCGGCAATTTCGGCTTCAAGGTCTATTATGGCGACGGCACGCGGCTCGACGTGCTGCGCGCCTCCGGCGCCGAACATGCCGAGGCGATCCTGGTCTGCGTCGAGAAGCCGGAGGTCGCGGACCGGATCGTTGACCTGTGCAAGGCGGAATTCCCGCTCGCCAAGCTCTATGTCCGCGCCTTCGACCGCGGCCATGCCTTGCGCCTGATCGAGAAGGGCGTCGACTTCCAGATCAGGGAGACGTTCGAATCGGCCCTGGTCTTCGGCCGGGAGGTGATGATCGGCCTCGGCTTCGACGCGGAGACGGCCGACGAGGAGGTCGCCGAGACCCGCCGGCGCGACGAGGAACGGCTGGAGCTGCAGATCACCGGCGGCTTCACCGCCGGGCGCTGGCTGCTGCGCGGCAATATGGCGACCCCCGAGCCCGAGCCCTTCATCAAGCCGCAACGCCAGGGCCGGTTGCTCAATCCGGAAGACGCGGTCGCGGCGACGACCGATCCGCCCCCTCCCCCGCCGCCAGCGCCGCGGCCGCGGCGGCGGCCTCGAACGCCAGGCGGATCGACGGGTGACGGGCGGTGAAGCCGCGCGCGTCGGCGAACACCGCGAAGCCCGGCCAGGCGCCCGGCTCGTCCTGTTCCCCCGCCAGATAGGCGCCAAGCGCGTCCCGCGCCGCGGCGAGCGCGGCCGCGTCGCTGCCGATGACATGGGCGCCGAGCAAGGCGGCCGAAGCCTGGCCGAGCGCGCAGGCCTTCACCTCAAGGCCGACCGCGGCGACGCGACCCGCGTCGTCTAGCGACAGATCGACCGCGACCCGGCTCCCGCAGACGACCGAGTTCCGCTCGACGCTGGCCTGGGCGCCCGGCAGCCGGCCGAGATGCGGAATGGACGCGGCGAGACGCAATATGTCGCGGCTGTAGAGGGTGGCGGTCACGGCAGGCATATAGCTGTTCCTCCCCGGTACGGGGAGGGGGACCGCGACGCGAAGCGGCGTGGTGGAGGGGGCCCAACGCTGCCCTAGTTCTGGGCCCCCTCCACCATGCTGCGCACGGTCCCCCTCCCCGTGCCGGGGAGGAATCTATGCCCGGCGCCAACTCGTCCCCTGCGGGCCGTCCTCCAGCACGATCCCCTCGGCCGCCAGTTCGGCGCGGATCCGGTCGGCCTCGGCGAAGTCGCGCGCCTGCTTGGCCTCGGCGCGGGCGGCGACGAGAGCGTCGATCCGGCTGTCGCCTTCCCCCTGGAACCAGGCGCCGGCACCACCCTCGAGCAGGCCCATCAGCGCGGCGCTGGCCCGCAGCGTCGCGCCGTCCTCGATCGCCGACAGCCGGGACAAGGCCAAAGGCGTATTGAGATCGTCGGCCAGCGCCTCCAGCACGGCCGGGTCGGGCGCGCCGCCCGTGGCGTCGCCCGCGACGCGGTAGAGCCGGTCCAGGGTCGCCTTGCTCTGCGCGATCAAGCTCTCGGACCATTCAAGCGGCTGGCGGTAATGCGCTGAAAGCAAAGCGAAACGGTAGATCTCGCCACGCGGATCCTGCGCCAGCAGATCCGCCACCGTGACCACATTGCCGAGGCTCTTCGACATCTTCTCCGAGCCTGCCATGGAGAGGAACCCGTTATGCACCCAGTAGCGGGCCAGCGGCGCCCCCTGATGCGTGCAGCGGCTCTGCGCGATCTCGTTCTCGTGATGCGGGAAGATCAGATCGGCGCCGCCACCGTGGACGTCGAAGCCGGTGCCCTGCGGATCGAGCAGCGCGTGCGACATCGCCGAGCATTCGATGTGCCAGCCGGGGCGCCCGTCGCCATAGGGGTCGAACGGCCAACGCGGCTCGCCCGGCTTTGCGAATTTCCAGAGTGCGAAGTCGAGCGGATCCTCCTTGTGCTCGTCGACCTCGATCCGCGCGCCCGCCTCCAGCTCCGCGACGTTGCGATTGCTGAGCCTACCGTAGTTCGCAAAGCTGCTCACGCGATAGTAGATACCATCCTGCACGACGTACGCATGGCCGGCGGCGATCAATTCGCGAATCATCTCGATGATCTGCGGCACGTACTGCGTTGCGTGCGGTTCCGCATCCGGCTCCATCACGCCGAGAGCGCGCTTCGACGCCTTGAATTCGTCGAAATAGCCTTCGACGATCGACCGATAATCCTCGCCGGTCTCTTTGGCGCGATTGATGCTACGGTCGTCGACGTCGGTGACGTTCTGCACGTAGGTGACGTCGTAGCCCTTGTGCTTCAGGAAGCGCCGGAGCAGATCGAAGAAGAGAAACGAGCGCGCGTGCCCGAGGTGTGCCTGCGCCGAAGGCGTCAGGCCGCACACGTAGATCCGCACCTCGTTGCCATGCAGCGGAGCGAACGTCTCGAGCGAGCGGGTACGTGTGTTGTAGAGCTTCAGATGACCCACGACCAGGTCTCTTCGCCATCCTCGCGTTCGACCTGTGCCACGCGCTGCTCGAGCGCGTCGAGCTTCCGTTTGAGGTGATTGATTGCGTCCGCGTTGGGATCGGGCATCTCGACCTGCGGACGGTCCGGAACCACGCGTACCGGTTTGCCGTCCAGCGCAACGACGTGTGCGGGAATCCCGACGACCGTCGCATTCGCCGGCACGTCTCGAACGACGACCGAGCCGCTCCCCACGCGCGCGCTATCGCCAACGTTGATCGCCCCGAGGACGCAGGCATTCGCACCGACGATGACGTTCTTTCCAAGCGTCGGGTGGCGCTTCGTTCGCGCCAGGCTCGTGCCGCCGAGCGTCACGCCCTGGTAGATCGTGCAGCCGTCGCCGACCTCGGCCGTTTCGCCGATCACGACGCCCATGCCGTGATCGATGAAGACGCCCTGGCCGATCGTGGCCCCCGGATGAATCTCGATACCCGTTGCGAAGCGCGCGACGTGCGAGAACCAGCGCGCGAGCGTCGTCAAGCGCAGAAGCCAGAGCCGGTGGGTCATGCGATAGGCCGTCAACGCATGGAAGCCCGGATACGAGAGCACGACGTCGAGCCGCGTCCGGGCGGCTGGATCGCGCTCGAGCGGGGTCTTCAGATCGTTCAGAAACGTCTGCAGCGGGTTCGGCATGCTCGTCTAGTGTAACCCCGGCGGTCAAGAGTTGGCTGCCGAACCCGCCGCACGCCGAATCTACGCGGTGACCAACTGCGGTTCGACCACCACCGCCTCGTACTCGGAGAAGACCGGATGCGAGAGGTAGCGCTCGCCCGTGTCGGCGGCGACCGTCACGATCGTCTTCCCGGCTGATTCGGGACGGGCTGCCACCTGCAGCGCAGCCCAGATATTCGCGCCCGAGGAGATGCCGACGAGCACGCCCTCTTCTCGTGCGGCGCGGCGCGCGGTTGCGATCGCATCGGCGTCGGTCACGCGGATCACTTCATCATAGATCTTCGTATTGAGCACCGCTGGAACGAAGCCCGCGCCGGTGCCCTGTATCTTGTGCGGGCCCGGAGCGCCGCCGGAGAGCACCGGCGATGCGTCCGGCTCGACCGCGACGACCCTGGCGCCGGGCTTGCGCGATTTCAGCACCTCGCCGACTCCGGTAACGGTGCCGCCGGTCCCGACGGCGGCGATGAAAACGTCGACCGCGCCGTCGGTGTCACGCCAAATCTCCTCTGCCGTCGTCGTCCGGTGGATCTCCGGATTCGCCGGATTCTCGAACTGCTGCGGGATGAAGTATTTTGCCGGGTCGCTCTGCTGGATCTCGTTTGCGCGCGCGACCGCGCCCTTCATGCCCTCGGCGCCCGGCGTCAGGACGACCTGCGCGCCATACGCCTTGAGCAGGTTGCGGCGTTCGACCGTCATCGTGTCGGGCATCACGAGGACCAGCGGATAGCCCTTCGCCGCCGCGACGAAAGCCAGCGCAATACCGGTATTGCCGCTGGTCGGCTCCAGGATGACGGTGTTCGGGCGCAAGCGTCCGGCGCGCTCCGCCGCTTCGATCATCGCGATCCCGATGCGGTCCTTCACCGAGCCGGCCGGATTGAATGATTCGAGTTTGAGCAAGACGTCGGCGTGCAGTCCGCGCGCCAGCCGCGGAAGCCGCACGAGCGGCGTGTTGCCGAAGGTCTGCGCGATGTTTTCGTAGATGCGAGCCATGAGGTTCCTCTCTTCTCGTTAGACGGGGATGGGTTGATGACGCGCCTGCTTCAACGCAAGCAGCGCGGGACGGAGCACGTCGATGATCTGCGCGCGCGGCACCGAACTGCGATAGAGACGGTTGAGCGTGGTGTTGGCCCAATCGCCGCCGGCGTAGACGTCGTAGAGGTCCTTCGAGCGGCCGACGATACCGATGTCGCCCATGTATGGCCGCGCGCAGCCGTTCGGACAGCCGGTCATGCGCACCGAGATGCGCTCGCCGCGCAATCCAAGCTCGTCGATCAGCGCGGAGATCTCTTCGAGCAGCGCGGGTAGCGCGCGTTCCGATTCGGCGAGCGCGAGTCCGCAGGTCGGCATCGCGGGGCAGGCGAGCGCGTCGCGACGGACGCCGAGTGCGCCCGGATCGGTCTCGACGCCCTGCGCCCGCAGCAGCGCGTCGATACCGGCGCGATCGGCCGAATCGACGTCCTGCAGCAAGAGATTCTGCTGCGCGGTTAGCCGGATCGCCGGGCCGTACGCGCTGATCACGCCGCGCAGCGCGCTGCGCAGCGCACGTCCCTCCGTGTCCGCAACGCGGCCGCTCAAGATATGCACACCGAGCGTCCAGCGGCCATCGGGTTGCGGGCTCCAGCCGAGATGATCGTCGGCCTCGTCGAACGCGATCGCATGCGGCGCCGCGAGTGCGATGCCCGCGCGGCGTTCGACCTCGC
>DATJUQ010000029.1:0-2647 GCA_035502235.1 Allosphingosinicella sp.
ACGGCTTCCGCCCGATGGAGATCATCATCGGCGCGCTGGTGAGCGTGATCGGGCTTTGTTATTTGATCGAGATGTTCATCGCCCCGGTCGCGTGGGGCCAGGCGGGACTGCATTCGGTTTTTCCCTCGCTTCCGAACGCCGAGGCGCTGACGCTTTCGGTCGGCATCGTCGGCGCGACGGTGATGCCGCACGCGATCTACCTCCATTCCGGGCTGACCCAGGGCCGCGTGCTGCCGCGCAATCCCAATGAGCGAAGGGGGCTGCTCCGGTTCTCGAACCGCGAGACCGTGATCGCGCTCTCCATCGCCGGGCTCGTCAACATGGCGATGGTGGTCATGGCATCCGCCGCGTTTCACGCCGGCCACAGCGACGTCGCGGAGATCGAGACCGCGTACCACACGCTCACTCCGCTGCTCGGCGCCGGCGCGGCGGGCGTCTTCCTGGTCTCGCTGATGGCCTCGGGCATTTCGAGCTCGGCCGTGGGCACCATGGCCGGCCAGCTCATCATGCAGGGCTTCGTCGGCTTCCGCATCCCGATCTGGGTGCGGCGGCTGGTGACGATGCTACCGGCGCTGGTGGTGGTCTATCTCGGCGTCAATGCGACCGAGGCGCTGGTGGTCAGCCAGGTCGTTCTTTCGTTCGTGCTGCCGATCCCGATGATCGCCTTGGTGATGTTCACGCGCCGGCGCGACATCATGGGCGCCTTCGCCAACACCAGGCTGACGGACGTCGCGGCGATCGCGGGCACAGTCATCGTGCTGGCGCTCAACGCCGTGCTGCTGCTGCAGACTTTCGGCGTCAACATTCCCGGACTGCCGTCGAGCTAGAGCGTGCTCACTCTGAGTGAACACGCTCTAGCCTTGTCTTGCCGAGCAGATTCACGCGCCCCTGAATCGCTTCGCGATTCCAGTCAGGCGCGATCTGCTCTAGGCGAGCTCGGCTCCACTTGTCGGAGGGCGGCGCGCAGCTCGCGCACCTCGCGGCGGAGCGCCGCGGCCTCCACCCGGTCATAGCCGAGGGCGGCCCGGGCGGCGAAACGGTGGAGCAGTTCGCGCTCGTCGGCAGTGATATCCGCACCCGTGAGGTGCGGGCCGAAGAGGGCGACGGCGACGCCATCGGCGGCGGCGCCGCAGACCGGCACCGCGAGGCACGGCGCCTGATCGTCCCCCGGCAGGCCGGGGCGTTGCCATTGACCGCGCGGCAGACGCAGCGGTGCGCCGCGGGAGAGGGTTGCGACGATCGGGGCGTCCTGCTCGCGATCGAGCGCGGCGAGCCCGTCCGGCGGCCAGCCGATCGCCGGGCCGGTGCGCCGGAGCGCGCCCTCCATCCAGCGGAACACGGCTGCCGAGGAGAGCCGGAGGCCTTCGGCCGGCACTTCGGCGAGCAGCCGGTCGATCGCGGCGAAATCGGGCGCCTTGAGCATCGCCTCACCGGCATGCTGAAGCCGGTCCTGGGCGCGATGGTAACGCCGGTTGAAGGCGCGTTCCGCGAAATCCACGGAGATCTCGTGCAGGCGGGTGAACGCGAGCAGGGTGATCGGCCCGACGATGATCGGCCAGATCCATTGCGGCAGATGCAGGCGCTCGTCGTAAGCCGCGACGAGCCTGTCGTGCAGATAGAGGACCGGCACGCCGAGCGTGAGCGTGAGGGCGGTCAGGATCGCGCCGCGGCGGAGGGGGATCGCGACGCTGACGACACGGCGACGGCGTACTGCGGTGCCGACGAAATAGGCGATCAGGCCATGAAGAAGGTAGAGTAGCCCGACCACCACCTGCGACGGCACGGCACCCCAGAGATCGTAGAGCAGGCCGGAAGATTGGCAGAGCTCGGCGAAGATGAAGGCGGGCAGGCCGATCGCGCAGCCGGCGATCGCCCAGCGCATGCGCTGCTCGTCCTGCGGGGCGAGGCGGGGAAGGCGCAGCACCAGCACCAGGATGACGGCAGCGTCGAGGAGATAGCCAAAGAGGAAGACCGCGTCGTTGATCCTTTCGGTCGGGAGCCCGAAGAGATTGGCCCCGGCGAGCAGCGTCAGTGTCGCGACAACGGCGCCAAGCCAGGGCAGCGCCGGCTCGAGGCGACGCCAAGCCGGGTCTGCCTCCCCGGTTGGGAAGCGGAGCGCAAAGGCGAGCAGGCCGGCATAGGCGGCGCCCTGTGCCACCGCCTCCAGCGCCTGCTCGGCGAGCGCGGCCGGCGGCCAGGGTCGGAGGAGGGCGTAGAAGGCGTAGGTCTGTCCCGGGTTGAACCAGATCGCGTACAGGAAGAAGCCCCAGGTCATCCTGCCCGGCCTCGTCCAGACCAGGTGGAAGGCGACGGCAATGAAGAGGGCGCCGACGATTGTATCGGCGAGCAGCACGACGCGGGCCGGCCAGTCGAGCGGGGCGAGCGCGGCGGTGAGGTGGATGCGGCGGAGCGATCCGCTTTCCTTCGCCAGGACGGCGAGCGTGATCCGTTGGCCCGGCCGCGTGTACTGCAGGCCACCGAAGTCGCCGAGCACCGCGACGAGGCTCGCGCAGGTGGGGCTGGCCGGAGCGGTGCAGCGCATGCGCGCGAGGTCGAGGCGATCGCCGGGGACGAGGCCGGCGCGGGCGGCCGGCGATTCGCGCGCGCTCCCGAAGGGATCGACGACGTCGAGGATCCGCCCGTTATT